>CAYZZW010000023.1:0-46788 GCA_964482955.1 uncultured Treponemataceae bacterium | reverse complement strand
GAGCATGTTGTCGCTCGTCTGGATGGCCTTCGAGTTGAACTCGTAGGCGCGCTGGGCGACGATCATGTTCACCATCTCGCGGACGATGGTGACGTTCGACATCTCGAGGAACTTGTGGATGGTCTTGCCCATCCCGT
This sequence comes from uncultured Treponemataceae bacterium, assembly GCA_964482955.1. GTDB lineage: Bacteria > Spirochaetota > Spirochaetia > Treponematales > UBA12059 > JAPLSN01. The sequence continues at coordinate 46,651 of CAYZZW010000023.1, read as the reverse complement.
CGTAACCCGGGCGCCCCGCGATGGGGTCGCCGGAGGCGTTGGACACCTTGAAGAGGTTTTCGCCGACGGCGGTGAGGCCGACCGGGTTGGGGAAGCGATAGAGCTCGAGCTGGCCGACGAGGATGGGTTCGTCCTGTCCGGGTACCTTCACCGAAATGCGGCCGTCCTGCGTGATCGTGAGCGTCTCCGGGATGAACTGCTCGGGCAGGATGACTTCCGGCACGAGCTTGTAGCCGTTCGACGTGACGATCTGCCCGTTCGAGTCGATCTTGAAGGACCCGTCGCGCGTGTACGCGAAGGTGCCATCGTAGGTGAGGATGCGGAAGAAGCCGTCGCCCTGGATGGCGATGTCGGAGACGTTCTCCGTGTTCTGGAGCGCGCCCTGCGTGAACTGGCGCTGCGTGGCGGCAAGCTTGACGCCGTGGCCCATCTGCACGGGCACGGGCACGACGGTGTCCTCGGTGGCGGGCGTGCCGGCGACGCGGACGGTCTGGTAGATGAGGTCCTCGAAGTCCGCCCGCATCCGCTTGAAACCGGAGGTGTTCACGTTCGCGAGGTTGTTCGAGATCGTGTCGATGTTGGCCTGCTGTCCGATCATGCCGCTCGCGGCGGTCCAAAGGCTCCGTACCATGTCATCCCTCCGGGGAGATTATCGCTTTATACCCGCACGACTTCGTTGATGAGCTTGCCGAGCATGCCGTCCTCGGTCTGCACGGTCTTCTGGTTCGCCTCGTAGGCGCGGTTGACCTCGATCATCCGCACCATCTCGAGCACGGGATTCACGTTCGACGCCTCGGTGAAGCCCTGGATCACCTTGGGACGCCCTCCGGCGGCCATGAGCCGCGCCTCGCCCGACTCCTCGGTGGAGCGCCAGAGGCTCGAGCCCTGCTTGGCCAGGTAGCGCGGTTTCTTGAAGTCGACGACCTTGAAGGTGTCCAGGTGGACGGTGTTGTCCCACTCGTTCTGCTCGCGTCCGACGAGGCGGGTGGGGTCGTCGTCCTGGTAATCGGCGTTCACCCAGATCTTGCCGTCCTTGTCCACGGTGAAGTTGTTGCTCTTCACGCGGATGGGGCCGTTTTCGCCGAGGACGGGAAAGCCGTCCTTCGTCTCGAGGAATCCTTCCTTGCCGAGCACGAAGCCGCCGTTGCGGGTGTAGCGTTCGCCGTCGGGTGTCTGCGCGCAGAAGAAGCCCTTGCCGTCGAGGGCGAAGTCGAAGTCCGAGTCGGTTTGCTTGAGCGAACCCTGCTCGAATTCGACGAAGAGTTCGTTCGTCTCGACGCCGAGGCCCAGCTTGCCGACGACCGGGGCCATGTCGCCCGAGCCCATCGGGTGCAGGTAGAGTCCGTCGTCGTTCTGGCGCCTGATGAGGAGCTCCGGGAACGACTTGTGGATCGCCACTTCGCGCTTGTAGCCGTCCGTGTCGACGTTGGCGAGGTTGTTCGAGACTGCGTCCAGCCTGACCTGGTTGGCGGTCATGCCGCTGGCGCCCGTGTACCATCCGCGTATCATCCGTGGCTCCTCTCCTATCAGTATCGGCGGGTCTGGGGACGGGGTTTACCGGGAAGTACCGCCGGTTTTTTTGACACGAAGGGCACGAAGGTGTTGCCACGAAGGACACGAAGGAAGAGAAGAGGGTTTGGGAAAAAAGGCTTTTCCTGGATAAGTGTCGGGGGTATGCTGGATTGTGGGATTTCAGGCCGGTGGGTGCGGGAATCTAGATGATAGTTTGTATGGAAGGAAGCAATATGGATAGAAACGTGATACCCGCGGCGGCGCACGCGGCGGGGGACATCGTCGAAGGATTCCGCGTGGACCGGGTCACGCCCGTCGAGGACGTGAAGGCCCTCTGCTACGAGTGCACGCATGTGGGAACCGGCGCGCGGCTCGTGCACCTGCACTGCGGCGACCGGGAAAACCTGTACTCCATCACGCTGCGGACTCCGCCGGCCGACGCCGCGGGCGAGGCGCACATCCTCGAACATTGCGTGCTCGCGGGCTCGGGGAAATATCCCCTCAAGGACGTGTTCGCCGAGCTGGGGAAAGCGTCCTTGAACACGTTCCTGAACGCGATGACCTACAGCGACAAGACCGTCTACCCGGTGTGCTCGGCGGTGAAGGCCGATTACCGGAACCTGGCGGACGTGTACACCGACCTCGTGTTCCATCCCCTCAAGACGAAGCGCACCTTCATGCAGGAAGGGCACCATTTCGCGTTCGAGACGGAAGGCGACGCGTCGTCGGACCTCACGATCGGCGGCGTGGTCTACAACGAGATGAAGGGCGCCATGTCGTCGCCCGAGCGCGTCATGTACGAGGCGATGGGCGCGGCGCTGTATCCCGACACGCCGTACGCCTTCAATTCCGGCGGCGATCCCGAACGCATTCCCGACCTCGCGTACGAGGACTTCGTCAAGTTCCACGAGCGCTACTACAGCCCGAGCAACGCGCTGTGGATCCTGTACGGCGACATTCCCCTGGCCGAGCACCTGGCGTTCGTGGACGGCCGCATCCGGGATTTCAAGAAGATCGATCCGCGTTCCGAACTGCCTCTGCAAAAGCGATGGGACGCGCCCCGCCGGTCGACCGTGTCGTATCCGGTCGGTCCCGACGAGGATACGTCGGAGAAGACCTTCCTGGGCATGGCGTGGCTTTGCGCCGACGCGTCCCAAACCGACGAGATCGTCGCGCTGAACGTGCTGGCGGAAGCCCTGCTCGGAAACGCGGCGGGCCCCCTGCGGAAGGCCGTCATCGATTCGGGTTTGGGAACGGATCTCATCGGAACCGGACTGTGGAATCACACGTTGCAGGACGCGTTCGCGCTGATTCTCCGCGGCTCCGAATCCGCGCGGGCGGACGCCTTCGAGCGGCTCGTCCGCGACACGGCGCGGAATATCGCCGACAAGGGCATACCGACGGACATCCTCGAAGCGGCCTTCGCCACGCTCGAGTTCCGCGCCCGCGAGATCGGGAACGCCTTTCCGGTGGACTTGATGGAACGCATGGTCGAGCCCGCGAACTACGGCGTCGCTCCCACCACCTACCTGGCGCTCGGCTCCCGCCTGGCCGCGCTCCGCGAAACCTGGCTGGCCAAGCCGGATTTCTTCCGGGAGCTGGCCAGGCGCTGGCTCGTCGACAATCCTCATTACATCGTCATCACCGGCGAACCGAGCCGTACCTTGGCAGCCGAAAAGGACACCGCGTTCAAGAAGCGCATGGCCGGGCTCAAGGCCGGCATGACGAAGCAGCGCCTCGACGAGATCGCGCGGGAGCAAGTGGAACTCCGAAAGCACCAGGAAACTCCCGACGCGCCGGAAGTGCTGGCGAAGGTGCCGCGCATCGCGCTTAAGGACGTGCCCGCGAAGCTTCCGCCCTTCCCCGAGGAAACCCGGGCGGACAACCTCATCGTGCATCCCGTGTTTTCGAACGGAATCGTGGCGGTGGACGTCGCGTTCGACGTTTCGGACTTGGGACCGGAAGAACTGCTGTTGCTTCCCTTCCTCGGCAAGGCGACGGTGGAGTGCGGCGCCGCCGGCATGGATTACGCCGCGATGGCCACGCGCGTCGCGGCCGCCACGGGCGGGCTCGAGTCCGTCGTACGCGGCGTGTCGGGTTCCACGGGCACGAGCGCGGTGCTCGTCCTGCGGGGCAGCGCGGTAGCCCGGAAGACGAACGAGCTGTTCGACATCCTGCGCGACGTCTGCCGGTCGGCGGATTACGCGGACGCGAAACGTCTCAAGGATCTGGCCGGCGAGGCGTTCAACGAGGGGCGCAGCGCCCTCGTGAGCGGCGGCACCCGGTTCGCCGGGATGGCGGCGAACGCATGCTACGGTTCGGGCTTGCGGAAGCAGGAACTCCTGAACGGCTTTTCGCAGATCGAGCGGCTTCGGGATCTCGCCGCGCTCGACGCGAACGGTTTCGGGGAACTGGGAGTTCGTCTCCAGGCGCTGGCCGGGCGCGTGTTCACGTCGTCGAGGCTCGTCGTCAACCTCTGCGCCGATCCCGACCGCGTGACGGCGGCCGTCGACGCGGCGGGAGCCCTGAGGGCGGCGCTTCCCGTCGGCGAGACCGTCCGCGGCATCGACATCCCCGCGTCGGAACGCCGCGCGCTCGGCATCGCGGTGCAGACGCAGGTGAACTTCGTCGCCAGGTCGTTCCCGCTCGGCGGCTACGGACACGCGGCGGCGCCGGCGTTCAAGGCGCTCGCGTCGATCGCGTCGGACGACTACTGTTACAAGAAGCTGCGCGTGCAAGGCGGGGCGTACGGAGGCTGGGCGAGCTATCAGCCGAACCATCCGGGGCTTTTCCACCTGGGCAGCTACCGGGACCCGCGCTTGTCCGGGACGCTGGCCGACATGAACGGCCTGGCCGCGTGGGCGCGTTCGCCCGACTTGAGCAAGGAGGTCCTCGACAAGGCCCGCATCGGGATCATCGGGGAGCTGGACGCGATCCGGTCGCCGAAGAGCGCGTCCTTCCTGGCGCTCATGAACACGTTCGCGGGCATCACGCGGGCGGACGAGGAAACCTTCCGCGCGAGCGTCTTCTCGGTCGGCATCGAGGATCTCAGGTCGCGCGCGATCGATGCGGTCGAGGCCGCGCTGCGTTCCGCGCCGAAGGCCGTGGTCGCCTCCCGCGAGGCGATCGAAAAGGCCAACGCCGAACTGGCCGCCCTCGGCGAAGAGCCCTTCCGTATCGTCAGCCTGGAAGCTTGACCCCGCCCGAGCGGCACGCTCGAAGCCAGGCGCGAAGCCGCGCAAGGGCTAGCAGCGGAAAGCCCACAGGCGCGGCGCAAAGCGTCGCGCCGAGGACTTGAAGCGAATAGCCCGACCGCCGCTACGCGGCGGTTGCGCCAAAAAAAACCAAAAGCCCTTCCGGATCGGCTTACGCCGCCCGGAAGGGCTTTTTTTATTTTACCTTCTCTTACTCCGTGCCTCTGTGCCTCTGTGGCGAATTCTTCACAAAACCGTCACTCGCCCTCTTTCACGATCTCGATGCGGACGCCTTCGGAAGCTTCGGGGGAGTCGCGCGGCGGAACGGTGACCTTGAGGATGCCGTTCTTGAAGACCGCCTTCACCTGCGTCTGGTCGAATTTGTCCGTGGGGACGTAGTACTTCTGCTTTTCGATGTCCTTGAGCTTGAGCCGGCGCTTGAAGTAGCGGACGCCCTCGTCGGGGGCGAGGCCCGCGCCCATGGTGGCGGCGAAGATCATGTAATCGCCCTGGAACGAGAGGGTGATGTCCTTTTCCTCGAAGCCGGCCAGAGCGAACTCGAACACGATGGAGCGGTTCGGCGTGAGGTAGTTGTTCATGGGCGGGTACGAGTAGGACGGATACCAGTCGGCGTTCTCGTCCGTCTCGCAGTGGGACCACGGCCCCTTGGTCGGATCGAAGTTGTCTCGGAAGCTTTCGGAAAAGTTCTTGGCGGCTTCGAAGATCTCGTCGAGCATCGAGCCGATGTCGACGTACATGCGGTTCCCTTTCATGGTGTCCCCCTTGTGGCGAGGATGCCCTGCCGGGCGTGTTCGTTCGCCCTCCATGCGGAGCGGCGCTCCGTCGCGTCCTCGGTGGCACGCGTCGGTTTCACGTAAAGGATACTTGGGAAACGGGCGCGAGACAAGCGGAAAGCGCCCCGGGGGCGGGTCCCGGGGCGCGCAACCGAGGTCGGAGCGATGTCGGCGCGGCCTTACGACATGCGGTTCGAGGCGATGAAGCTCGCCAGGTTCCGCCTGAGGACGGGCGCCCAGTGCTCGAGTTCCTCCGTATCGTCGCTTACAACGAGTCGCGAGAGGATCTCACGCAACCCCGGCGACCAGGCGCCCGAGAGGACGAGCCCGGTTTCGGCTTCCGCCAGCTCGGGTATTTCGAGCGGCGCGCTCCAGGCCGACGCGTTGGCCGGGCATTCGCGCTGGCAGAGGCCGCAGCCGGTGAGGACATTGGGCGCGTCCGTCGGCACGAAGGCGGGCAGGTCGCGGTCGGTTTCGTTCCAGAGCGACAGGCAGCGGCCTGCGTCGAGCAGGCCGAAGTCCGTCGGGATGGCGCGCGTGGGGCAACGGGCGACGCAGCGTCCGCACGACGCGCAGTCAGGCAAGGCGGCGGGACCGGGGTAGGGATCGCGGTAGATGGGAGCGGCGGCGTCCGCTTCGGGAATGACCGGTGCTGCGTCGGTCCAAAAGGCCGCGAGGGACAGGGCGGAACCGAAGCCGTCCACGTAGACGATGTTGTTGCGGCCGTAGGCGCCGAGCCCGCAGGACGCGGCGAGCAGCTTGAGCGGGGGCGTGCGGGCGTCTTCAAGGCGCGCCGGGACGCCGTTTCCGAGTTCGGCCGCGAGCGCTTCCTTGAGCCGGGCGCGCGAAAGCGCGTTCGTGTAGTAGGCGGGCGGCTGGATGATGGAGCGGCGGGCGCCGCCCCAGCTGAACGCGAGGCGCCTGGGCGGGAACCACGTCGCCGCCACGACGATGGAGCGGATCCACGGCTCGTCCGCGGGCAATGCGGCCTCGTGGCCTTCGAGGTAGCTTCTGAACACCGGGTCGGGCGTGGCGCGGCCGAGCATATCGCGCCACAGCGGCTCGAGGACCCCGAGCCGGTCCGCGGGTACCATGGTCCACCGGACGGGCCAGCCGTTCACTTCCATTCGGTTCGGCATCATGGGCCTCCTTGCCCGAGGTCGGGCGTCTTCATGTTCGCGATGGTCCGCTCGATGAGGCGGACGAGGGTTTCGCGGTCTTCCACGGGCATGTCGCCCCACGCGCGCTCGATGAGGCGCGCGGAGATTTCGTCGAACGTGTCCCGGAGCGCGAGGGCTTTGTCGGTGAGCGCGAGGATCACGCCGCGCGCGTCCTCCGGGTCCGGCTCGCGCGCGAGGTAGCCGCGCCGTTCGAGGGCGTTCGCGAGCTCCGTCATCGTCGATTTCCGCTTGCCCGAGGCGTCCACGAGCGTCTTCATGGACGCGCGCCCGCCCCGGCCGTACAGCGACGACAGGAGCGCGCCTTGCGACGGGATCAAGTCCCGCACTCCCGCGTTCCGGAGTTCGTCTTGCAGGAACTCGAGGGCGTGGTAGCGGAGGGTGCTGGCCAGCCAGACGAGATGATCGGTGCGCATAGGCTATAATAGTTCAAAATTGAACCATAGACAAGCGATTTCGCGCGCTCGCGAAGATGGCGGACGGAAGCCCGGTTGTCTCGCCTTGACAGCGCGGAAGGGCGGGCATAGGCTTTTCGTCATCCATCCAGAACGTACGGGCAGTCCGGAAGAAGGTGACAGCATGACCGAAGCCGAAGGCAGGCAGATACTCCGCGAGCGGTTCGAAGCCGCCGGTTTGACGATCGCCGAGGACCAGCCCGTGCGGATCGGGAACGCGACGGTCACCCTCGACGGTTGGGACGCGGCCAAGTCCATCGGCTACGAGTTCCTGACGACAGAGGCGGGCGACCGGGAGGAAGTGACCCAGGCCGTCCTCGCGGAGCTCGACGCGCTCGTCGCCGCGGGCAAGCTGCACGTACTCGTCATCGACGAAGCCGAAGCCACGGACATCCTCATCCTGGAAGCGGCCGCGGCCGGTTTCCTCATGAAGCTCAAGCTTCCCTACATCGTGACCACGCCGAAACCCTCGGGCGGGGGCAAGGCCTACACGGTGTCGGACTTCCTGACCGCCGCCGCGCGGCAGGCGGAGCTGTTCGACAAGGCAGTCGAAGCCCTCCAACGGAGGAAGGTCGAACACGCGAAGCGCGTGGAGGACGTCACCCGCCAGCGCGACGAGGCGGTGATCGGGTTCGCGAAGCTCCTCTTGCCGGAGTTCTCGGCGGCCGCGGTGAAGCGCGCCGCGACGCTGTCCGCCTACGCGCCGCTCATGACGGGCGATCCGCTCGGCGCCATGGCTAAGGAAGAAACGAAGCTCAAGGCTGACCTCGCCGGCATGGAAGCCGATCCGAAGTACCGCGACCGCGTGGCGCTCCGGGCGCCGGGCGTCGGCACGCTCGATCGCGACCTCCGCGAGCTCGAGGAGTACCGCGCCTCCATCGCGGCCGTGCTCCAGAAGGCGGAACACCCGCGCCTGTCGCGCCTCATCGACGCGGAATACGGCACGAAGGGCTACAAGGAAAAGTGGTGGCGCGCGTCCTTCTATTGGGACTGGGAGGCTGGCGACGCCATTCTCGAGCGCTTCCCGGAGTACAAGACCTTCGGCGAGCTCCGCGACGAGATCCTCAAGTCGCGCGAGGACCTCGGGGTGTACGACAAGCGTATCGGCGAGCTCAAGACCGAGATCCTCGCGGGCGAACAGCTCGAGCAGGCGCACGACGCCGCGGCCGAGCGCCTCGCGAACCTGGCTTCCATCCACCTGGCCGATTGGCAGGCGCGCCTCGGACGGCACGCCATGGAAAACCCGGAGACGGTCGCCGAACGCGTGAAAAAGGAAGCCGACCTCGACGTCCTCCTGAAGACGCTCGTCGGCCTCGGGAAGAAGCTCGAGTACCTCGACCAGCTGGCCCAGACGCAACTCGACGAGCCGCTCGAGGAGATCAAGGCCCTGCGCGAAAAGCTCGAGCGCGACCGCTACAAGTTCGCGCGGCCCAAGAACGCCGCGCTCACCTTCCCGGCGGACAAGTTCGAAAAGCGCTTCAAGGACCGCACCGAGCGCATCGGGAAGCGCGCGCGCCGCTACGACGTCGCGTCGCGCACGCTCTTGTCGTTCACCGACTACGGTCATGCCCGCTTCGCCGAGGACTTCCTCTGGTGGGACCTCATGACCGACGGCCGGATCGACGGCAACGACCTCGACGAAGTCGAGGAGTTCCGCCGCGAGCATCCCGACTACGTCTGGCGGCCCGACCGTTTCGACGACCGGGGCGCCGCGGCGGCGGCGGCCGAAGCGGACCGCCGCGCCTCACGCGACCGCCTTTCGGACGCGTCGTAGGCGAAGTCCGGGCGGCGCCCGGTATCCGGGCGCGCCGCAGACGAGGGTCGAGCAAAACCGAAACGCCAGGAGTCAGTCCGCATGGCCCGAACCGTCCGCATCGTCAACTACGCCGTCAACGGGGGCGGCGTCGGCCACCTCGTGCGCCTGGCGGCCGTCAGCCGTTGGGTCCGTCGCTACGCGTCGCACGCGGGCGTCCGCGCGGAGATCTACTTCCTCACGTCGAGCGAGGCGGATGGCATGCTGTTCGCCGAGAACTTCGCCTCGTTCAAGCTGCCCTCGAAGACCGTCGTGGACGACGCCGGCATCGACAAGATCGCGTACTTGGCCTTGGCCAAGCAGTGGGTGTGGCACTCGCTCGGCCTTCTCCGGCCCGACCTGCTCGTCGTCGACACCTTTCCGCGCGGCTCCTTCGGGGAACTTTTGTCCGCGCTCGACCTGTGCCGGAGGCGCGCCTTCATCTACCGCCCGGTCAAGGAAGATTTCGCCGCGCGCGCGGACTTCCAGGCCATGCTGCCGCTGTACGACGCCGTGCTCATCCCCGAGCGGCGCGAGGATGTCGATCCCGCGTGCGTCCGCGTGCCCGACGAGGCGCGGCACCGGCTTTCGTTCACGGGGCCGGCGCTGTCCCGCGAACGCGTCGAACTGCTTCCCCGCGCCGAGGCGCGAGATCGGCTCGGCATCGAGGGCGACGCGATCGCGGTGTACGTGTCGGCCGGCGGCGGCGGCGATCCGGGCGCGGAAGCGCAGCTCGCCGCCGCCATCGAAGCCCTGCGCGGCGACCCGGACCTGCACCTCGTCGTCGGCGCCGGCCCGCTCTACCGCGGACGCGTTTTCCACGGTTCGCGGATCAGCTGGCTGACGGGCGGCGGCGTGTCAGAACTCATGAACGGCTTCGACCTGGCGATCTCGGCGGCGGGCTACAACTCCTTCAACGAGCTCATGCACGCGGGCGTTCCCACTCTCTTCTTGCCGCAGGAAAAGATCGCCGACGAGCAGGACAAGCGCGCGCGTCGCGCCGCGGACGCGGGCGCGGGCGAGCTGCTCGAACGAATCGACATGGCCGGCCTGCGAGCGGCTGTCGCGCGCTGGAAGGATCCGGCGGCCCGGGCGAAGGCGTCAGAAGCCGCGAAGCGAGTCGTGCCGCGGAACGACTCGCGCGCGCTGGCAGCGGAACTCCTGCGTCTCGTGCTGCCGCCTTCCGAGGTGGACGCCGCGGTGGCGGGCGTCGACGACGCGCTCCTGGCCGCGTCGATCGAGCTCGGGACGGGCACCGATCACCTCTTCGAACTCGGACGCGTCCTGACGCTCCGTAAAGGCGGAAACGCTCCGGTCGGCGAGCGCGCGCCGTCGCCCGGTGACGTGAGCGCGCGAGCCGTCGAGGTGGCGCGCGCGGCGAACGGGCATGGCATGTCGAAAGCACAGACGCTCAAGCTCGCCGCGACCGTCGCGGGCAAAGTGCCGCATGCCGGTTTCGAGCCGCGCGTGGCCGCGGTCCTGTCCCTGATCGACGCGTTCGCGCCTTACTCCGATTGGGCCGGCGCGGACAGCCTCATGAAAACCTTCGTCGCCGAACGCGACGCGCCCACCGCGGACTTCGCCGCCGCCGTCGCGGATTTCCTGCGCTCGCTCGGCGAGCGGCGGCTCGACCTCTACGCGGGCATCGCGCAGCTCTGCGCCGCGCAGGATGGCGACGGGCAAACGGGCAACCTCGAGCTGCTTCGCCGCGCCACCCTCCGTCTGGACGGGACGCCGGCATGAAGGCGCCGTCGCCCGCGCTCGCCGGGGCCGCGCGCGGCCGCCCGCTCGTCGGCCCGGAGACGATCCACGTCGACGTGACGAACGCCTGCAACGCCGATTGCATCACGTGCTGGGACCACTCCCCGCTGCTCAAAAGCCCGCGCCCGCCCGAATGGAAGGCGCGGAGGCTCGACCCCGATACGCTCGACGGATTGCTCGACGACGCCGCGTCGCTCGGCGGGCTGCGATCGGTGATCCTTTCCGGCATGGGCGAGCCGCTCACGCATCCGGAGATCGGCCGGATGATCGCGGCGGTCAAGGCGCGCGGCGTCCGGCTGACGCTCATCTCGAACCTCCTCGCGCCCTTCGCCGCCGATCCGAAGAAACTCGCAGCGCTCGGCGTCGACGAGGTGCTCGCGAGCGTCCACGCCGGCACGGAGTCGGGCTTCCGCGCCGTGCATCCGTCGTTCGGCCCGGGCGCGTGGGACGAACTCGCGCGCCGGCTCCGCGTCCTCGCCGATTCGGGCGTCGCCTGCAAGCACGTGCACGCGATCTGCGCGCCGAACGCGGACGAGCTCGTCGCCATGGCGGAGCGGGGGATCGAGCTCGGCGCCGCGGCGCTCAGCTTCAAGCTCGCGAGTCTCGCGAACGGCACCGAGGCGTGCCGCATAGACGACGACCAGCGAGCCCGGCTCCGCGAACGCCTCGTACCCGACGCGGGCGCTCTGGCCGAACGGTACGGGCTCCGCACGAACCTCGACCTCTTCGCGCGCCAGCTCGATGCCGCGGACGTCGACGAGCCGGAGGTCACCGCGCCCATCGGCAAAGTGGGGTGTTTCGTCGGCTATGTCTACGCGCGCGTCGCCGTGGACGGTACCGTCTACTTTTGCTGCAACACGGAGATTCCCGTCGGGACGCTCGCTGCAGGCGGCGCCCGCTTTTCGGAGCTGTGGGGCTCCGCGCGCTGGAACGGAGCCCGCGAGCGCCTGCGCTCAGGCGACTATTTCCCGGGATGCACGCGCTGCGGCAAGTTCGCGCAAAACGCCAAGCTGGCGCGGCGCTTCGAGGAAACCTTCGGCCGCGAGCGCTACTTCGAGGTAACGGGGCGCGGAGGTGCCGGGCGCGTGGCTTCCGGCCGTGACGCCGGAGGCCAAACTCGCGATGGCATCGCGGTGGAAGGCGAAAGATGATCCCGCGGCCGACGATCGAATGGCAGGTGTGCGGCGTCTGCAACTACGACTGTTCCTACTGCATCCAGAAACGAGCATCGCGCGTCGGCCAGCCGGACGAGGCGCTCGTCGACGGGCTGCTCGATTTTTTCGCGTCCCTGCCCGGCGCCTGGGAGATCAAGATGTCCGGCGGCGAGCCCTTCGCCGCGCGGCTTTTCCTGTCGCGAGTCGTTCCGGGGCTCGTCGAGCGGACGAAGCACGCGATTTCGGTGCTTACGAATTTCTCCGCGCCCCCCGCCGAGCTCGAGCGCTTTGCGGAGTTGACGCGCGGGCGGCTGGGCATCGTGAGCGCGTCGCTCCACCTCGAGCGCGTCAGCGCGGAGGACTTCGTCGCCAAGGCACGCGTCTTCCGTTCGCTCGTCGGGCCGGACGCCGGCTTCGTCGTCAACTCGGTGCTCGTGCCAGGCCGGCTCGAAGCGGTCGAACGCGCCAAGCGCCTCGTTGAAGACGCCGGCCTCCGCTTTTTTCCGCAGGTGATGAAGGACAAGTCGCCTGCGGGCGTCGTCGCGTACGGCGAAACCGACAAACCGCGCGTCGCCGCGCTCACGGCCTTCGACGAGGACGGCGGCCCTCTCCGCGCCAACACCGCGCCGAGCTACCGCGGCCGCCTCTGCCGCGCGGGCGCCGACTACTTCGTCCTCACCCAAGCCGGCGACGCCTGGTCGTGCCGTACCGCCAAGCGTTTCAAGGAGGGGTTCCTCGGCAACGTGCTCGACGGGGGCATCCGCCTCCGCGCCGCTCCGGAACTGTGCGCCTACGACATCTGCCCCTGCACTGTGCCCGCGAACCGCGGCATGATCGCGGGAGTGGCCGGCTCGTGAGCGCGTCCGACCGCGCGCCCGGCGGAGCGTCGACAAATCCGCCCGTCGCCGGATCCGCGCTCTTTCGCGACCCGACGCCGCGCCCGGCGGAAGGCGTCGTCAGCTGGAACGTCAACACGGCGTGCAACTACCGCTGCGCCTACTGCACCCAACGCGCCAAGGACGACCGCGGCCGCCCGGGCGGGGACCCGCGTCCCTTCCTCGACGCCTTCGCCCGCCTGCCCGGCCCCTGGGAAGTGAAGCTGTCCGGCGGCGAGCCCTTCGTCCATCCGGGGCTGGACGGCATCGCGTCCGGGCTCGCGCGGCTCGGGCATCGTGTCTCCGTCGTCACGAATTTCTCCGCGGACCGGGCGCGGCTCGAAGCCTTCGCGCGCGCCGCCTCGGGGCGCGTCGGCGTGTTTTCCTGCAGCCTGCATTTGCAATATGTCGCCGACGCGCTCGACGACTTTTTCGACAAGGCCTCGTGGTTCAAGGCGACCCTCGAAGCGGCGCACGCGGATTCGTTGTTCGCGGTTTCCGCCGCGCCGCGGCCCTCGTCGACGGGCTCCGATACCGATGACCCCGCCGCGCCTCCTCCGAGCCTCTGCGTCACCCTCGTCGCCGCGCGCGCCGTCCTGCCGCTCCTGCCCGGCATCGCGGCGCGGGCGCGGGACGCCGGCGTGTCGTTCAAGGTGCAGCCGGAAAAGCAGGACCGCGACGTCATACGCTATACTGAAGACGAAAAGCGGACTATCCTCGCCTTCGGGGGCCACAACCTCACGGGCGAGATTATCCACCGCCTGGAAGGGCGGCCGTGCTGGGCGGGCGCGCGCTACTTCATCCTCGACGACGAGGGGCGCGCCTTCCGCTGCTATCCGGCGCGTCGCTATCGCCTCGAGACGATGGGGAATTTCCTGTCGCCCGATTTTGATCCGGCGGACGGGCCCGCGCCCTGCCGCTATCAGACCTGCAACTGCACCGTGCCCATCGCGCGCGGCATGATGCCCCTTTCGGGCGTCGAGCGCGCCGGCACCGAGGAGGATCGATCGTGAAATTCAAGACCTTCAGGATTCTGGCGATCGGGGCCGCGGTCCTCGCCGTGGTCGGCGGATGGTCCCTGACCGCGAAGGCGTGCGGCGGCCGCCGCGACTACGCCCCGTCGCCGACCCCGCCCGTCGCGCAGCCCGCCGAACCATACTCGACGCCCCAGCCGACGGCGCCGGTCCAGCCCGCCCAGCCCGCGACCCCGACGCGCGAACTGAAGCCCGGCGAGCAAGCCCTCCGCCCGATGGATGTCGCCATCCTCGAAGTCCTCGCGCGTCCCATGTCCGGCGAAAAGATCAAGGACGCCTTCCCGTCGCAATCATACAAGGTCAACATCTACAAGGACGCGGGGTTCACGACGGCGAACCGCCTCAAGATCGACCTCGACCGCGACGAGCAGGACGACGAAAAGTGGACGCTCGAAGGCTCCGGCGCGGAAATCAAGGTGAAGCGCCAAGTCTCCCCCAAGGACGACAACACGTACCCCGAAGAGTGGCGTCTCTTGAACGGAGCCTGGGCGCCCAAGGAATGACGCGCACCAGGTATCAATAAACTTTCACACGCAAGAGGGGGGCGCCAATCCACTGGCGCGGTCGCGGCCGCGGGACGCGCCCCCCGCCGCGAACTTCCGCGCGTCCGGTTCCCGGCCGCGCGGCGATTTCGCGGCTCCCCGAACCGAAATCTTCCTCCGCGATCTTCGCGTGGTAGCGAACCGTCTTCCCTTGACCTCCCGCTTCGGCCGGACGTATCTTCGGAAGATCGGGCGGCCGCATGGCGCCCGACCATCAACGGGACCGGCGCGAGCGCCCTTCGGGGGCCGGGCTGCCCGGATCAACGGAGGCGTCCATGAACGCTCCTGAAAAGGAAGGGCTCATCCGGCTCTTCAAGACGCGGTCGTATCTCACCGTCCTTATCGGCAACACCGTCTCCCGCTTCGGCGACTCGATCGACACGGTCGCCTTCGGCTGGATGGTGTACCAGCTCACCGGTTCCACCCTCATCATGGGCACGCTCATCGCGGTGAGCGCCATCCCGAACCTCCTGTTCAGCTTCATCGCCGGCGTCGTCGCCGACCGCCTGCCGCGCAAGCCCCTCGTCGTCGCGGGACACGCCGCGCGCGGCATCCTCGTCGGGCTCGTCGCGCTCCTCTTCGGCACGGGCCGCCTGGAACCCTGGATGCTCTTCGTCATCGGCTTCCTGAGCTCCACCGCGGAAACTTTTTCCTCCGCGGCCGGGGGCGGGCTCTTCCAGCTCATCGTCCCGAAAGACCTCTACCTGCAGGCGTCGTCGCTCTCCCAGTCCGCGGCCAGCTTCGCCGAGCTCATCGGCCTCGCCGCGGCGGGCATCCTCATCGCCACGATCGGCGTCGCGGGTTCCATCGCCGTGGACGCCGCCACCTTCGTCTTCGCGTGTTTCATGACGCTTTCGATTTCCGTTCCCGGCGACGTCCCTGAACCGCGCGAAGCCCACGAGCGGGGCGCCTTGGCCGGTTTCGCGCGCGACCTGAAGGAGGGCCTCCGCTTCGTCTGGAACGACCGGCTCATCCGCATCACCACCCTGCTCGCGGCCTTCGCCAACTTCGCCCTGTCGCCCTTCGGCGCGCTCGAGCCCGCCTACGTCAAGGACACGCTCGGGGTCGGGCCGGAAGGCATGGGCTACCTCGGCATTGGCTTCACGGTCGGGATCATGCTCGGCGCCCTCGCGCTCGCCCGCTACGGCAGGGGCAAGTCGCGCTTCGCGCTCATCCTCGGCGGTTTTTTCGCGGTCGGCCTCTTCTACGCGTGCCTCGGCATTCCGGCCGTGCTGCCCGGCTCGACGCTCCGACTGGCGGTCGCCATCGCCGCGGCCGGCTGCCTCGGGTTTTCCCTGCCCCCGATCAACGCGACCATAGGCGCCTACCTCATGGAACGGACCCCGCCGTCGTTCATGGGACGCGCGAACTCGGTCTTGTCGATGATGGCCATGTGCGCCTTCCCGCTCGGCGCCGCGTCGGCCGGCGCCGCCGCCGAGTTCACGTCCGTGCCCGTCCTGTTCGCGGTCATGGGCGCGCTCATCCTCGTCGTCACCCTCGTCGTGCGTTTCGACCGCGGCGTGCGCGCGGCCTTGCGCGAGCCGGCGCCGGATACCGCGAGCGATGCGGGTCCCGACGCGCTCACGGGCGCCGATCAAGACGCCGACATGACCATGCATGCGAACCGGGCGGTCGAGGCGCCGCTCGCCGAGGCGCTCGTCGAAACCGTTCCGAACGAGGCGTGATGATCAGTGACGCGTGACTCGCGCCGTTGCGGGCATCGGCGCGAAAATCTTCCCGTGAAAAGACAAGATAGGCGTGTCGACTTGTCAATAATGGTATTGGTATGATCGCCGTATCCAGCATCTTGTCCCCATGGAGCCGTTTATCATGACAGCAGGAAACGATCCGCTCGTCCAGTACCGATCCCTGTTCCGCTTCGCCTTCGCGGCGGCGGTGGCGATGCTGGCGATCATTCCGGCGCAGATCGCCGTGTACTCGATCTTCCCGATGCCCGCGTCGCCCGAGGCGTGGCTCGAGCTGTTCGCGCGTCGGCCTCTCGTCGGGCTGTTCCACGCGGATATCTTCATCCTCGTGAACAACGTCCTCATCGCGGTGATCTACCTCGCCTTCTACCACGCGCTCAAGGAGACGAACCGGGGCATGCTCCAGGCGGCGCTCCTCCTCGGCTTCATCGGCATCGCCGCGTACATCTCCTCGAACCGGACCTTCGAGCTGTGGGCGCTCGCCGGCAAATGGTCCGGCGCCGACCAGGCGGGCCGGGCGACGCTTGTCGCGGCGGCGCAAGCCATGATCGTCGGATGGCAGGGCACGGCCTTCGACGCGTACTACGTGCTGAACGGGGTCACGCTGTTCATCGTCGCGATCCTCATGTTCCGGAGCCCGCGCTTCGGCAAGGCTACCGCGGGCTTCGGCTTGGCCGCCGCCGTCCTCATGATCGTGCCGTCGACGGCCGGTGCCGTCGGTCTCGTCTTCTCGCTCCTGTCGCTCGCGCCGTGGTACGTCTTCACGATCCGCTTCGCGGCCGTTTTCGCCAAGCTCGGCAAGGGTGACGACGGGTCGCGCATCGTGGCGAGTGTCTGACACCGCTACTGCCACAGCTCCCGGCGCGTGAGGTGGACGGGGTAGTGTTTTTTTCCCCGAAAGGCGTCCAAGAGGATTGCGTACTCGGCGGAGCGCGAGCCGACGAGGCGCGCGTGTCCGATCCGGGTCCGCCACGCCTTCGCGAACGCCTCGGCGTGTTCCTTCGATGCCGTAAAGCACTCGGGCACGGGGACCGCCGACACGAGCGCGTCGTCGACGCGGTCTTCCGAGCGTATGACGTCCCGTTCCTCGAAATCGCGAGGAGTCGACGGCTCGCGCTTCTTGCGCCGTCGTTTGGCGTCGGAGGCGTAGCCCGCCGCCGCCCGTTTGCTGACGAGAGCCTTCCACGCGTCGGCATAGCCGCCCGCGTCGAGCGGCGCCACCGTTTTGAGTATCCAGCTTTGTCCGGCGACGGGGGAAAATACGTCGACGAGCGCCTCGGCAATCGCCTGGGACGCGCTCTCGGGAACGTTCGCGTCGGGTACCGACAGGCGATACGATCCGTCCGAACGCCGGTCCACGGACAACATCCTGTGGAGCGACGGGTCCGGGCTCTCGCCGATCGCGTGCAGGGCGTCGGCGCACGCGTCCCAGACGGCCGCGACGTAACGTTTCCACCGGCTCTCGGCCTTGTACGGCAATAGGACGGACGGCGTCGCGACGAAGTGGCCGACGCGTTTGTTCAGTACCGTCAGGGCGACGGCGAGAGCGCCGGCGACGGCGGACGCGACGCTTCCGGTGACGGAACCGGGCAAGACTTTCGCAAGATCGTCCGGAAACATGAAACCGAGCAGGCCGAACAGGAAGAGGAGCGTCGCGAGCGGAAACGCGGTCACTTCGACGATGAACGCGTATTTCTTTCCCTTAGCGATGCGCTTCGACGCCAGCGCCGGCGCGAGGGCGGGCGGGGCGTTCCGCTCGTCGATCTTGAGGTCGAGGCAATGCAAGACGCGGTTCTCGTACGGCTGGCCGACTTTCCACGCGACGCGCGCCCGGTCGCGGTTCGCCGCGCGCCCGAGCATGGCCTGTCCGATGTCCGTCCGCGCGGCGTGAAGTTCCCGCAGCGAGGAAGGGGACAGGGCGGGATGGATGTGCCCGATGCCGCGTTCGAGGTGGCCTTCGCCCGTAAGGCCGAAAAAGTGACGGTACTTTCGCTGGAGCCGGTCGAGGTCGAAGGCGCCGTGGTCGGCGGAGGGCAGCACCGCGACGATGTCCCAGTTGTCCGACGTCTTGAGCGGGCGGTCGGGATCGAGCCTGAGGGTGCGGCCGCGCATCTGGTTGACGAACGCCGCGCTCGAGACGACGGTCAGGTCCACGAGGGTGTCGAGCTTGACCGCGTTCCAGCCTTCGCCGAGCATGGCCCGCGTGCTCACGAGGACGCGCACGATCCCGCGTTCGAGGAGGCGCGTGACGAGGGGTACGTAGGTCTGCGTGTTCCAGGCGGCTGAAGCGCCCGTCACGCGATGGAAGCGACCCGCGGCCGCGGCTTTCGCCGAAACCGCTTTCGAGCGGATGGTGCCGGTCGCGCCGCCCGAGAGCAGCGTTTCCTCCGGATCGAACTCGATCGCCTCCGAGCTCAACTCCAGGTCGAGCCCGCGCTGATCCGCGAACATGCGCGCCTGGAACAGGAACTCGTCCAGGATGTCGTCGCCGACGAGCACCGTGCGGCCTGTCAGCATGACGACCCCGAGCCTGGCCGTCTCCGGATGCGAGCACAGGAAGCGCATCACGTCGGCCGCGCCGTTGCCGTCCTTGCCGTCGCCTTCCTCGTAGTCGGTCAACACCAGGCAGCGGAAATCGTCGCCCTGGGCGGCTTGCTCGGCGGGAAGGATGTCCGCGAGCGCCCTGATCTTGCTGCGCGATTTTCCGAGTATCGTGTGGATGCCCTCGGGCGCGCGCCGGACTCCGACGTCGTCCAGGATGTAACCGATCGACTGAAGGCCCGCGCGAAGTGCGTTCCGCGCCGTTTCGCGCGCCCGCCCGTCCGCGTCCGAGCTATCGGTTTCGGAGAGCTCCGTGCGGTCGTAATCCTCGAGCACGCGGAGCAGGTCTTCGAAATCGGGCGTCTCCTCCATTTCGGGTTCGGGCGGAACGCTCGGAGGGAGCGCGAGTCCCTGCGATTGCACGAAACGCGCCATGGACAGGCAGTACTCGCGCCTTTCCTTCCAGAGTTCGGGCCACGGCACGGGAGCGCCCTCCGGGTCGCGCCAGTCGCCGAGCCTGGCTTGCGCCCAAATGTGGAGGGGCGTGAAGTCCTGCGCCGCGAGCAGGGCGCGGAGCGCCTCGCGATACGGGGCGAAGCGCAGTTCGATCTCCGCGAGCTCGGAGTCGGTCGGCGCGACGACGTACACGAGGTCCTGGAACGGCGCGAGGTAGCCTTCCTTGACCACGGGCGGCAGGGTGACTTCGTAGTCGACCTCGCCGAGGAGCGAGAGGTAGGTGTCGATACCGCGCTCGTCGCGGTCCCACGGCGGCGTGGCGGTCAGGCCGACGATGAAACTGTCGTCGCGATCGAGGCGCGACACGACGGCGGCCCATTCGTCGGTGAGGTGGTGGCACTCGTCGAATACGATCGTGCGCCTGCCAGCGAGCGCGTCGAGGATCGCCCGGGCGTTGCGGTGGGCGTTCCCGTCCGCGTCCTTCGTGCTGACGATCTGGTAGGTCAGGCACAAGAGGTCGGGATCGTCCTCGACGCGGGTCCCCGCGCGCACCCCGTCGGAATAGGTGTCGCTCATCTCCACCCATTGAGCCTGGAGCGCCAGAGTCGGCACGAAGACGACGGCTTTCTCTTGCAGGCGATGGATGATTTCGAGGCCGATGAGGGTCTTGCCGGAACCGGGCGGCGCGACGAAGTGGAACTTGCGGTGGCCGCGTTTCCGTTCGTCTTCGAACGCCGCGAGCATGTCTTCCTGGTAGCGACGGAAATTGACGTAGAGGATGCGTCCGCCCCAGCCCATCGTCGGTCTCAGTCTGCCTTGGCCGGGCGCGTGAACAACAGGTAATTGTACGCGAGCGAAAAGCCGCGGCGCTGGAGGTCGCGGGCGCTCTGCGTGTGCGAGTCCGTCACCGAAAAGACGAGGTCGCAGCCGAGAACCTTGGCGTGCAGGACGCGGCGTTCGATGAGGAGGGCGTGGGCTCCCTTTCGGCGGTGGTCGGGATGCGTGTCGGCCTGGGCCAGGTAACCCGTGGCGCCGGCCTTGAAAAAAGCCGCGGTGGCGACCGCCTTTCCGTCCATGAGCGCGACGTAGTGGTGCCATCCGGGGCCTGACTCGGCGGCCAGGAGCCGCTCGCCGAACGCGGGCCAGTCTTCGCCGGGCTGGGCTTCGCGCGCGTACGGAAGGTAGTCGGCGGTCCGGTCGTGGTCGAAGCTGAGCGCCCGTCCCTTCCGGAAGCGCGGCAGCACGGCGCCGCTCCTCCTCACCCACACGCAGCGGAAGTGACGGAGTTCGCACCCGCGCCGGAAGAGTTCCGGGACGATGTCGGACGACCAGTCCTTCGGGGCGTCGGGATAGAAGTTCGCGGGATTGATCTCGACGACGCACCCGGCG
The DNA here is from genome assembly GCA_964482955.1 of uncultured Treponemataceae bacterium. Classification (GTDB taxonomy): domain Bacteria; phylum Spirochaetota; class Spirochaetia; order Treponematales; family UBA12059; genus JAPLSN01. The sequence continues at coordinate 26,268 of CAYZZW010000023.1, read as the reverse complement.
CGGTGGAGGTCGTACAGCGAAAAGATCGCGTCGAACTCGTCGCGGGTTTCGGTGCCGGCCAGGATCAGCCGGTTTGTAAAGCGTTCGCCGGAGGCGATGAAGACGCGCGCCGGTCCGACGCGTTCGATGAAGACGCCGTCGGGATTGCCCGGCGCGCGTGCCAGGCCCGCGTACATCGACTCGATGTGGTCAGCGTGCGCGTTCTGGAGGCGCCTGATCAAATCGGCGTCGTGGGCGATGGGTTTTAAAAGGGTCATGGGCAATGACGATAGCACGAATCCGGCCGTCTTGACAAAACGACGCCCCGCGTGGCGCGGGGCGTCGAAGGTCGCTCGAGGTCGTCGGGATCGACGGGCGGCGTCGTCAGGGTTTCACGAGCGCGTCGGCGACGAGCTTCGAGAGGAACTCGACGCGCATGCCGAGGCCGTAGTGTTCGTTCAGGTCCGAGAGCTGGCTGTGGCAGTTTTCGCACGCGGTGCACACGATCGCGGCGCCGGTGGCGCGGACCTGGTCGGCCTTCACCTTCGCGCTCTTCATGCGGAAGTCCTTGTCGCCCGCGGCCACGAGACCGCCGCCCCCGCCGCAGCACCAGTTGTCCTCGCGGTTCGGCGTCATCTCGACGAAGGAGTCCGTGAGGGCGCGGAGGATCTCGCGCGGTTCCTCGATGACGCCCGAGTTGCGCGCCAGCTGGCAGGGATCGTGATAGGTGATCTTGTCGGTCAGCTTCGACTTGTCCAGCTTGACACGGCCTTCGCGTATGTATCGCGCGATGAGCTCGGCGATCGACACGACGGAGAAACGCTGCTTCCCGATCATCCACTTGAGGACGCGGAACGCGGTGCCGCATTCCACGACGGCCACTTCCCGCACGCCGAGGCGGTTCGCTTCGTCGACGATGCGCTTCGCGATCGCCTTCTGGCGCGCCGCGTCGCCGAGGAAGGCGCCGAAGTTGACCGCTTCGAAGCGGCTCAGGGTCCAGTCCTCGCCGGCGGCGTTCATGACGGCCGCCGACGGCACGATGGAGTGCTTGCCGGACAAGGCGACGTACAGCACGCGCGCTCCGACGCGATCCACCGGGATGGCGTCGCGACCTTCGGGTTTCGGCCAGATCGCCTCCACTTCCGGGTCGAGGTTGCGAGCCGCCTCGACGAAGGCGGCCCTGGTCTCATCCGAGCTGTCGCCTTTCGCGATCGACATGTCCGCGAGCATCGACAGGATTTTCGGTTCCTTGTCCGCCCCGATGAGGAGGGCTTTCGCGATCCCCATGATCTGTTGCGTGTCGATGGCGAAGGGGCAGGCCATGACGCAGCGGCGGCAGCCCGTACAGGTGAAGGCGGCTTCCTCGAGCTTGCGCAGGGTGTCGTCGTCGAAGGATAAGGTCTCGCCGAGCCACGGCGCGAGCTTGCCTTGCAACTTGAAATAGCGCTTGAAGATCTTCCGCACGGTTTCCGCGCGTCCCACCGCCGAGTAGCGGACGTCCGGCATGGAGGCGTACACGTGGCAGGCCGTGACGCAGTTGCCGCAGCGCGCGCAGGTGTCGAGGTACATGCGCATGGCGCCGTGAAGCTTCGTCTCGAACAGCTTCTTGAGGGCGGCGCTCAGTTCGCGGTCCATGGCTTCCTCCTTATCAGGTTGAGCGGCAGGGACAGGAAGGCATGGACCACCTTCGAGAAGGGCAGGACGAGCAGGATCAGTTCGGCGAAGACGACGTGGAGCACGAAGAAGTGGTAGTGCGATCCCTTGAGGAAGATCCGCGGATTCTCGAACGTGAAGCGCGCGAGGTTGTCGAAGTATTTCGCGAAGTCCGCCTTCGTCATCACAAAGCCGTTCGCCGTCCACGAGTTGCCCCAGCTCATGAGGTCGCCGAGCAGGAACGTGAACAGGAGCAGGAGCAAGAGGAGGTAGTCCGAGGGAACGGAGATCTCGCGCACCGGGCTCTTGAAGCGGCGGCCGAGGAAGTAGAGGCAGGGCAGGGTCACCATGACGCCGACGGCCCCCGCGCCGAGCATGTGGCGCGACTTCTCGTCCATGATGGAGACGGTCGGCAGGATGTCGACGTGCCCGAGGACGAGCAGGACGAGCCCGACGTGGAACATCGCGAAGAAGATCCAGAACACGGGCGACTTCTTCAGGATGGCGGGCGCCAGGAAGGTGTCGCGCAACGCGGCCAGGAAGGGCCGTTTCTTCCGCGGGAAGATGGCGAGGGAATACGGCTGGAGCGGCGAACGCGCGATGCGGACGAGCTTCGCGACCATGAGGACGGCGAAGGCCGCGACCGCGACGTAGAAAAAGTGGACGGTCAGGAACCAGTAGACGCGGTCGAGAACGAGCGAGAAACCGGTGGGTTCGACGTAAGCCGACGCGGCGCTGACCGCTTCGGCCGCGCCCGAAGCGGCCTGGCTCGCGCCCGAGACCGCGGCGGGGGCGGTTTGCGGATCCATGGGAAACTCCCGGCTATTTCTGCCGTTTCACGAAGAGGTGGATGAGACCGGCGTCCTGCTTCGTCTCGAGGACGGCGTTGCCGGAGGTCTTGGCCCACGCCGGGAAGTCGGCGATGGAACCCGGGTCGGTGGTGAGCACTTCGACGACCTCGTCGATCGCCACGGATTTGATGTCCTGGCTGATCTTGACGATGGGCATCGGGCAGGGAAGGCCCTTGTAGTCGAGGGTCTTCTTGACGGCGTAGTCGGCCATGTTCGTCTCCTTGGGGAACGGCTTAGAGGAAGAGTTGGACCGAGCTTTCCTTCGCGTGGCCGAGGAAGGCGGCGACGCCGCAGGTCTCGATGCCGGGATAGTCGATCATCTCTTCCTTCTTGAAGCCCATGAGGTCCATGGACATTTCGCAGATGTAGATCTTGACGCCGAGCTGGCCGGCGATCTCGTAGAGCATGTCGAGGCTGGCGACGTTCTTCTTCTTCATGAGCCACTTGATCATCGCGGTGCCCGCTCCGGCCATGTGCATCTTCGAAAGCTTGAGCTTGTTCCGGCCCTTCGGCAGCATGAAGCCGAACATCCTGGCCAGGAAGCCCTTGCCGCCGACGCGCTTCGCCGGGTCGCGCAGGGCGGCGGTACCCCAGAACGTGTAGAAGAGCACGACCTGCATGCCCATCGCGGCCGCGCCGGTGGCGATGATCATCGCCGCGATCTGCTTGTCGAGGTCGCCGGAGAACACGATCATCGAGATCTTGTTTTCCGCGCCGGGCATCGCGTCCATCCTGGCTTTAAGCGCGGCCAGTTCCTGTTGGGGATCGAGCGCCATGGTGTCCATCCTTGATTCCGCGGGCCGACCGATCCCGGCCATCAACGGTGTCGAAATATAGTAAAAAAGCGATATAGCAGAGTACCACTCAATGGCCGGCTTGTAAAGCCGCCGAACCGCGGCCGGGAAGGCGGCCGCGGACGGTTCGGATCATGAGACCCCGACGATTTCGGCGACGGCGAGGTTCCTGACGGATTTGGAGAGATCGATCGTCGCTCGTTTCCCGACGGAAACGCCGGGGCCGGCGGCGTCGACCGTGACGGCGGTGGCGGCTATGGCGCACGCGGGATCGTGGCCGGACCACTCCACCAGGCACGCCGCCAGGTTCACCGTGTCGCCGAGGACGTCAGGCCGCGCGTAGGCGGGATGCCCGATGGCGCCCATCCACACGCGGCCCGTCGCGAGGGCGTAGTGGCTCGGGCGCGTCTCGTCGCGACGCGCCGCGAGGGCGGCCCATACGGCGCGCAGGGCGTGGCCGTCGCCCGCGAACACGCAGAGCAGCGAATCCCCGATGTATTTGACCGGTATCCCGTCGAAGGCGATGACGTGCTCGGTGAGCGCGTAAAAGTACGTGTTGATCGAGATGGCGATCTCGGCAGGTTCCTTGCCCGCGGCGAGCTCCGAATACTTGTCCATGTCCGCGAACATGACGGTGGCGTTCACGGTGCGGTCGTCGCGCCAATGCGCCCCGAGCAGGGTGTCGATCGACACGCCGAGGATCTCGGAGATCGCAGGCAGCGAGGCGATGTCCGGCGCGTTTTCGCCGCGCTCCCACTTCGACACCGCCTGCGGGCTCACCTGCAGGGCCGAGGCGAGGTCGTTTTGCGTGAAGCCGAGGCGCTGCCGGAATTCCCTGATCGCGTTGCCCAATTGCGTAAGGTCCATGAAATGCTCCTTGTGACCGGTCGATGTCGAGTGTATGCGCGGCGTCGGTCGGCTTCAATGACGGTATCGGCGACCGCGTTCAAGCGGCGGTTGAGGGATGAAGGTTCCGCCCGCATCGAGCCCGAGTCGCGCGCCGCGCGCGCCGTCGCCCGCGCTTGACGGCGGCATCGGATCGGGCGACCATGGTCGTACCGCCGCCGCGTCGCGGCCGCGAAAGGATGCCGCATGAAAGTGTTCATATCGTTCGATTACGAGGGCTTGGGAGGCGTCGCTTTCTGGAAGGAGACGCTCGGGGACGCCCGCTGGAACGCGGAGGCCACCGAACAGGTGAACGCCTTCGTCGAGGGCGTCGTCGAGCGGCATCCCGACGCCGAAATCGTCGTGTGCGACTCGCATACGGTCGGCGACAACCTCGATTGGGGCTCGCTGCATCCGTCGGTACGGATCGTGCGCGGCTACCCGAGGCGCCACTACATGGTCGAGGGGCTCGACCGGAGCTTCACGAACCTCGTTCTCTTCGGTTATCACGCGGCGGTCGGGCTTCCCGGCATGATGGACCACACCTACTCGTCGGCCGCTATCTCGAGGATCGCGATCAACGGCGTCGACGTCGACGAGGGCCTCCTCAACTCGTGGTACGCGGGCGAGCTCGGCGTGCCGCTTTCCTTCGTGTTCGGCGACGACGCCTGCGTGGAGGGTGTCGCGCGCTACGCTCCCGGCGTGGCGGTCCTCGCGTCCAAACGTGCCATCGCCCGGTTCGCGGGCGAAATGCTCCCCAAGGCGCGCGTACTCGAAGCGCTCCGAGCTGCCGGCAAGGCGCTCGAGCCCGGCTCGGGACGGATCCTCGCGACCGCGGCGCCCGTCAAGGTCGTCGTGCGGCTCGCCAACACGCTCCTCGCCTACGCGGCGGCCATCGTGCCCGGCGTCGAGGCGATCTCCGGCACCGAAGTGGCGTGGACGGCCTCGAGCATGGAGGAATGCTATCGCTACCTGCAGACGGTCGTTTTCGTGTGCGGGGCGGTGAAGGACATCAAGTAGGCTCCTGACCGAAGCCGGCACGGGGAACGGCGTTCACGCGGGATCGGCGTCCGCGCGGCGGGAGGCGACGAATTTCGCGAAGGCCTCCGGCGGCAGGGGACCCGAGCACCAGTAGCCCTGAAAGGCGTCGCAGCCGAGGGTAACCAGTTTCCGCAGCTGCGCTTCGGTCTCGAGCCCCTCGGCGATGACGTGGTACCCGAGCGTGCGCGCGAGGCCGATGATCGCCTCGACGATGGCCCGGTCGTTCGGGTCCGTTTCCACGTCGCGCACGAAACTCTGGTCGATCTTGAGCGTGTCGAGCTCGAAACGTTTCAGGTACGACAGGCTCGAATAGCCGGTTCCGAAGTCGTCGATCGAAAGGCTCACGCCGATGGTCTTGAGTTCCTGCATCGTGGCGAGCGCTTCGTCGGTGTTCTCCATGAGGGCGCTTTCCGTGAGCTCGAGTTCGAGCCCCGAAGGCGGCAGGCCGTTTTCCGAGAGCGTGGTCCGGACGTAGTCGACGAGCCCGGGTTCGCGGAACTGGTGCGCCGATATGTTGACCGACACGGGCAGGTCCTCGAGCCCCGCCTCCCGCCACGACATCGCCTGTCGGCACGCCTCTTTGATCACCCACTGCCCGAGCCGCGTGATCAAGCCGGTCTTCTCGAGCGACGCGATGAACTGGTCCGGGGGCAGGAGCCCGCGCTCGGGATGCTGCCAGCGCACGAGGGCTTCGCAGCCGATGATCGCCCGCCGCGAATGGGAATACTGCGGCTGGTAATGCAGCACGAACTGCTTGCTCTCGATCGCGTTCCGCAGCTCGGCTTCCATGGCCAGATGGGCCATGGTGTCCGCGTTCATGCTCGCGTGGTAGAAGCTGTAGTCCCCGCGGCCGCGTTCCTTGCGCCGGAAGAGCGCCGAGTCCGCGTTGCGCAGGAGGACGGACGGAGAGCGCCCGTCCTCCGGAAACAGGGCGACGCCGACGCTGGCGGAGAGATGCAGGGCGACGCCCGAAACGGTGTACGGCGCCTTCAGCGACGCGAGTATCTTGCCCGAAAGCCGGGCAGCGTCGTCCGGTCCATCGAGGTCGTTGAGGAGGATCACGAACTCGTCGCCGCCGTGGCGGATCACCGGGTCGGAGGCGCGCACGGCCCCGCGCAGCCGCTTCGCCACCTCCTTGAGGACGAGGTCGCCGGTTTCGTGCCCCATGGAGTCGTTGATGTCCTTGAACAGGTCCAGGTCGAGGAAGAGCACGGCCATGCGCTTGCCCGAACGCGTCGCGATGGCGATGCCCTGGCGGATCATCGGGTCGATGACCGCGCGCGACAGGAGCCCGGTGAGCATGTCGTGCATGGCCATGTACTCGATGTCTCGCCGGTGTTTCAGGAAATTCCGGACGCTCCGGCGGTTGTTGAAATAGAACAGGGCCGCGGAGACGAGCGCGACGGTGACCGTGCCCGCCGCAGCGAGCAGCGCGTGCAACCGGCGGCGATCGAATGCGCGGGTGGCGATTTCGGGTACCGCTTCGAGCACGGTGACCGTCAAGCCGTCTCCGGTGAGCGGCCGGAAGGCGAGCAGGAGCGGCGTGTCGCCTCCCTGGAGACTGAAGAATCCCGGCGTCGGCGGGCGGTTCCACGATTCGATCGAGAGTTCGGGAATTTCGGACAGGCGATACCGGGCCAATCGTTCTTCCGGGGAGAGTTTCCGCACCGACGCGTCGGGCAGGGCGCGCATGATGAGCCGCGCGTCCTGGGCCTGGACGACGACCCCGTAGATGTCGGAGATGAAGGCGTTCGCCTGGTTGACCCAGGTGGACAGGTACGCGAGTTCGAGCTTGCCCGCGGCCACGCCGACGATCCGGCCGCCGTCGTATACCGGCGCGGAAAAATAGAGGCCGGGAACGTTGCTGGCGCGCCCCACGGCGAACTGGTTGCCCTGCTTGCCGTTCATCGCGTCGCGGAAGTAGGTCCGGTCGCCGTAATTGTAGCCGATGAAGCTCTCGGCCGCGGCGTGGTTGCTCGCGGCCACGCAGTCGCCGGAGCGGTCCATGATCCACAGGACGCTCAGGGCGGGTATGTCCTCCGTGGCGATGGCGAGCGACTCGTTCGCGGCCGCGTACGCGGGGATCTTCGCCCATGAGGCGCGCAGCTCCGCTTGCGACGCGGAAGTCGCGCGCGCCGGGCGCCGGGCCGCCGCGGTCCGCAGCGCCGAAATCACCGTGCCGTCGCGGGCGATGACGGCGGGCACGCCGTGAAAAACCTCTAGATTGCGCGACAGCCCGGTGTGGATGTCGGTCATCTCGCGGGAGAGGGTTCTCCTGGCCTCCGCGACCCTGCCTTCGAGGCGCGAGTCGACGTACCGCGAGGCGAGGACTCCGGCCGCGACGATCCAGAGCAGGACGATGAGCAGCGTCGTCCGGACGTAGATCTTGGCCGACGGCCGATCGACCTCGGTCAGGAGTATGTCCGGATTGATTTCGCTGTCCGCGGGATCTTCGGCTTTCGGCATGCTGTCGGTTCGCCTTCTTTCCTTCGACGTTTTGACGGCGGAAGCCCCGTACGCTCCCTACCTCGATTATCGGAGGAAATCGCCCGGGGTTCCAGCCGAGAAACCATCGCCGCGTTCAGCGGGCGCGAAGGGCGGCGACGAATTGGTCGATCTCGTCCTCGGTGTTGAAAAAGGACGGACTGACGCGGACCCGTCCCCCGCGCAACGACACGAGGATGCGATCGTCCTGGAGCCGCCGGATGATCGCCTTGTTCTCCTCTTGGGTGCCCGCGGTGAAGGACAGGATCGCGGAACGCTCCGACTCGCGCTCCGTCGGACTCGCGAGCGTCAGCCCGGCGGAGGCGATACCCTCGGCGGCGCGGGCGGCGAGCGCGAGGACGCGCGCGTGGATGGCGTCGACGCCGAGTTCGAGAAGCAACTCGAGGCCGCCCGCCCACGCGTGGAAGAAGGGATAGGCGATCGTGCCCGTCTCGTAGCGGCGCGAATCGGGGAAGAGCCTGAGTTCGCGGAGGTCGTCCTCGGCCGCGAACATCCCCGGGAGTACGGGCTTGATGCGGTCGCGGACCGATTCGCGGACATAATAGAAACCGATGCCGGGCTGTCCGAGCAGCCACTTGAAACCGGCCGCGGAGAGCACGTCGATGCCGGCCGCGTCGACGTTGAGCGGCATCACGCCGGCGGCCTGTATGCCGTCGACGGCGAAGATGGCGCCGCGTTCATGGGTGATGGCGCCTATCGCCTCGAGGTCGGCCCGGAAACCGGTCGTGTGGCGGACGGCGGCGACCGCGACGACGCGGGTGCGTCCGTCGACGAGCTTCGCGAACGCGGCCGGCTCGACGCGGCCGTCCGGGTCCGCGGGGACGAGGCGCGTTTCCACGCCCTTGTCGCGCAGGGCGAACCAGGGGAAGGTGTTGTTCCAGTGTTCGTCGGCGGGCACGACGACGTTGTCGCCGGGCTTCCAGTCGATGCCGGCCGCCGTGATGCCCACTCCGACGCCGGTGCTCGCGACGAGGGCGTATTCGGACGGCTTCCCGCCGAGGAGCCGGGCGAGCAGGGCGCGGGTTTCGTCCCGTACTGACGGCTTCTCGTGCGGAGCCCTCGAGACGAGGTCGAGATATTCGTCGAGCCGGCGCCGGAACCTGAGGTTCACGGGCGATTCGGCCGCGTTGTTGAGGTAGGCCAGGGTTTCGGTGACGGGAAACAGTTTCCTGAGGGCGGCGACATCCACGACGGGCTCCTTTCGGGTTTCCTCGAGCGAGGAATGGAACGCGGGAAGCGTACGCCCGATACGCGCGGCGGTCAAGGAAAGGATTCCCGGTAATGCCGCGCTTTACCTTAGGACGCTTGTCGGCGATACTCGCGGGAGAAGGGCGGCGCTTTCCGGGGACGGAACGGCGGCCGCGAGGAGGGAACTTGCGCGCGCGTTCCGGAATCATCGTCGTCGCGATCGCCCTCGCGGCGGGCTTGGTCGCATGGTCGCAGGCGAAACCCCTCAAAGTCGTCTATTTCGGCGATTTCGCGCCGCTGTCCTCCGGCGAAGGCAGGAACGTGCGCGGCATGCTCATCGACGTGCTGGAGGAAGCCCTCGCGCGGCGGATGGGAATCCCGGTCGTCCACGAGGGTTTCCCCTGGGCGCGCGCGCAGGTGATGGTGTCTTCCGGCTCGGCCGACGCCTTCGTGACCGTGCCGACCGCGGAACGCCTCGCGTACGCCTCGTTCACCGTCCAGCCGGCCCTCATGGCGACCTTCACGATGTTCGTCCGCAAGGCCGACGGCGGCAACGCGGAACTGCTCTCGGTCCGCGATCTGAGCGGCCTCAAGCCCCACGCGGTCGGAAGCTACATCGGCTCCGGTTGGGCGAAGACGCATCTCGAGGACAACGGCATCGCGGTCGACTGGGCGCCGGACATGGCGGCCGCCCTGCGGAAGCTCGCGGCGGGACGCGTGCGCGTCTTCGTCGACAACTCCCTCGTGATCCGGTACAACGTCAAGCTGCTCGGGCTGGAGGACGCGATCCTCGAACTGCCGAACGTCCTCGACTCGTCGAGCTGGAACGTCGGCATCTCGAACAAGTCCGCGTATGCGGGTATCCGCGACAGGCTCGACGCGACGCTCAAGGCCATGTTGGCCGACGGCACCATCCGGAAGATCGTCGACAAGTACAAATAGGAAATTTTCGAAGAATTTCGTAACCGGGAGGGAGACCGCCCGGTTTTTCGTTTTTCGGCGTCGATGCGCGAAGGAGACGAGTTCATGGATAAAACGTCAAAGGGAAAATGTCCGGGGCATTCCATGCGGAACCTGGCGTGCGTCTTGTTCGCCGTCGCGGGATGTCGCGCCGCGTGGGCTCAAGCCGCGAACGGCATGGACGCGGACGAACTATGGAGCCGCGCGGAGGCGGCCTGGAAAATCGGCGCCGCGTACGCGCCGACCGGCATGGTCGTCGTCTCGACCGAGCTGGACGGCAAGGGAAAGGCGACGAAGACCGAAGAGCTCGAATACCGCATTTCGTACGAGGGCGGGACCGCGCGACCGGAGCTCGTGCGCGCGGTCGAAAACGGCAAGGACGTCACGGAAAAACGGCGGGCGGCGGACGCGAAAAGCAAGGATGCGGCGCGCGAGGACGACGGCCGGATGTTCGAGGATACGGTCCCGTTTTCCGGGCTCGCGCGCCCGAAACTCGAACGCGGCGACGCGACGCCGCGCGACGGCGGACTCCGGGCGGCGTACCGGATCAAAGACAGGGAATCGGGGTACGCGGGCTTCGCGAACTTCGGAGCCGGGGGCGACGCGGAATCGCTCGACTACCGGAGCGATCCGCTGCCGGACATGGTCACGCGCATGGAGGGACGCATCGGGTTCGAGCGGCTTGCCGACGGAGCCCTGGTCGTCTCGTCGTGCGCGATGGAGGGAGAAGCCGTCATCCTGTTCGTCAAGAAAGGTTTCAGGATGACGATGCGTTTCACGGGCTACCGACGCGTCAAGTGACGCGTCGACGGGCATCAGTCCGGGCGCTTGGCCCCGTGCTTCCGCAGCATGGTCAGGTAGTTGCTTCGCCAGCGGACGAGCGATATCTCGTCCCAGTCGACGAATTCGTCTTCCTCGTCCCAGCCGCCGTCGGGCGCCATGCATTTGAGGGTGACGCCTTCGTGGTCGGTATCGACGACTTCTCCGACGAGGAAATAATCGCCGGGGCGTTCGACGCTGAGCAGCTCGCGGTCCTTCGCGAAGCGCGCGAACAGTTCCTGGTAATTCGCGTACGCCCATTCGCGGCGGTCTTGCCACGCGTCGAGCAGCTTTTCCTCGGCGATGACCTTGTCGTGGAAGGCGTTCGCCTGGCTCGCTTCCTGGCCCTCGATGTCGTCCGGACGGAACGCGACGTACCCGTCGACGCGGAAATCGCATTCGTGGAGGACGATCACGATTTTTTCCGCGCGGTACGCGATCCAGCCGTCGAGATCGACCGGCAGGACGTCTTCCTTGAGCGTGAAGGTTTCCAGTTTCATGCGTGTGCTCCTGTCATGCGATTCCGGAATTCCGGGATCGCTCAATAAGCGTCAATGTATCCCGCGGCACTCAAGGAGTGCCGTGTCACTCGAGGAGCGCCGTGTCACTCGAGGAGCGCCGAGGCGTTCAATGAGTGCCGACGCGGAACGACGCGCGGAAGAGCGAGCGTCGCGCGCGCTCGAGCCACACGACGACGATGGCCAGCGCCAGGCGCGGCAGGGTGATCCACAGCACCGGTACGCCGACCGCGACGTACAGGAACGTGTCCTCGAACTGCGAGTGACTCATCGCGGCGTGGTGGTTGAAGAGGTCGGCCTCCGTCTTCGTCATGCCGCCGCGCTCGATCTCGTCGGTGATGACGGCCGCGCCGTACGCGTATCCGACGATGTTGACGACGATCCAGAGGAAGCTCGTCTTGCCCGGAAGGCCGAACACCGTCATGAGCGGGGCGAAGAGCTTCGACAGGAGCTGGGCGACCTTGAACTCCTTCATGAACGCCTGCGCGACCATGATGAGTACGACGAGGACGATGATCTTCACGAAGAGCCAGAAGGTGGAGACGGCCCACGCGGCGAGCATGGCGAGGAATTCGGGGCGGACCGCCGCGGCCTCCGCGCCGCTCGCGTAGGCTCCCATGTCGCGCGGCAGGACGAGATTGAAAAGAAAGCCCATGACGAAGGACGCGCCGAGCCGGAGAGCGGCCATCTTGATCGACGACGAACCGGCCTTCTTCATCACCGCGGTCTCGACGATGAGGTTGTGCGCGGTCAGGCACATGATGGCGATGATGGTGGCTTCGCGGAGGCCGATGGTGCCGAGCGCGTTCATCGCGGCGATGGCGGAGTAGTTCGTCAGGAACGCGCCGGTGATGAGCGCGATGGCCGCGTCGCCGGGCAGGCCCACGAGGCTCATGACCGGCTTGAACCAGGCGGCCACCACCTCGAGCGCGCCGAGCCACGCGAAGAGCGACACGCCGAGCGAGACCGGCACCATGATCTTGAGGAGGAACAGGATCGTCTTGATCGACGACTTGAGCGCCTCCTTGAGGGCTTTCATCGCGCGCGCGCCGGCGGTTTCGGGCTTGTCGGTGGCGTTCGTCGTTTCCATCAGCGGTCGTTCCTTTCGGCGATGCGGGCGACACGCGTCTTCCATGCCGCGTCGTCCGAGAGGGTTTCGACGCATGCGGGCATGCGCCAGGTCCAGTTGAAATCGTTCACCGTGCCCGGCACGTTGATCCGTTCGGTTTTCGGGTCGGCGGACGCGTAGTCCTTCGAGAGCGCCAGGAAATCCTGGAGCTGGGCGACGAAGATACGCGACGAGCACGCGGACAACCGTTCGAGGACGAGGGCGGCCGTCTCGGGAGACCATGCCGGCTTGGGTTCCCCTGCCGTCGCGAGCGAGCGCCAGAAATCCGCGCTGTCGGGTTCGCGCTCCCACCACTCGCGGAGCGTCGACGTGTCGTGCACCGAAGCGGCGCACACCGAGAGCTCGGGGTACGCGCCGAGCGGCGTGTAGGGGTGCCCCGGCGCGTCCCACGCGCGCGCCCAGCGCGGAATGCGCAGCCCGAGGATGCCGAGACGTTCGAGGACGCGCGGTACGCAGACGGGCACCGCGCCCAGATCCTCCGCGCAGGCCAACATGTCGGTCTCCGAGGAAATCTCGCGGAGGAGGCGTTCGCCTTCGCGTTCCCAACGCGCCTCGTCATCGCGGGCGAGCGACGCGAACAGCGTTTCGAGCGCGCCGCGCTCGTCGCCCGACAGCGTGTTCCACGCGGTCGCCTCGTGGTGGCGCCAGGTCGGGACGAAGCCGGCGTCGCCGCGGTCCAGGAGGACGCGGTCGCGCCACGCGTCGACCAGGTACGCGCGGGCGGCGTCGGGTATCGGGAGTTCGGCCAGGTCGCGGTCGCCGCGGATCGACCGCTTGAAGAGGAAGAGATCCTCGTTGCCGATGCGGTCGAGGGTCGAGGCGACGACGCGCTCGAAGTCGGCGGCGGAATCGGGCGATTCGGACAGCGCGGCGCGAAGGCGTCCGCCGGGCACGTGCGGTTCGGAGAGCCAGCGAATCCGGTTGTCGTCGAAGCCCGCCTTCGCGAGGGCCGCGCGCGCGATGCCGCCGCCCGGAACGAAGCGACCCAGGTAGCCCGGTCCCTCGCGGTCGCCCATGCACCAGATGCGGAAGAAGCCGAGCACGTGGTCTATGCGGAAAGCCCCGTAGAATTTGGAGGCCGCGGCGAGGCGCGCCTTCCAGAACGAAAAGCCGTCGCGCCCGATGGCGTCCCAATCGTAGATCGGAAAGTCCCAGTTCTGGCCGAAGCGCGAGAACATGTCGGGCGGCGCCCCGGCGCGGCGCGAGCGGTCGAAGTAGCGGCGCGACGCCCAGACGTCGGCCGAATCCTCGTTCATGAGGATGGGTATGTCGCCCTTAAGCGCGACGCCCCTGCCCGCGAGCTCCGCTGCCGCTTTCGCGAACTGTCCTTCGCAGCGCCACTGGAGCCACGAGGCGAAACGGGCTTCGTCGGCCAGCTCGGGATCCGCCAGGATGCGGTCGAGGTCCGCGGGCGTCGGGTCGGCGTATTCGCCCCACGCGGTCCACGGCGCGAAGTCGTGCCGTTCCTTGAGCGCGCAGAAGGCGGCGTAGGGCTTGAGCCAGGTCGTCGCCTCCGTCCACGCGGCCAGGTCGCGATCCGCCTGGATCGCTTTCTTGTTCTTGTCGAACATCGCGCGGAGGACTGCCGTCTTGGCGCCGAGCAGCTCGCGGAAACGGAAGCGTCCCTCGTCGTCGAACTCGCGCTTGATCGCGGCGATGTCGTCATCGAAGCCCTTCGCCTCGGGCAACGCGGCCAAGCGCAGGTAGAGCGGATGGAGCGCGAACGCCGACTGGGCCGAATACGGCGAACTCTGCCGGCCCGTGTCGTTGACGGGCAAGAGCTGGACGAGTTCGACGCCGACGGACGCGCAGAGCGCGCCGAAGGGCACGAGGTCCGGGTATTCGCCGATGCCGCCCGATTCGGCCGTGCGGAGCGCGGGCAGCGGAACGGCGACGCCGGTCACGCGGCGACCGCCCAAGGGATAACGCATGAAATCTCCCGATGCGAAGGTCTTCGTTCCGCGGCAGCGTCGCCGCGACGTTCCACTATAGCCGGAATCGGGAAGGGATGGAATACGGGACGGTCACGCGTCCGGCGGTATGTCGAAAAGCCGAAAGCGGTTTTCCATAATTCCGCTACCGATCGCCTAGGCGGCGCTCGGTGCCGTTCAGGATTCTGGCGATATTCCCGCGGTGCGCGACGAGGACGAGCGCGGCCGCGCCCGTGAAGAAGGCGAAGGTCGCCGGAGAAAAGCCGGATCCGCGGTGGACGATCGCGTAGGACGCGGGCAGCGCGAGCGCCGCCAGGATCGATCCGAGCGAGACGAAGCGGGTCACGGCTACCGCGATGGCGAATACGCCGAGCGAGGGCAGGGCGGCGAGGGGTGCCAGGGCGAACGCCGCGGTCGCGCCGACGGCGACGCCTTTGCCGCCTTTGAAGCGGAGCCACACGGGAAATACGTGGCCGAGCGCGCAGGCCGCCGCCGCGATCGGCTTGGACCACGCGCGATCGACGCCGGGAAGGGCGCCGATCGCCAGCACGGCGACGAGCGTCTTTCCCGCGTCGCCGACGAGCGTGAGGAGGGCGGCAGGTCCGCCGAGCGAGCGCAGGGCGTTCGTCGCGCCGATGTTGCCCGATCCGGACGAGCGCAGGTCGACGCTGCGGAGCCGACCGACCAGGTATCCGAAGGGGATCGATCCCGCCAGGTAGGAACAGAGCGCGATAGCGACGTAAGGCATCGTAGTCTCTCCTGGATCGGATACGTCCCGTTTCGGGCGGTCAGCGCGTTTCCGCGTTGCCGTCAGCCGGTTGTATCCGTTATGTTTACCGCGGTCGCGGAAAAGAAGGCGGCCGCCGGAGGGCGCATGACCGAGCTGGACGGCTTCCAAGTGTACGGTTTTTTCCACGGCGGCACCAGCCGCGTGGCCGCGGCGAGGCGCCACCTCGACCGCATCAACGTCTTCCCCGTGCCCGACGGCGACACTGGGACGAACCTGCACGCCACGCTCGCGGGAGCTGTCGAGGCGGTTTCGCCGACGCCGTCCGCGGCGGCGACGCTCCGCGCGATCGCCGACGCGGCCCTGCTGTCCGCCCGCGGCAATTCCGGCGTGATCATGGCGCAGTTCGTCGGCGGCTTGAGCGAAGCGGTGCGTCACGCCGTGCTCCGAACCCGCGATTTCGCCGAAGCGGCGGAAGGCGCGTACCGACGCGCTCGGGCCGCGGTGGGCGATCCGCGCGAGGGGACCATCCTCACCGTGATCGGGGCGTGGGCCTCGTCGCTCCTCCGTTTCGCGCCGCACCACGAGAATCTCGCGTCGCTCCTGGCCGCCGCGAAGCCGGACCTCGAGCGGAGCCTCGGTGAGACGACCGCGCTCCTGCCCGAACTGCGGCGGGCGGGCGTCGTGGACGCCGGGGCCGCCGGCTTCGTCGAGTTCGTCGAGGGCGCGCGCGCGTACCTCGCCTCGGGCGCGCCGCGAGTCGAGTCGGGGGCGATCGAATGGTCGACCGGAGAAACCGCGGAAGCCGCGCCGGGCGCGCCGCCCGGTCGACGCTATTGCGCCGAGGCGCTCGTGACGGGCGCCTCGCTCGACCTCGGCGCGATCAAGGCCGCCATCGCGGCGCAAGGCGATTCCGAGATCGTCGCGGGCGGCGGCGGCCGCGCGAAGATCCACGTCCACGTCGACGATCCGGCGCGTCTCATGGAATCCCTCGGCGCCTTTGGCCGCGTGACGGGTCAAAAGGCGGACGACATGCTCCTGCAATACCGGGACGGCCACGACCGGGCGGCTCGCGTGGCTATCGTCACCGATTCCTCCTGCGACCTGCCCGCCGACCTCGTCGAACGTCACCGCATCCACGTCGTGCCGCTCGTCGTGAACGCCGACTCGGGCGAATACCTCGACCGGCTCACCCTCGACGCGGCGGGGCTCCGCGCCCTCGTGGAGCGCGAACGCGGCTTTCCGAAAACCGCCCAACCGCCCGCGCATTTCTTCTCGCGCCTGTACTCGTTCCTGTGCGACTACTACGAAAGCGTGGTGGCGGTGCATCTCTCCGCAAAGCTCTCGGGCACCCACGGCGCGAGCGAACGGGCCGCCGGCGCCTGGAGCGGCCGCGTAACCGCGTTCGACTCGCGCACCCTCTCGGGCGCCCTCTCCCTCGTGGTGCTGCGCGCCGCCGAGGCGGCCGAAGCCGGGGCGGGCGTGGACGAGATCCGGGCGAAGCTCGAACGCTGGTCCGCGAACAGCCGAATCTTCGTGTCCGTGAAAAGCCTCCGCTACATGGTCCGTGGCGGTCGCGTGAGTCCCCTCAAGGGTCTCGCCGCCAAGTTGCTCAACCTGAAGCCGATCGTCTCGGTGGACGCCGAGGGCAAGTCAGCGCTGTACGGCAAGGCGTTTTCCGAACGGGCCAATCTCCGCGCGCTCGTCCGCATGACGGTCGAGACGCACCGCGCGACGCCGCTCTGGGCTTATTCCGTGGGGCATTCGGGCGTGCCGGACAAGGCCGCCGCGCTCGCCGCGGAGCTCGAGCGCGCCCTGGGCTTTCCGCCGCTCTACGTGTCCGAAATCTCTTCGGTGGTGGCGCTCAACGCGGGCCCGGGCGCGGTGTCCGTGTCCATGCTGGCCGACTGATTCAGACGCGCCGGGGCGGCAGCGGCACGAAGACGCTCGTCCGTTTTTTGTACGAGACGTAGTCCGCATCGCTTCCGTACTTGGCGTCCGCCGCCTTTTCGAGGAGCGGCACGCCGCTCACGAAGAGGAGCAGGGCGGTGATGAAGACGGGGCCGAGGACCGAAAGCCAGGCCCACCCCGCGAGCGCCGGAACCGCGCACGCGAACGCTCCCCACCAGAGCAGGGCTTCCCCGAAATAATTCGGGTGCCGCGACCACGCCCAAACGCCCGTCCGCATGAACCCAAGTCTTCCCGAGCGCTTGAACGCGGATTTTTGCGCGTCGGCGACCGCTTCGAGCGCGAACCCGATCCCCCAGAGCGCGATGCCGACCGCCTCGATCGGGCCGAAGACGCGGACAGCGCCCGAGTCCGCGGAGGCGGCGGCGGGCAGCATGATCACCCCGACGGCGATCGCCTGGAGCGCCCAGAAGCGCGCGAATTTGAGCGGATCCTCGCGCATGCCGTCGAAGCGGTGGTCGACCTTCACGCGCACGATGCGCGTGAAGAGGTAGCCGCCGAGCCTGAAGGCCCACGGGAAGGCGAGGATCGCCGGCAGGAGCGCGACGAGACCCGCCGCGCCCCTGAAGATGACGAGCGCCGCGGCGACCGCAACGAACGACAGGCTGTACGAGAGGTCGGTCAGCACGTCGGTCTTCCGCGTCGCGGCGAAGGCGAAAAAGATCGCGTTGACGGCGATCGACACGGCGAACAGCATGAAGTAGACATTCATGGGATCAGTGTAGCGCCGCCGGCGGTTCCATGCACGCGCCGCCCGGACCACGGGTTTCTCGCGGCGACGGCCTGCTACCCCCGCTTGCCGCCGAACAGCGCGTGAATCATCCGCTTGACGTCTTCCACGGGCTTGGCGTCCGCGCCGTCCTTGTCGTCGGGCTCCGCGACGTTCGAGGGCTTCGGGCCGTACACCGTCTCGTAGCCGAGGCTGCGCGACGCCTTCACGCGGGAGCGCGCGCGCTTCACCGGCCGCACTTCGCCCGCCAGCGACAGTTCGCCGAAGAGCGCGGTGCGGTCCGGGGGCGGCAGGTCCGAGCGCGCCGAGTGGAGCGCGGCCGCCACGGCCAGGTCCACGCCCGGTTCGGCGATGCGCATGCCGCCCGCCACGTTCACGAAGATGTCGCGGTCGGAAAAGACGACGCCGGCGTGCCGCTCGAGCACCGCGGCGATCCGCGCCACGCGCGAGGGGTCGATGCGGTCCGAGTTGACGCGCGACACCGCCGCCTTCGACGGCACGACGAGCGCCTGCACTTCCACGAGGATGCAGCGGCTGCCCTCCCACACGGCGGCCACGGCCGTGCCCGCGGGCGCCGCGCCCTCGCGACGGACGAGGAAGATGCTCGACGGATCCGCCACCTCCTGTAGGCCAGCGGCGCCCATCGTGAAGAGTCCCACCTCGTCGGTGGAGCCGAAGCGGTTTTTCGTCGAGCGGAGGATGCGCACGTCGCCGTCCGACTGCTCGAAGGAGAGCACCGTGTCGACCATGTGCTCCGCCGCCTTCGGCCCGGCGATCTGCCCGTCCTTCGTGACGTGCGCCACGAGGAAGATCGCGGCGCCGTGCCGCTTGGCCCAGTCGGCCAGCGCGAGCCCGCAGTACTTCACCTGGTTGACGGTGCCCGGCACGGACCCGGCCTCGTCGGAACGCAGGGTCTGCATCGAATCGACGATGACGATCGAGGGCCGCGTCTTTTCGAGCACCGCGATGATCGCCTCGAGTTCCCCGGAGCAGAACACTTCGAGGCCGTCGCGCCCGAGCCCGAGCCGGTCGGCGCGCAGTCGTATCTGAGGCGCGCTTTCCTCGCCGGAGACGTAGAGCACGCGGCCCTTCGACTCCGCTCGCGCGGCCACCTGCAAAAGGAGCGTGCTCTTCCCGATGCCCGGCTCGCCCGCCACGAGCACCGACGAGCCCTTCATTACGCCGCCGCCGAGCACGCGGTCCATCTCCGCGGAGCCCGACGAGACGCGGACGCCCTCCGCGGGGTCCACGGCCGACAGCGGCACGCTGAAACCCGTCTCGCGCGCGCTGTCCGCCGCGGACGCTTCGCCTTCCTTGAGGCTGTTCCACTCCCCGCACGCGGGGCAGCGCCCGAGCCACTTCGGCTCGACATGCCCGCACGCGGAGCACCGGTAGACGATCGTCTTCTTCTTCATGCACCGCAATACTACACGAAAGCGCAGTCCCGCATGAAGCGGCCAAAAAAAAGCCCGGAGGCGGAAGCCCCCGGGCTCGAAAAGCGCAAGAACGGTTTAGAACATGTAGTACAGGCCGAACATGACGGTGCTGCCCGTCGTTTTGAAAGTGAATTCCGTATATTTCGTTTCAGACGTGGCGGTTTCCACGTGGCTCATGAACATGTTGACGGAGGCGACGTCGAACGCGAGGCGCGCGTAGAGGTGCTCAATGAGCTGGATGTCGAGATTGACCGGCAGGGCGACGCCGATGTTAATCTTCGAGTAGGTGTCATAGTCGGGAACAGTGTCGTAATCGGGCTCCCCTTGGAAGCCGATGTACAGATTCGGGCCGACTTTGACCGCGATGGGGCCGGCGCTGGCCAGTTTCCAGTAGGCACCGCAACCTAAGAGGAAATCGGTCCGTTTGTATCCAGCCGCTAAGTCGATACCGTCTTCGTCGCTCGTCAGAGTCACGGTCGCGAACGGATCCACTTCCATCGTGTCGTTCAGGACGACGGGAACGAAGGCGCCGAAGGTCATCACGGACGCCGAAGCGTCGGCAGGCTCGGAGAGCGAAGTCATGTTGATCGACAGCATCGGGCCGACGCCGACCTGCTGGGCGGAGACCATGCCGACGAAGGCGGCCAGGACCAGGACGCAAATCAGGAACTTCTTCATGGATTCACTCCTTGCGATATTTCCTTGATCGAAACTGACCAAGGTTGACGGCATTTGCCGCTTGTTTCCAGTATTCCCACGAGTTTGTGCGTTCGTCAAGTAGAAGCGGATTGGAGATATTGGAGATTTTACGCTCCATCACAATCCCAGCTTCACGTCGATCTTCGCGCGCGAGACGGCGAGCACCTCGGCGGTTTCCACGCGCACGAGCTTGAGAAAGAGTTCGTACTTGTCAGCTCGCTTGTAGACGTTGCCGACGACGAGCACTTCCGCGCCGAGTAGTTCGCCCACCTGGGCGGCGTTCGCCTCGTCGAAGAGGCCGGACACCTGGAGCTCGATCTCCTCGACGATGGCCTGCAGGTTCTTGCGGTCCACCGGCTTCCAGAGCTTCGCCGAACTGGCGATGAGGAGGATGCGCTCGCCGAAGTACTCGGCGGTCGGGGCGATGGCGGCGTCGGCGGTGGTCACGGGCAGGACGACGCAGGGCGTGTCCGCGCCGATCTTGTAGGTCGAGTAGTCGACGAGGTTCTTGAGGGCGTCCGTGAAGAGGAGTTCGAGCGTCTTGTCGCGCTCCTCGTCCTCGATCTTCTTCGCGTCGAAATAGTCCTCTTCGACGACGATCGGCGTGTCGGATTGGAACGCGAGCTCTTCGCGCACGAAGCGCATCACCACCGCCTCGAGCTTGTCGGTGGAGAAGTTCGTGCCGGTGTGGTGGCTCACGGAGCCTTCGCGCCCGCCCGCCGCTTCCCCGGCCTCGCCGTAGGTGAGGAAGATGTACTTCGCGTCGGTGTACTGCGAGAGCTGGCGGAGGACGTATTCGCCCTCGAGCGGGAGACCGCCCGTGCCGATCGTGTAGAACTTGATGGCCTTGGCCTTGGCGTCGCGGGCGGCGTCGGCGTAGGTGTACTCGGGTCCCTTCCAGGGCTTGTTCGGGCTCACGGGCTCGGCCTGGCGGGTGTCGTTCCGGAAGGCGAAGTTCCACTTGTTCGCGTACCCGAGCTGGGCGTCCGCGTCCGTGACGACGAAGGCCAGGCGGATGCCGTTCTGGTTCCACGCCATGCGGCGGACCGCGTCGTCCAGCGCGGACTGGAGGTCTTCGGGCGTGTCGCCGCCGCCGTCGGCGTCGATCAGGTTGAGTTCCTCCTGGAAGGCGTCGAGGTCGGCGGTGAAGGGCACGAGCTTCGTCACGTAGGCGTCCTCGACGTCGCGGTAGAGGACGAGTCCGAAGCGCGTCGCGGGCTTCGGTTTCATCGCCCCGACGTTCGCGTTGATGATCTCGATGGTCGAGCGGAGGCGTTCGATCTCCTCGCCCATGGAACCGGTCGTGTCCATCACGAAGAGGACGTCGAGCGGGAGCGGCGTCTGCACCGCGCGGGCTTTGGGCAGCTTTACGTCGACGGTGCGCGGACCGTCGCGGAGCACGGCGAGCGTCGTCGAGCCCGAGCCGTCCCGCGCCTCGACGCGCACGTCGTAGGACGGCGCCTGGGCGTTCTTCGGGTAGCCGGCGGGGTAGAGCCGGAAGTTACCGTTCGAATAGGTGAGGCCGGACTCGACCGGCTTGCCCTTGAGCGTCACGGTGACGTTCGCGCCCGCCACCGGCTTGCCGGCCGAGTCCTTCACCGCGAGGGTGATGCGCTCGCCGATCGGCAGTTCGTGGTGCGGGACGCTTCCGTATTCTTCGAGGAAGTGGACGAAGTAGTTGAACTGCGCGTTGTCGTCGGAGAATCCCGCGCGCAATCCGGATGCGGCCGGCGCGGCCTTCGCGGAGCGCGTCGCCCCGCCCGCCGATTTTTCCGAGTACGAGGAGGGCGGTGCGCCCGAAGGTGCCGGCGCGGTCGACGAGTCCGCGAAGCCGAGTTCCGGCTCGCCGGCGGAATCGCCGCGGGTGCCCGCCGCGAAATCGTCGCCGTCTTTTTTCGGCGCTTCGGCCGATGGCTTGTCGGCCGGCTTGGCGGCTTCGGTGGACGCTGGCGCGCCCGCGCTTCCCGGCGCCGAAGGCGTTTCCCCGTCCTTGGAGGCGCGCGGTCCCGGGGCGGACGAGGCGCAGGACAGCGCGAGCGAGGCCGCCAGGAAGACGGCGACGACCAGGGTGATGATCTGACTGAAGGTACGTTTCATGATCGCTCCCGGCGCCGAATCGGCGGCGCCAACGCGGGCCGGCCCGGATCGGCCGTCCCGTCGCGTTTCTTCTTTAGATAAGGCCGGCGCCGCGCCCGAGTTACAGCGTGCCCGTCAGAAACTGAAAACGTAGCAGATATTGAGCTCCTGGTTCCAGACGCCGTCCGTGTCCGGGAGAAAGAGCTTCCACGACGGTTCGAGGGCGAAGGGTCCCAGGCGCATGCCGGCGTGCAGTTCGAAGCCCACCCGGAACTCCTCGAGGAAATCCACGGCCAGACCGCCGCCGGCGCGTATGTCGAACATCCCGAGGTAGCCGTAGCCGCCGGTCCTGCCGGGCGGGAACCACGTGTAGAGCGCGAGGCCGCGGAAGCAGTACAGGAAGGGATTGATCTGGACGCCCGCGGAGAGCATGTGGTTCGATAGGCAGAGGTCGGCGAGCAGCTGGTTGTCCCAGAAGACTTCGCGGCCGTCGAAGGGGATGGCCACGCCCGACTTGAGCGTGAGGCCGAGGATGTTGTAATCGGTCGACTTGGCCACTTTCATGTCGAGCAGCGGTCCGGGCAGCGCGTCGAAGCGGCCCCTGTAGACGACGCGGTCCGCCGTCTCGACGGCTTCGAGCGGCAAGCCCGGAAGGAGCCGCGTTCCCTTCGCCAGGATTATCTCGAGTTCGAGTCCGCCGAAGCCTCCGCCAAAGGTGGCCGCGGGCGAGAGGTCGTAGCGGAACCAGCGGACCCACTCGCCGTCCTTGAGCATGTTGAGGAGGTGCGACGCCGCGGGCGCCTCCGGTCCCATCGGAATGGCGCGGTTGTCGTAGCCGCCTTCCATGTCGAACTCGACCGTTATCTCCCGCGTTTGACCCGGCGCGAACGCGAGTTCGAAGGAGTAGCACGGAAAGACGAATTCCGTCTGTGAAAGGTTCATCGGATCGATCCAGGGAACGTCGTCGCCCTTGATTTCGGACTTCGCGGTTTCGACGAGGACGCCGTCCGCCGTGACGACGACGTTTCCCGCGTCGCGCGTGACGAAGTTGAAGAGGCGCCGCTGTTCCGTTCCGGTCGGATTGACGATCGTATAGACGGCTCGGCCCGAACCTTTATGGCGATCGGCGCCGCGCAGGTCGAAGGTCAGGCGTTCATGCTCCACGCGGAGCGGGTTTTCGCCGTCTTCGACCGAAAAGAGGTCGCCGAAGGTTTCGGGCGGGCGCGTCGGCGCGGCGATGTTGGCGAACGCCCCGGCGACGGCGACAAGCGCGAAGAATACGAGAGCGACTTTTTTCACGATGTTCTCCTTGGCGGTGATACAGTAAGGATAGATTCGGACGAAGATACGCGCAAGAAGTCCCCGAAGCCGGAATCGCGGCGCTCGGGCAGGGAGGCGCTCGTGAGCAGGGCATTCGTCGACGAGGACGCGTCGCGCGAGGACGGCGACGACTTCGCGCTCAAGATACCGGTCCCGCCCGGATCGCGGAATTACCTCACGCCCGAGGGCGCCGACGCGCTGAGTCGCGAACTCGCGGAGCTTTCGGAGGCCGACCTGCCGCGGGCGGCGGCCGAGCTGAACGCGTTGATGTCCGGGCCAGCCGAACCCGATCGCGACCTCCTGTCCGCGGCGAAAAAACGCCTCGCGGACGTCGAGCGCCGGATCTCCTACCTGCGCGACATGGCCGCGCTGGCGGAAGTCGTCCGTCCGCCGGAGAGCGACCCGGGCCGCGTGACCTTCGGAGCCTGGGTGCTCGTCAGGGAAGCGGACGGCTCGGAGCGCGAATACCGCATCGTCGGCATCGACGAGGCCGATCCCGATCGGGGATGGATCGGGTGGCCTTCGCCGCTTGCCCGCGCGCTGACGGGCCGGAAGGCGGGAGCCGCCTCCTCGGTCAAGCTTCCCGAAGGCGAGCGCGCCATCACGATCGTGTCGTACCGCCGCGCCTGATCAGTCCCGGTCCCAAGGACGGCGCTCGCGCACGAGCGGCCGCACGACGCCCTCGAGTCCGTTCGCCTTGATGTCGTACAGCGACGCGAGCATGAGGCCGAGTTCGCCTTCGGGCCAGCCCTTGTTGGAAAACCACACGACGTACGCTTCCGGCAGGTCGATGAGGAGTCTGCCGGAGTACTTGCCGAAGGGCATGCGGGCATTGGCGAGGCGGACGAGGAACTCGGGATCGAACATGCGGACAGAGTAACCGCCCGGCCTCACCGTGTCGACCGCCGGCGGGAAGCGGGACATAAAAAAGGCCGCACCCGGTTACCCGGATGCGGCCGCGTTCGAGCGGAATCGCCTTACTTGCCGAGCTTCGCGTCCAGCCAGACGTTGAGCATCTTGAGCGCGCGGTCCGACGAGCGGAACACCGGCACGCCGCGGGCTTCGAGCTCCTCCACGAGGGGATCGTAGAGCGCTCCCACGTCCACCGAGGCGACGAAGGGCTTGTCGGTCTCCTTCATGAGCTTGCCGCAGAGCTCCGCGATGGCGCCGGGGCTCGTGACGTCTTCCTGGTGGGCGCCCGGATTCTTCGCGAGGGTGTTGAGTTTCACGGTGAGCGGCACGATGCCCGCCATGCCGCAGTCGATGCCGTCGTCGTCGAGGAGCGCCTTGAAGGACTCGTAGTACGCCGTGTCGTCGCCCATCGGCGTGAGGTCGATCGGGTTGTGCACGTCGACGATGTCGGAGATCTTCGATCCGGCGAACACCGCCTCGAGCCGCGCGTGGCCGGCCTTCGAGATCGCGCCGAGCTCCAGCGCGCCGAGGTTGTCGGCGAAGGACACGCACTCGAAGCCCGCGCCGGAGATGGCGCCGAGCCGGCGGCCGCGCGCCTTCTTGCCCTGGAGCATCGTGAAGAGCGTCACCGCGTCGTCGAAGTCGGCCAGGGTCTCCGCCACGATGACGCCGATCTGCCCGAGGAGTTCGCGCGTGACCGGGTAGTCGCCCGCGATGCTGGCGGTGTGGCTCGCGCTCGCCGCGGCGCCCGCGGCCGTGCGGCCCGCGCGGTAGAAGATCACCGTGCGGCCGGAGTCCACGATCGCCTTGGCCGCGCGCAGGAGTTTTTCGCCGTCGAGCGGCTTGAAGCCTTCCACGTACACGGCGTAAACCTCGATGTCCCTGTCGTCCTTGAGGCGATCCAGGTAATCGCCGATGGTGACGTCCATCTGGTTGCCGCAGGTGATGACGTACTTCGGGTTCACGTCCTCGTTCTGCGAGATGCGGCAGATGGCGAAGGCGCCCGACTGCGAGATGACCGCGACCGGCGCCACCTTGCCCTTGGGCATCGGCAGCTTGTACTCGGGGATGAAGAGCGTGTTGTACTTGCCGGGGATGGACCTGATGCCGAGGCAGTTGCCGCCGTTGATGAGCGGCCCGCCGCCCGCGGCGCGCGCCTTGTCGAGCGACGCGCGCATGCCGGCGACGAGCGCCTCGGTGCCCGCCTTTTCCTCGAGGCCGCCGGGGATGACGATGATGCTCTCGGCCTTGTCCTTGTCCGCGAGCTCGGCGATGCAGCCGGGCGCCTGCGCGGCCGGGATGACGAGCACGAAGAGGTCGACCTTCTCCGGGAGCGATCCGACGTCGGGCACGCACTTGCAGCCGTCGAGCTCGGCCAGGCCGGGCTTCACGACGTAGAGACGCTTCGTGTCGAAGCCGTTGTGGATCAGGTTGTTCAGGATGATGCGGCCGTTGTTCATGCCCTTTTCGGACACGCCGATCACCGCCGCGCTCTGGGGTTTCAAGAGCTTGTCGATCTTGGCCACCGGCCGCGCGGCCTGCTTCGCGTTCACGACGCGGCCGTTCCTGACGGCCAGGTCGCCCTTCGCGATCGTGCCGACCTTGACGAGCACGTCGAGCGCCACGAGCCGCCCCTTCGACACGACGAAGGGATTCACCTCGAACTCGGTGATGCCGATCTCCGCGAAGAGGCGCGACGCCTTGACGAAGGTCTCGATGGCGTCGCCGATCTTCGACGACTCGACGGCGGGCTTCGTGTTGCGGAGGCTGCCCGCGACGAGCGTGCGCACCGCGTTGTCCTTGAGGACTTTGTCCACGAGGGCGCGGTCGGCGGTCTCCGGGCTGAAGAACGCGTTGGCCGCCCCCGTCTTGAAGGTCTTGGCCAGGTACTCGGTGTAGATGCCGCCGGGGCCGAAGCTGATCACCGGGCCGAAGTCCGGCGCGAAGCGGTAGCCGACGATCATCTCGTGGCCGATCTTCGGCTCGTACGGCACGAACTCGTTGATCGTGTAGCCGTCGACGCGTTCCTTCGTGAACTTGGCCTCCATCGCGGCCATGGCCTTCGCGATCTCGTCCTTGTCGTTCTTGACGATGGCCACTCCGCCCACTTCGGTCTTGTGGAGGATCTCGGGGCTGATGACCTTCAC
>CAYZZW010000022.1:0-46801 GCA_964482955.1 uncultured Treponemataceae bacterium | reverse complement strand
CCTCACGAAGGACCTGGCGGGCGACGATCCGGACGTGAAGAACGGCGTCGCGGGCTGGGTGTTCGGCTTCGACCGCGACCTGCCCTTCGGCACGACGAACCTCAACGTGCAGGCCAAAGGCGACTACGTCCTCTTCCCGTCCAAGGCCGACGCGGCGGGCGACGTCGACTACGCGGACGACTATACGACGCACATGGTCGTGGCGCGGCTCGAGGAAAAACTCCTCGAGGACAAGCTGTCGATCTCGCTCGCGGGCGTCTACGAGTTCGAGGGCGTCACGTACGCCGTCCGCCCCGAGATCGCCTACACGTGGAAGGACGTGGCGACGCTCTCGATCGCGGGCCGGATCTACGGCGGCGGTTCCGAATCCTTCTTCGGCCAGTTCGACGACAACGACTCCGTCCAGCTGTCGCTCGAGATCGTGTTCTGATCCGTCGTTCCCGGAAAACGAAAGGCCGCCCGTCCCCGGGCGGCCTTTTTCATCACCTCGTCGTCACTTCGAGATGCCGACCGGGAAGTCCTGGCCGAAGATAAAGGCCGTCGGATACTGCAGCGCGCCTCGGTAGCGCTTCATGAGACCCGGCAGCTCGTCCTCGACCCAGTCGCGGAGGCCACCGGCCGTGATGCGCCCGTCTTCCTTGGCGGCCTTGCCGGCCAGGCCCTCGAGGAGGGCGTAGGTGAACACGCCGTGGCCGAGCTGCGCGACCTCGCTCGCGAACTGGGTGTCCGTGGTGCTCGAGATCACCGCCGCGCCCGAGGAGCGCGACAGCTGCGCCAGGGCGAGGTCCTCCACCGCGCCGCGACGAGCGAAGCCCGAGGCGAAGGCGCCCGAGTTGCAGGCGTCAACGACGAGAAGCTGCTTCGCCGCGGGGATCGCCGCCATGGCGCGGCGGAGCTCCCGTCCGGATATCGCCTGGCCGGCGAGTTTTTGCGGATCGGCCATGTTCGTCACGTCCGGCATCACGAAGTAGAACTCGGGCGCGCCCTGCGACTCCACGGCCACGCCGTGTCCCGCGTAGAAGAACACGACGACGTCTTCGGGGGCGGCCTTGGCCTTCACGGCTTCGAGCGCCGCCAGGAAGGCTTCGCGCGTCAGGTCGGCGTCATGCAGCCGCGCGGTCTCGACGCGCGCGAACAGCCGGCCGGCCGGCTCCGCGAGGGCCGCCTCGAAGGCCTTCGCGTCCGCCACCGCGTAGTTGAGCGCGTACTTCGGGTTCGCGTAGGCGTCCGCCCCCGCGACGACGAGCCACATGACGGGGCGCGTCCCGCGCTTCGGAGGCGCGTAACGCACGAAGGCTTCGCGAGGCCGCGACTCGACCCGTTCGCGCGAAAAGGCCACCGCGCGGAGCGTCGTGTCCCCCGACAGCTCGACGACATAGTCGCGCGCGAATTCGCGGCCGCCCGAGGCGCCGGACGGAACCGGCGTCCCGTCTTCGAGCGCCTTGCCGTTCGAGAAAAGCGCGACGCCGTCGAGCCCGCCGCCCGCGTCGCGCGCGCCCACCCTGACCTTGAGCCGCCCGTCCTCCACCGCCCACTCGTCCGCCGCGGAGCTTTTTGCCGCCTTGGCGCCCGGCAACGTGGCGTTCTTGAGCGCGGACACCGCGTCCGCCTCCGCGTACGAACCGCCTTTCGTCATGATCGACAAGGTCACGACGGGCGGGGGCGCGAAGGAGCCGAGGAACGCTTCCTTCCGTGCCGTTGCTTCCGAAGCGAACCCGAGGCGCGCCGCCACGATATCCGGCCGCCTGTAACGCTCGAAGAACTGGTCCATCGAGTAGAGCTCGAGGTTTTCGACGACCGACACGCGGGTCGCGCCGGCGGCATCGGCGTCGAAGTAGCCGTCGGGCGTGATGGTCGCCCAGGAACCGTCCGGAAAGGCGAAGAACTTCGCCAGCTCGCAGCCGCTCGCCGCCTCCCACGCGCGTATCGTGCCGTCGAGGGAAGAGGAGTAGATGGTCCGCGCGTCCGGGGAAAACGCCGCCTGCGACACCCAGCCCGCATGTCCCGCGATCACCCGCTCGAGCCGTCCGGAGCCGAGGTCGTACAGGCGCATCGAGCCGTCCCAATTGCCGGAGAGCGCCTTCGCCCCGTCCGGCGAGAACGCGACGGCGCCGACGACGTCCGGCTCCGTGAATTCGCGGAGAACGGCGCCCGTGGCCGCGTCGCGCAGCATGAAAGAATGATTACGGTCGACGAGGACGCGCTTCGAGTCCGGCGACACCGCGCAGGTCGACATCGGCGTCGCCTCGACGCTCCAGCGTATCACGCCCGTCTTCGCGTCGACGGCGGCAATCACCCCGGTCTTTTCGTCGTCTTGATAGAGGAAAAAAGTACCGTCGTACGAGAACCGCGCGTAGTCCAGGCCGTTCCCCGAAAATGGCAACGCATACGCGACTTTACCCGTCCCGAGCTCCATGACGCGCGCCTTGCCGCCATACGGCGAAACGACGCCGAGTTCGGCGCCGGGCGACAGCGCGATCACGTTCTGTTTTTCCAATGCGGGATGCAATATGACGGCCTTGGTCGGGTCGGCCGAATCGACGAGGACGGCCGCGCCCCTTTCGCTCGCCGCGAGGGTCCACCGGCCGTCGGGCGAGGTCGCTTCGATGCGCGGAAAGGACCCGAAGGCGCTCGGCCGCCCCTTGCCCGAGGCCGGATCGAAGAGCCGCGCGAAGCCCGCGTACGAATCGCCGTAGCCCGAATAACCCCGCACGAGAAGCGCGCCCGTCGTCCCGTCGACGACGAGGCTCCGAGATTCCAACGCGGAAAACACCCGCGCCACCTTCCCCTGTTTCGCGTCGCAGACGACGATGGCGCGGTCCATGCCGCCGACGACGATCGTCGAGCCGTCCGGGCCGAAGCACGCGGAGGACGGCACGCAGGGCGGCTGGAAGTCCAGGCGGAGGGCCCCCGTCTTCGCGTCCCAGATTTTCACGCGGTCGTCGTACGACACCGAGACGAGCGAGGCGCCGTCGGATGAGTACCGCAGCGACGAAAGCATGGCGCGCCGCCCGGGTCCGCGCGCCGGATTCAGCGTGCGGGTTTTCTTGCTGGATTCCAGGTCCCAGAGCCCGATCGTCACGCCGTCTTCGTCGGGCGCCGCGGCGGCGCGGCCGTCCGGGCCGACCACGGCCAGATCGCGATCCAGCATGACTCCGACCGGATACCGCCGCGAAACCCCGCCCGTAGCGGGATCGACGATCGCGAGACCGCCTTCGTTCGTCACGAGCATGAGCGATCCGTCCGCCTCGAAGCGCGCCGGCGCGCGGCCCTCCAAGCGGCGGAGTTCCGCGAGCGTCGCCGCGTCGTGGATCGCCACGACGCCGGGGCCGCCCGCGGGCCGCGCGGAACCGACCGCGAGCCGCGTGCCGTCGGGCGACACCGCGATGGCGCCGCCCGCATAGCCGAGCTCCACGGTCTTGTCGACCGCGCCCGTGGAGAGATCGAAGCGGCGCAGCTTCCCCGTTTGGTCGAGTTCATACACGCGGTCGAACGCCGGCGACGGCGCCCAGAGCCGCGACAGCCTGGCCGCGATCGTGACCGACGCGATTTCGCGCCCGCTCGCGTAATCCCACAGGACGAGCTTGCCGTCCGCGTCCGCCGAGAGCGCGCGGCGGCCGTCCGGGGAGAAGCGGACATCGTAGACCAGATTTCGATGTCCGGTGGGCACCGACAGCCGGGGTTCTGCGGTCAACGCGGCGAGCGCGACGAACAACGCGAAAGCGACGCCCAGGGAACGGGGATGCATGGGAACCTCCGACGCGAACCGTATGCGGGAAGTGTAGCGTCCTGCCGTCCCGCCGGCAATTTCACGTCGCCTCGGGCTTTCCGTTTTTCCATCGCTCGCGGGGCACGAAACGCGGCCGGCCGGCCGCGGCGGACAGCCTGAGCTGAGGCTCCTGCATCGCGGCGAAGACGTCGAGGAGACGCGTCTTGTCGGGATAGTCGTCGAGGCCGGCTGCTTCGAGCGCGAGGAGGAGTTCGTGCGTCGCCTCGATGGTGGAAAGGCACCACGGCGCGGGCTGGCGCTTGATGACGAAGCGGCTCTTTTCCTTCGGCGTGAACATGAGGCGCGGCAGGCGGAGAAGGCCGGGGCTCGCGCGGAGCACGGTGCGCGAACACGACCAGGTGGCGTCGACGAGGAAGACGACGAGCCGGCGCCCGCCGAGAAAATCCGGCGGCAGTCGTTCGCTCGAGAGGTCGATCGCGCCCGGTCCCGGATAGAGGAGCGCGCAAAAGTTCCCCGGATCTTCGATCAGTTCGCGGACGCGCGGTTCCCCGTCGAAGGCGACGCCGGGGATGATCTCGCTGTTTTCGAGGTTGAGGCAGGTGAGGCGGCCGGTGGCGCACTTTTCGCGCCGCCACTCCTTGACGTGCATGAGGAGCACGATGCGCGTCCGGGTGCGCATCGGGGACTCGGCCGGGCAGAGGCAGAGATCGAGCGGGCGCCGGCAGCGCCAGCAGGTCGGGCGGCCGCCTGACGCCTCGTCGCGCGCCGCCGCACGGCCGTCGCCGACCGACCCGTCGCCCGCCGCGACGCCTTCTCCGGAAGACGGCGCGTCAGCCGAGGACATCGTCGAGACTGATGCGCGAAGACTCCGTGCCGTCGGCCTTGCGTTTCTTGGCCGGCAGGAAAACTTCATTGTAATAGTCGGCGAGCTCCATGAGTTCCTCGTCCGCCCGGTCCGGGTCGATCCGCACGCGCAGGTTGTAGTCGCGCTCGCGGAAACCGCGCGACATCACGTAGACGACGTCGCTCACGCCCTGCGCGAAGCTCCGCGCGTAGGCGAGGAAGAAGAGCAGCGTGGCGGCCAGGATGGCGGTCAGGAACGCGAGGTCGTAGCGCGCCTTCACGGCCAGGATGTCGTCGACGCGCACCATGGCGCCGAACGGACCGCTTTTCGCCCACACCCACGAGTCGCGCGGGAAGGACGCGCGCGCGCTTTCCACGGTGCCCGTGCCCGCGAGGACCGTCGGCGCGGGCGAATCCGGATTGAACACGACGAGCGCGACGTCCGCCTTTCCGGTGAAAGCGGCGAGCGCCGCCCGGGCCGGCGTCACGCCGGTTTTCGCGACCGTGAAAGGTATGGCCGCGAGCGTCGCCTCGTGCCGCGCCACGCGCTCCGCCACGAGGGAATCCGTCCCGATGCGCCCGAACGCCTCCAAGCCCATCACGGTGAACACGACGGCGAAAATCGTCACGGCCGCGGCGCCCGAGACGTGGCGCTGGACCATGCGGGAATCGGCGTTCTGGATGCGCCCGAAGATCTTGAGCACGCGAAGGAGCCGGAGCACGCGACTGACGCGGATCGCCTTCACGACGCGGAGCGACTTGAGGATCGTCGCGAAGCCGGACAGGAAACGCGGCAGCGCCACGCCCGACGCGAACGCCGCGAGGAAGCCGGGCAGCGCGACGCCCCGGAGGAAGTTCCCGTCGGCGAGCATGAGGAGCGTCTCCGGGCCCGAATTGAGGACGAGGAGCGGCAGCGAGCAGAGAAGGTCGATCCAGCCGCGCTCCACGACGAAGTAGCGCCTGAAGCGCCTCGCGGCGAGAGCGGCGATCGAGCGGACGGCGAATTCGACCGAGAAGACGAGGTCGAAGCAGAAGCCGGCCAGCGCGAGCAGGTCGAGGCGGTCGCGGCCCCAGCGCTCCGCGACGGCCCAGTCCGACAGGAAGACCTGCGCCACGCTGGCCAGGATGACGAGCGCCATGAGCCCGTCCAGCGCGGCCGCGACCGGATGTTTTCGTTCTTTCACAAAGCCTCCTCCACCGCGGACCGTATCCGCGGCAGACTCGATTCAGATTCGGAGATCGGTGGCGATCATGTACAGTTCGTCCAGGAAACCCCGGTCGTAGCCGAAGCCCTTGCAGAGCGGACGCGCGACGCCGTACCAGCTGCGGTCTGGCGACTCGGCGCCGCGTTCGGCCTTCTGGTCGGGATCGTAGTCCGCGTAGCGCGCGGACAGGATGTAGAGGAAGCGCGCGGCGGCTTCCCACTTTTCGAGGACGAAGTCGGGCAGGTTCGCGTCCATGGCCAGCTTGAGGTCGGCCTGGTCGAGCTCGGGAAACTCGCCCTCGAGACGCTGGCGGCAGGAGTCGGCGAAGCGCCGTTTGTCCTCGCCGCCCGCGAACGCGGCGATGACGCCCCGGTTGTCCGGCTTGTGGAAGGCGTAGGGCTTGAGCAGGAGCAGGATGCGGAGGTACGAGGCGCATTCTTCGGCCGAAAGCGGCGAACGCTGCATGCGGACGAGCTCGTTGTAGACGCAGCCCTTGCGCTCGTACACCGCGCGGAGGTACTTGTCGAGGACGTTGCCCCGGAGGATATACGAGACGCTCCGGTACTGCATCCGCGTCACGGGATCCTCGAGCATGCGGCGGACGAAGGCCCCGATCCGCCGCTTGAGCGCCTCCGGATCGATCGCCTTGTCCTTGCGCAGCTTGTTGACGACGTTGAAATCGACGGTCGTCGCGATGGCCGAGTCGAAAAAGGGCGCCGCGCCGGCGACGGTCCGCGCGCCCAGCCGGGTGAAGATGGCGGCCACCGCCTCGCGCGGATCGAGCGCGGGAAAGTATTTCGGTTGCCTGAACGCCTCGAGAAGCTGGGCCATGTTGGACTTCACGAAGGCGACGATCTGGTATTCAGCGCCGAGCGTCGTCTCGTTCCGGACGTGCGGAAGCGCCATGAGCGTGTCGATGAAGGCGTCGATCCTGGCCAGATCCATGTTGTCCATCGGATTCCTTCCGCCGTTCCCCAGGACCTTCGCCCGAAGCGGCACCGACATTCTATCCGCCACCCCCGCCGAATGCAAGAAAGCGGTCGGGCGCGCCACGGCCGCGGATCGGGCTTGCGCCGGGGGCGGAAGGTGACCATACTTTAGCGCACCGGCGACGATTGGTTCGGCCGACGCCGCCACGGGTACACGGAGGTCGACGGTGTTTCAATCCGGCGCTACCGAGCGGATAATCCCCAAAATGTCCAAAACCTCCAATATGTCCGGTTTCACGCGAGGCGTCACGCGTCTGTTCACGGTCGCGTTCTTTGCGATGGCCGCCATCGCGACGGTCGCCGCCCAGCCCGCGGCGCCGACGAAGCTGCGCGTGGTCCTCGACGACAACTATCCGCCCTACGTCTTCAAGGGCGACGACGGCAAGATCCAGGGCATCTTCGTGGACAGATGGGAGTTGTGGGAACGCGCCACCGGCATCGACGTGGAACTCGTCCCCTTGCCCTGGGGCGAAGCGCTGTCCCGCATGATCGCCGGGGAATTCGACGTCATCGACACGGCCTTCCGCACGCGGGAACGGGAACGGATCTTCGCCTTCTCGATGCCGACCGTCAAGATCGAAGTGCCGCTCTTTTTCGACGCGAGCCTGTCCGGCATCAAGGATCTGGGCGACGTGGGGCCTTTCGTGGTCGCCGCCAAGAAGGGCGACGCGTCGCTCGACGTCCTCGCGGCCGGCGGCATACGCAACGTGGAACTGTACGACGGCTACCGGGAGATCGTCGAAGCCGCGCGCTCGGGCAAGGTGAAGGTGTTCATCATCGACGAACCGCCCGCCCGGTATTTCCTGACGCGCATGGGCATCGAGAGCAGGTTCCGACGGACCTCCGCCCTCTTTTTCGGCGAATTCCACCGCGCCGTCCGCAAGGGGGACGAACGGATCCTGACCGTCGTGGAAAAGGGGTTCGCGTCCCTGGACCGGCGCGACCTCGACGCCGTCGACAGGAAATGGCTCGGGTCGCCGGTGATTTCCCCGGTGCTGCCCGGCGAGCTGGTCCGGATCGCCATGGCGGTCGCGGCGATCGTCGCGGTCCTCATCGCCCTGCTCCTCGTCTTCGTGTTGCTCCTTTCCCGCATGGTCGCGTCGAGGACGGCGGACCTGGCCGCGTCGCGCGACTTCGCGAACGCCGTCTACAACTCGGTCACGGACGCCATCTTCGTGCACGCGGCGGACGCGTCGATCATCGACTGCAACGAACGCGCGGTCGAGCTGTACGGGCGGTCGGCGGACGAGATCCGCAGGATCGGCGTCGTCGGCTTGAGCGAACCGGATTCCCGGTTTTCGAGCGACTGCGCGCTCGCCAACCTCAAGGCCGCGGACAAGGCCCCCGTCC
Source organism: uncultured Treponemataceae bacterium (assembly GCA_964482955.1). Lineage (GTDB taxonomy): Bacteria > Spirochaetota > Spirochaetia > Treponematales > UBA12059 > JAPLSN01. Next base: position 38,684 of record CAYZZW010000022.1, on the reverse strand, counting down.
GTTTCGAATGGTCGGCCCGCGACGCGTCGGGTCGCGTCTTCCCCATCGAGGTGTCGGCCCGAGCGGGTATCATCGGCGGGCACTTGCGCTATTTCGTCACCGTGCGGGACCTGAGCGAGCTCAAGCGCAACGCGCGCCGCCTCGAAAAGGCGCTCGTCGAGAAGGAAGTCCTCCTGCGCGAACTCCAGCACCGCGTCAAGAACAGTTTCGCCCTGATCTCGAGCCTCATCGGCCTCGAAGCCGATTCGGTCTCCACGCCCGAAGCCGCCGCCGCCGTCGAAGCGCTCAAGAGCCGCGTCGACTCGATTTCCGAACTCTACGCGCTCCTCAATTCGCGGGAATCCGTGGAGCGCGTCCGGCTGGACGAATACCTCCTTCGCATCACGGAATCGCTCCGCGACTCGCTCGAGACCGAAACCGTGTCCATCGAATCCTCGCTCGAACCGTTCGAGATCGACGTCAAGCGGGCGGCGGCCGTCGGCCTCGTCGTCAACGAGCTGCTCACGAACGCCTACAAGCACGCCTTCCCGGACGGGCGCGCAGGCACGGTGCGGCTCGCGCTCCGCTCGGACGGCGTCACCGTGACCGTGTCCGTCGTCGACGACGGCGTCGGCGCCCCGCCCGGCCTCGACATCGCCGGAAGGAAATCCACCGGCCTCGGGCTCGAACTCGTGTCGATGCTCGCCGCCCAGCTCGGCGGAACGCTCTCCTTCGAGCGCGAGTCGGGCACCGCCGTCCGGCTCGACTTCCCGGGCGGGGCGTAGACCGCTCCGCGTCCGGCGCGTTACCATCGCGCCATGCCCGACCGCAGCCACGCCCGCGCCGACCCGGGCCGCCCGATCCGCCTCGCGGTCGTCGGCGGCGGGCCCGCCGGGCTCTTCGCCGCCATCTCCTTCGCCGAGCGCGGGGGAGACCGCGCCGTCGTCCTCGAGAAGAAGGAACGCTGTGGCCGCAAGCTCCTCGTGAGCGGATCCGGCTCCTGCAACGTCACGCACGGCGGCGACATCGCGGAGTTCGAGGCGCGCTATGGCGGCCACGGCCGCTTCATCAAACCCTGTCTTCGCTCGTTCACCAACCGCGATCTCGTCGCGTGGCTCGAAGCCCGCGGCGTGCCCTGCGCCGAGCGCGACGACGGCAAGGTTTTTCCCGCGTCGAACCGCGCCCTCGACGTGCTCGACGCCCTGACCGCCGAATGCGGGAAGCTCGGCGTCGCCGTCGAGACCGCCCGCACCGTCGCCTCGATCGAGCGGCGCGGAAACGGCTTCCTGATCCGCGATTCCGGCGGAGGGGCGATCGAGTCGGACGCGGTGGTCCTCGCGTGCGGCGGCCGCTCCTGGCCGGTCACCGGCTCGGAAGGCGACGGCTACGCGCTCGCCGCCTCGCTCGGCCACACGATCGTCGAACCGCGCCCCGCGCTGACCTCGGTGACGACCGGCGCCGAATTCGTTTCCTGCGCCGGCATCGCGCTGCCGGACGCGCGCCTCCGCGTCACGCGCCACGGGAAGACGGTCGCGAAGGGCCGCGGCCCGATCCTCTTCACGCACAAGGGACTGTCCGGCCCGGGCGTGCTCGATCTTTCGCGCGACATCCGCCCGGGCGACGTCCTCGAAGCGTCCCTCGGGAATTTCGACACCGCAGAAGCCGCGGGTGACGCGTTGGCTGACGCCGCGCGCGCGAATCCCATGCAGGCGATCCGTACGATCCTCCGCGATGCGGGCCTCGCCGCTTCGCTCGCGGACGCCCTCCTCGCCGCGGAGCGCGCGCGAGGCGAACTCCGGGCGGCCGAACTGGGTCGCGACCTCAGGCTCGCATTGGCCCGTTCGCTCTCGGGCCGCGCCTTCGCCGTGAAGGCGCTCGGCGGCTGGGACGAGGCGATGTGCACGGCGGGCGGCGTGGCGCTCGACGAGGTCGATCCGAAGACGATGGAATCGCGCGTCGCGCCCGGGCTTTTTTTCGCCGGGGAACTCCTCGACGTCGACGGCGACACCGGCGGCTACAACCTGCAGCTGGCCTTTTCGTCGGGGCGGCTCGCGGGGCTTTCCGCCGCGGCCCGGGCCGCGCGGAGCGACCGTACCGCGATCGAAGGCGGAGACTGAGGCCCCTGACAACCGGGCATCGCCCGGAGTACCATAGCTCCATGCTCGCCAGCTACCACACGCACTCGGATTTCTGCGACGGCAAGGCTTCCCTCGAAGCGATGGCCAAGGCGGCCTTCGACGGGGGCTTCGGCTCCGTCGGCTTTTCGTCGCACGCGCCCCTGCCCTTCCCCGCCCCCTGGACCATGCGGGCGGAACGCCTCGGCGAATACCGCGACGCGGTGCGCGCGCTCGCGGCGGCCTACGCGGGCCGCATGGACATCCTGCTCGGCCTCGAGATCGACTGGGCGCCGGGCCTGTCCGGTCCCGCCGACGGACGCTTCGACGGCCTCGGCCTCGACTATCGCATCGGCTCGGTTCACCTCGTGACGCCGCCTTCGGGCGATCCCTTCTGCGTGGACGAACGCGTCGAACACTTCGCGCTCCATCTGTCGGAACGATACTCGGGCGACATCCGCCGTCTCGTCGAGGATTACTACGCCGCGGTCGGCGCCCTCTGCCGCTCGGGCGGCTTCGACATCCTCGGGCACTTCGACCTGCCCCGCAAGAACAACCGCGGCGGGCGCTTCTTCGACGAAGCCGCTTCATGGTACCGCGACGCCGCCATATCCGCCGTGGACGCGGTCGCGGCGTCGGGCGCCGTCGTGGAGGTCAACACGGGCGGCGTGGCGCGCGGGAACGTCGACGAGCCGTATCCGTCGTCGTGGATCCTCCGGGAACTCCGCGCGCGCGGCGTGCCGGTCACCCTCGGCGCCGACGCCCACGAGCCCGGGCATTTCGCCGTCTGCCGCGAACGCGCCTTCGCCCACCTGGAAGCCGCCGGTTTCCGCGAGTTCGTCGTCTTCTCATCCGAGGGTGGCCGCCTTTCCCGGCGCGCCGAGCCGATCGACGCCCGGGGCGGTTGCTAGAAGACCCAAATCCCTTATACTCGAAAGCGAACGGGCTTGGACGGAATTTCGGAAACGGGCGGAGGCCGGACGCGACGTGGACGATACTGGAACGACGGAACGACCGATGGACGCGGTGCTCGCCGGGGAGGGCAGCCTTTCCGAACGGATGGCCGCCGCCCTGCCGTGGATCGACGAACACCTCGGAAGCGATCCGGAGACGGTGCGCCGCCTCGTAGACGCGCTCCTGCCGGAAGCGGAAGCCGCGGGCGATCTCGTGGACGCGGCGTGGCTCAGGTTCCAGCGCGGTTGGCTGGCCATCGACGCGGACGATTTCCAGAACGCCTTCGTGCTGCTCGGCGCCGCCAAGGCCACCTTCGAGGAACTGGGAGAAAAGGCCGGCCTGTCCCGCTGCCTCAACGCCATCGGCGTGGCCCACCGCCGCTCGGGGGCGTTCGACCTGGCCATCGACAAATTCAAGGAGTCGGTCACCGTCGCCGAGTCGATCGAACGCTCCGACCTCGTCGGGGCTTCGAGCCGCAACATGGCGCGCGCCCTCTGCGACCTGGGGGAATTCGACGAGGCGCTCAAGATCATCGAGTGCAACCGCGGAAACGAAGTCAGCTCGTTCAACCTGCCGGCCCTGCACGGCCTCGCGGGACGCGCCTACCATGGCGCCGGCCGCCTCCGCGAGGCGGAAGCCGAACTGCTCGAATCGATCAAGGCCACGGGCGAATCGGTCCATGACGGACTGCCCATGAAGGAGCTTCTGGCCCAAGTCTACATCGACCAGGGACGCCTCGACGACGCGGAACGCCTCCTCGACGAATGCCTGGGGCACTGCCGTGACGGCAAGGAACGCACGGTCGCCACCCTGCTCCGTCTCACGAACGCGCGCCTTCTCTCGCGGCGGGGACGAGCCGGGGAATCCATCGGGCAACTGCAGGCGGCGCTCGCGCTCGCCTTGGAACTGAAAAACCCGAAACTGGAAGCCGATGTCCAGAAAGCCCTCTACGCCTCCTGGCAAGCGTGCGGCGAATTCGAAAAGGCGCTCGGGGCGTACGTCAGGCATTCCACCCTGATGGAAGACCTCAAGGGCGAACAGACCATGCGGCGCATCATGGGCCTCTACAACGAGCAGGTGCGGTCGGAGGCGCGGCATTTCGAGACGCTGTACCGGCAAATCTCGGCGATCAGCGAGATCGGGCAACGCATCACCGCGAATCTCCAGCTGGAAAGCACGCTGCAGACGGTTTACAGCTCGGTAAACAAGCTCATGGACGCGCCCACGCTGCTCATCGCCCTCGTGAACGAGGCGGGCGACGCCCTCGACTACAGGCTGGTCATCCTGCGGGGCGAACGACAGGCCCCGTTCCGCCTTCCCCTGTCCGACGACACGTTCGGCACTTGGTGCGTCCGGAACGGCGCGCCGATCTTCCTGAACGACGCGGCGACGGAATACGGAACGTACGTGAAATCGATCAAGCGTATCCGCGAGGACTCGCCCATAGAAAAATCGCTCATCTTCGTTCCGTTGTTTTCCGGGTCCAAGGTAGTCGGCGTCTTCAGCGTGCAAAGCTCGCTGCCGAACGCCTACGACAAGCGCCAACTCGAGACCGTGCGCGCCATCGGATCCTACGTCGCCATCGCCATCGAAAACTCGAAACTCTTCCGACGCATCGAGGAACTGGCCACCACCGACGGCCTCACCGGCCTGCACAACCGCCGCCGCGCGGTGGAAGTGCTCGAGGACGCGTGCCGCAAGGCGCGCCGCTACCCGCCCACGACGGGCGTGATCATGGCCGACATCGACGAGTTCAAGAAGGTGAACGACTAGTTCGGGCACGACGCGGGCGATCTCGTCCTCAAGGCCGTGGCGAACGTCTTCGCGGACAGCGTGCGGGAATGCGACTTCGTGAGCCGCTTCGGCGGCGAAGAGTTCGTCGTGCTCGTGACGGAAACCGACTTGGAAGGCGCGCGTTCGCTCGCGGAACGGCTGCGCGCGGCCGTCGAGGCGCTGGAAGTCGACGTTCCGTCCGCCGGCCGGGCCATCTCGATCACGGTCAGCTTCGGGGTCTCCGCGATATCGTCGCAGGACGAATCGCACCTCGACCCGCTCAAGCGCGCCGACCTGGCCCTCTACGAAGCCAAGCACGCCGGCCGAAATACTGTCCGCGCGAAGGAAGCCGACCCCCTCGCCCCCTGGCGCGACGCCGACCCCACCGAGTAAGCGACTCTGACAAGTATTTGCAGGGAGGCACGGAGGGCACGGAGAGAAGAATTTGGAATTTTACCACGAAGGTCACGAAGGTTCGACCACGAAGGGCACGAAGAAATCGAAGATAACAAAGGTGAAGAGGGAAATTGGCCACAGAGGCACAGAGGGAAGAAGAATTTAAAATTTTACCACGAAGGCTCAAAAGAAAAACGGAATCGGAAATTTCAAATCTGATCCCTCGTATTCTACTCCTAAACCCTCTCTTCCTCTTCCTCCGTGCCCTCCGTGGCAAAACTCCGTGACTCCGTGGTTGCCTTTCCGCGGGGCGGCCTCTTCGGGCCAAAGCCGCGCCGGCCGTGGTGGCCGTTTAGCGATTCCTGCGTTCTTCGCCCTTTTGGCACTCGATGCACATCACGGCGTACGGGATGGCGTGGAGGCGCTCGGAGGGGATCTTCTTGCCGCATTTCATGCAGAGTCCGTAGCGTCCCTGCTGGATGCGCACGAGGGCGGCGTCGATCTGGCGCAGACGCTTGAGTTCCTGCGTGCCGAGCGCTTCGAGCATCTTGCGGTCTATGTCATCGCTGGCCACGTCCGCGAAATCCTTCGGATCCATCTCCTCGACGATGGCCCGGAAATCGGCGTTCGTCTCCACGAGCTTGTCCAGTATCTCCCGCTTCGTCTCGAGAAGCAGGTTCTTCATCTTTTCGGTAGATTTCTCCATGTCGATCACCCCCGTCGGGTAGTTCTTCGTCTCCGGGCGGTTCGTTTCCGACCGGCCCGGCACCATGTCGGATACCGCGAAAAAAGTCAATCGTCGTACCCGGCGCCGGGCTCCCCCGCCCGTCAGACGACAAGTGTATGGAAAAGAGCGATTCTGTCCACCTTTTTTCCGGTTTTTTTCCGGAAACCCTTGACGCGAATTTTCGCCCCGTGCTACGGTCGTCTCGTTCACCCACTTCACGAGGAGGAGTCCATGGATTTTTACAGCGCGAGCGTCGGCATCCGACTTCTCCCGGCAAACCGCGTCTGACAGGGCACCCGGGCCTCTGACGGCCCCCGCAACCCCGTCCGCGCGTCCTTTACCGGGCTAGAACCTTCCACAGCGTCAGGAAGGGCGCCGGATCCCGCACTCACCACAAACACAGCGCAGCCGAAGGCGTTCCCCACGGGAATCGTCTCCGTGCCCACATGCGGCGTCGTCACGCGCGACGCGGCGAATCGTCCGTATTCCCGCGGCCGCGGAACAACGAGACGGTTTACCGCGTCGCACCACGACCCCACGGCCTACGACGGCCGCGACATCCCCATGGGAATCGCGGCCCATCAAGAGAAGATGGCATCATGAAGCACAAACCGTTCGCCACTCTGTTTTCCTGTATCAAGGGATCGGGGATCCTGTTCCTCTTCACCCTCGTTTCGATCATATCCGCCGCGGTCCTCTCGCTCGCGGATCCGCTCATCATCCGCTTCGTCATCGACACGGTGATCGGCGGCAAGGACGCGGGCCTTCCGGCCTGGGCGATGTCGGCCCTCGATTCGCTCGGCGGCGTCCCCTTCATCGCGAAGAACCTCTGGATCTGCGCGATCGTCTTCGCGGTCACGGGCAGCCTGCAGGGGCTCTTCATGTTCCTGCGCGGCACCTGCGCGGCGGTCGGCGCCGAGCGCGCGACGAAAAAACTGCGCGACCGGCTCTACGCGAAGATCGTGGACCTGCCGTACTCGTATTTCGGGGACGCCAACTCGGGCGACCTCATCCAGCGCTGCTCGAGCGACGTGGAAACCGTGCGCCGCTTCATGGCGACGCAGTTCGTGGACATCGGCCGCGCGCTGACCCTGCTCACGCTGACGGCCGTGGCGATGTTCCTCGTCGACCCGTCGATGACGCTCGTGTCGTTGCCGGTGATCCCCGCGATCCTCGCCTTCGGCTTCGTCTTCTTCCGCAAGGTGGAAGCCGCGTTCAAGGTCTCGGACGAGGCCGAGGGAGCCATGTCGCAGACCTTGCAGGAGAACCTGCAGGGCGTGCGCGTGGTGCGGGCCTTTTCGCGGGCGGACTACGAAAAGTCGCGCTTCGACGAGAAGAACCGTCACTATTCGCAGGTGACCACGCGGCTCATCCAGCTCTTCGGCTGGTACTGGGGCGTGTCGGTGTGGCTCTGCCTCGCGCAGACCGGCGTCACGCTCGCGGTGGGCGGCTGGCGCGCCGCGCACGGGCTCATCTCGACGGGCACCTTCGTCGTGTTCTTCGCGTACGTCGGCCGGCTCATGTGGCCGGTGCGCCAGCTCGGCCGCACGCTGACCGAGCTCGGCAAGACCGTCGTGTCGCTCAGGCGCATCACGGAGATCCTCGACGAGCCCGACGAGTACGGAAACGACGGCGAGCTCGAGGCGACCGGCCCCGGCTTCGTCGAATTCGACGACGTGAAATTCTCCTACGGTGACGCGAAGGTGCTCGACGGCCTCACGTTCTCGGTGAAACCCGGAGAGACGGTGGCCATACTCGGCCGCACGGGCTCGGGCAAGTCGAGCCTCGCCCAGCTCCTCGTCAGGCTCGTCGAGCCGGACTCGGGGCAGGTGCGCATCGACGGGGTCGACGTGCGGAAGCTCTCGAAGCGCTCGCTGAGGCGGCGCGTGGGGCTCGTCCTGCAGGAGCCGTTCCTGTTCTCGAAGACGCTGAAAGAGAACGTCGGCTACGGCATGCCAGGCAGGCGCGAAGACGACGAGTTCGACCGCGTCGCCGCCACGGCGGGGCTCGCCACCACGCTCGCCTCGTTCGAGCATGGCTGGGAAACGCCGGTCGGCGAGGAGGGCGTCACGCTCTCCGGCGGCCAGCGCCAGCGCACCGCCATCGCGCGGACGCTCCTGCGGAAGCCGGGCATCCTCGTGCTGGACGACTCGCTGTCGGCGGTGGACACCGCCACGGACGCCGCCATCCGCGAGGCGCTGTCGCGGGAAAAGGGCGGCGTGACGACGATCATCGTGTCGCACCGCCTCACGACGCTGGCGGGCGCGGACCGCATCGTGGTGCTCGAGGACGGCAAGGTGTCGGACACGGGCACGCACGACGAACTCCGCTCGCGGCCGGGATTGTACAGGCGCATCTGGGAAATCCAGGCCGGCTTGGAAGCCGAATGCGCCGTCAGTTGAAATGAGTGGCCACAGAGACGCAGAGGAAGAAGGCTTATTGTTAATGGAAGAAATTTGTTGCAGGGCACGTGAAGCATGAAGAGGGCACGAGAAGGGAATGGTTCAAGACGAAAGAAAAGGGTGAACGTGATACTGTGGAAACCCTTTTCCTTCTCTCCCCTCTGTGCCTCTGTGGCAAAGTATTTTTTAGGTGACTACCGCCCGGGAGGGCGATCATGGAAGAGATAGATTACAAGCAACCGTTCAAGATGAAGACCTGGCTATCGCTTTTGAAATTCGCGAAGCCGTACAAGAAGCAGTTCTGGCTGCTCGGGATCCTCATGGTGGGACTGGCCGGCATCGACGCGATCTGGCCCTTCGTCACCGGCTGGGTGGTGGACAACGTCATCGTGGCCGGCAGGCACGAGCTCCTCGGGCCCTTCGCGGCGATCTACGTCGCGCTCATGTCGTCGCAAGCCTTCGTCATCCGCTTCTTCATGGGAGTGGCGGGCAAGGTGGAGATGGGGATGAACTACTCGATCCGCCGCGCGGCGTTCGAAAAGCTGCAGGAGCTCGAGTTCGCCTACTTCGACCGCACGAGCGCCGGCTGGATCATGGCGCGCGTCACGAGCGACACCGGCAAGCTGGCCGACCTCGTGGCGTGGGGCGTCGTGGACATGGTGTGGGGGCTCTCCCTCATGACCGGCATGGGCGTCCTCATGTTCCTGCGGAACTGGAAGCTCACGCTGGTGACGCTGGCCGTGCTGCCGCCGCTCCTCGTCGTGTCGGTGATCGTCGAGAAGGCGCTCATGGAGCGCTCGCGCGAGACGCGCAAGACCAACTCGAAGCTCACGGCGTCCTTCTCGGAGGGCATCCGCGGGGCGCGCACGCTCAAGACGATCTCGGCGGAAGACGAGGCGAAGCGCGAGTTCGGCGCGCTCAGCGAGACCATGCGGCGCCACTCGACGCGTCAGGCGCGGTTGGCCGCGTTCTACCTGCCGGTCGTCATCGCTCTCGGCTACGTCGGCACTTCGCTCGCGCTCTGGAAGGGCGGCGAGTCGGCCCTGCTCGGCACGATCACGCTCGGCACCCTCGTGGCGTTCGTGTTCAGCGCCCTCGAGTTCTTCGACCCGGTCACCGACCTGGCGCGCGTCATGACCGACGTGCAGTACGCGCAGGCTTCGGCCGAGCGCGTCGTGTCCCTCCTCGACCGCGAAGCGGTCATCAGGGACTCCGACGCGGCATTGGCGCGGCTTGCGGCGCACGGCGGGGGCAAGCCGCCCAAGCTGTCGGGCCGCGTCACCTTCGAGAACGTCTCGTTCGCGTACCTGGAAGGGCAGGAAGTGCTTTCGGACTTCAGCCTCGACGTGGTGCCGGGAGAGACGGTGGCCCTCGTCGGCGAGACCGGCTCCGGCAAGAGCACGATCGTCAACCTGGCGTGCCGCTTCTACGAGCCCAGCGCGGGCCGCGTGCTCATCGACGGGACCGACTACCGCGAACTGCCGCTGTCGTTCATCCACGGCAACCTCGGGTACGTGCTCCAGCAGCCGTACCTCTTCGGCGGGACCATCCGCGAGAACATCCGCTACGGGCGCCTCGACGCGACCGATGCGGAAGTCGAGGAAGCCGCGCGCGTCGTGCACGCGCACCAGTTCGTCGTCGGGCTCGAAGACGGCTACGATACCCAGGTCGGCGAGGGCGGAGCGCTCCTGTCGACCGGGCAGAAGCAGCTCGTGTCCTTCGCGCGCGCGGTGCTCGCCGACCCGGCCATCCTCGTCCTCGACGAGGCGACCAGCTCGGTGGACACGGAGACGGAAAAGCTCGTGCAGGACGCCATCGAGCGCGTGCTCGCGGGCCGGACCAGCTTCATCGTGGCGCACCGCCTCTCGACGATCGTCGGGGCCGACCGCATCCTCGTGCTCAAGGACGGGCGCGTGGTCGAGTCGGGCAACCACCGGGAACTGCTCGGGAAGCGGGGCTACTACCACGAGCTCTACACGGCGCAGTTCCTCGAGGAACGCGAATCGGACCTCCTCGGCCGCTCCGACAAGGAAGAAGCCGAACCCGAAAGCGCGTAACCATAGGCAAGAATACCTTACCACGAAGTACACGAAGGTTGGACCACGAAGGGCACGAAGGAAGAGAAAAAGAAGGAATGATAAAGATGTAAAAATGGTAGGTTCTAGTATTTCAGAGCAAGGCACGGAGGAGAGGAAGGGGATTCACCCCCTACTCCCCCTTCGTGCCCTTTTAGTCAAACATGACCTTTGCTTTTCTTCTAATCTTTTCGTTCCCTTCGTGTCCTTCGTGGCTAAAACCTTCGTGCTCTTCGTGGTAATTCTTCATTCATAGGCCGCCGACCAGGAGCGGGCGACGATGCCGAAGGCGACGCCGAGGTTGATCGAACCCTTCGAGCCGCGCATGGCGACCGTCACGCGGCGCGCGCAGCGGGCGAGCAGCTCGGGACTCACGCCGAGCTCCTCCGAGCCGACCACGAGCACGCCGCGCTCGGGAAAGGCGAAGTCGTCGAGATCGGTCCCGCCGAGTTCGAGCGCGACAAGCTCCCCGAGCCCGGCGAGGTCTTCGGGCGCGGCCCGCCGCCACGGCACCGTCTTCGTCGTGCCCATCGCCGAGCGCTCCGCGCGCGGGTGGGCCGGGTCGGCGGTGAAGCCCGACAGGAGGAGCTCCGCCACGCCGAACGCGTCGGCAGAGCGGAACACGGAGCCCACGTTGAACGGGCTCCGCACGTCTTCGAGGTAGACGCGGAAGCCGGGCACGACGCGTCGGCTCGCGGCGTCCAAGGCGCCGTCGGGAGCGATAAAATCCCAATCGGCGGGATCGCGCCCGAGTTCGTGGTCCAGGTTGCGCCGGGTCCGGTTGAGGAAATCGGCGGTGAGGAGGCGATCGCCCCGGAGGCCGGCGCGGAGTGCCTCCGACAGGCCTTCGTCGCGCGCGAGCAGGTCCAGCATGCCGGACAGGTAGATCTCGTCGACGGAACGGCCCGCGCGGAGTTCGCGCTCGAAAGCTTCCAGGGCAAGGGCGATCTTCCGGCGGCGGTGGCCGGGCGTCAGTTCGCCGAGCTTGCGGAGCGCGATCATGGCGCGGGCGGCGCGTGGCGCGACACGGGGCGGTTCCCGCTCAGTAGGCGGTCTTGATGAGGTCGAAGATGTCGTCGACGGAGACGACCCGCGGCATCATCCCCGAGATCTCGAGCGACCGCGCGATCTCCGCCGTCTCCACGAGCCGGTCCAGGTCGATCTCGAAGTCCTTGAGGCGCGACGGGATCTTGAGCATGCCGAGCCGCGTGCGGACGGCCTCGACGACCCGCGTCGCCGCTTCCGACACGGGCAGGGTCCGGCCTTCGTCCTCGTGCACGCCGAAGGCCGGCGCGAACGCGGCCACCCGCTCCAGGCGGAACTTGAGGGCCATCTCGAGGAGGTACGGGAGGAGTACCGCGGCGATGTTCGCCTTGGGGATCTTGAAGCGCGAATTGATCGCGAAGGAGACGGCGCTGCCGACGGTCAGCGAGCTCGTGGCCACTCCGACCGCCGCAAGGAAACCGCCGCGGCAGGCTTCGAGCCGCGCGTTCGGATCGTCCGGACGGCGGATGGAAAGGTCGAACGCCTGCACGAGCGAACGCACGGCCCGCTCGAGGATCGCGTCCGAGAAGAAGTCGGCCTTCGACGAGATGGAGCCCTCGACGCAGGACATGAGCGCGTCCAGGATCGAAATCTGGAACTTCATGGGCGAGAGACTTGCCTGGAGGTTGGGGTCGAAGATGACGACGTCCGCGCTCTTCGTCGACGCCAGCAGGACGGCGTTCCGGTTGCGGGCGTCGGTGACGACGAAGCGTTCTTCGAGGACGAAGGGATCGCGCACCGCCGTGGGCACGAGGATGAGTCCGGCGGCGGGAGTCCGCGGCGCCTGCCCGTCCAGCCAGTCGTCGATCTCGCCGCCCTGCGCGAGCGCGGCGATCGCCTTGGCCGCCCAGAGGGTCCGCTGCCCGCCCAAACCCACGACGAGCGGGGACTTGGCGCCGCGGGCCAGCGACACGGCCGTGCCGATCGAGTCGCTCGTGGCGTTTTCGGGCACGTCGTCGAAGAGAAGCACTTTCACGCCGCGGGCTTCGAGGATGTCCTGGACTCTGGCGATGGTCGAGCCGTCATGGAGGGCGGGATCCGCCACCAGCATGACGCGGTCGGCGATGCGGGCCGCCATGACCGGCAGCTTCAGGATCGAATCCGGCCCCAGGAGCGTTTCGGGTGCGATATGGAAGTGGAAATCAGCCACGAATCGGCCTCCTCCCGGCGCGCGCGGGTAAAAAAAAGGCGGAAGAACGCGCCTTCCGCCTCGGTATCACATGATCAGGGAATCAAAAGAACTGATCGATGATCCGGTCCGCCGTCTCCTCGAGGATACGGCTGTCGATGTAGGACGGATCGTTGATCTTCGCCTTGAGCTCGGCGATGCGGTCCATGCGGAGCTCGGGGGCGTTCTTGGCCAGCTCGATGGCGCCGAACAGCTCGGACTTCTCGACCGCTTCCGAGGAAAGGTTGATTGAGTCGCTCCGATCGGGCTTCCCGGCGCGTCCGGTCTGGCCGGATTTCCTCGGGTTCTGGAGCGGATCGATCGGATTCAGTCGGTCTATGGTCATCGAAATCCCCCTGCCTTGCTCATCACGATTATCGGCAGTCTTGCGCCATTAATTTACGCTTTTTTGCCGCCCGTTACAAGTACCGAAAACTCGCCCTGGATCCGCTCCCGGGCGGCGAAGGCGTCCCGGACGGCCCCCGCCGGCCCCGTCTGCAGCTCTTCGTGGAGCTTCGTGAGCTCCCGGCCGACGCAAATCCGCCTCTCGATGTCGATATCGGCGATATCGTCCAAAAGCTTGAGGATGCGGTGGGGCGATTCGTACAGCACGAAGGCGTCCTCGCGGTCCATGAGTTCCGCCACCCGCGACCTCCGGCGGCCCGGTTTGGGCGACAGAAAGCCCTCGAACAGCACCGCCTTGAACGGCAGGCCGCACGCCGAGACGAGGGCGCCGAAGGCGCTCGCCCCCGGAATCGGCACGACGGCGTGCCCCGCCTCCCGCGCCCGGGCTGCGAGGAGCCGCCCCGGATCGCTCAAGCCCGGCGTGCCGGCGTCCGAACAGTACGCCACGTCCTTCCCGTCGCCCAGGATCCCCGCGACGCGGGCGGCGCCCTTTTCCTCCTCGTAGGCGTAGCACGCGACGAGGGGCTTGCGGATGTCGTAGTGGTTGAGGAGCCTGACCGTGTGGCGGGTGTCCTCGCAGGCGATCGTGTCGACCGCCTTGAGGATCTCGACGGCGCGGTAGGTCATGTCGCCGAGGTTTCCGATGGGGGTGGCGACCATGTACAAAGTGGACATGCCGTCATTATCCCCGCACCCCGGGGACCGGTCAACGTATGTCTTGGCGATAACCATGAGCCCGCCCAGCAAGAATCTTCAGGAATCGAGATATCCTGATGACGAAGAAGAGAAGAACGGGTGTGCCGGAGGCTGGCAGGGAGACGATACCGAGAGTAGCGCTCAGAGTACTGAGAAGCTACTCTCGGTATCGTCTCCCTGCCACCCTGGCGGCAGTCCGGTCGTCATCGTTCGGATCGGGTATCTAATACCGAAGTGAGTCGCGGAAGGCATCTTGTTGATTGCGAAAGAAATTCGGTGGGCCAGAAGACAGGTATGCGGAACAACGGACTGCTGCGCGATTTGTCCATGATCGCTTGATTCCCTCTATATACCTTCCTTACTCTCTGCTCCTCTGTGCCTCTGTGGCAAATTCCCCTTCGTTCTCTTCGCTCCCTTCGTGTCCTTCGTGGTTCGAATCTTCGTGTCCTAACGCTCGGGTACTCGCTAAGCTTCGCTCGTGGTGAATTCTTCGTGATTACAGTTCGTGGACGGGTGGGGGCGGTTTCGGGTATACTTTCGGAAAGTGGTCCGCGCAGGCGGGCGAGGGGCGGCGAGATGGACAGCAAGCAAGTCCAACGGTACATTTTCCTGGGCGTTTTCCTGTTCCTGTTCGGCTTGACCGTCGTCCTGTTCTATCCCTTCCTCTCGATGCTGTTGTGGGCGGGCATCCTCTACGTCATCACCCTGCCCCTCTACGACCGGATCGTCGGGCGCTTCGCCGTCTCGAAGATCGGGCCGCTCGTGCGCACCGTCACCGCCGGCACGCTCTCCCTGCTCTGCCTGTGCCTCGTCGTGATCCCGGCCGTGTTCATCGGCGTGACGGTCTTCATCCAGCTCCGCGAATTCGTCCAGGCGGCCGTCCGCTTCCTCGAGGAGAACCGGCACGTCTTCGAGACGATCAAGGGCGAATCCTTCGCCGCGGTCATCCTCGAGCAGACCGGCGGACTCGTCGACCTCAGGAACATCGACATCAAGACCGAGCTGACGCGTCTCATCTCCGGCAGCTCCGGCCGCATCTTCTCGTTTTCGCAGGCGGCATTCAGGAACGTGGCTGGCTTCGGCCTGTCGCTCGCGTTCCTCGTGTTTTCGCTGTACTTTTTCTACATCGACGGCGCGGCCCTGATCCGCACCGCGGTGGACATGATGCCCATCGACCGGCGCTACACGGTCGCCTTCCTCAGGCGCTTCCGCGACACCGTGCGGCACCTCCTCCGCGGCTACATAGCGGTGGCCGTGTACCAGGGCGTCGCGGCCTTCGTCATCTTCAGCGTCTTCCGCCAGACGAGCCCGCTCTTCCTCGCCGTGCTCGTGTCGCTCACGTCGTTCATTCCCATGGTCGGCACGGCCATCGTCTGGGGGCCGGTGGCGATCATGCGCCTCGTCACGGGCGACATCGTCGGCGGCATCGCGCTCGGCGTGGCGTGCGGATTCTTCATCTCGATCATGGACAACTTCCTGCGACCCTTCCTGCTCCACGAGAAGATCAAGATCCACCCGCTCCTCATCTTCTTCTCGATCCTGGGCGGCGTGCGCCTGGCCGGCTTCAACGGCGTCATCATCGGCCCCATCATCCTCATCCTCTTCTTCGCCGCCATGGAACTCTTCGAGGAAGCCTTCGGCCAACGCTCCGAAAAGAAACTCCTCCCCCACTCCGACGACCAAAAACCCTGAAAAAGAGTTTACCACGAGCGAAGCTTAGCGAGTACCCGAGCGTTAGGACACGAAGGGAACGAAGAGCACGAAGGAAGAAGGTATATACTAAAAAGCCCGATCGACGTACGCCGACCGGGCCCTAAAATATACTGTTTTTATTTCTTCAATTCCTTTGCTGTCTTCATGGCCTTCGTGGTAACACCTTCGTGCCCTTCGTGGTAATTCTTGGGCCGAACGGCCGCGGCGATCCTATTTGTCCGCGGGGACGGGGAAGCGGGAGGTGAGCTTCACGACCTTTTCGCCGACCTTCTTGATCGTGCCTTCGTCGCCCTTGGACTTGAGCACTTCGACGATGAAGCCGGCGATCTCCTTCATTTCCGCTTCCTTCATGCCGCGGGTCGTGACGGCGGGACTGCCGACGCGGATGCCCGAGGTGACGAAGGCGCTCTTCGGGTCGAAGGGGATGCCGTTCTTGTTCACGGTGATGTTGGCGTCGTCGAGCCACTTCTCCGCTTCCTTGCCGGTGATGCCGAGCGGGGTGAGGTCGACGAGCATGAGGTGGTTGTCCGTGCCGCCGGAGACGATGCGCGCGCCGCCTGAGCCAAGCTCCTTGGCGAGCACCGTGGCGTTCTTCACGACCTGCTGCATGTACGCCTTGTACTCGGGGGTCATCGCTTCCTTGAAGGCCACGGCCTTGCCGGCGATGACGTGGCAGAGCGGGCCGCCCTGAATGCCGGGGAACACGGTGCCGTCGAGGATCTCGGACCACAGCTTCGCGCGCTCGCCCTTCGGCGCCATGATGCCCTGGTCGTTCTCCTTGTCGTTGCCGATGAACACGGCGCCGCCGCGCGGGCCGCGCAGGGTCTTGTGCGTCGTGGTGGTCGTGAAGTCGGCGATCTTGATCGGGCTCGGGTGAAGGCCCGCGGCGACGAGGCCGGCGATGTGCGCCATGTCGACGACGAGGTACGCGCCCACTTCGTCCGCGACGGCGCGGAACTTCTGGAAGTCGATGACGCGCGAGTAGGCGGACGCGCCGGCGATGATGAGCTTCGGCTTGGACTCGCGGGCGACCTTCGCCAGCTCGTCGTAGTCGATCGTCTCGGTGTCCTTGTTGACGCCGTAGCTCACGACCTTGTACATCTTGCCGGAGAAGGACACGGGCGAGCCGTGCGTGAGGTGGCCGCCGTGCGAAAGGTTCATGCCCAGGATCGTGTCGCCCGGCTTGATGAGGGCGAAGTAGGCGCCCATGTTGGCCTGGCTGCCCGAGTGGGGCTGCACGTTGACGTGATCGGCGCCGAAGAGCGCCTTGGCGCGGTCGCGGGCGAGGTTTTCCGCCATGTCGACGAATTCGCAGCCGCCGTAGTATCGCTTGCCGGGGTAACCCTCGGCGTACTTGTTCGTGAGAGTGGACCCGACCGCCTCCATGACGGCGCGCGAGGTGTAGTTCTCGCTGGCGATGAGCTCGAGCTTCTCCCGCTGGCGCGTGCCTTCCTGCTCGATGACCTTGAACAGCTCCGGATCGAAATCCTTGATATACGACATCCCTTCCTCCTATAGAATGAGCGCGGTCGGCATTGACGGGTTCGCCCCGAAAATCGGCCGCGATGTTGTTTGCCGGTCTTTATAACATGGACATTGGCAAGGAAGAAAGAGGTCCGAAAATCCCCAACCCTCTGCGCCTCTGTGGCCAATCTTCAAAACCATCTCTCCCTCTTCTCCGTGACCAACGCTCGAGTACTCGCTAAGCTGCGCTCCGTGGCAAAACTCCGTGTCTCCGTGGTGAGTCTTGTACGAGGAGGCCTCTTCGAGCCGAAGCCGTGATGGTCAGTACACGCCGGTGATTTCGACGTCGGACCAGAAGGACGAATACCCGGCCAGCCCGCCCGACGCCTCTTCGTAGAGGTTCTGGAGCGAATACTGACGGTCGCGCCGGGCTACCCGGCCGTCGGGCGTCATGGGCGTCAGCTCGGTCACGCCGCGCGAAAAAGCCACATGCCGGTTGTCGAGGTCGCCGAAGTAGCGGGTCTTGTCGTCGAAGGACGGCTGGAAGCCCGCGACCGCCGCCCCCATGCCGAGCGCCGGGTCGACCGGAATCCAGCCGAGCCCGTAGAGGTAAAACTCGACCCAATAGTGCCTGCGCGCGCTCCGGTCGTCGCCGATCAGGTAGCCGGACACGGGCAGGGCGGGAATCCCTGAAGCCCTGAGCAGGGCGCAGTAGAGGGTCGCCAGGGAGTAGGCGTCGCCGGTCTTGTCGGCGAGCGCCTCGAGGGGCGATTCGTGCGTGTGCGACGCGTTGTACGCCACCGCCTGCGGCAGTCCGTCGTAGATCGCCTTGGCCAGCCGGTACGGGTTCTTCTCCCGTCCAGCGAGCTTCTTCGCGAGCGCGACGACCTCCGGAGCCGTCGACGGTACGCGCGCGTCCGGCGCGGTGAAGGCCTGGTAGACCGCCGACCGCGGCTCCGGCGCCTCGCGGACGCGCTCGGGCACGATGGTCGTGTCGATCTCGTACACCTGCACGATGAAGCTTTGCGACACCGTCGTGGAGGAGCCGGGCGCGAGGTCCTTGAGGCGGTACACCGACACGCCCCGGTAATCGGGCACGAGCGGCTGGGTGGACATGTTCACGACGATCACTTCGCGCTGGGCCGCCGCCTCGACCGGCCGGGGCACCCAGAGGTAGAGGTCGTTGGGCGTCGATCCCGTCACCTTCGAGACCGACACGAAGTAGGTGATCGTGTAGGTCCGGCGCGAGCGGAAGATCTTGCCGCCGGGCTGGTCGACGACCTGGAAATACTGGTAGTCGCTTCCGCCCTTGTCGTTCTTGACGAAGATCGATCCGCTCACCGCGCCGTCGGGCACGCGCACGCGGATCGACTGGTCCGACCACGCCTCGTAGCCGAGATCCGTCTCGTTCACGCGGACGAAGCCCTGGCCGGACTGCTCCTGCGCGGAGGCGAAGCCCGTCTGGGCGAGCCAGGCGAAGAGGACCTCGCCCTCGTTTCGGTTGGCGCCGAAATTGAGGCCGTTGACCGTCAGGACGGATCCCACCGTGCCCGACGAGACCGACAGCGACGTGATGGTCGGCCCCGTCTTCGCGGCCCGCCCGTCCGCCGGCGCCTCGGGCAGGCGTTCGCGGTTCATGTAGATGCGCGGATTCGAGCGCCCGTTCGGCGTCACGACGTGGACGAGTCCCGAGTCGACGATGAAGGGCAGCTTCACCTGGATGTTCGAATCGCTCCAGGCGATGTAGGACGATTCCGTGGGCGCGACGCCGTCGATCTCGAGCCGCGACTCGCCGCGCTCCCGGCCGAAATTGCGGCCGGTCACCGTGACGACCGCGCCGGGATCGCCGATGGACGGATAGACGCCGTTCAGGACGGGCTTGCGCGTCTGCCGGTCGTACCAAACCAGCGCGGCGATTCCCGCCAGGGCCAAAAAAAGCCCGACGAGCCATACGGCCCGACCGGGTTTCCGCTTCCGCGTTCCCTCCGGACTCACGGCTTCACCGGCCCGGGCGCCGCTCCCGGCGCGGACGGATCGCTTCCGGTCTTGTAGCGCGACACGAGGACTTCGACCTTCACGGGCGCCTTCCCCTTGCTGACCACGCCGAGGGGATAGAAGACGACCGGTTCGTCGTACTTGATGTTGAAGGTGTTGAGCGTGGTCTGGTAGTTCACTTCGCCGGTAGCGCTCCGGATCCACACCTGCTGCTGCGTGACGATCACGAGTCCGTCCGCCTTCTGGAGGTAGGGCGTGAGCGAAATGACGATGACGACGTTCTTGCCGACGAGCTTCGCGGACACCGCGGTGCCCGGAATCGTGTACTTCGTCTCGCGGCTCGTCCAGGGCGCGGCGCCTTCGCCCGAATCGACGAAGGTATTGAGGGACACGACCAAGGCGCGGTCGCCGTAGGCTTCGGGTATGGACGCGCCCTTCTCCGGCGCGCCCTTCTCGGCCGCGCTTTCGAGCTCCGGCACGGGCGGCGGGGTCGTCGGGGACGGGGCCGGAGTTTGCGCGAACGAGACGGCCGCCGTCAGCGCGAAGAGCAGCCCGGCGCGGAAAATCCTCACTCCTGGCCCCCGGACGCCTTCATGATGACCGGCTTGCCGATCGTCTCGAGCTTCGTCTCGCCGGGCAGGTTGACGGTGATCGTAAGTTGGGCGTTCTGGTCTTCGAGGTAGCGCATGAACGATTCCATGCCGACCGGCTGGGCGGTCCGCGCGGGAATCTCGTTCGAGGTGAAGACGGCCGCCCGGAGCGCCTGGTTCTGGTTCATCGCGGACACGAGCGCGCCCGACACGACGATGAAGGCGGCGGCCGCCGCCGCCGCGAGCGGCAGGGGCACGGCGAGCGCCCTCGTGAGCATGGACAGGCCGCGCCGCCTCGTTTCGCGCGGGAATCGCGTTTCGCCCATGCGGGTCTCGACGCGCGCCCACACGCGCTCCTTGGCCGCCGCGAGCTCGGCGTCGGACGGAGCGGCCGCTTCCGCGCCGCGCAACGACGCGCCCAGGGCGCGGTGCCGCTCGACGACCGCCTTGCAGCGCGGACACGACTCGACGTGCTCCCGGACGCGCTCGTCCCAGGGAGCGGGAACCTCGCCGTCGGCCCACGCCGACAGGATCTGTCCGTCAAGACACATCGCCGTCCTCCTTCGACGCACCGCCGCGGGTCCGCCGACCTTCGCGCGCGTCCGGGTCCAAAAGCCGCTCGAGGGCTTCGCGCGCCCGGAACACGCGCACTTTCACGTTGCCCTCGGTGATGCCGAGGGTCTTGCCGATATCCTTGTAGTTCAGGTACCCGTACTCCTTGAGGACGAGCACCGACCGAAGCCGTTCCGGGAGCGCCTCGAGGCACTCGCGCACCTCGGCCCGCGTCTCCTCGTCGATCAGGGCGCGCTCCGCGGTCGGATCGTCGTCCCGCGCGGAAGGCTCGTGGAACAGCCGCTCGTACGCGCGCGCCTCGCGGGATTTCCGCTTGGCCACGTTGAGCGCGGTGTTCTTCACGACCCGGATGAGCCAGTACTTGGCGTCGTCCGGGCTCGGAAACGGTATCTTCCGCTCCACGAGCTTGATGAACGCCTCCTGCACCACGTCCTCAGCGGCCTCGGACGTCCCGGCGATCCGGAACGCGATCCTGAGCAGGACGGGGAACACCTCGTCGTACAGGGTGCGGATCTGGCGTTCCGTCAGGCCTTCCTGGGAAGTAAACAATCAAGCTCTCCGTTCGTTACCGGTTTTTCGTTCCGCGGCGCGGCGTTTCATCGGGCGAGCTTCCAGATCGTGCCCGCCGGCCCGTCCTCGAGGACGACGCCCTTGTCCTTGAGTTCGTCGCGGATGGCGTCCGCCCGCGCGAAGTTCCGCTCTTTCTTGGCGGCCGACCGCTCGGCTATCAGCGCGTCGATCTCCGCGGCGAAGGCCGGATCGACGGAAGCCTCCGCGCGGACGGCGTTTTCGAGCCCCAAGCCGAGGACCTTGTCCATCTCGAGCACCGCGGCCAGGGCGTCCGCCGGCGGCACCGCCTGGTCACGGAGGATGCCCCACAGCTCCGACAGGGCGCGCGGCCCGTTCAAGTCCTGCTCGAGGTCGTCCCGGAAGCGGTCCAGGTAGTCGTTCGCCTCGGGGCCGATCGCTTCGCGGAGCGACGGTTCCGGCGCCTTGTCGCGGAGGAGCAGCACCTTTTCCATGAGCGTCTTCCGCGACGCGCGCGCCGAGTCGAGGCCCTCCCACGAAAACGTGAGCTGGCTCCGGTAGTGGG
Source organism: uncultured Treponemataceae bacterium (assembly GCA_964482955.1). Lineage (GTDB taxonomy): Bacteria > Spirochaetota > Spirochaetia > Treponematales > UBA12059 > JAPLSN01. The sequence continues at coordinate 17,523 of CAYZZW010000022.1, read as the reverse complement.
CGCCGAGGCAGAACAGGCGGTAATCGAGCGGATCGTAGCCCTTGTCGACGAGCGACTTGAGCGTGAGGAAACCGCCCGCGGACTTGGACATCTTCCCCTTGTCGAGGACGAGGAATTCGCCGTGCAGCCAGAAGTTGACCCACTTCGTCCCGGTGGCGGCCTCGCTCTGCGCGATCTCGTTCGTGTGGTGGATGGGGATGTGGTCGATCCCGCCGGCATGGATGTCGATCCGCTCGCCGAGGTACTTCATGCTCATCGCGGAGCACTCGATGTGCCAGCCCGGATACCCGCGGCCCCAGGGGCTGTCCCAGAGCATCGCCTGGTTCTCGAACTTGGACTTCGTGAACCACAGCACGAAATCGAACGGGTTCCGCTTGTTGGGATCCACCTCGACGCGCGCGCCGGCCTTCTGCTCTGACAGGTCGAGCCCGGCCAGGTCGCCGTAACGCGGGAACTTGGACACGTCGAAATAGAGGTTGCCGCCGGCCTGGTACGTGTAGCCGTTCGCCTCGATCCGCTTGATGAGCCCGATCATGTCGGCGACGTGATCGGTGGCGCGGCAGACGATGTCCGGCTTCCGGATGCCGAGCGCCGCCTCGTCCTTGAAAAAGGCGTCGGTGTAGTACTGCGCGATCTCGAGCACGGACTTGCCGCGCTCGACGGCGGTCTTCACCATCTTGTCCTCGCCGTCGTCGGAGTCGCCCGAAAGGTGGCCGACGTCCGTCACGTTCATCACGTGGGTCACGTCGTAGCCGAGCCAGCGCAGGGATCGGACGAGGATGTCCTCGAAGACGTACATCCGCATGTTGCCGATGTGGGCGAAATTGTACACGGTGGGACCGCAGCCGTAGAATCCGACCTTACCCGGCTTCACCGGGACGAATTCCTGCAGGGACCGCCCGAGGGTGTTATAGAAGGTCAGACTCATCGCGTGTTCTCCTTGCGGTTAGACGGCCGCGCCGTGTATCATCGGGACCGATGGACAGCCTACGGAAAACCCTGGAAAAAATCAACACGGACGCTTGCGGCGACCTCCGCTTCGACGAACCCATGTCGAGGCACACTACGTTCCGTGTGGGAGGACCGGCGGACGCGTGGATCGCGCCGCGCTCCGCCGAAGCCCTGCGCCGCGTCGCGGGCGCCCTGCGCGCGGACGGCATCCCCTGCGTCGTGCTCGGGGGCGGCGCCAACGTCCTCGTCGCGGACCGAGGGATACGGGGCGTCGTGCTCTCAACCGACGGGCTGACCGGACTTCGCGTCGACGGGACGGACCTCGTCGCGGGCGCGGGCGTTCCCGCTGACTCAGCCTGCCGCGCCGCCCTGGACGCGGGCCTCTCCGGATTCGAGTTCGCCGCGGGCCTCCCCGGCTCGGTCGGCGGCGCGGTGTACATGAACGCCCGCTGCTACGACCGCGAGATCGCCGATCTCCTTTCCTCCGTCGACTGGCTCGACGCGTCGGGAATCTTCCATACAGATGTTCCCGTCCGCAGCGAGTGGGAATACAAGCGGACGCCCTTCATGCCGGGCGGCGCGGCTTCGGGCGGGATCGTCGTGTCCGCGCGCTTCGGCCTGACGCCGGGCGACCCCGCCGCGATACGCGCCGCCATGGACGCGCACCGCGCGGACCGCGTCGCCAAGGGGCACTTCGACTTCCCCTCTGCCGGATCGCTCTTCAAGAACGATCGCCGCTTCGGCCGTCCCACGGGCAAGATCCTCGACGAGCTCGGCTTCCGCGGCCGTCGGATCGGCGACGCCATGGTATCCCCCAAGCACGCGAATATCTTCGTGAACGCGGGCGCCGCCACCGCCGCCAACCTCCGCGCTCTCATCACCGAGGCGCAAGAAGCCGCCCGGAAAGCGTATGGCTTCGAGCTGGAGCCGGAAGTGGTGTTCGTAGGCGACTACGAGCGGCCAGCGGCGCTGTAACCAACTTTGTAGCGATATGGGAAGGTGCGGCGGACGGGTTTCGGATCGAATGAACCGGAGACCGGGGCGTACAAGTACCCGCGCCGAATAGGCGAGAGTACTCGCAATATTCGGCGCGGGTACTTGTACGCCCCGCCTGGCGGTTGCATGCGGTGCGCCATCGGGAGCCGGATGGCCCCGGAAACGCCGCACAACGGTTGTGACGCCGAGCGGAGCGCACACGATCTTTACGGCTATGGCTTCGGACTACATACCTCAGGAGTTACGCCTGGTCATCGTACGGGATGATGCGCTTCATGAATTCGTCGAACAGCGGCACCGTGAACGCGGTATCGCCGTGGCTCGGACTCCAGACCATTCCCTTCTTGATGAGGTTCGCCCGCAGCGGCGCCAACGCGGTTACATCCTTTTCAAGCCTTGCCGCGATGTCGCCCGAACGATGGGGACCAGGTCCCAGATCGGCCATCGCACGAAGGTAATTCTTTTCGGAAGGTGTCAGGCGATCGAAACGCACACGGAAGAAACTCTCGTCCAAAGCCGCTATCGCCGTCGACGAGGCGCGCTCGACATCGGTGACCGCTATCGGCGAGGCATCCGCCTGCTCCCACGCGTGCTTACCCCACTCTTGCAGAAAATACGGATAACCTTGGGTCTGCGCGAAAATGAGGTCCAACGCTTCTTCGGTAATTTCGGCCCCCTGCGCTTCCGCGGGTTTCCGGATCGCGGCTTTCGCCGCCTCAACCGGCAACGCGCCGATCACGGGAAAGTCGAAGAGTCGCTCCGCGTACGACTTGGCGTCGCCCATCTGCCCGCGGATCTGCGGCAAGGCGGCGCCGACCAGCATCACGGGAAGCTGGAGCTGCGCGATGCGATGCAGCGCGGTGATGAACGCCGCAAGCTGCTTCTCCTCAAGATACTGCATCTCGTCCACGAACATGATGACCGAAGTGCCAACCTGCTTCGCGGCCTCGCCGACGGCCGTAAGCAGATCCTGCAGGTCGTGCTCGAGGTCGCCATTATCGGCGAGTCCCGGCTCGGGCTCGAAATCGAAGCCGACCTCGATGTCGTTGAACGCAACCTTGAGCGCTTTCGCGAAACCGGCCAGCGCCTGAAGCCCTCGCTTGGCGAAATCCTTCGCCTTCTCCGTTTTCGAGAGCCGCAGGAGCGCCTGTCGGAGCTGGGGGGCAAGCATTGCCGGCAAGGATTTCTTTTCGGGGACTTCGATTCTGATAGTGCAATGCCCCGCGGCTTCGGCGTCGGACTTCATTCGATCCAGGAGGACGGTCTTTCCCACGCCGCGTAACCCGACCAGGATGACGCTCTTCGTGGATAAGCCGCGCTTCGCGCGTTCGATCGCGATGCGCATGGATTCTCGCAAGGCGTCGCGACCGGCTAATTCGGGCGGTGGAGTTCCCGCGCCTGGCGCATACGGGTTATTTACCGGATCCATAGCTAAACTATAAGAATCTTAGCAATATTAGTCAACAAGACTAACTTTGCTAATTTAACTATAAATCAAGCTATCCTCGTCGACTACGAGCGCCCCGCGGCGCTGTAGCCTTCTCGGGCGCGGATGAGGATAGGTGCGGCGGACGGATTTCGGATCGAATGGACCGGAGACCGGGGCGTACAAGTACCCGCGCCGAATAGGCAAGAGTACTCGCAATATTCGGCGCGGGTACTTGTACGCCCCGCTTGCCGATTGCATGCGGTTCGTCATCGGGCGCCGAATTTCCCAGTAGCGCCGCACGACGGCTTTGACGCCGAACGGGGCGCACATGGTCTTTACCGCTATGGCACGAACAGAAAAGCGCCACCCGACCCGGCGCATACGGTTCGAATAGGCTGGCGCCACCTTGCCCCAGTAGCGCCGCACAACGGTTCGCCAAACGAATCGGGGCGGGCTTTCGCAATCGGAAACCCGCCCCGAAGCTATCCTTTCTTAAAACCTTTTTCCCCTCTGCGCCTCGGTGGCAAACCCCTCTACGATGCTTACGCCCAGAGGAGGAGGAGGGCGGAGCAGATCGCGGTGATCACGATGGAGATCACGAAGGCGATGGGGATGACCTTCGTCTCCTCGCCGATCTTGTCGATGGAGGCCGCGGCGTTCTGGAGCTTGGCAGGCGAGATGACGGACGCGATGCCGCCGCCGATGCCGGACGCGGCCGCGACGACGACGCCGGCGAAGCCGAGCTTCTGGCCGATGCTCAAGTGCAGCTTCGTGAACATGGCGATGGACGACGCTTCCGAGCCGGCGATGAAGCCGCCGAAGAGGCCGAGGAACGGCGCGATGGCCACGTACGCCCGGCCGAGCGCGTTCGACGCGGCGACGGCGATCACGTTGACCATGTTGTTCATCGGGTCCACGAGCTGCCACGCGGCGTCCTTGCCGGAGTGGTTGTAGATGTAGGCGATGGCGAAGAAGAGCGCGGAGGCGATCATCGGGCGCGGCGCGCGCTTGCCCCACTTCTTGAGCGCCGCCTGGACGTTCGCCCCGCTCGCCTTCATGAAGGGCAGGGCCAGCACGGTGGCGACGAGGAGCCAGAAGTAGGCCTGCGAGAGCACCGCGGTCTTCACCGGGGCGCCGGGGATGATGGTCACGGCCATCGGGAGCCCTTTCGTCGTCCACTCGAGGAAGGGCAGGAAGGGCACGTTCGTGAGCACCGCGAACACCACGAGGATGAGCCACGGGCTGAGCGCGGGCAGGAGCCCCATCTTCTTTTCGGCGGCCAGGTCGGCGTCGCCGATCTTCGAGCGGTCCATGATCGGCTGGCGCGTGACGAGGAGGTAAACGACCATCACCACGATGACCGCGAGGCCCGCGGCCACGCCGGTGAGCGGAATGAGTCCGATCGAGTTCATCCCCATCGCCGTGAAGCCCGCGGTGAGGCCCGCGAGCGCCGTGGGGACGAAGCCCTTCAGCACCATCTTCCACTTGCCGACGATCCAGAGCATGCCGAGCCCGATGCAGGTGGAGATCACCGGCATGAAGCGCGCGAACACGATGCCGACCTCGTTGATCTCCTTGCCGACGAAGGCGCCGAACACGACCACCGGGGCCGCGAGAAGCGCGTAGGTGCAGAGGGCGTCGTAGCCGATCGCGGGAATGGCGATGGAGACGATCGTGGAATAGCCGAGCGCGAGCATGATCGGCGGCAGGATCGAGACGGGCGTGGCGCCGAGCGCCGCGAGCACCGTGCCGAAGCCGATGTTGATGATCATGATCTGGACCACCTGGTCCTTCGGCGAAAGCGTTTTCACGAGGGCCACGATGCGCGACATCGCGCCGGTCTCGGCCATCACCGAGATCATGAAGATCGACGTGCCGACCATGAGCGTGATCGGGAACGACGCCACGACGCCGGCCAGGCTGATGCCCAGCAGGTTGGCGAGCGGCGTCTTGAAGAACAGCCACGCGACCAGCATCGACGCGGCCCAGCCGAACAGCCCCGCGACGTCCGCGGGCGTCTTCTTGAGGACGAGCAACAGGAAAATGGCGACGACCGGCAGCAGGGCCAGCAGGAATCCGATCATGGACGACTCCTTACGGTAACTTCGTGCGCGCGAGTATACCGGAATCGTCATCAGTGGAAAAGCGGGCATCGTCCGGGGGCAAGACCTTCTTCCGGAAGAAGGTCTCTCCCCCAGCCCCCCTCGTCCAAGAAGCGGAACGCCGCCGCGCGCTCAACCGCGCGCCATCGCACTTCGTCGTTGTTTCGATGTGCGGAGGCACCCATGAAATCTACTTCCCGCCTTTTCGCGTTCGTCCTCGCGGCCGCGCTCGTCGCGACCTGCGCGGCTCCGGCGTTCGCCGACCCGTCGAATCCCGCGCCGACACCCGCCGAACCGGCCGCGGCCCGACCGGCTTCCGCACCACCCGCGTTCCGGCCTTTCATCCGTGTCGGAGCCGGTCCGCGCTTCGGCCTGGCGGGCGGGCTCGCGGACCTCGTCTTCGCCTGCTCGGGCGGCGTCGCGCTCGGAGCCTGGCGCGTCGGCCTCGCCGCGGACCTCGCCGTCTTCGGCTCGGGTCTGGCGGAAGCGGCCGGAGGCGTCGCGCTCGGCCTCCGCGACGGCCTCGACGCGGTCGTCGGCGTCTCGTACGACCCCGCGACGAACCGCGCCGATCCGTCCCTGACGCTCCGGATCCTCGTCCTCGGCGGCGCTCCCGTCGAATTCGCCGCCGTCGCCGGCTTCGCGGATCCCACCTGCTTCGGCCTCCGCGGCCCCGCCGCCTTCGCCGACCTCGCCTCCCGCGCCCGCGTGGGCGTATCGATCTCGTGGGCGTGGGAAGCGAAGACGCGCTAAACCCGCCCCCGGTTCCCGCCGACAATCAAAACGTACACGGAAGGGAGGACACGATGAAACGATTCACGATCAGGAACGGAATCGAGACGCCGTCGACCCTCGAGCTGATGGACGAGATCGAAGACGGGTTCTTCGTCCGCATCGTGCATCGCCACGAGGAGTGGGAGGACATCCAGGAAGAGTTCATGAGCCGCGAACTCTTCGACACCTGCGTCCGCACCGGCTACATCATGCCGATGAGCGCCTGATTCCGACGCGCCCGAACATACAGAAAGTACACATGAACGAACGACGGCCGCCCCCGGTGGGGCGGCCGTTTTGCATTCTCAGGTTCGGGAGATCAAGGCATCACGCCCGAAAGATTGTCGAAGAAATTGAATTGACCGTCATTCGTGCCGCTTCCGCCATATTCGATCCTTCCTGCACCGTTCATTCCCTCGAAATACGCCAATTGGTCTAACTGCGAATCCTTCCCCTCGATTCTCAGAACGCCTTCCTCCTGGACGATCATGCCGCCGGACAAGGCGCTCACGAATTTTCGAGCGTTCAGCGAACGGCTCGAATCGTTCGCAACATCCGTGAATATCGGATATGAGTAGACGGGTCCCGAGGGTGCGAGAGTGGCGCAATCGAATCGATATATCCTGCAGGGATATGTCCACATATCGGTGGCGTCGGTGCCCCACTCGCTCAGGAATATGGACGATCCGTCGCTCCAGATGTCGGCTACCGTATCCAGCGAACTGAAAACGGCGTCGAGATCGAACGTTTCCACCGCCTTGGACAATGGCTCTATTCTTGCCAATTGCCGCATGCCTGCGCTCATCTGAATGAAATAGACCAACCCATTTTTATCGACGGCCAATCCGCAATCCTGCAGGATGCTTTGCACGGCTGAAGGACTGGCCAACGTACAGACGATCGCGGGCGTTCCCAGGCTCCCCGTTCCCGGATCAATCGTAACTGAGCACACTTGGGCTATCGAACCAGACATACCAAGGTAATAAAGAACATTTCGCGCCCGATCCACGGCGACGGCATGGAAGGGTCCGGTTACCGCTAAAACCGGTAGTGCAGACATCGTAAAGGATTCAGCCCGGAACATTCCGTTCCCCGCCATACTGGTCGAAGTGATATAAATCCTACCCGCCGCGTCGAAATCGACATCGGAAAAAGCGGGGGGATTGCCCGGCTCGATGTCGTCGGCGAGGATCGTTTTCCAACCAGCGCCGCTCATGTCGTCGATCTGTACCAAGCGCATGTTCATCCCGTCGATCGCGATGATCTTGGTCTTGCGTATCGACGCCGCTATGGACACGGACTTCGTCTCGTTGGGTTCCAGGTCCACGGTCGCCGAACCGCCGTATGAGTTCGCGATTCCCGTAAAACCGGGATCGAGCACGAGCTCGACATCGACGGTACGTGCCTTTCCCGCGGGCACTTGGATCGAAACCTCCGTTTCCCCTGCCGATACGGTCTTGGTGATCGGGGAAAAACCGCCGCCCGTGGCCGTCACGACGATATGGTCGACCGGCAAGGCCTTGCCCCCCGGCGCCTTCGCACCGGCCGGCACGCTGATTTCCACCGCGATGCCGGCATAATCCACGAACGGGCTGCACGCCGCGACCATCGCGAATGCGATGATGGAACCCAGCATCCTACTGACTTTGCCCATGACCGAAAGTATACCCCGGTTGAATCATTTTACCATCATACTTTTTTCTTGCTCCCTCCGCCCTTTCTCTCTCTTTCCCTTGCGTGCTTTAGCGCTCGAGTACTCGCTCGGCTTCGCTCGCGGTTCCATTTCCTTCATGCTTGCCTCCGCGTCTACTGCGCGGTACAATCGCAGATGGTGGAGGATCACAGCCATGCCGAACGACCTCGATCCGGAAATCGCCGGCCTTCTCGAGGACCTTGAGGAATACAAGCCCAAGACGCCCGCCAAACCCTCGGCCGGCCAGCCCGACTTTTCCTCCATCTTCCAGGAAGAAGCCGCGTCGGCCTCCGACGGCGGCGCCGCCCCCACCCCGGACCTCACCCGCAAGCTCATCGAAACACCCAAACGCTACGAGGAAGACAAGCCCGCCACCTGGTTTTCCGACCCGGACTTCTACAAGAAGGCGCTCGCGGGCGAAGGCGAGGAAGCCCAGCGCGTCCACACCATCCTGACCAAGTACACCCAGGCCACGGATCCGCAGGACCGCACCATGTACCGCCAGAACCTGAGCTCCGCCTACTGGAACCTGGCTTCCCGCGTGGCGCAGAAACTCATATCGCCCCAGCTTCCCCTCCAGAAGCAGCTCATGCTCCGTTTCGGCGTCCTCCACCCGAACCTCTTCACGCCGGAGATCCGCGAACTCCTCCACAAGATCATCTGGAAAAAGGAAACCGACGAACCCTTCTTCTACCTCGACGAATGGCTCCGCGAAGTCGCCCTCGGCCGCATCAATCCGAGCAGCTCGGACGACGTCAAGTACGAAAAGCGCGACGACCGCTCCCGCTTTTCCGCCATCCTGTCCAAGTCCCAGGGCAAGAAGGAATCCGCGGAGAGCATCATGCGCGCCCGCGCCGACGAGCGGAAAACCCTCGAAAAGCTCCTCAAGGAACGGGTCGAGGCCATCTGCTCCCACGCCCCCATGTCCGAGTTCGCCGGCGTGGAGACCCTGTATGCCGACCCCCAGAAAAAGATGATGGGCGAACTCAACGACATCCTGAAGCGCATGCTCGCCGCGGACAAGGAACTCCAGAACAGCCTCCGCGACTACCAGAACGCCGGCGACGAGCTCAAGTCCACCAAGGAAAAGCTGGACGCCATGGGCGCGGACGTCCGCGTGGACCTGGCCGCCTTCCAGCAGGAATTCTCCACCGTCAAGAACATGGCCAAGATCTGCGTCGGCCGTCAGGGCAACCACTTCCCCATCCTGGCCAAGGAATATTTCCACGGCGGCATCAAGGACGTCGCCACGCGCGAGAACGTCGCCAAGTGGATGGCCTGGCTCGAGACCGTGGACATCGAGCTCTTCTACCGCCCCTACAAGACCACCATGAACCGCGTCGTCCCGTACGTCATCCTCATCCCCTGCTACGGCGACACCGGCTTCTGCTGGGAACCCTTCGACACCCACAACCGCGCCACGAGCCGCGGCCGCGTCGCCATCCCCCTCTACCCGAAGAACCTCCAGCTCGCCGTCGTGTACGCCATGGGCGACCTCCGCTGGACCACGGCCAAGGAAAAAGCCTCGTACCTGTGGATGGAAGAGGGCCTCACCGGCAACTACTACCAGAGCTGTCTAGCCAAGAAATTCCGCGGCGACATCAAGGAAGCCTTCATGACCGACTACATCAACTGGATCTTCAAGGAAAGCCAGGGCATCCAGAAGCTCGACCGCGACGTCCGCTCCATCTTCTGGCGTTACATCCCCTTCTCGCAGGGGATGAAAGACGTCCTCAAGACCCGCAGCCCCGTCTACAACGAACTCTGCCAGAAGGACGTCAACCGCTCCATCTCCCAGGGCTACTGAAAAAGGGGAAGCGCCGTCCCGGTATCGTTCGCCGCGGCGCGGCGCTCAGCCGTCCCCGGCTACGCTGCTCCCCCTCGCTCCAGCCCCTTCGGGTCTTCCGCTACCCCCACTCCGGCTCCGGGCCCGCCTCCGCGCGGACGCCGCCCATGATTTGCCGGCCGATTCATGGATTTTCTTCCATGGTTGCGTTACCATCTCCCACCATGACGCGTATAAAAAGTTGCATCTTCATGACGGCGATCCTGGTCGTCATCGGTTCGGTCCTGGCCTCCTGCCGGCTGGACCCCCTCCCCGGCGGAGACTCCGTCGCCCTGTCCTTCTACGTCCCCACGGCCTACGGCCCCGGAGACGGTCCCGGCTCCAAGGCGGTCACCCCGTCCACGGTACGTGTCCACGTCACTGTCACCGGTTCGGACATGAAACGGATCGACCGCGACTACGATGTCCAAGGTCCAGGCACGGCGACGCTCGCCGTCACGAACATCCCCAAGGGCTCGGACCGCGTCTTCACCGTCACCACCATCGACAAGGACGGCGAAACCATCACGACCGGCACCATCACCCTAAACCTGGACCAACCGGAAAACACCGTAAAAATCCCGCTGAAACCGGTGCAGCTTCCGGTCGTGAATGGCGAAATCGATTACATGAAAACAAACACGTTTACGGTTACCGCCGGTACCATTCCCGCCGGTAAGACAGTTTTCGGAACGCTGACCTTCCGCGGTTTTCCGGCCGGGGTCGATTTCCAGATATTCCAAACCGGCGTTGATCCCATCTGGATGGATATCTGCGACGAAACCGGCCAACCGGTTACAGCCACGGCCCGCGACCACCGCGGTACGTGGCTGGTGTTCCGCCCCGTCAACGACAAACAGTATTCGGTATTCCTCTCATCGCCGAACAACCGGAACCAAGCCGCGGTCATAACCCTGAACGCGCGCAGGGCGTATTTCGTGCGGATAGGATCTGCCGGCGTTTCGCCAACCGGAACTTCCGATGATCCTTTCAAAGAATTCAACCAGACCACGCATGATGATTACATCGATTCGAATTCCTGCGTCATTCTAAGTGGCGGATCATATCCCTCCCTGTCGCTACTAAAATTCCTACATATCTACGGAGGTTTCGACAGTAACTGGAAACGAGACTTGGAAGACAACCAGACCACTTTTACTGCCAGCCAACCCACTGATACTTATACCATCAAGCTTCTTGGCGCCGGCACGCTGGACGGCATAACGATTATCGGACCTGGAAGCGCAACCGATTCAAACGCCCTGTACACAGACATCACGAACTCAATACGAGTTTCGGATTGCGTGATATCCGCAGGCTCCGCACTCAACCAAATCAAGAACGCCATTCATCTCGACGGCGGCAATGCGACGTATCCCACCGTCATCGAACGCTGCACCATAGACGGAGGCTCCTTCACCACCGGCACCACGACCGGAATTCGAAACGGAATACGCATCGCCACCACAGCCGCCGCGAACCTGATCATCAGAGAATGCGAAATCTCCGGCGCATCGACCGATTCTGCCACCATCGCCAATGTCGAAACAAACGCTGTCAGCATCAAAGGCGACGGAACCATCCTGCTCGCCCGGAACAGGATCTTCGGCGGCAAGCTCACACCTTCGGCCGGTTCCAAAGCTACCGTTACGGGGATCGATTGCTCGCCGACTACCGCGACAACCGGTACGCTGACGATCGTATCGAACGCCATCTGCGGCGGGGCCATCACCACAGCTTCATCCGATACGTCGATCGTCGCGGGGATCACCCTCGACACAAATCACCTGGCCGCGAACATCATCGGCAACACCATCGATTCCGGATGGGCCGCAACGACGGCATGCAACCAGATCGGAATCGGTACCGTCAATGACGGCAAAACAATCAATGTTCGAAACAACGTGTTCATGACGGCATCGACCGGTTCGACGTACGGTGCCTATACGCAAGGACTCAACAGCAACCAATTTATTTACCATAATGACTTTTTCGGTTTCGGAGTCGCACACGTCTATGGCGTCAGCAATTATTTCGCGCAAGCACTCGCGGGTCAGACCGAATTGAACGGAAAAACCGGTTGTGCGGGCAACATACGGAATGATCTGTCCTCCAACATGTCGGGATACGTTTCGGGATACACGTCGGTGTCCGCGCTTTCCGAAAAAGCGTGGTACCCCGCCGGAACCGTCCCGACGGAAATATGTGCCGCACCCGCCCCCGACCCTGTTTTGACCGATGAATGTTACTTCGACCTTTCCGGAAAACCGCGCCCCAAGAGCATCGGTAAATTCTGGACCATGGGCGCCTTCGAATTGAACTGAGCCCCTGCCTCCAGGGATACAAAGGCCTGCCACACCGGCAGGCCTTTGCTTTATGCGCAGCGAGTTCGGAGGCTATGGTTCGCGCGTACGTCGCTCCGGGCCGCCTGCCGAGCGGAACGGATTCAGGCATGCGCTACCGCGCATCACGTCATCCCTCGCGAACCATTTCATTCGGCGCTTCGGCCGCCTTCGCTTCGTGGCGAATTCTTCTTCGCGACGGTAGCCAGGTACACGCCGACGATGACGACGACCGCGCCGGCGATCTGCCAGAGCGTCAGCCGTTCGTTGAGCAACACGAACGACGACGCGACGGATACCACCGGGATCAGGTTGATGAAGACGCTCGCCACGCCGAAGCCGAGCGCGCGCATGTTGTAGACATAGAGCAGGTAGCCGAGCGCCGAGCACACGAGACCGAGGTACGCCACGTGGAGCCATAATTCCGGACCGACCCGCGCCCAGTCGGTCTTTTCGAACAGCGCGAACGGAATGAACCCGAGGCCGCCGAAGAGGCTCTGCCAAAAGGTGATCTCGAGCTGGCCGTACTTTTCGATGATCGGGTGCGTCACGAAGGAGTAGAGCACCCACGACAGCGCGGCGCCGAGCATGAAGACGTACCCGAGCGGCGTGGACGTGAGACGCAGCGACTCCGCGACGATGAGCACGATGCCGACCGCCGACAGGACGGCGCCGCCGTACTGGATGCCGCCCAATCTCGTCCCCCGGAACAGGCGGTCCGCCAGCATCGTCAGCACCGGTATCGTGCCGATGAGGATGCTGGACTCCGCGGCGGTCAGGAGCTTCACGCCGTTGTTCTCGCAGAGGAAGTAGAGCGTCACGCCGACCAGCCCCGCGCCCGCGACGTACGGGAAATCCTTCCCGTCGAACCGGAGCCTGGCGAGACCGCGCCGGCCCTTCGCGTCCGGCCCCTGGAACAGCATGACGAGCGTCAGCGCGGCGGTCGCGAGGACGAAGCGCGCGAGCCCGAGCGTCATCGGCGGCAAGACGGCCACGCTCACCTTGATGCTGAGGAACGACAACCCCCACATGAGCGACAGCGAAACGCCGGAAATATAGGCCTTGGTCTTGGTTGCTGGCATGTCTCGACCCTACTCCTTCGACTTCGCTTCGTTCCAGAGGGCGTCCATGTCGGACAGGCGCTCCGCGGAGAGTTCGAGGCCTTTCGCGGCCATTTCCCTTTCGACGTGGCGGAAGCGCGAACAGAACTTTTCCACGGTGCGGTGGAGCGCCACTTCCGGGTCGACCTTGAGGAAGCGCGCCACGTTCACGACGGAGAACAGGAGGTCGCCCAGTTCGCGCTCGAGTTCCTCGTGATCGGCTTCCTCGCAGGCGGCGCGCGCCTCGTCGAGCTCCTCCCGCGCCTTGGCCCACACGTCCTCCGCCTTCGTCCAATCGAAGCCGACCTTCGCGGCCTTTTTCTGGATGCGGTACGCGCGCTCGAGCGGCGGCAGGGCTTTCGACACGTCGTCGAGGATGGAATCCTTCTTACGGCGGCCTTCGACGGTTTCCTTGATGCGGTTCCACTGGTCAATGACCTTGTCCGGCGTGTCCGCGCCCTTCGCGCCCGGATCCTGCGAAAAGACGTGCGGATGCCGACGCACGAGTTTTTCCGAAATCGTGTCGAGCGCGTCGGCTACCGAGAAAGAGCCCTCCTCCTCGTGCATGTACGCGATCATCGTGCCGAGGAGGAAGAGATCGCCGGTCTCCTCGCGGACGTGGGCGGGATCCTTTTCGTTGACCGCCTCGACGAGCTCGTACGCCTCCTCGATGACGTTGCCGCGTATGCTCATCGGCGTCTGCTCGCGGTCCCACGGGCACCCGTCGGGAGCCCGGAGCCGCTTGACGATGGAATAAAGCCGTTCGAAGGAAGCGCCTGCCTGGTTCATGCCCACGATAGTGCCTGAAAGCGGCGACCGCCGGCAAGTGGTCGCGACCCGACGGCGTCGCGAACGTCCCCCGTTCCCGCGCGACGTTCGCCGCGAAAAAAAGACGCCCCGCTTCCGCGGGGCGTCGATCGAGCGTTCCGTAACCCGGTACGCGCCTATTGTCCCTGCATGATGAGCGGCCCGATGATCGATCCGAACGCCGCCACGTCCGCGGACGATACCCACCAGCCGCCCGTGAAGGCGTCTCGCGAGACGCCCATGTGGAAGTAGCCGTCCCCGAGCGACGCGCGGTCCACCGAGGACAGCAGGGTCGGATTGAAGGCGGCCACGAGATCGGCCACGCGCGCGAACGAGATCGTGCCGATCAGCCGCGAATCGGAAGGCATGACCTTCGAGAAGGCGGCGTACCCGCGCCCGGCGTCCAGGCGCTTGGCGGCGGCGTCGCGCTTCGCGAGCGCCACGCCGTCCTTCGCGGTCATGAGACCGCCGTACGCCTTGCCGTCACGGTACGCGTAGCGGATGGTCAGGAGCTCGTTCAGCCAGTCGAACAGCTCGGTCATCGTGGCGCGGTCGTTTTCGCCCATCGACTCTACCTGCTCCGGCTTCATCGAGAAGTTGATGCGGATGCTGTCCACGGGAAGGCCGTCGACCGTTTCGGCGCTCACGGCGGGATCCAGCACGATGCCCGCCTGGCTCAGGATCCCCGCGATCAGCTCGCTCCCCAGGATCTCCTCGATCCAGGGACCGAAGCGCTTCCGGTAACCCGCGGTATCCTTGAGCTCGAACACCGACGAAAGTCCCACCTGCACGTATTTCTCGAGCACGGCCCGCCTATCCTTCGCGGTCTGGGCGTTGGAGGCCTCGGACATGAGCTTGGGATCGATGCCGACGTCGAGCGCCATCGCCGAATTGGAGCCGATGAACGCGTTCATCTCCGCCGCCTTGTTCATGTAGGCGACGAAGCCTTCGCCAAGCGAGGAGAACATGCGCTCGTAGAGCTTCTGGACGATCTTGTAGGTCTCGGGCGGGAAGTTGGCCGCCATCGTCATCAGTTTCCCGGCTTCGAGGTACTTCACGAAGGGAATGCCGGGCTTGAGCGTCGCGAACGCGGCGCTCAGGTCGTGGAGCGTGCCCGTGGCGTTCGTGGCGCAGGAAACGCGCGCTGACACGCCTTCGGCGTTCGCCTGGAGCGTCACGCCGAACCCGCGTATCTCGACGGCCAGTTCCTTGAGTGCCGCGAGGATCTCCGCTTCCGAGGAATCGCCCATGCCGCTGTTCGGGAACCAGCCTTTCTCGTCGTACCAATGGGTGTCGTCGCCCTGCGACTTGCCGATCCGGGAAAACTGCTCGAAGAATTCGTCGCCGAAATCGGCGCGGCCCTTTTCCCAGTTCACCCAGATCCCGACGGCGTCGTCCGGAAGGACGGCGAGCCAGGGCGCGTCGGCCTTCTTGGCCGGCAACAGCTTCGGGGCTTCGCCCGCGCTCACGAGAACCGCGTACGAGCCGACGATCGAGTATTTCACGTCGTCCGCGGAATCGGGGATCATCGCGTCAACCGACGCCTTGCCCCGCAGGACGGGGAGCCACACCTGCGCGGCCATGGTCTTCCCGGGCGCCGGCACGGCCACGAGGACGAGCGGCCGCTTCCTGTCGATCTCCTTGAGGATCGTCTCGAACTCGCCGCCCGACTTCGCCAGCGCGTCCAGGAGCGACCCGGATCCTTCCGGGAAATACCGGTCCAGCTTGGCGGCCTTGATGAAGGCGTCCATCGAGGCGATCGCCTTCTCGGGCGACTTGACGACGGCCGCCGCGTAATAATCCGCGCCGATCATGGATCCCGCGTCGTCCGCGGCCCAGGTCGCCTGCGCCACGAACGCCGCCGCGACCGCGACGAGCGCGACGCGTTTCATCATATTGCTCATGTTCACCTCTCGGTTGTCGGTATCATGCTGTCGACTTCCGATTCTACCGCAGAACCTCCGCTCGATCAACGCCGCCGCCGGCCGTCCGACCGCCGCGACGCGGCTGAGAAAAGAAAAACGCGGCCCGTCGGGGGCCGCGTTCGTCGGTATCGGGGAAAAGGGGTCAGGCTTCGGCGATGAGCAGGGTCTTCGCGTCGAGCTTTATGCTGAGGTCGGACGGATTCATGCGTCCGTGGTCCTTCACGACGATGAAGTGGATGTACTCCGTCTTCGGCTCGAGCACGATGAGCACGCCGACGTCCTTGAGGTAGTCGCGCAGGATGACCGGGACGTTGTTCTTGTCGTAGAGCGGCTCCTCGCCGAGGAGCGTGCAGGAATACCAGACTTCCAGGTTCATCTCGGCGGCGAACGCGCGCACCTTGGCCAGGTGGTCGGGCGTGGCGCGCGTGAAGTCGAAGCCGTCCACGATGACGGAGTCGGCCTTGAAGCCGCCGTCCACGATCATGGCGCGGAGCGACTTGACGATCTGGTCGGTCGTCACGCCTTCCTGGTTGAAGTTCATGATGACGCGGTGCTTCACGAGTTCGTCGTGGACGTCCCCGCAGTGTTCGAGGTTCTTGCGGCGGGCCACCTCGGCGAAGATGTTCTCGTACCACGAGATCACGTAGCTCGTGTGCGTGGTGAACGAGACGTGGATCACGCGCCCGCCCTGAAGGAGCTTGTCCAGGGCCAGCTGGACGAGCACGCTCGTCTTGCCGATGCCCTTACGGCTCGCGATGACGCCGATGTTTCCGGCCTTGAGCCCGCCCTCGATGCCTCTCTCGAGCAACCGGACCGGGCTTTTCTTGATAAGTTCCTCTTTCAGCATCCGGAACTCCTTCGAGTTGTTTTGACGGAACCGGGGACCTCGCGATCCCCGATTACAAGTATAGTCCAAATCCGCGGACAGGCAAGCCGAACCGACGGCCGCCCGCGGACCGCTCCGGAAGCGGCTTACTTCGCCTGCTGTTCCTTCTTGCGCTTTTCCTCGTAGTCCTTGCGGAGCTGCTCGGAAACGGACGTCGGAACGCGCGAGTACTTGAGGAACTCCATGGAGAACTCGGCCTTGCCCTGCGTGAGCGAACGGAGCACCGTCGAGTAGCCGAACATCTCGGCGAGCGGCACTTCGGCCTCGACGCGGCAGAAGGCGCCTTCGTCGTTCGAGGAGGTGATGACGCCGCGGCGCTGGTTCACGCTGGCGAAGATGTTGCCCTGGAACTCCGTCGGGCCCTCGACCTCGACCTTCATGATCGGCTCGAGGATGGCGGGCTTGGCCTTTTCGTAGGCTTCGCGGAAGGCTCCGATGGCCGCCAGCTGGAAGGCGATGTCGGAGGAGTCTACCGGGTGGCTCTGGCCGTCGTTGATCGTCACCTTGGTGTTGACGACGGGGAAGCCGATGAGCGAGCCCTTCTTGAGGCACTCCTTGAAGCCCTTGTCGCACGAGGGGATGAACTCGGTCGGGATGGCGCCGCCCTTCACGCTGTTCACGAACTCGTAGTTCTGTTCGGCCGAGGGCTCGATGAAGCCGGCCACGCGGCCGTACTGTCCGGAACCGCCGGTC
>CAYZZW010000021.1:0-48072 GCA_964482955.1 uncultured Treponemataceae bacterium | reverse complement strand
GGCGCTCTGCGTCTCGGGCAAGATGGGACTGGGCATCGACGAGCTCTTCGAGGCCATAGTCGCCCGCGTGCCCTGCCCGTCGGGCTCGCCCGAGAAGCCGCTCCGGGCCCTCATCTTCGATAGCCATTACGACCCGTACCGCGGCGTCGTGGTGCACATGCGCGTCGTGTCCGGTTCCTTCCGGGTCGGCCAGAAGATCAAGCTCATGTCCTGCGACGCCGTCTACGAGATCGAGGAGACGGGACTGTTCAAGATCGAGCTCCAGAAGACCGACGTCCTCTCCGCGGGCGAAGTCGGCTACTTCCTGGCCGGCATCAAGACCGTGTCCGACGTCCGCGTGGGCGACACGGTGACCGACGCCGAAGCGCCCTGCGCCGCTCCGCTCCCCGGCTTCCGCGAGGTGAAGCCCGTCGTCTTCAGTTCCATCTATCCGATGGACTCGGCCGATTACGAAGAGCTCAAGGTCGCGCTCGAGAAGCTCAAGCTCAACGACGCGTCGCTCGTCTACGACAAGGACAATTCGCTCGCCCTCGGCTTCGGTTTCCGCTGCGGCTTCCTCGGGCTCCTCCACCTGGAGGTCGTGCAGGAGCGGCTCGAACGCGAGTTCGACCAGTCCGTCATCATGACCGCGCCGAGCGTCCGCTATCGTCTGACCCTGCAGGGCGGCAAGTCGATCCAGATCGACAATCCCTCGGAATACCCGGATCCGTCGCGGATCGAGTCCGCCGAAGAACCCTACATCAAGGCCCAGATCATCACGCCCGTGACCTTCGTGGGCAACCTCATGACGCTCTGCGTGGGAAAGCGCGGCGTCCAGACCTCGTTCATCCACCTCGACGAAAAGCGCGTGGAGATGATCTTCGAGATGCCGCTCGCCGAAGTGCTGTTCGACTTCTACGACAAGCTCAAGAGCACGAGCCGCGGCTACGCGAGCTTCGACTACGACATCATCGGGTACCGCCCGGCGGACCTGGCCAAGCTCGACTTCCTCATCAACGGCGAGCCCGTGGACGCCCTGTCCATGCTCGTGCACAAGCCGGGCGCCTACGAACGCGCGCGCATGGTGTGCGAACGCCTCCAGGGCGCCATACCCCGCCAGCAGTTCAAGATCGCCATCCAGGGCTCCATCGGCGCCCACGTCATCGCGCGCGAGACGGTCAATCCCCTCCGCAAGGACGTCTTGGCCAAGTGCTACGGCGGCGACATTTCCCGCAAGCGCAAGCTCCTCGAAAAGCAGAAAGAAGGCAAGAAGCGCATGAAGATGGTCGGCAACGTCGAACTATCGCAGGACGCGTTCATGGCGGTGCTACGCACGAACGAAGACGAGGAACGCTAGCCCGCAAAATCGGGCTGAGCGCGTTGTCGTTTCCTTGCCTCGGTGCTCATGGGCATAGAGCCCATTCCGCTCCTCGGCTTCGTCGCTCCGAGCGCTCAGCCCGATTTTACGGGCTAGCACGATCAGCCGGGCCGATCGCGTCGTCGTTTCCTTGCCTCGGTGCTCATGGGTACTCGAGCCCACTGAGCTCCTCGCCTTCGGCGCTCCTAGCGCTCGGCCCGATTTTGCGGGCTAGCGCGATCAGCCGGGCCGATCGCGCGCGAGCCGCGCTCGCGACCTATTCGCGGGCTTTTTCCGGGGAACTCGCGACCATGCGGGGAAGGACCGAGGCCCTGAGCTGGCTTTCGAGCGTCATCCTGGCCGTCACGGCCTCCTGCGCCGTCGCGTTCGCGTTCCTGTTCTCCAAGTCCCCCTCGAAACCGCTTGCCGCGCTCACGAAGGCCGTCCGCGCAGTCGGCCGCTGCGCTCCACGGCAGATTGCTCGACACGTACGGATCGAGGTCCGACGAGACCGATTCCTACGCGTTCTCCTCGCGACGCGAAAAACGATCCGCCGTGGCCGAACGGCTTTGCACGGCCGGGATCCAGGCTCCGGAGAGCGTCGCGGGGTGCCTCGGGGAATTGCCGGCCCCCGACGACATCGACGCGTTGGCGCCGCTCCTCGCCGGTCCCGATTGCCTCGAGGGGATCCGCGCGGTCGCCTCGTGGGTGGAGGCGGACAACTCCGGGCGCATCATCGTCGACGCGACCGATCGCGCGGCCATGATCGCGGAATTCCATTGACAGGATCGACAGAGCTGTCTGGCATTTGTATATCGTATACAAAAGTACGATAAGGCGTGTTCCGCCACCGGTCGCATAGCCGCGACGGGCGAATTGCGCGCACGAACGCCAGACGAGGTTGCCGATGCTGCACGAATTCAAGTACGCCGCCCCGCGCGGCTACGCGGAGCTCGCGGACGCGCTCGCGAACGACCCGGGCGCCAAGGTCTTAGCGGGGGGCACCGACCTGCTCGTGAACATACGCTCCGGCTTGGCGAAGCCGACCCTTGTGGTCGACATCAAGAGGATACCGGGGGCGGACGTGATCGGCTGGGATCCCGTGAAGGGACTCTCCATCGGTCCCGCCGTGACCGTCAACGCGCTCCTGCGGAGCCGGGAGGCGCGCGAGCGCTATCCCCTCCTGGCGGCCGCGGGGCACGAGCTCGCGTCGCACCAGGTGCGGAATCGGGCTACCGTGGCGGGCAACGTGGCGAACGCGTCCCCCTGCGCGGACATGGCCCCGGCGCTGCTCTGCCTGGACGCGTCCGCCGTGCTGAGGTCGTCCGCGGGCTCGAGAACCGTGCCCTTTTCGGCGTTCTTCACGGGCGTCAAGAAGACCACGCTGGCGCCCGGCGAATTCATCGAAGCCATCACCGTGCCCGCCTCGTCGAGCGGCGCGCGGGGAGATTACCGCAAGATGAAGCGCGTGAAGGGGCACGATCTAGGGATCGTCGGCGTGATGGTCGCGATTTCGGGGGGACGGCTCCGCATCGCGGTTTCCTCGGCGGCGCCCGTGCCCGTCCTCGTGGACGGACTCCCGTCCGACGCGGACCCGGACGAGGCGGTGGCGCGGACGCTCGCGGCGGTGAAGCCCATCGACGACGTGCGCTGTACGGCGGAATACCGCCTGTTCATGATCGAGACCTACGTGCGGAGGCTGCTCGGGGAGGCGCGGACATGAAGATCGAAGTCAGGGTCAACGGGCGCGCCTACGCGCGCGACGTCGCCGAGCACCTCACCCTGCTCAGGTTCCTCCGCGAAGAGCTCGGGTTGACGGGCACGAAGGAAGGCTGCGGCATGGGCGAGTGCGGGGCATGCACCGTGTTCATGGACGGCCGGGCCGTCAATTCGTGTCTCGTGCTCGCTGTCGAGGCGGACGGACGCTCGATCGAGACCGTCGAGGGCGAAGCCGGCGCGGACGGGCTATCGGCCGTCCAGAAGGCGTTCGACGCCAACCACGCCGTGCAGTGCGGCTACTGCACCTCGGGCATGCTCATGTCGGTGCGGGAACTCCTCAAGGAGACGCCCAAGCCGACCGAGGCGGAGGTCAAGGAGGCGATCGAGGGGAATTTCTGCCGCTGCACCGGCTACGCGCAAATCGTCGAGGCCGTCATGGATGCCACGGGGCAAAGCCCGAAGAAGGGGGGGCTCCAGCATGCTTGAGGACGCGAGACCC
Source organism: uncultured Treponemataceae bacterium (assembly GCA_964482955.1). Classification (GTDB taxonomy): domain Bacteria; phylum Spirochaetota; class Spirochaetia; order Treponematales; family UBA12059; genus JAPLSN01. Next base: position 44,518 of record CAYZZW010000021.1, on the reverse strand, counting down.
GAAGAGCTCCGGTGCGTGGGCTGTCACGCCGGCAAGGAGGACTCCCGCGAAAAGCTCACGGGCGAGGCCGTGTTCGTGAGCGACATGCGGCTGCCCGGCATGTTATACGCCATGGTCAAGAAGAGCCCGCACGCGCGCGCCCGGATAGTCTCGGTCGACGTCTCGAAGGCGCTCGCGGTCCCAGGGGTCAGGGCCGTCCTCACCGGGGACGAGCTCGACTACCGCATCGGGCTCTACATCGTCGACAAGTACGTGCTCGCCAGGGGGACGGTCCGGCATTTCGGCGAGGCCGTGGCCGCCGTCGCGGCCGACACGTTGCTCGCCGCCAAGGCGGGGGTCGACGCGATCGAGGTGGTCTACGAACCCCTACCGCCCGTGCTCAACCACATGGACGCGCTCGGGGAAGGCGCTCCGCTCGTGCATCCCGGGCTCGGCGAATACGAGTACGTCGCGGCGGCGTTCACCCCAAAACCGGGCACGAACATCGCGAACCACACGAAACTCCGCAAGGGCGACGTGGAACGGGGTTTCGCCGAAGCCGCGTGGATCGTCGAGCGCGAATACTCCAATCCCTCCGTCCAGCACGTCCCGATGGAGACCCACGTGGCGATAGCCAGGTGGGGGAAGGGCGACCGGCTTACGATATGGACGAGCGCGCAGTCGCCGTTCACCGTACGCAACCTCATTTGCCGCTCATTCCGCCTGCCGCACAACAGCGTGCGCGTCGTGATCCCGTACGTGGGCGGCGGTTTCGGCGGCAAGGCCGGCGTCGGCATCGAGCCGCTGGCGGCGGTCCTGTCGCGCAAGGCGGGCGGTCTGCCCGTCAAGTTCCAGGCCACGAGGGAGGAGGAATTCCAGCTTCTGCCCTGCCGCAGCGCGCTCACCTACCGGATCAAGACTGGCATCGGGGCGGACGGCAAGATCGTCGCCCAGGCGATGACGATGTACTGGGACTCCGGGGCCTACGCCGACTACGCGGTCAACGTCACGAGGGCGTCAGGGTATTCCGCGGCGGGACCGTACGAAATCCCGAACGCCAGCGTGGACGCGTACACGATCTACACGAACAAACCCTACGGGACCGCCTACCGCGGCTTCGGGCACGTGGAGTTCCATTGGGGCGTGGAGCGCCACATGCAACTCTGCGCCCGGGTCGTCGGCATGGATCCGCTCGAATTCCGGCGGCTCAACGCCGTGAAACCGGGGGCGACGACCCTGACGGGCGAGGTGTTGTCCGGGCATTCCGGCAGCGTCATCAAGTGCGTCGACGCCGTGGCCACCTCGATCAAGTACGGGACGCTCACGCCCGAGGAGGAAGCGCGGCAGCTCGCGACGGGGCGCAGGAGAGGCAAGGGGATCGGTCTCCTCCACAAGGCCCCTGCCATGCCTCCCTTTACCGCCACCTCGGTCGTGCTCAAGATGAACGAGGACGGCTCGGTCATCTTGAACCTCGCGCTCACCGATTACGGGCAGGGAACCTACACCTCGCTCAGGCAGATCGTCGCGGAGCGTCTCGGGTTCCCCGTCGAGCGCGTCAAGGTCTCCTTCGAGTGCGATACGGACAAGGATCCGTACGACTGGCAGACCGTCGCCTCGAAGGGACTCATCATGTCGGGCAACGCGGCGCTGCTCGCCTGCGAGGACCTGCTCCGGAACGCGTACGAGACCGCCGCGCGCGCGCTCGCCGCCTCCGTCTGCGACCTCGCGCACGACGCGGACGGCGTGTTCGTACGGCACCGCCCGGAGAGCCGCGTGAGCTTCGCCTCGATCTCGGTCGGCTACGCGATTCCGAACGGCAACGGCGTCGGCGGGCCGCTCATGGGATTCGGGCGCTACATCGCCCAGGGACTGACCAACCTCGACAAGGCGACGGGATCGGGCAACCCGGCGCTCGATTGGACCTACGGGGCCCACGGCATCGTGGCGGAGGTGGACCCGGCGACAGGGGAGTACGACGTTCTCGCGGTAGCCTCCGCGTTCGACGTCGGCAAGGCCGTCAATCCCGATATCGTCCGCGGGCAGTGCGTGGGCGGCATGATCCAGGGCCTCGGCACCGCAATGTGCGAGGGGTACATCTACGACGCGGACGGCCGCCTCCTCAATCCGTCGTTCACGGACAACAAGATCCCGACGGCGAAGGACATTCCGCTCCGGATCGAGAGCATCGTCGTCGAGACCCCGCAGATCGACGGGCCTTACGGCGCGCGGGGCGTCGGCGAGCATTCCATGATTTCAGTCGCCGCGGCCCTCGGGAACGCCATCGAGGAAGCCACCGGGGCGGAGCTCGTCCACATGCCCATGCGCGCGGAGGACGTCTGGCGCGCGCTCCGGAAGATGGAGCCCGTCGACAACTGGATCACGAAGTCGCCCGGCCTCTCGTGCCGCGCCGTCCCACCGGAGCGGCGCTAACCGGATGGCGGAAGACCGACGTCGAAGGCGGATGCGCCGTCGCCGGCGTCGCCGATAGCAAGGCTATTGCGCGTAAACCATCAGGTGTCCGGGCGGAATAATTGCAGATCGTCGAACGGCATAGATTCCTTCGACTGTCTGCGAAGGAGCGACATGTGGGCATGAAGGAAGACTTGACCGGCAGGAACGTGGTGATGGGTTTGCAGCACACGTTCGTCATGTTCGGCGGGATCGCGCTCAACGTGATCCTGAGGCCGAAAGATCTCACCCAGGCGGAAGGATGACCGTAGACTCTTCGGCTGTACGCGCGCGGGCCGTAGGCCGGCGGCCCGAGCGCCCGTCGCCGGAGCTCTATGCCACGGCCCGGGGCGCGTCATGGCCGCTCGCGCGCTGGTGCGGTCGGGTGGCGGGGATATTCACGTCGGCGATCTCCGTGCTGCACGAGGACGGCTTCGTGGCGAGCGTCCTCCGGGGGGGGCGGCGCATGGAGCCGCATGGCCTCGCCCTAGCCGAGGAGGATTTCGACGCGCTCCGCCGCTTTCTGGAATCGAGGTCCCCGAACGCCGAGGTGGACGCCGACCGGGACGCCGTGGTCTTCGCGGGGACCGCGCGCCTCTCGCTCGAATCCGCGGAACTCCGCGACGAAGCCCCTTCCCTGCGGGAAGCCGCTGCGTTGGCCGCCGCCGCGACAGCGGACCGCGCGCAGGGCACGGGCTCAGCCGTCGCGGCCATGATCGCGGCGCGTCGCCCCGGGGGAATGCACGGAGACGGCCCGTTCGCGCGGGCGTTCGCGCGGCTCTCTCGTGCGGAGGGCTTCCCGGCGAACCTCGTCGGGTTCGGGCCGGGCACGACGCCTTCGGGCGATGATTTCATAGCCGGCTGGCTCCTAGGTCACGGGATTTTCGGCGGCGGCGGGAAGATGTGCTCCCCTGCGGGCTTCGACCTCTCGAAGACCACGCCGGCAGGGCGTTCGGTCCTCCTGGCGGCGCTCGCGGGACACTGGTCGCGCGCCCTCGCGGAATTCGCGCTCGCCTTCGCGCGCGCGTCGGTCGGCCGCGGCGGAATGGAGGACGAAGCGCGCGAAGTACTCGCGCACGGGGCGAGCTCCGGCGCTGACGCGCTCCTCGGATTCCTCCACGGAGCGTTCCCGGACGGAGTCCCGCGCGAAGACACGTGAATTGGGCGATCGGGTCGCCGGCGAACTCGAAGTCCGTCGGAAGAACGCTCGCGATCCCGCCGGGCCGCGGAGCCCGGAACACATCATCGATCCAGGTGGCAGCATGAAACGCCTTACGGTTCGGAAGGATTCCTATTACGACTCGGTATTCCTCATGCTCGTGACGCGCGAGCTCAAGGAAAAGGGCAAGGTCGCCGACGCGATCGTGGCCATGGGCACGGAGATGAACCGGGGCTTGCTCGGCGACCTGGGCTTCGTTGACCCGGCGCTCGACGGGGCGACCGCGACCGATCTCGTGATCGCCGTGGACGCCGCGTCGGAGGCCGACGCCGAAGCGGCCCTGGCCGCGGCCGACGCGCTCGTCGCGCGAAAGCGCGCGTCCGCGGGGGAAGGGCGCGGGCTAGCGAAGGTCGGCTCCCTCGACGCCGCGATCGAGGCCTTGCCCGGCGCCAATCTGGCCATCGTCTCGGTGCCGGGCGAGTTCGCGGCTCGTGAGGCGCGCAAGGCGCTCGAACGCGGACTGCACGTCATGCTGTTCTCGGACAACGTGAGTCTCGAGGACGAGATCGCCCTCAAGGGCGAAGCGCGGGAAAAGGGACTCCTAGTCATGGGTCCCGATTGCGGCACCTCCATCATCGACGGCCGGCCGCTCTGCTTCGCGAACGAGGTGCGTCGAGGCGGCGTCGGCATCGTCGCCGCCTCGGGCACGGGACTCCAGGAGGTAAGCTGCCTCCTGGACCGCTTCGGTTCCGGAATCTCGCAGGCGATCGGAACGGGCGGGCGTGACCTCAAGAACCGGGCGGTCGGCGGAGCCACGATGCTCATGGCAACCGCCGCGCTCGGCAGGGATCCGCGCACCTCGGTCATCGTCGTGATTTCGAAGCCGCCAGCCGAGGAGGTTGCCGCGAAGGTAATCGAGGCGTTGAAGTCCGCCGGAAAGCCCTCCGTCGTCCATTTCCTCGGCACCGGGAAAACCGGGCAGACGGACGCCAACGTGCGCTACGCCGGGAGCCTCGAGGAATGCGCGCTCCTCGCAGCCGCGCTAGACGGGCATCCTTTCCCGGGCGACGGGCTCGCCGCGCCCGAAGAAATCGAGCGTCTCGCCGCTTCCGAAGCGTCGCGCGTCGGGCGCGGACAGCGCTTCCTGCGCGGGCTGTACACGGGCGGCACCCTGGCGGACGAGGCGCTCTTCATACTCGATCGCGGGCTCGGTGGCATATACTCCAACAACCATCCGGACCCGACTAAGGCGCCGAGGGACCCGAACCGCTCCGAGGGGCACACGGTCGTGGATCTCGGCGACGATTTCTTCACGCGCGGCAAACCGCACCCCATGATCGATCCCGCGGCGAGGAACGAGCGCCTCGAACAGGAAGGCGACGACGCTGAGACCGCGTGCGTGCTGCTCGACTGCGTGCTCGGATACGGTTCCCACCCCGATCCGGCGGGGGCGATCGCGCCCGCGATCTCTCGCGCCCGGGAAAAGGCGGCCACCCGCGGCGGTTACCTCCCCGTGGTCGCGTCCGTGACAGGGACACCCGCTGATTTCCAGGGATATGCCGCGCAGGTGCGGACGCTCGAGTCGACGGGTTGCGTCGTCATGCCGTCCAACCGCGCTGCGGCGCTCCTGGCCCTCGAGATCATCCGGAAGGCGGTTCGATCATGATGAAAACAGACCCCGTCGACGCGCTCTTCTCGGGAGAGCTCAAAGTCGTGAACATAGGGCTCGAGTCGTTCGCGCGCACGCTCTCCGAAGCCGGCGCGCCGACGGTCCACGTGGCGTGGAAGCCGCCGGCCGGCGGCGACAAGGCCGCCATCGCCGCCCTCGACGCGCTCAAGGGCCGCCCGCGCGTCGATATCGAGGCGGCCAACGCGAAAGCCGTCGACATCATCCTCAAGGGCAGGCCGACGCTCGTCGGCGTCGGGACCGCGATCGACGACGTTCCCGGCATGGCGCGCGACCTGATCCTCCACGCCGGCCCGCCTATCTCGTGGAAGGACATGGGCGGGCCTATGCGGGGCGCGGTCATGGGCGGCCTCATCTACGAGGGGCTCGCTGCGAACCCGGAGGACGCCGAGCGGCTCGCCGCGTCAGGAAAGATCCGCTTCGAGCCCTGCCACCACCATGGAGCGGTCGGGCCGATGGCCGGCGTGATGACGGCGAGCATGCCGGTGTGGATAGTCGAGAACGCCGCCTTCGGCAACCGCGCGTATTGCACCATCAACGAAGGCCTCGGCAAGGTGCTCCGGTACGGCGCCTATTCGGCCGAGGTCATCGACCGCCTGCGATGGATACGGGACGAGCTCGCGCCGACGCTGGCGGGCGCCCTCGCGCTCCACGGCCCCGTCGACATGCGCTCGATGATCGCGCAAGCCATCCAAATGGGCGACGAGGGGCACAACCGGAACCGCGCGGGCACGTCGCTCGTCATCCGCGAGCTCGCGCCGCACCTCGTCCTCCTGGACGGCCCGAGGGAGCGACTCTCGAAGGTCCTGTCCTTCATGCACGCGAACGACCATTTCTTCCTCAACCTCACGATGCCGTCGGCGAAGTGCGTCGTCGACGCCGCCATGGGCGTCGAAGGCAGCACGGTAGTCGTGACGATGGCGCGCAACGGCACCGAATTCGGCATCCGGGTATCCGGCCTCGGCGAGCGCTGGTTCACGGGGCCGTCGGGCGTGGTGGACGGGCTCTACCTGCCCGGCTACTCGGCGAAGGACGCGGCCCGCGACATCGGCGATTCGGTGATAACGGAAACCTCGGGCATAGGCGGCTTCGTCATGGCCGCGGCGCCCGCGATAGTCAAGTTCGTCGGCGGGTCTCCCGGGGACGCAGTCGAGGTCACGAAGCGGATGTACGAGATCACGCTCGCGGAGAACGGCGCGTACCAGATACCCATCCTCGATTTCAGGGGTTCGCCGACGGGCATCGACCTCAGGAAAATCGTCGAGACGGGCATACTCCCCACCATCAATACCGGGATCGCGCATCGCGAGCCGGGCGTGGGGATGGTCGGGGCGGGACTCGTGAAGCCGCCCGAGAACTGCTTCCGCGACGCGATCGTCGCGTTCGCCGAGAGATACGCCGATTGATGCGCGGACGGCCCGCGAAACCGCAAGGAGGAAGAACATGAAACCGATCGAACTGTCGATTCCGCTGGGGGTGGGAACCCCTCCCTGGCCCACCTACGAACCGCTCGAGGTGAAGTATTTCAAGCGCCTCGCGCCGAACGGAGCCAACGGCCAGCTCGTCACCCATTCCAACCATGTCGGCACTCATCTCGACGGAGAGATCCACTTCTACACGCCGGGCAAGGACATCGCCAGCCTCGACCTCGACTTCCTCGTGCACGACGGGGCCGTCGTCGACCTGTCCGACGCCGCGGGCGACTACGACGTCTACACGTCGAAAATGGTCGAGGATCGCGTCGAGGTGCGGGAAGGTGACATCCTCATCATCCACACCGGCTTTCACCACTACGGATGGGACCAGCCGACCGCCGACGAGATCCGGTACATGATCAAGCATCCAGGGCCGGACCGGGAATTCGCCGACTGGGCGAAACGCAAGAAGCTGCGCTGGATCGGCGTCGACTGCGGCTCGGCCGACCATCCCATGAACACCAAGATCAGGGATTGGATGCCGAGGCAGGCCGCCGAATGCGACGCGCATTTCAAGGCGAAATACGGAAAGGGTCTCGACGAGGTTTTCACCGCCGACAAGTATCAGCTCATGCACATCGAGATGTTCAACGAGCACGTCATCCACGCGGAGTGCCTCGGCGGCGACATCGACCTCCTCCTGAACCAGCGGGCGATGATCGGATGCTTCCCGTGGCGTTTCGTGGACGGGGAGTCTTGCATCGCGCGTATCGTGGCCTTCGTCGACGATCAGCGTCACGGGGAACTCCTCGAGAAGAAGAAACGCGCTAACCTCACGAAGTACGGCGACGTAGCGGGCGCCCGCAATCCCGGATTGCACGAGGAAGCCGCGCTGAAAGCCCGCCGGTAGCGGCGGAGGGATCGAGATGCCGAAACCGCTCGAAGGTATCCGAGTCCTCGACTGCACCAGGGTGCTCGCCGGTCCGTACTGCACGATGATGCTCGGCGACCTCGGCGCCGAGATCATAAAGGTGGAAGCCCCGAGGCTCGGCGACGATTCGCGCGCCTTCGGGCCGTTCAAGAACGGTCAGAGCCTCTATTTCCTCAATATCAACCGGGGGAAGAAGAGCGTCTCGCTCAACCTGAAATCCGAGCGCGGCAAGGCGCTCTTCCGCTCGCTCGCGGCCGAGTCCGACGTGGTGGTCGAGAACTTCCGCCCGGGTACCATGGAGAAGCTGGGGTTGGGCTGGGACGAGCTCAAGACCGTCAATCCGCGCCTCGTATACGCCGCCATCTCGGGCTTCGGGCATACGGGACCGGACGCGCAGAAACCCGCCTACGACATCCTCGTCCAGGCGGCGGGCGGCGTCATGAGCATCACGGGCTGGCCGGGCCAGGCGCCCGTGCGCGTGGGCCTGTCCATGGGCGACATCACGGCCGCCATCTTCGGCGCGGTCGGCGTCGTGACGGCGCTCTTCCAGCGGGAGCGCACGGGAAAAGGGCAGAAGGTGGACGTCTCGATGCTGGACTGCCAACTCGCGATTCTGGAGAACGCCCTCGTCCGCTACCAGGTGGACGGCGTGCCCCCCGGGCCGCTCGGGTCGCGTCATCCCACCATCACGCCCTTCCAGGCCTTCAAGGCCAGCGACGCCCATTTCGTGGTGGCGGCCGGAAACGACCAGCTCTTTCGCGCGTTGTGCGACGCCATAGGCAGGCCGGAGCTCGCGGCGGACGAGCGCTTCGCGACCAACGCGGAACGGACGCGGCGCCTCGAGGATCTCATCCCGGTCCTGGAGGAGGTGTTCGCCGCGGCGCCTGCCGCACGGTGGCTCGAAGACCTCGAGCGGGCCGGCGTGCCCTGCGCGCCGGTCAACACGATCGACAAGGTTATGGGCGACAGGCAGCTCAGGGCGCGCGGCATGTTCGTGGAGGTGGACGACCCGAAGGCAGGCCGCGTCATCATACCCGGCAATCCGATCAAGATGGAGTCCATAACCGAGTCGCCATCGCGGCCGAGGCCGCCGGAGATCGGGGAGCACACCGCCCAGGTGCTTTCAACCCTGCTCGGAGCGTCCGCCGCGGACCTCGAGCGTTACGGCGCGGAGGGCGCGTTCTGATGGAGTCGTTAGTCCATCCCCGGCCGCTCGGCCCGCTCGCCCGGGACCTCTCGAGCGGGAAACGGGATTTGATCGGGTATATCGAGGAGAGTCTCGCGCTCGTAGAAGCCGCGGACAGCCGAGTCGAGGCGCTTCTACCGGAGGAAGGGCGGCGGGAGCGACTCCTCTCAGAGGCGCGGGGTCTCCTCGCGCGCTATCCCGACGCGGACGCGCGTCCGCCGCTTTTCGGGATTCTCCTTGGCGTCAAGGACCTCTTCAACGCGGACGGCTTCGAGACGAGGGCGGGCTCCCGCCTGCCGCCCGCGCTCTTCGCGGGAAAGGAGGCCGCCGTCGTGACCGTCCTCAAGGCGGCCGGCGCGCTCGTCATCGGGAAGACCGTCACTACGGAATTCGCCTATTTCGCCCCCGGCCCCACGAGGAATCCGCGCAGGCTCGGGCATACGCCGGGCGGATCGAGTTCCGGTTCCGCGGCCGCGGTCGCCGCGGGATTCTGCCCGCTCGCGCTCGGCACCCAGACCATCGGCTCGATCTCGCGACCGGCCGCGTTCTGCGGCGTCGTCGGATTCAAGCCGAGTTACGGACGCGTTCCGCGGGATGGCGTCGTCGACTTCGCGCCTTCGGTGGACCATGTGGGTTTCTTCACCCAGGATATGCGGGGCATGGGCATGGCGGCTCGGATCTGCCTCGCGGGATGGCGCGGGGACGCGAGACCGCGGCTCCCGACGATCGCCATCCCCGACGGGCCGTACCTGGAGCAGGCGTCCGACGGCGCGTGCGGGTCGTTCGAGAGCGCCCTCGACCGCCTCGCGGGGTTCGGCTGCGCGATCGTGCGCGTCCCCGCCTTCGGCGACATCGCCGCGATCAACGCGCGCCATCGGGTGATCGCCGCGGCGGAGTTGGCGAGGGTCCACAGGCGCTGGTACGCGGATTACGGCGGGCTCTACGCGGACAAAACGCGGGAACTCATCGAGAAGGGGCTCGCGATCGGCGACGCCGAGCTCGCGGACGCCCGGGCGGGCAGGGCGAAACTCCGATCGGAGCTGGAGGCTGCGCTGCGAGGGGCTTCCGCCGATCTCTGGCTGTCCCCGGCGGCGGTCGGGACGGCTCCCGAAGGTCTCGAGTCGACGGGAGATCCGGTCATGAACCTCCCTTGGACCCACGCCGGGCTGCCGACCCTCGTCCTGCCGGACGAGGACGGAGTCGACGGACTGCCGTACGGGCTCCAGTTCGCGGCTCCGTTCGGCTCGGACGAGGAGTTGCTCGCCTTCGGCGAATTCCTCGAACCCGTCATGCGATCTTCTCGAAGACTCCCTTGATGATCGCGATCGCCTGGCGGAGTTCGCGCTCGGTGATGACGAGCGGCGGGGCGAAGCGGACGATGTTGCCGTGGGTTTGCTTGGCGAGGAGCCCGGCGTCGCGGAGGGCGAGGCAGACGTTCCACGCCTCGAAGCCGTCCTCGAACACGACCGCGTTGAGGAGTCCCTTGCCCCGCACGAGTTTCACGCGCTTGCATGGTATCTTCCCGAGCTCGGCGCGGAAGATCTCCCCGAGCCGCGCGGCGTTCTCGTCGAGGCGCTCGTTTTCGAGCACGTCGAGCGCGGCGATGCCGACGGCGGAGGCGAGCGGGTTGCCGCCGAAGGTGGAGCCGTGCGTGCCGGGCGTGAACACGTCCATGACGGCGCGGTCCGCGACGATGGCGGAAATGGGCATGATGCCGCCGCCGAGCGCCTTGCCGAGGCACATGATGTCGGGCCGCGCGCCTTCGTGCTGCCAGGCGAAGCGCTTGCCCGTGCGGCAGAAGCCGGTCTGGATCTCGTCGCAGACGAACAGCACGCGCTTGTCGTCGCAGAGCTTCCGGACCGCGCGCAGGTAGCCGTCCGGAGGCACGACCACGCCGGCTTCGCCCTGGATCGGTTCGATGAAGACGGCCACCGTGTCGGGCCCGATCGCGCGTTCGATCGCGGTCGCGTCGCCGTACGGGACGCGCTTGAAGCCCGGTACGTAGGGGCCGTAGTTCACGGTCGATTCGGGATCGGAGGACATGGAGATCGCGGCGATCGTACGGCCGTGGAAGTTGCCCTCGGCGCAGACGATCTCCTGCCTGCCGTTCGGCACGCCCTTGACCTCGGCGCCCCAGCGCCGCGCGGCCTTGAGCGCGGTCTCGACGGCTTCCGCCCCCGTGTTCATCGGGAGCGCGCGTTCGTATCCCGTGTACTCGCAGAGCCGCTTCAGGAAGGCGCCCATGCGGTCGTTGTGGAAGGCGCGGCTCGTGAGGGTGACGCGCCCGAGCTGGGCTTTCACGGCGCGGACGACGCGCGGGTGGAGGTGGCCCTGGTTGACGGCCGAGTACGCCGAGAGGAAGTCGAAGTACGTCTTCCCTTCGGGATCGGTGACCGTGCAGCCCTTGGCCTTGGCGATGACGACGGGGAGGGGATGGTAGTTGTGCGCCCCGTAGCGCTCGTCGAGATCGATGTAATCCTGCGTCCTCATGTGGCACCTCCGGCTTCCGGTATGGGAAGCTTGGCATCGCGTCTGTGATGCTCGAGGGCGAGTATACGCCCTTTCGCCGTTCATGTGAACTAAAATAAATATGCGGCCGGAGGCATAAACATGCCGCCGGCGCAAGGTTTACAACTCGTAGCGGATGCCGGCTTTCCGGTTCGACCGTTCGAGCGCGAGCGCGTAGAGCCGTTCGAGCAGCTCCGGATACGGGAGGCCGCCCGCCTCGCACATCTTGGGGAACATGCTGATGGACGTGAAGCCGGGGATCGTGTTCGCCTCGTTCAGGTAGACCTCTCCGGTGAGCTTGTCGAGGAAGAAATCGACGCGGGCCATGCCGTTGAGCCCCGCGACGGCGTAGGCGCTTTCAGCGATCTTGCGGACCTTCGCGGCGGTGGCTTCGGGGATGTCGGCGGGAATGATGAGGGCTGCGCCGTCCGGATCGAGATACTTCGCGTCGTAATCGTAGAACTCGTGCTTCGGGACGATCTCGCTCGGCGGGAAGGACGCGATCGCGTCGTTCCCGACCACGGAGACCTCGATTTCGCGGGCGTGCACGAAGGGCTCCACCATGGCCCGAGTGTCCCACGCGAGCGCTTCCCGCACGGCTTGTTCGAAGCCGGCGGCGTCCGTCACCTTCGACGCGCCCACCGAGGAGCCGGCGCAGGTCGGCTTCACGAACATGGGGTAGTCGAAGGCGGCTTCCGCGCGCACCCGGAACTTGTCGGGTCCGTCGCGTTCGAGCTCGGACGCGCGTATCGGCAGGAAGGGGACGACGGGGAGGCCGGCGCGTTCCCACAGCCGTTTGGATATTTCCTTGTCCATGCCGACCGCGCTCCCGAGCACGTCGCAGCCGACGTAGGGCAGGCCCGCGATCTCGAAGGCGCCTTGCACGGTGCCGTCCTCGCCGAACGAGCCGTGCAGTACGGGAAAGACGACGTCGGCGGCGATCGGCTTGCCCGTGGCCGCGAGCGCGAGCCCGGTGCCGGGGACGAGGGAAACGAGCGAGGCGGGATCGGCGACGATCGAAAGCGGAGCGTCGCCCGCGAGCGCGTCGGCGAGGACCTGAGCCGGCTGGAGATACCAGCGGCCGTCATGGTCGATGCCGACGAGCGACAGGGCGTGCGCGCGCTTCGTGTGCCGGACGACGCTGGCCGCCGATCGGAGGGAAACCTCGTGTTCGCCCGTCTTGCCGCCGTAGAGTATGACGATGTTCATGCCCGCTCCTGTCCGTTCCGCCGGCCGTAGCCGAGTTCGGTCAAGGCCGTCTCGGCCTCGCGCAGTTCGTCGTAGGGAACGGGACCGTTCCGCCCGATGATGGAATTCTCGTGGCCCTTTCCGAGGAGGAGGACGATGTCGTCCGCGCGCGCCATGGCGAAGGCGGCGCGGATGGCGCTCGGCCGGTCCGGGATGACGAAGAGCCCTTCGCCCCGCTTTTTCGAGTCGCAGCCCGCGGCGATCATCTCCAGCAGCTCGACCGGGTCCTCGCCGCGCGGATCCTCGTCGGCCAGGATCACGATGTCCGAATACTCGGAGGCGATGCGACCCTGTTCGGGGCGCTTGGCGGTGTCGCGCTCCCCTCCGGAACCGAACAGCGAGATGACGCGGCCGCGCGCGCGCTTCCGGATGGACGGGAGGATCGCCATGAAGGACGAGGGCGTATGCGCGTAGTCGACGATCACCTCGAAGGGCTGGCCGAGGTCGACGACGGTCATGCGGCCCTTCACCGGGCGCAATTTCGAAACGAAGGGGATGAAGTCGGCGACGGGCCGTCCCGTGACGCCCGACGCCGCGAGGAGGGCCGCGAGGACGTTGTCGACGTTGAACGCCCCCGGGAGCGGGGCTCGGACTTCGTGGAGGCGCTCGCCATCGACGATCGTGAACGAACAGCCGGACGCGTCGGCGACGACGTCCCGCGCGGAAAGGGTGGCCGGCCGGCCCTTCGCCGAAAAGGAGCGTACGGTGGCGCGCGTGGCTTGACGGAAATAGTCAGCGGAAGGATCGTCCGCGTTGACGACGCCGAGCGACGGCACGTCGCTCGCCCGGCCGCCGATCGCCTTCCGGTGCGGAGCGCGGTCGAGGGCGCGGAACAGGTTCGCCTTGTCGTGGCGGTAGTTCTCCCAGGTCCCGTGGAATTCGAGATGCTCGTGGGTGACGTTCATGAAGACGCCGACGTCGAAGGAGACGTCTCCGAGGCGGTTCAGCTTTTCCGAAAGGCCGTGCGACGACGCCTCGACGACGGCGTAGCGCATGCCGTAGTCGCGCATCGCCGCGAGCATGCGCTGGACGACCGGGGCTTCCGGCGTGGTCTGGTGTTCGGGATTGTCGAGTTCCTCGTCCCCGAGGCGGTGGCGGACGGTCGAAAAGAAGCCCGCGCGCTCGCCCGCGAGGTCGAGCAGCTGGTAAACGAGGTAGACGGTCGTGCTCTTGCCCTCGGTGCCGGTGACGCCTACGACGGCGAGGGAATCCGAGGGGCGCCCGTGGAAGGCGGCGGCGATCGGCGACATGGCGACGCGGGAATCGGGCACCAGCACCGTCGCGACGCCGTCCGGAATGCCCTCGACGGGCCGTTCGAGGACGACGCAGGAGGCCCCGGCGGCGATCGCCTTGCCGACGTAGTCGTGGCCGTCGGCGTGGAGGCCGGTCAGCGCGAAAAAGAGGTAACCCGGTTTCACGTCGCGCGAGTCGTAGGCGAGACCCGCGACCGCTACCGACGGGGAGCCGCGCAGGGTCGCCGTGCCCGGCGGCAGCGACACGACCAGTTCCGCAAGCGTGCGTTCCATGCGCGTATCCTAGCCGAGCGGCGCTCGCTTGGGCAAGCAAAAAATCGGCCCCGCGGGGAGGCGGGGCCGAGGGGGAATTCCGCGGATTCGACCGCGAGCGTTCAGAAGTTGAGCGTGAACTTGGCGCCGATGTACCAGATGAACGGAATGGTATCGGACGTGAGTTCCGGCAGGAACAGCCCGATGCCGCCGATGCCGAGCTTGAACATGTCTCCGAACTCGTACCAGACGGAAAGGTCGGGGATGAAGACCTGCCCAGTCTGGGTGCTGCTCACGATGCCGAATATGCCGAAGAAGCCGCCGCCGATCTGTCCCTCGAGGGCGATCGGTCCGAGGTGGAGCTCGGCGATGGCGTTGGGCCAGAAGACCGTCTCGAGGATGAAGGTGAAGCAGCGGAGGCCGACGCCGACCTTGATGATCTCCATGTCCCACTGGTAGTAGACGCCGACTTCGGGGAAGGGCAGGATGGTCTTGTCGAGGAAATCGACGGTTTCCGGCGTGAAGATCTCGCCGCCCGACAGGGCTCCGAAGCCGCGCGGGATGTCCACGCCGAGATCGAGGCGGATCTGGGCGGACGCCGTACCGACGGCGGCCAACGCGAAGATCGCCAGGCAGGCGGTCAGGGCCAACGTTTTTCGGTTCATGGGAACCTCCTGTTCCTTGATGGCGATTGCAGAACGCTCACCTAAAAGTATATACCGCTTTCGTCCGAAAACAACGGACTTTCTTTCGACCGCCGGGATGACCCGAACGTCGTTTCCCGCTTGAGTCCGACCATCGAGTCGGGTAGAATCCCCGCCTGACGGCGACGATAAACGCCGCGGGAGGTCGCGCGATGTACACGGTCAGGGTCGAAGCCACGTTCGCGGCGGCGCATTTCCTCGCGGAGTACCGGGGCAAGTGCGAGCGCCTGCACGGCCACAACTACCGCGTCAGGGCGGAAGCCCGCGGCGGCGAGCTGGACGGAAGCGGCATGCTCGTCGACTTCGGCGACATGAAGGCCGCCCTCCGCGACGTCACCGAACGCCTCGACCACACCCTCCTCAACGACGAAAGCGCGTTCCGGAATTCTCCGAGCGCCGAACGGATCGCGAAATTCATTTTCGACGCGATGGCCGGGACGATCGGCGAAAGGCTGCACGCGGTCGAAGTGTTCGAGTCCGACACGAGTCTCGCGCGCTACGAGCGGGATTGATGCGTTCCGGATCGTTCCGTTCCGCGGATGGAATCCGCCGTGCCTGAGGCCGGGGCGGACCCGGTTCCGATTTACGCCGTCCGCGGGCTCATCCCCTACATCGGCTCGAAACGCGCCCTCCTGCCGGAACTGAGGAAGGTCTTCGGGGCGCTCGCTCCGGACGCGAAGGCGACGCGCTTGTGCGATCCGTTCGCGGGCACCGGGGCGGTAGCGCGGTTGGCGCGTTGGCTGGGCTATCGCGTCGCCGCGAACGACATCGAGCCGTACTCCGCCGTGGTCAACGCCTGCGCCCTCACCCTGACGCCTTCCTCGCTGGCCGCCGCCTTCGCGGCGAGCGGGGGCGTCGAGGCGGCGTACGCGCGGCTCAACGCCCTGCATCCGAACCGCGAGAACGCGGCGCCGTCGGTTCCCCATGAACCCTACCTGGCGCGCTGGTACGCGCCGCGCGACACGGAACGGCCGGACGTCGGCCGCGAGCGCCTGTTCTACACGCGGGAGAACGCGGTGTTCCTCGACCGCGCGCGTCAGTCGATCGAAGACGAATACGGCGGGAACCCGACGGCACGGCTCGCGCTCCTGTCGTCGCTCCTCGTCGAGGCGGCGGTGCACACGAACACCTCCGGCGTCTTCAAGGCCTACCACCGGGGCTTCGGCGGCCACGGCCGCGATTCGCTGTCGCGCATCCTGGGGGACGCCGTCCTCGAGCCGCCGGAACTCGTCGAAGCGCCGCCTTCGCTCGTCGGCAACGAAGACGCCGCCGCGTTCTGCGCCCGCTCGTCGTGGGACCTCGTTTACCTCGATCCGCCGTACAACCAGCATCAGTACGGCAGCAACTACCATCTCCTCAACACGATCGTCCGCTGGGACGGCCGGCCGGAGCCGCTCGATCTCGGAACCGACGGAACCCTGCTCCGGAAAGCGGGCATCCCCGAGACCTGGAAGGCGACCCGGTCAGATTTCTGCCGCGCCGCGCTCGCGCGTTCGGCGTTCGAGCGCCTCGTGGACGCGATCGACGCGCGTCATGTCGTGGTCAGCTACAACACGGAGGGAATCGTGCCGTTCCCCGCCCTGGCGGGATTGCTCGCGTCTCGCGGACGCCTCGAAATACAGGCGTTCGACTACGTGCGGTATCGCGGCGGACGGCAGAGCGCCGAACGGCGGATCGGCAACCACGAACTCCTTCTCATCGTGGATACGACCCTGCCGGGCAACCCGGAAGCCGTCGAGCGGCACGAAGCCGAGCTCGCGGCGCGGAAAGCACTCGCGCGGACTTTCGACCGCGACGCGCTCGGGCGCTCGTTCGCCGTGGACGGCGACGTTTTCCGGATCGGCTCGGGACGTTTCGCGCTTTCGGGCGCGAAGCTCGTGCCCGAAGGAACGGGCGATCCGCTCGCGGGCCTCGATACGGACGGACTCAGGGCGGTCTCGGCGCGGCTCGGCGAAGCGGCCACCGCGGACAACGCCGGAACCGTGCGTTCGCTCGCGTCCGGTCTGGCGCGTTCGGCGCGCGAAGCGGCGCGTGACGCGATTCGCGGCGCGCGAAGCGATGACCGGAGGCGCGTGGAACCCGATGCCCGCGCGGCCGTCACGTATCTCAGGAAGCTCGCGTATCCGAAATGGGAAGCCGCGTTCCGCGAAGCGGCGCGCGCGTTGGGCGAAGCGGCTCCCGAAGGCGTCACGGGCGCCTTCGTCGAGCGCTCGGTGCGCGAACTCGCGGAATTGCTCGAAAAAAGGCGGCGCGGCCGCGCTCAGTCCAGGAGCGATTCGACCGAAAGGCGGTAGGCGAGCGGCCGGTCCGCGAAGCCGAGGGCGCCGACGAGGGCGGCGATCGGCGCGTGGCGCCCCGCGTCGAGGCGGAGTCCGAGCGTTCCGTCGGCGTACGACGCGTCGAGACGCGAAAAGCCGCGATGTCGCGCTTCGGCGGCGAATTCCCAGGAGCGGCCCCGTTCGGTCCTGCGTTCGGTCGCCTTCCAGCGTTCCGCCGCGACGAGGTCGCGCAACGCGTCGAGGCCGGACGGTCCGGTCGGAAAACGGCCGCCCGCGCGCACGCGGGCGGGAAGGTAATCGCGTTCGACCTCGCGGGCTTCCGGGAAGGCGGCCGTGATCGCCCGGACGGACGCGATCGGATCGACGCAGGCGAATTCGACGACGGTCGCGCCGGAAAACGCGGGCAGCGCGTCCGCGAAGAATCCCCCGACGGAAAAGAGGGCTTCCCGCGCGCCGAGAATCGCCCGTTCCGAGCCGCGAACCGCCGCGAAACAGCGGCGCAGGATCCACGACGAAATGAAGGCGGGCACGGCGCCGTACAACGTCTCCGGAAGCGCGACGACGAAGCGGCGTTTCTCCGCCCTGGCCTTGAGCGAGACGAGCTCGGCCAAGGCCTTCCGTTCCGTCGCGCCCGCCTTCGAGAGGGCATGGGTTTCGAGGGCGTCACGCTCGTCTTGCGAGCAGGCGCCGCAGCCGAGGCAGGACGAACCGAAGCAGCTTCCGCCGTCGCTGAAGGCCTCCGCGTCCGCTCGGAAGCGCGCCAAGGTCTCGGCGGACACGACGCCGTCGAGGAAGGGCAGCGCGCGCGGGACGCCGTCAGCCCAAGTCGCCAGCAGTTCCCACGCGCCCCGCGACAGGCTCCCGTCGTAGACGAATCCGGCATCGGCGCAGGCGGCAAGACCGTCCATGAAACGACCCGCACCCGCCGCGAGCGCCTGGTCGGCCGCGAATTCGTCGGGACGTTGCGCCAGACGCCACTCGAAGCCGGCTTCCTTCGCGACGGTTTCGCAGCGCGAGGCGATCCGGCGGAAGGCCGCGTCGTCCGGGGGGAAGACGGGCGGAAAGAGCGGCGTGAAGGGGAGGCGCACGAGCCGGCCCGCGGAGCAGACGACGCGCGTGTGCCGCGAAAGCGATTCGCGCAGTTCCCGAAGCCGGACCGCGAAGGCGGCGAACTCGCCGAGGTCGGGTTCCGTCTCGATTCCCGCGAGGATGTAGAAGAGCTTGAGTTCCTTCGGCTTTTCGCGGAGGAGCGACTCGAGCGCCCGTTCGACCTGCCGGCCCGACAATCCTTTTCGATAGAACGCGCGCAGGCGGTCGGAAATCCCCTCGATGCCGACGGTGAACGAGCGTTTGCCGCCCGCCGTCTCGAAGGCGGCGAGGGACGGGTCTTCGGCGAGGATGTCGGTGCGCTGGCTCATGAAGTCGACGCGCGGGAAGATCTTGTTGAGGCCGAGGGCCAGCGCGGGAAATTCCGAGTGGGCGTTGAAGTTGAAGCTGTAGGGCTCGACGGCCTCCGCGCCGCGCCCGATGCGTTCGGCCAACGCCCGCGAAAGGACTTCGCGCGCGGGGACTTCGCGCCAGGGCCGGCGGTCCCAGCCCTCGAAGCAGAACGAACAGAACGAGGGGCAACCGTGGCTGATCTGGATCCGCGACGTTGACGCCTCGTCGTCGTTGAGGATGGGGCGCGGCGCCGGGGCGGCGGGAACGGCGCCCGCGGACCTGACGCGGACGCGCTCCCCGCGCGTCACCGTGGCCGGCGAGACGAACAGGCCTTCGATCGACCGCGCGTTATCGAGACGGGTCGTGGCGTCGGCCGTGCCGTCGGGCAGCAACGCCGAAAGCAGCCGCGGGATGACGGCTTCCCGGTCACGGCCTTCGGCTTCGCCGCCTTCGGCTTCACCGAAGAAGATGGCGTCCGCGAAGGAGTCGCCTTCGTCGTCGACGATGGGCGCGAGCGCGGAGGCGTTCGAGCCTCCGATGACGAAAAGAGGCGCGTCGACGCCCGCGTTCCGTCTGGCTTTCGCGCGGAGCGGCAGCCCGGCGGACGAAAAGAGGTACGGCAGGTTGAAGAGTTCGAGCGAGTAGGAATTGGAGACGAGCACGAGGTCGAAATCCCCGACGGGGCGGGCGGAGGCGACGCCGAAGAACCAGGGCACACCGTGGCGTGAAAGCAGCGCTCGGTCGCGGGGTCCGGGCAGGAAGGCGAAGTCGAGATACGCGTCAGGCAGCGAGCGGCGGCATTCGCCGAAGAGGAACAGGTGCGGCGTCGACCGCTCCACGTCGCGGCTGCCCGAAAGGCGGACGATGAGGACGCGGGCGCTCGCGCGGTCGAAGTCGGGCGGATTCCCGAAGGTCGCAAGCGATTCGGGCAGCCGGAGCCGCGAGAGGTCGAGCGCGCCCGAGTCGAGGGCTTCGGCGAGGGTCATCGTTACGGGCGCGGCTTCAAGTCGGTCGCCGCGCCGCGCGGTCCGCGTTCGTGCGGAGCGTCGCGACGCGGGCTCCCCGGCGCCGGGCGATCGGACTCCGGAGGCATTCCTCGCCCTCGGCCCTCAGAACGCGCTTCTCGCGGACGCGCCGTACCGTGACCGCGCGGCGCGCGGGCTTCGTCGCGCTCGGCCCGTCCGAAGAATTCCTCGGGCGGCATTTCGATCACTTCGCCTTCCTCGAGGGCCTTGCAGGTGAAGGCGAAACCGCAGCGCGTGGCGACGCGCGAGGCGCGTTTGAGCTCGACGAGGTCCGCGACGACGACCGAGACGCCCGTCGCGCCGGCGCGTCCCGTGCGGCCCGCGCGGTGGATGTACACGTGCGGGTCTTCGGGGAAGTCCATGTGGACGACGTAGTCGATGCCCGAGATGTCGAGGCCGCGGGCGCCGAGGTCGCTCGTGACGAGGTAGCGCGCGTCGCCCGAGCGGAAGCGGTCGAGGGCGCTCTTGCGCTCCTTGCGGTCCGCGCGGGCGCCGAGCGAGGCGATCGAAAAGCCGTGGTGCTCGAGCTTTTTCGAGATGGTGAAGATCGACGCGTTGCTCGACGCGAACACGAGGCAGCGCCGCGGCTTGACGGCGGCTTCGAAGGAGCGGAGGAAGTCTATCTTCTTCCGCGATTGACGGTGGAAGGCCCAGTGCTTGATCGAAGTCTTGAGGGCCAGGGCGTTGTCGATGGCGACGACGTCCGGATTCCGGAACAGGCGGGCGGCCTTCGCGGTGACGCGTTCGGGCAGGGTGGCCGACACGAGCACGCGGGCGCATCCGGCCGGCAGGAGCCCGAGCAGGGCGTCGGTCGTCTCGATGGTCTCCTTTTCGAAGAGGCGGTCGCCCTCGTCGAATATGGCGTGGCGGAGGGCGTCGGCCCGGAGCGTGCCCGAGCGGAAGAGATCGAGGAGGCGCCCCGGCGATCCGACGACGAGCGCGGGCTTGCGTTTCAGCTTTTCCTCGAGGCGGCGGACGGGCACCGAGCCCACCGCGAGGGCGGACGCGAACGGAAGGCGCGCGCGCGCGACGAGGCGGTCGAACTCGTGTTGGATCTGCATCGCGAGCTCGTGGGTCGGCGCGACGACGAGGATGCGCAGCGCGCGGTCCGCCGGGTCGAGTCCCTGGAGCGCCGGGACGAGGTAGGCGAAGGTCTTCCCCGAGCCGGTCGCCGAGCTCACGAAGGCGTCCTTGCCCGCGAGCAGGGCGGGGATGGCGGCGGCTTGCACGTCGGTCGGCGCGGTAAAGCCGAAGCCGGTAAGCGCGGCGGCGAGATCCTCGCGGACGCCGAGCGCGGTGAAGGAAGTCATGCCCGATTCTCGCACGAAGGCGCGACCCGCGGCAAGGCGCGCGGGTCGCGCCTTCGTGAGGCGACGACTGACATGCCGTCGACGCGTCGCGTCGACGAGCAAGTACCGTCGACGCGTCGCGTCGACGAGCAAATACCGTCGACGCGATGGCGACGTCCTGCTATACTCGCTCCGCTCCGGACCCGCGGTCCGGGGATCAAGGGGGATTCTCATGGTAAAAGTGGCCCCGAGCGCGTTCCTTCGGGAACGGACGCCCTACCTCAAGGCGGTCGTCATCGCGCTCAGGAAGCGTTTCGATTACGCCTCCATACTCGGCACGGACAGCGTCGGCCTGCTCTTCCAGGCGACGACCGCCGAGACGAAAGCCCAGGACTCGGACTGGGGCGAACGCGGCTTCGTGGTCCGCGTCCAGCGCGGCGGCGCCGTGGCCGAGTATTCGTTCAACCGGACGCCGGACCTGCCCGCGGAACGCTTCGCGGACGAGATAGCCGGAAAGCTCGAACGCCTCTTCGGTTCGGGCGGCGTCCGCCGTTACCCCCAGCTCCCCGACGAGCAGGCGAAGGCGCAGGCGTTCGCCGAGATCGCCAGCGATCCCTTCGCCGAGGATCCCAAGAAGATCCTGGACGCGTTGTGCGGCATCCGGGACGTCCTCATGGGAAGCGACGGTCTCGTGCCCTTCGCCCGCGTCGGCGCCGAGTTCATGCGCGTCTCGAAGGTGTTCGTATCCCCGAACCGGGAGCTGGAACAGTCCTTCGTGTGGGCGCAGGGCTACGTCGTCGCGATGACCCGCCGCGGCGACATCCAGCGTTTCGGCTACACGAGCTACTCAGGCCGCAAGGGCGTGGAACTGCTCGACGAGATGCGCGCGGGCGCCGCCGGCGTGCGCGCGGAGGCGGTGGCCCTCCTCGACGCCGTGACCGTGGAACCCGGCGAGTACGAAGTGATCCTCTCGCCCGTGGCGACCGGGCTCCTCGCGCACGAAGCCTTCGGGCACGGCGTCGAGACGGACATGTTCGCCAAGAACCGCGCCATCGCGCGCGACTACCTCGGCAAGGACGTCGCGAGCAAGATCGTCACGATGTACGACGGCGCGGCGGGCGTCGAGGAGAACGGCACCTACCTGTTCGACGACGAGGGCACCCTCTCGACGAAGACGACGGTCATCGAGAACGGCGAGCTCAAGGCCGGCATCTCCGACCTCCTGTCCGCCCTGGCGCTCGGCTCCGCCCCCACGGGCAACGGCCGCAGGCAGAACTTCGCGCACAAGGCGTACGCGCGCATGACGAACACCTACTTCGAGCCCGGCAGCTCCGACAAGGACGCGCTGATAGCCTCGGTCAAGTACGGATGGATGCTCTGCGACATGGACTCCGGCATGGAGGATCCCAAGAACTGGGGCATCCAGCTCGTGTTCAACAGCGCCAAGGAGATCAAGGACGGCAAGTTCACCGGCCGTTACGCGTCTCCGGTGGTCTGCTCGGGCTACGTCCCCGAGGTTCTCTCGAACATCACCATGGTGTCGAAGGATTTCGAGCTCTCCGGCTCGGGTTACTGCGGCAAGGGCTACAAGGAATTCGTGAAGGTGTCCGCGGGCGGACCCTACGTCAAGACGAAGATGAGGTTGGGATGATGACCGAACGCATTGCACGCGCCCTCGCGGCGGCCGGCGGGCTCTCCGACTGGCGCGTCGTCGAAACGAAGAAAAACGGCTACGAGCGCTATTTCGTGAAGACCGAACTCGAATGCTCCCGCGAAGTCGACACCGTCGAGTACCGCGTGACGGCGTACGTCGATTCGACGAAGGACGGCGAGAAGGTCCGCGGCGATTCGAGCTTCATGGTCCACCCGACCATGGACGACGCCGAACTCGCGGCCGCGGCCAAGCGCGCCGTCTTCGCGGCGTCCAAGGTGGCGAACAAGCCCTACGAATTGCCGGGACCCGGCGCCGCGCGCGTCAGCCTGCCGGACGCGGGGTGCGAAGGCCGCGATCCCGCCGCGCTCCTCGAAACCGCGCGGAAGGCGCTTTTCGAGGCGGACGGCCGCGACGGCGCCACCGTGAACTCCCTCGAGATCTTCCTCACGCGCGTCGAAACCCGCATCCGCAACTCGCGCGGCGTCGACGCCTCCTGGACGACGTGGAAGGGCTTCACCGAGTACGTGGTCAACGCGCCGGGGCCGAAGGGCGAGATCGAGCTGTACGGCTCGCTCAAATTCGGGTCGATGGATCCGAAGCGCCTGTCGCGGGCGGTGGCCGAAAAGCTTTCGCAGGCGCGCGACCGCGCCCAGGCCGTTCCGACGCCGGACATCAAGGGCGTGCCCATCCTCCTGTCGTGCGACAACGCGGGCGAACTGTTCAACTACTTCTTCGCGAACTGTTCGGCGCTCGGCGTCTTCCAGAAGATCTCGCCGTTCGCGGTCGGCTCGTCGGCCCAGGGCGACGCGGTCTCGGGCGACCGGATTTCGATGGGCGCGGAAGCCGTGATCGCGGGGCATCCCGAATCCGCGCCCTTCGACCAGGACGGACTGCCGATCTCGTCGTTCGCCTGCGTGTCCGCGGGCGAGGTGCGCGGCTTCTTCGGCCCCAAGCGCTACTGCGGCTACCTCGGCATTCCGGAGACGGGCGACTACGCGCTCTTTTCCGTGGCGCCGGGCTCCGCGCGCGCGGCCGAGCTGCGCTCGCGGCCGCACTTCGAGCCCGTCGTGTTCTCGGACTTTTTCGCCGATCCGGCCACCGGCGACTTCGGCGGCGAAGTGCGGCTCGGTTACTGGTTCGACGGCGCGAAGCGGATACCCGTCACGGGCGGTTCCGTCACCGGCTCGTTGCTCGAGGCGCGCGGCTCGCTTCGGGCTTCGAGCGAGCTTTTCGTCGGGAAGTTCGGGTCGCATCCGGAAGTCGTGCTCGTTCCCAAGGCGAACGTGACGCCGGGCGCATAAGCCGGTCTTCGGGGCGCATCGGGTCCCGTCAAAAAATCCCCGGAGGGCGTCCGCCCGCCGGGGATTTTTATTTTACTCGAGGCTTTCCAATGCACGACGACTTTTAAACTCGGGTTAGCCCGGATTTCTCAAACTCGACTTTACTGGATCGGCATAAGAAATAGTGGATATGGCGGAGTGTGAGAAATTCGGGCTACTCGTCCGGGTTCGTCTCAGCCCGGAGCTTCGCGAAGCGCGGCTTGATCACGTCGTAGATGATGCGGACGCGGTCGTTGTAGCCGAGGAAGGCGCTCTTCATCGCGTTCACCGTGAGCTTTTCGAGGTCCCGGAGGGTGAGGCCGAAGTTGTCCACCGCCAGTTTGAGCTCCTTCGTGAGGGTCGTGTCGCTCATGAGGCGGTTGTCCGTGCAGAGGAGCACGCGGAAGTTGTTGCGGTAGAGGGCGTGGAACGGGTGGGAGGCGACGTCGCGGGCGACGCCGGTCTGCACGTTCGACGACAGGCAGCACTCGAGCGGCACGCGGCGGTCGCGGACGTAGGACGCCAGGCTCCCCATGCGGTCGATCTTCGTGCCGGAAAGCGCCATGTCCTCGACGAGCCGGGTGCCGTGGCCGATGCGGTGGGCTCCGCAGACCTGGAGGGCCTGCCAGATCGACTCGGGGCCGAAGGCCTCCCCGGCGTGGATCGTGATGTTGAAGTTTTTTTCGCGGATGTACTGGAAGGCCTGGAGGTGGCGCTTGGGCGGATGGCCATGCTCGTCGCCGGCGATGTCGAAGCCGACGACGCCCCGGTCGCGGTACGCCACCGCGAGTTCGGCGGTTTCCACCGACACCGACGGATCCATGTGCCGCATCGCGCAGAGGATGATGCCGTACTCCGTTCCGGTGGCGGCCTTGGCCGCGTCGAGGCCGCGGATGACGGCTTCGAGGACGTTCTCCAGGTTGAGGCCGCCGTTCGTGAGCAAGATGGGCGCGAAGCGGATCTCCGCGTAGACGACGCCGTCCGCGGCCAGGTCCTCGAGCGATTCGCGCGCGACGCGCTCGATGGCGTCCGCGTCCTGCATCACCGCGCAGGTGAGCGAGAAGCCCTCGAGGTAGAGCGACAGGCTCTTGCGGGCCGCGCCGCGGTGGAGCCAATCGGCGAGGGCGTCGGGCTCGTCGGTCGGCAGGGGAAGCTTCCGTTCCCTGGAGAGCTCGATGATGGTGGCGGGGCGGAGTCCTCCGTCGAGGTGGTCGTGCAGCTCCACCTTGGGGAGCTTGCGGATCATTTCGGTCGTTACCATGGCGGAAGTATACCGACCCGCGGACGCTTTTGCCAGTTTCCGGCCGCCGATCGGCGGAATCGCCGCGTCCCTGATCGCCCCGCCCGTTGCATCGCCTTCCTTCCTTCGATATAGTGGCGCGAAATGAATCTGGAAGCCTTCGTCCTCGGTTGCGGCGGCATGATGCCGCTCCCCCACAGGCATTTGACGAGCGTCCTCCTCCGCCGCGAGGGGGAACTGTTCCTCTTCGACGCCGGAGAGGCCACGCAGGTGTCGCTCCGGCGGCTCAACCTGCGCTGGAAGAAGATCACGGCCATCTTCATCTCGCACACGCACGCCGACCACGTGACGGGCTTGCCGGGGCTCCTCATGCTTTCGAGCCAGGTAGACCGCTCCGAACCGCTCTACATCTACGGCCCGCCGCGCATCGCCGAGTACGTCGAGTCGAACCGTCGCATCCTTGACATGTACATCAACTACGAGATCGTCGTGAAGGAGATCCAGGAGCCGGGCGTCTGCTACGAGGGCGACGGCTTCGCGGTCCGCTGTTTCCGCCTCCGCCACACGAAGCCCTGCCTCGGCTACGCGCTCGAGGAAGCGCCGCGTCCGGGCGCATTCCACCCCGAACGGGCGATCGCGGCCGGCGTGCCGCTCGGCCCCGCATGGTCGAAGCTGCAGGCCGGGGAAAACGTGGCGCTGCCCGACGGCCGCGTCGTGGAGCCGTCCGCGGTGCTCGGCCCGCCGCGCTCGGGCCGCAAGTTCTCGTTCGTCACGGATTCGCTGTATTTCCCGGAGATCGCGCGCGAAGTGGCGAATTCGGATCTCTTCGTCTGCGAGGGCATGTTCGAGAAGGAACTCCTCGAGAGCGCCGTGGAAAAGAAGCACATGACCTCCGAGCAAGCCGCGCGGATCGCCCTCGACGCGGGCGGCGTGAAGAAACTCGGCCTCATCCACTACAGTCCGCGCTACACGGAGCACGACCTGAAGCGCGTCCTCGACGACGCGCGCGCCGTGTTCCCGGACACGGTGCTCACGAAAGACCGCATGCATTTCCCGATCGAAAACGTCGACTGACCGTAACTACCGGGAACGCCGTTTGTTTCCGGGCGATATCGCGCAAACGATTGCAAGGAGATCGGCATGATAGAAGCGATCGACCTCAGGAAACGCTACGGCGACTACGAAGCCGTGAAGGGCGTTTCCTTCACCGTGGGGGAAGGGCGCATCGTGGGCCTCCTCGGCCCGAACGGCGCCGGCAAGACCACGGTCATGAAAATCCTCACCGGCTACCATTGGCCGACGGGGGGCATCGCGCGGCTCGGCGGCTTCGACGTCGTCGACGATCCCGTCGAGGTGAAGCGGCGCGTCGGCTACCTGCCGGAAAACGCGCCCGTGTATCCGGAGCTGTCGGTGGCCGAGTTCCTCGGCTTCGCGGCCTCCGCGCGCGGCCTCGCCGGGAAGGCGGGAACCGACGCGGTCGGGACGGTGGTGGAGCGCTGCGGCCTCGAGCCCGTGTACAACGTGCCCGTGGAGAAGCTCTCGAAGGGCTTCCGCCAGCGCGTGGGCCTGGCGCAGGCCATTTTGCACGACCCGGAGATACTCATCCTCGACGAGCCGACGAGCGGCCTCGACCCGAACCAGATCCTCGAGATCCGCTCGCTCATCAAGACTCTCGGCGAGAAGAAGACCGTCATCCTCTCCACGCACATCCTGCAGGAGGCGGAAGCCGTCTGCGCGGACGTCCTCATCATGAACGAGGGCCGCATCGTGGCGAACGGCACGCCGGAAACCATCGGCGAGGCGCTCAAGGGCGAGGAGCGGCTCGAGGTCACGCTCAAGGCCGAACTCGGGGCCGTCCGCTCCGCGCTGCCGTCGTTGTCCACCGTCAAATCCGCTGGCGACGCGGAAGCGGCGGGTTCCGGCGTCGTCCGCGTGAAGCTCGCCGCACCCACCGCGCGCGCCGAGGGCGCCGCCGCCGAGGAAGTCTTCGACTGGGCCGTCGCGCGCGGCTTCAAGATCCTCGAACTCAGGCGCGAGCGCCTGTCGCTCGAGGAGATCTTCGTGAAACTCACCACCGAGGAGAAGCGGCAGTGAAACGGACGCTATCCATCGCACGGCGGGAACTGACGAGCTACGCGAACTCGCCCGCCGCCTACATCTTCGTCGCGTTCTTCCTGCTCGCGACCCTGACCCTCTTCTTTTTCGTCGGGCGTTTCTTCGCGAGCGACAGCACGAACCTCCGGGGGCTCTTCGCGGCCATGCCGATCGCCTTCGTCATCCTCGTGCCCGCGCTGACCATGCGCCTCTGGGCGGAGGAGCGGCGCCAGGGCACCTACGAGCTGCTCGTCACGATGCCGTTCACCGAGACCGAGCTGGTCGCCGGCAAGTACCTGGCCACGATGGCGCTCGTCGCGATCACGCTCGGGCTCACGCTGCCCGTGCCCTTCTTCGTGTCCCTGTTCGGCACGGTCGATCCGGGACAGGTCGCGGGCGAGTACCTGGGCGCGCTCTTCATGGCGTCGGCCTGCGCGGCCGTGGGGCAGTTCGTCTCCGCGAAGTCGGGCAACCAGATCGCCGCCTTCTTCCTCGGCGTCCTCGTCCTGCTCGCTCTCACCTTCGCGAACCAGCTCAACGTGTGGCTGTCGCTGCCGGGTCCGCTCGCGGACGCGATCAACTACGTCTCGACCGCCTTCCATTTCGAAAGCTTCGTCCGCGGCGTGATCGACACGCGCGACGTCGGATACTTCTCGCTCCTCACCGTCCTGTTCCTCGCGCTGACGGCCAAGGAGCTCGTCGGCCGGAAGTGGAGGTGACGCCATGGTGACGAAACGGATACGCGAGGAGCGGATACTCCTCGTCCTCTCGGTCGCGGCGCTCGTCCTCGCGGCGGCGTTCACGGCCCGCTTCTTCGCGCGCCTCGACCTCACGACCGGCCGAGCGAACACCCTGTCGCAAGCCACCCGGAAGCTCGCGGAGGAGCTCGACGATCCCGTCCGCGTGACCTACTTCATCTCGCGGACTTTGTCGGACAAGCATCCGGGGCCGGCCGCGATCACGGACCTCCTCCGCGAGATCGAAGCGGCCTCGCGCGGGAAGATCCGCGTGAGCGTGAAGGACCCGACCTCGGATCCCGGGGCGGCAGAAGCCTTCGGCGTCCAGCCCCAGCAGATGCAGGTGCTCGAGAAGTCGGAACAGCGCGTGGCGATGGTGTACACGGGCATCGTGGCCGAATACCTCGACCGGCACGCCGCCATACCGGCGGTCATCTCCACGGAAACCCTCGAGTACGAATTCGTGAAGCTGGTGCGTTCCCTCGTCCGCGACCGGAGCCCGGTGGCCGGACTGCTCGTCGGCGACGACGACAAGTCGCTCGAGCAGGACTACCGGACGCTGCAGATGGCCCTCGCGAAGTACGGCTACGAGCCGCGCGAGGTGAAGCGCGGCCAGAAGATCGAGGACTCGGTGTCGACCCTCTTCGTGCTCGGCAACGCGGCCCTCGACGACTACGACGCGTACTTCATCGACGACTACGTCATGCGCGGCGGGAAGACCTTCTTCGCGACGCGGACGGTGTCCATCCAGACGCAGTACGGCCTCACCGCGGCCGCCGTGCCCGAGGGCGGCGTGCCAAGGCTACTCTCGGCGTACGGCGTCGGAATCGCCCCGGAACTCGTGCTCGACACGTCGTGCCTGACCGTACCCTTCCAGTCGCGGGGCCCGCAGGGCGGCGTGCAGATCCGCTACGCGCGCTATCCGCACTGGATCGTCATCAATCCGGGCAACGTCGACAAGAAACACCCGATCACCGCGCGCTTCGCCGGCCTCGACCTCTACTGGCCGAGCCCGATGACGCTCGGCCAGGTTCCGGGCGTGACGGCGACCCCGCTCGCCGGCACGACGGCGAAGGCCTGGAAGCAGGCCGGGCGCTTCGACGTGAATCCGGAGAACGAGGCGTCGTTCTACCTGGACGCCGAAAGCACCAAGGGAAGCTACGATCTCGCCGTCGCCCTCGAGGGGACCTTCCCGAGCGCCTTCGCGGGCCGGGCGCTCCCGACGCGCGAAGGCGCCGCCGAACCGCTCGCCGCGCCGCCGGCCGCGGGCCGCCCGACGCGCATGGTCGTCGTGTCGTCCGCGGACTTCCTCACCGACCTCATGACGATGAGCGACAGCACCTTCAACGCCGCCTTCGCCGGCAACGCGGCGGACTGGCTTTCGTCCGACGACGACCTCATCGCCGTGAAGGCCCGCGCGGAAAACTCGACCCGCATGCGGAAATTCGAGGATCCCGCCGCGAAGGCCGGTCTCGAGTTCCTCACGTACGCCGTCACCCTGGCGCTGGTGCCGGGCTTGGTCGTCGTGTACGGTCTCGCCCGGGCCTCGCGCCGGAAAAAGCTCGAACGCGAATCGCGCGGAGCGAAAGGAGCCGTCGAATGATCACCTACCGGGCGAAAGTCAAGATCCTCCTCGGATGCATCGCGTTCTTCGCGCTGTCCCTCGTCCTCGGCGCCGTGTTTTCGCCGGAGGCGGGCGCCGCGCGCGCGTCGGCCGGCACCATACTGCCGGGCAAGTCCGGCAAGGCCGGCTACCCGGACGGCATCGCGCGCATAGACGTGGGCGGCGCGGAGACGTATTCGATCCTCAAGCAGGGCGATACGTGGGCGATCGAAGCCGACGGCCGCTCGCTGCCGGTCCTCGGCAGCCGCGTCGACTCCTTCCTCAAGGAACTCGCGCTCGTGAAGCGCCTCGAGCGCGTGGGCAAGCTCTCGGCCGCGGCCGACAAGCTCGGGCTCGGCGCGGACGCCAAACGCGTCTCTGTGAAGCGCGCGGACGGCTCGCCCGTCGCGGAGCTCTCCGTCGGCGGCTACGCCCAGGCGGGCGGGGCGGTCTACGTCGCCCTCGCGGGCAAGCCGGACGCGTATCTCGTCCCGGGCGCCTTCGCGGGCTACCTGAGCTCGGGCGCCAAGTCCTGGTACGACCTCAGGCTCTTCCGCGACGCTTTCCCGGTGGATTCGATCCAACGGCTGTCCGTTTCGGGAAGTCTCGAATATCCCGCGACCGAAGGCTCGAAGCCCGAAGCCTTTTCCGCGAACTACGCGCTCGAGCGCGACGAAAAGAAGGGGTGGATCGCCGTCGGACTCGACGCGCTCCAGCTGGACGCCTCAGCGGTCGACCGGCTCGCGCGCTCGCTGTCGGGGCTCGAGGCGGAGAGCTTCGGCTCCGAGGCTCCGGCCGCGGGCGGCGTTACGGTCACGGTCGAGCTCGGGGACGGTTCGCGCCGGACGCTCCGCGTGGCGGGAACGGCCGACGCGGAGGGGCGCTTCGCGGCGACGGTCGACGGGATCGCCGAACGCTACCTGGTCGCCTCCTGGTCGCTCAAGAACCTGCTCAAGTACCCCAGTCAGCTCGTCGTCCCGAAGAACTGAAGCTCAGGCGATGAACGAACGCCGGCGGCCGCGATGCAAGCGGCCGCCGGCGTTTTTCGTTTCAAGCGGGATGTCGAATGGAGGCGCGGCGCCGACGTCGCGCGCAGCTCATTTCGAGGCGATGAAGGACCGGTACTTGTCGACGTTGGCGACGAAGGCGACGATGTGCGAGTCGTGTTCCTGCTTCGCGCGGGCCAGGGCCGACTCGGCTTCCGTGACGAGGCGCGCCGCCGGGATGAGGCGGCCGGCGCGCGAGGAAATGCCGATATGGAGGTCGAGGTACGACAGCGGATCCCGGTAGCTCTTGAGGACGAAGGTGGCCTTCTTGAAGAACTCCTCCGACATGCGGAGCGCGTGGTCGACGTCGACGTTCGGGAGTACGAAGGCGAAACCGCGCTCGCCGCGCTCGAAGGAGAGGTCTCGGAAGCCGAAGAAATCGATGGCGGTCTTGGCGCACACGACGTGGGCCGTCTCGGTCGGGGCGGCTTCCTCGTAGAGCACGAGAACGAGCGCGAGATCCTGCTCGAATGACGCCGAGCGCCGGAGTTCGGCGTCGAGCCGTTCGCCGAGATAGGATTCCCAGCCGAGCCCCGTGTCGGGCGAATACAAGCCCGTCGGTTTCCGGTCGCCTTCCGTCTGTAGGCCGGTCGCGTCGGCGGACTCGGCCGTATCGACGGACTCGGCCGTTCCGACGGACGCGGCCGTAATGACGGACGAGGGTTGCGCGCCCGAGCCTTCGTCGGGCGCCGCGGAGCGCGGCGATCCGTCGCGGTCGTCGAACCATTCGATGTCGGGCGGCGCCGACGACAGCGAAGTCGCTTCCGTTTCCGCGAAGACTTCGGGAGCGAGATCGGGAATCCCCGCGATCGTTTCGGGGGCGGTGCGTCCGTCTTCCCCGTCGATTTGGCGCGCGAGCGGCGGCACGTCGTCGGGGATGAAGCCCGCGGGAAGTGGTTCTTCCGCGGAAACGTACGCTTCGGTTCCGATCGCGTCGCCGGCGGGTACCGGTGCCGATCGCCGGCCGGAAGAGAGCCCGGCCAAGCCCAGGAAGCCGAGGCAGAGCAGGGTCCACGCCGCGGCCACGACGAGGCCGGGAAGGAGGGCGTCGAACAGTTCGCCCTGGCCGATCGTGGCGTAGAGGGCGTCCACCGAGAGGAGTTCGGGACCGGAGGCGAAGGTCGCCGTGCGGAGCGCGACGGTGAGCGTCGGCACGGCATAAGCCACTTCGTCGCCCGTCGGGGCCAGGTAGGGATTGTCGGCGGGCAGGAGGTAGCGGATGCCGCGCGTCTCGGAACGCACGGCGACGGACAGGAGCGACTGACTCCGGCGATACTCCGCCTTCATCGCCCCTCGCCAGCGCTCGTCGCGGAGGCCGGACGGATCGGCGAGCAGGGCGCGCGCCGTTTTTTCGATGAAGGCGAAGGACGATTCCGCTTCCGCCGACCGCGCGTCCACGACGAGCGCGATCCGCCAGGCGGAGAGACCGATGGCCGCTGAGAAGGCGAGCGCGCTCAGGATCGACAGGAAAACGACTGATCTTGATTTCATCGCCATGAGTATATACTGAAAGTATGGCCCCCGCCACGGAAAAACGCGACCGAGGAGCCCGAGGCTCCGAGGCCGCCCTACGGCGGCCGGGGAGGAACGATGAACGTCAGAGCCAGATCCTTGCCCTACGGTTGGTATCCCCGCACCGGGGATGAAGTCTCGCGCGAGATCGAAGCCTGGGAAGGCGGAGGGGCGCCCGCCCGCGCGTCGCTCGCCATCGTCGCGCCGCACGCGGGCTGGGCCTATTCGGGCCGTCTCGCGTGGACGGGCTTCCGCTCGGGTGTCGAGGACGTCGAGACGGTGGCGATCGTCGGCGGACATCTGCCCGCCGGCGTGCCGGCGCTCTACGCGGCGGAGGACGCCTTCGAGAGCCCGTTCGGGACGGTCGAGGCCGACGTCGAACTCCGAAAGGCGGTCTTGAGCCGGCTCGAAGCGCTCGGCATCGCCTTCTCGCCCGACCGACACGCCGACAACACCGTGGAAGTCCTCGTTCCCTTCGCGCGCGCGCGCTACCCGAAGGCGCGCCTCCTCTGGCTTCGCGCCAGCGCGGATCTCGACGCGATCGGCGTCGGGGAAGCCGTGGCGCTCGCGGCGGCCGACGCGGGGCGGAAGATACTTTTCGTGGCGAGCACCGATCTCACGCACTACGGTCCGGCCTACGGCTTCGAGCCGGCCGGACGCGGGCCCGGCGCGGTCGCGTGGGCGGCGCGCAACGACCGCGAATTCGCGGACGCCGCCCTCGCGTTCGGCGCGGCGGAGGCGCTCCGGAAGGCGGTGGAGGACGGCGCGGCCTGTTCGCCGGGCGCCGTGTGCGCGGCCATCGGCTACGCGGGACGGGCGGTCGCCCCGCGTTCGGCCCTGCTGGCGCTCGGGAGCAGCCTCGACGTCGCGGCGGCCGAATCGTTCGTGGGGTACGCGTCGATCGCGTACGCCGCGGAGTGAGCGCGGCGGGCCGTGCCCGCGGCCTCGCCGCGGACGGCCCGCCTACAGCCCGGCGACGACGGCCTTGAATTTCCGGCCACGGTCGAATTCGTTGCGGAACATCCCGAACGACGTGCAGCCCGGCGAAAAGACGATCACGTCGCCGGTCGCCGCGGCCCGGAGCGCGGCGCGCACCGCCTGCTCGAGGTCGTCGAAGGGGCCGTCGTACCGGACGCCGTCCTCGTCGAGGATGGCGCGGATCTTGTCGGTGCCCGTGCCAGAAAGCAGGACGACGCGCTTGGCCCTGGCGTACGAGGCGCGGATCGGCGCGAAGTCGAGTCCCTTGTCGGTGCCGCCGGTGACGAGGACGGGCGGCGCGTCGAAGGACGCCACCGCCGCCGCCACGGCTTCCGGCACCGTCGCCGCCGAATCGTTGTAGAACTTGACGCCGCCCGCCTCGCCGCAGGCTTCCAGCCGGTGCTCGATGCCCTTGAACGTGGCCACCGCCTTCGCGATGGCGTCCGCCGGCATGCCGTAGACGCGGCACGCGAGCGCCGCCGCGAGGAGGTTGCGTCGCGCGTGCGGCCCCGGCACGAGGAGCCGCTCGGGGATCAGCTGCTCGCGCGTGCGGCCGTCGACGTACAGTCCGATCCGGCCGTCGAAGTAGGCGCCGGTCTCGCCGGGCGGGAGTTCGTCGGCGTACCAACGCACCCGGCCGCGCGTCTCGGAGGCGAAGGAGCGGCCGTATTCGTCGTCCCGGTCGCAGATCGTGAAGCACGACGCGTCCTGGTCGGCGTACACGAGGCGCTTGTCCGCGACGTAGGCCTCCATGTTGCCGTAACGGTCCAGGTGGTCGGGCACGATGCGCGTGAGCACCGCGATGACCGGCTTGAGGAGGCCGCGGCCCTTGAGGTCCCCGAGCTGCCAGCTCGACAGCTCGAGGACGACGGGCGTGCCCGACCCGGCTT
The DNA here is from genome assembly GCA_964482955.1 of uncultured Treponemataceae bacterium. Taxonomy (GTDB): domain Bacteria; phylum Spirochaetota; class Spirochaetia; order Treponematales; family UBA12059; genus JAPLSN01. The sequence goes on along the minus strand of CAYZZW010000021.1, from coordinate 10,642 downwards.
CGTCGAGGAAGCCGAGGGGCGACACGGTGATGTTGCCGCCGAGGAAGCACTTGCCCGCGGACGAGAGGATGTGGTGGATGGCGGACGCGGTCGTCGACTTGCCCTTGGAGCCGGTGATCGCGATGATCGGCGCGCGGCACGCGGACAGGAACAGCGACAGGTCGGTCTCGACGCGGCGCGCCGCGGCGAGGTAGGGCGAGTCCGGCTTCACGGCGGGATTCTTCACGACGAAATCGGCGTCGGAAAAATCGGACAGGTCATGGCGGCCGAGCACGAAGCGGATCGGCAGGTCGTCGAGGGCTTTCACCGATTCGGCGAGCGCGGCTTCGTCCTTCATGTCAGTGACGGTGACGACGGCGCCCCGCGTGGCGAGGAAGCGGGCGACCGCGAGGCCGCCGCCGTTCAGGCCGAGGCCCATCACGGTGACGCGGGCGCCCGCGTAGGATCCGGGTGCGCCGTCAGGCGCGCCGCTAGGCACACCGTTAGGCGCGCCGCTAGGCGAGGAGGGCGGGAAAGTCAAACGAGTACTCCTTCATGTCCCATTCGTTGAGGTAGGCGGAGACGGCAACGCCCCCGAAGAAATCGCGCCAGGCTTCCGGCGCCCGGTCGCGGAGGTCGGTGAAGTCGGGAAGCTCCTCGGAAAAGCCGCGGTGCCTGAGCACCGACTGGATCCTGTCCATCTCCGGAACGAGGTAGCCGATGGCGTCCGTGACGAAGGGCAGCATGCGTTCGCGCGCCTTCGTGCCGAAGCCGGGCACGAAGCAGCAGATGGACTTGTACTTGCAGAAGAGCGGATAGAAGGGATGCATCCGGCGGTCGGGAGGCAGGAAGATCTTCGTGAAGAAGCGCGTGAGGTCGTTGTCCATCCAGATGCCGCGCACCTGGTAGCCCTTGCCGGTCTCGCCGATCCACGTGTCCGAGACGTAGGGCATGAGCTTGAACACGCGCTCGCCCGCGCCGGCGGAACCACGGATCGGCACGAGCTCGCTTTCGAAGAAGACGCGTTTCGTTTCGTATTCGGGCGTGAGGTCGTTCGTGCCGGGGGTGATCACGCGCGCGCCGTACGGCTTCATGAGGAGGTCGAAACGCAGGATGTAGAGGTAGCGCGCCGAACCGTGATCGAGCGGGGCGAAGAAGGCGGGCCTCAGGATGTCGGCGGGGTCGAAGGCGTAGCGGAGACCCTCGAACGCCTCGGGAGCGGCTTCGGCGAGCCGGCGTACGGCGAGCGCCATCGCGCCCGAATATTCGGGTCCCGGTTCGTCGCGGCGCACGTCGTGGTGGATGGGGAGGCGCGGCACGACCACGGGCGAATCGAGCTCGACGAAGAAATCCTCGTTTTGGTTGAATTTGTACCGGAACGATCCGCCCGTCGAACCGCGCGCCGGCCCGGAGGCGGCCGCTTCCTCGACGAGGGAGTCGCCGCGGGACAGGTTGAGCTCGTCGAGGAGGTCGATCATCGGTCGAACTATAGCCTGTCGGCGGCGCCGTTTTCAATGCCGACGACCGGGGCGGGGACCGATCCGCGGCCGTTCGTTGATAAATGGCCTTTCATATGGTAGAATTCGATCCATGAAGCGCATAACCGTCGCGGGGCTCGTCCTCGCCGTCCTTTGCCTGGGCGTTTCCGCCCAAACCGCCGCCTCCGGACCGTACGCCGTGATCGAATTCGCGGACGGCGACGACGTGAGCGTGATCCGTAAGGGTCTGTCGGTATCCCCGGGCGACGTCACGGGCTTCAAGCTCGCGCTGGGCGACCAGGTCCAAACCGGCAAGGGCACCTTCCTCGAGATCAGGATCTATCCGCGCAAGGACACCCTCAAGCTGTCGGAGAACACCACCCTCGTTATCGACAAGCTCGACGCGGGGGGCCAGCACTCCTTCCGGCTCATCTACGGCCGCATGCGCGCCAAGGTGGACAAGCTGACCGGCAAGGACAGTTTTGAAGTGCGTTCGACGACGACCGCCGCCGGCGTGCGCGGCACCGATTTCGGGTATGACGTGATCGCCGCCCGGAACGCCTCGAGCGCTTCCGGCGAACCGATGTCCCGGGTGTACTGCTTCCAAGGCGCCGTGGAAGTGACCGCCAAGGTGACGCCCGCCTCGGCGCGCCCGGAGGAAAAACTCGAACCGATCCCGCAAACCTACCTGCTCGAAGCGGGGCAGATGGTCACCGTCGCGAAATCCGACGAGCGCGTGGAAGCGACCAGGACCGAACTCTCGCCGGAGATCAAGACCTTCTGGTCCGACCTCGAGGCGAAACAAAGCTCGGCCGCGGCCGCCCAGTCTGAAACTCCCGCCAAGCCGACGGACGCGGTTCCGGCCGTCGACTCCCCGAAAACCGTCGACGCCCCGAAGGCCACCGAAGCGGATTCCGCGCCGGCCCTCGATCTCTCCGAGTACGCGATCGTCATGAAGGCGGTCAGGCGGAAAAACACGATGATCCTCGTCGGAACCCTGATCGCGGGTACGGGCGTCGCCCTGCAGGGCACGGGCGCCTTCCTCTACTACAACGACCAGCCGGGGCTCGGCCTCAATTTCCTCGCGGCCGGCTCCATGGTCACCGGGGTGTCCCTGCCTGTGCTCATCAACGGTCTCCTGATCACGGTCCCGCTCGACCCGCGTTAAACGCCTTCTTGCGCGCCGGGAGCGTTCTCGGATAGGATGCCGCGCGTCGCGGGCGGAAGCGCCCGGGGCGCGCGGCGGTTTTTTCGCCGCATCATTTCGCGCGGCTCCGTGCCGCGCCAGTCGACATCGGGGTTATGCCAGGCCGGTTTCGGCCATCCCGGCCCCGGGAAGGAATTCCCGTGTCCGGTACCATCGGCATCATCGCGGTCGGAGCGCTTCTCGGCGTCTCCCTCATCGTCGGCCTCGTCGGCAAGCGCCAAAAACGAGACGTCTCCACCTTCGTCCTCGGCGGCCGCGCCCTTTCGCCCTTCGTCCTCTTCGCGACGATGGCGGCGACCAATTTCTCGGCGTTCACCGTATTCGGGCTTTCGGGCGCCGGCTACCGCCTCGGCTGGTCGTATTTCCCCGTCATGGCCTTCGGCACCGGCTTCGTCGCCTTCGCCTTCCTCCTCGTGGGCATTCCGATCAGGCGCATGGCGGCGGAACGCTCCTGGACCACCCAGGCCGACTTCATCCGCGACCGCTTCGGGTCCCCGGCCTTCGCGAAACTCGTCTCGGCGGCGTTGCTCGCCTGCACGCTGCCGTACATCGCCGCGCAGATCGTCTCCGGCGGCCGCCTGGTGGCCGCGTGGGCCGGCGTCCCGTATCCCGTCGCGAGCGCCCTCGTCGCCTTCGTGACCCTGGCCTACGTCCTCGCGGGCGGCATGCGCTCGGTGGCGCGTACCGACGTCGTCCAGTTTTTCGTGCTGGCGGGCGGGGCCCTGGCGGCCTTCGCCGCGGTGGCCCTGAACGGGGGCTTGCAGGCGGCCGCCGCCCGCCTGGCGGTACTCTCGCCCGCGCACCTCGCGCGCGGCGGGGCGGGCGCTGGCGTGAGCTTCGGTTCCTACGCGGGTTACGTCCTCCTCTGGTTCCTCGCGAACCCGATGTTCCCCCAGCTGTTCCAGCGCTTCGTCGCCGCGCGCGACGACAGGTCGGTCGCCTTTTCGGCCCTCATGTACCCGCTCGTCACGACGGCGCTCTTCTTCTGCACGGTCGGGGTGGGCGTCGTCGGCGCGGCGGTGATCCCGGGCCTCGACGCGGCCAAAAGCGAAGGCATCTTCATGCTCATGGCGGAAAAGGCCGCGGGCGGCATCGGCGTCGTGTTCGGCCTGTCCGCGCTCGCGGCCCTCATGTCGACGCTCGACTCGCAGATCCTCTCGGTGGCCTCGATGCTCGACCGCGATTTCGCCCCCGGCTGCGGCACGGGCGACGGCCGGACCCGGATCCTCGCGCTCGCCGTCACGGTGGCTGGCTGGCTCGTCGCGCTGAAGCCCCCGGCGACCATACTCGGATTGCTCCAGTCGACGAGCTTCCCCGGCTACGCCGCCATCGGCGTCGTCTTCCTCCTCGCCCTGTTCACGAAGACCCGCGCGCTTCCGGCCGTCGCGGCGTTTTCGGCCGGCGCGGCCCTCGTGATCCTCGAGGCCGCCGGCGTCGTCAAGGCGCCGGGACCCCATCCGGTTTTCTTCAACACGATCGTCCAGCTCGTTGCGTGGGCGGTTTCGGTTCCCTTCGCGATCCCGAAAACCGCGCGGACCGGGCAGGTCGCCGCGGGCTCGGCGTCGGGAACGGTCGCTCGCTTCCCCGCGCGGCTCGCGCTCGGCGCGGCCGTCGCCCTGGTCGCCGGCCTCGATTTCTGGTCGTACGGCGCGCCCGTCTCGACGTTCATGGGGCTTCCCGACTGGATGTGGCGCTATCTCGCGCTCGGGGCGGGCTTGGCGATAGTCGTGGCCGTGGCAGCAAATGATGCCGCGAAGGCCGCGAACCCGTCAGGGGCGGCAAGCGACGGAAACCCCGTCGCCCAGCGCCGGAAAGCGTGATATACTCCGCGGACCCGAATCACGGCGGCGAACGCCGCCTTTCCATCCACAGGAGTTTGAATCATGGCCGTCCGCAAGCTCGTTGAATGCGTCCCGAACTTTTCCGAAGGGCGCGACAAGTCCGTCATCGACGCGATCGCCGCGTCCATCTCCGGCGTTTCCGGCGTCAAGCTGCTCGACGTCGATCCGGGGGCGGACACGAACCGCACCGTCTACACCTTCGTCGGCGAGCCCGACGCCGTCGTCGAGGCGGCCGTCGCGGCCGCGAAGACCGGCGCCGCGCTCATCGACATGTCGAAGCACTCGGGCGCCCACCCGCGCATGGGCGCGATGGACGTGTGCCCCTTCGTGCCCGTGGCCGGCGTGACGATGGACGACTGCGTCGCCATCGCCGAACGGGCCGCCGAGCGCATCGCGAAGGAACTCGGCGTCCCGATCTACCTCTACGAAAAGGCCGCGAAGAAGCCCGAGCGCGTGAGCCTCGCGGACATCCGCGCGGGCGAATACGAAGCCCTGCCCGACAAGCTCAAGAAGCCCGAGTGGAAGCCGGACTTCGGCCCCGCGACCTTCGTCCCGCGCTGGGGCGCCTCGGTCGTCGGCGCGCGCGAATTCCTCATCGCCTACAACGTCAATCTGAACACGAAGGACAAGAAGCTCGCGAACGAGGTCGCCTTCACGATCCGCGAGGGCGGTCGCGCCGCTCGCGACGCCGCGGGCAACATCGTGAAGGACGCCGCCGGCAACCAGGTGAAGGTGCCCGGCCTCCTCAAGAACGTCCGCGCCATCGGCTGGTACATCGACGCGTACCGCCGCGCGCAGATCTCCATCAACCTGATCGACTATGCCGCCACGCCGCTCCACGTCGTGTACGAGACGGCCAAGGCGGAGGCCGAAAAGCTCGGCCTCGCGACGACGGGCAGCGAGATCGTCGGCCTCGTGCCGCTCGAGCCCCTCGTCGTGGCGGGACGCCATTACCTTTCGCGCATGGGCAAGAGCGAGGGCGCGAGCGAGCGCGAGCTCGTCGAGGCCGCGGTCAGGTCCATGGGCCTCGACTCGGTGGCGCCCTTCGACCCCGAGCGCAAGATCGTCGAGTACGCGGCGCGCGAACCGGCGCCGCTCGTCGGCATGAAGGTGGACGCCTTCGTCGACGAAGTGTCGAGCGATTCCCCGGCCCCGGGCGGCGGCTCCGTGTCGGCGCTCGCCGGCAGTCTCGGCGCCGCGCTGGCGGCGATGGTGGCCAACCTCACCGTCGGCAAGAAGGGCTACGAGGGCGCGTGGAAGGAACTCTCCGCGCTGGCCGTGCGCGCCCAGGCCGTGAAGGACGAGCTCGTGCGCGCCGTGGACGCGGACACGAACGCTTTCAACGAGCTCATGGAGGCGATGAAGCTCCCGAAGGCGACGCCCGCCGAAAAAGCCGCGCGCGAGGCGGCCATGCAGGAAGGCTACAAGAAGGCCGCGGCGGTGCCGCTCGAGACCGCGCGCGCCTGCGTGGAGGCCGTCAAGGTCTGCCTGGTCGCGGCGGAGAAAGGCAACGCCAACTCCGCGTCGGACGCGGGCGTGGGCGCCCTCATGGCGCGCGCCGGAGCGGAAGGCGCGGCGCTCAACGTCCTCATCAACCTCGGGGCGATCACGGATGCCGCGTTCAAGGCCGACTTCACGGCCAAGGCCGAAGCCGTCGTCAAGGAAGCCGCGACGCTGTGCGACAAGACGGTGGCGGTCGTGAAGGCGTCGTTCTCGAAGTGACGGGACCGGACCCGCGGTCCTGAATGAAAAAACCCGATCGGGCGTTCCCGGCCGTCTTGGACGCCGTGGGCGCCTGGCTGGCTTCCATGACGGGTTTCGTCCGCGCGACGAAGCCCGTCATGGGGCTGCGCCCGCCGCTGCTCCTCCATGTCTCCGACACGCCGCTGTCCACGTTCGCCGCGGTAGCCGCGCTCGTGAGGCGGCTCAAGCCGGCCGTCCTCGTGCACACGGGCGACCTCGTCGACGACGTGAAGCTGGGCTTGAATCCCGCGTTCATCGAGCGCCACCGCGCGGGCTTGCGCCGGCTCGCGGATATCCTCGGGCCGGCGATAGCGGAGACGGGGGCGCGCTTCGTCATCGTCCTCGGGAACCACGACGACGTGGCGTCGGTCCGCGAATTCGTACCCTTCGCGGAGTGTTACGACACCCCCGTCCGGCTCGACCTCTATGGCCTCGACTGCGGTCTCGCGCACGAGGCGGCGGACGCCGACGCGACGGACGCCGCGTTTCGCCTGTTCGGCCACGACTTGTCGCGCGCCGCCGGCGGCAAAGGGCTCAACGGCATCGTAGCGGTCAACGTCGTGGAATGCGCCACGGGACGCGTCGAGCGGCTCCGCTATCCCGCGGGAACCGACGCCGAACGCACCGGTCGCCGCAAGTTCGGTTTGTAGTTTTCGCGTTCCCGACTTGCAACCGACCGTCCGGAGGGCCACACTTCCATCATGGTATCGATCATGCGCTGCGGGCCCGAGATCCTCGTGGCCTCGCCCAAATCCGACGATTTCGAAACCTCGATCGCCACCCTCGGCGAATTCACCGGATTCACCGAAGCCTTCGACGCCCTCGGCGAGCACGACACCATCCTGCTCCTGGCGCGGGACGTGAAGGGCACCGTGCGCTTCGACGCCGTGGAGTCCGTGTTCGCGTTCCGCGGACCGGCTTCTGATCTCCTGTCGAGGATCATCAGTTCCGGCGCCGCCGCGTTCGTCGACCGGATCCGGCCGTCGCCGCGTTTCGTGCTCGTGCGGACCTTCGGCGACAAGCTCAAGGTCATCGAGAGCGCGAAAGCGGACTTGGGCGCCGCGGCCGGCGATCCCATCGGCCTGTTCGACGCCTACGACAAGGGCTCCATCGTCTGTTTCACCGGAAAGAGCCTCGCGTTGCCGATCGCGTGGAGCGACGTCGACGACCTGGCGCTGCACGTCCCGACGCCGTACACCGACACGATGCGCGCGCTGTCGTTCCGCCTGCCGCGCTACGTGCGGGAAGGGATGGGCGGACGGGAATGGTCGGACATCGCCGTGAAGGTGTTCGACCGCTATCGGTCCTACGAACTGCAGCTCGAGCGCATCCGCTTCGTGATGGCCGCGCTCGACTTGGCCTTCGTCGCGGGGGAATCCTGGGACGTGGACCGGCCGCGCTTCATGATGACCATCGACGTCTATCGCATACGCTTCATGACGATGTTGGAACCCGCCGCCTTCAAGCGCATCATGCTCGGCCTCGAATACGCCGCCGACGGCACCCGCATGGGCGACTACGACGTCTTCACGGGCGAGGACGACAAGGTGCACTGGTCGGACGCCGACAAGGAAAAGTCCCGCGACCGGAAGACCCTCGGCATGGCCTGCCGCGCCGAAGTGCTGGCCGGTCTCACGCCGGAAGGCAGGGCTCGCCTCGACGAGTACGACGCGCGGCTCCTTGCCACACGGACGGATTGAGGGGGAAGAATGGAAATCGGGCTTCGCTAGTTCGAAACAGTAATGTGAGTGGCAATTTGAATAAGAATTCTCGATGTGTTCGTAGAGGTAGGTGGCTTTCGTGGACGATCGTTCATCTTTGAGTGATATAAATTAACTGCGCAGGAACGGCAGATGTTTTTGATTCAGATTAGATGGAAACTATGAAAGGAGAATGATTAAATGAAAGAAGAACGGAAACAACTATTTCTTTTCATAATTCTTTTTTTAATCGGGGTTACTTTAACTTTTACTCTGATTGGAGTTTTATCCGATGGTAGATACATCGGAATGATACCAATTTCGATCGGTGTCTATATCTTCATTTCGAAGCATCCAAGAATAAAAGGAAGGTTCTTGAAGCGGTTTGAAAAATTTATGTATGGAACTTTGTTCCTGGCTATGGGGGTGTTTTTTATTTTTGTGATGCCGATGTTATAGTTCAGTCAATAAGTGATTTGTGCTGGACGCGACGATACAATAGGCATAGAAAGCAAGTTTATTCCTTTTTTGATTAATATTGAATTAGGTTTTACTATGACAGGTTTTGATTTAGAATGTGAAAATGGGATTGTAGGGGTAGTGGAGAAGCCCGGAGCGGTTACGACGTGGCGGCCGAGACTTCGATAAGTCGACGAAGCTCAGCTTCGTCGCGCGGTGATTCCCGCCGCAGAAGCCGCGAGGACTTCGAAGCGAGGGGGAGACGCGTCGTGGAAAGAGACCGCAACGCTGAAGGCAAGCGGTTTTTAAGGCAGGTTCTCCCCCTCCATTAAACGAATCTCTAGAACATAAATGAAAAGCAGCCAATGCGCGTGTTCAATCCCGCTTGAGCGTATCCCCGAGCTGGCCGCAAGCGCCGGCCACGCCGCGGCCCTTGCGGGCGCGCTTCGTGACGACGACGCCGAGGGTTTCGAGCGTTGACGTAAAGGTTTCCACTTCGCGCCGGCTCGGCTCGGCGAATGAAAGGCCTTCGACCGGATTCCACGGGATGAGATTCACTTGCGCCTTGAGTCCCTTGATCCACGCGGCGAGCTGGCGCGCGTGGGCTTCCGACGCGTTGACGCCGCCCATGATCGCGGCTTCCAGCGTGACGCGGTCGCCCGTCGTTTCCTGATAGTGGAGGAGGGCGTCCTTGAGGTCCGCAAGGCCGTGGCGCGCGTTGACGGGCATCAGTTCCGAACGGAGGCTGTCGTCCGCGGTGGTGAGCGACACGGCCAGGCGCACGTGAGGCCCGCGGTCGGCCAGGTCGCGGATGCCGTCGGCGAGACCGCAGGTGGAGACGGTGATCTTTCGCGGCGAATACCCGAGCCCGTCTGGGTGCGTGAGGATTTCGATGGCCTTGCGGAGGTTCGGCAGGTTGAGGAGCGGTTCGCCCATCCCCATGAAGACGATGTTGGAAGGCCGGCCGTGCCGCGAGGCGATGTGGAGGACCTGCTCGACCATCTCGTCGGAGCCGAGGTTCCGGAGGTAGCCGAGGGTGCCGGTCTTGCAGAAGGCGCAGGCCATGGGGCAGCCGACCTGCGACGACACGCAGGCAGTGGCGCGGCCCTCCGGGTCCACGAGGCGGACGCACTCGACGGCGGCGCCGTCGCGGCAGCGGACGCGGTATTTGATGGTGCCGTCGGCGGACTCGAGGCCGGGCTCGACCGACGTGGAGTAGAGGGATCCGAAGAGGGAGGAAAGACGTTCGCGTTCGGCGGCGGGCAGGTCGGACATCGCCTGGAAATCCGCGGCGCCGCGCGCGATCCACTTGAAGACCTGCGCGGCGCGATACGCCTTGTCGAAACCGCAGGCCGCCCGCAGCCCGTCGGGCGTCATGCCCGTGGGAGCGACGTCCGCGGGCAGGCCGTCCGCGCCGGACGGCTTCGAGTCGCTCATCGCTGGAGCCGGGCGATCATGTCCTGGACGTAGACGTTGCGGATGCCGAGCCGCTGGTATTCGGCGAGCGCCTCGATGGCGCGTTGCTTGTCGTTGGAGGCGACGTAGCACTCGGCCAGCTCGACGGCGAGGCGGTAGTTCTTGGGATCGTTCTGGATGAGGCGGCGGAGGGACTGGATGGCGTCCTCGTACTTGCCCTGGAGCCGGGAGATGATCGCGAGTCCCAGCACGGCGTACACGTCGAACTCGATGTCGAGGGCCTTTTCGTAGTACTCGGCGGCGCTCTGGTAATCGCCGAGGGAGCGGTAGGCGTCGCCCGCGCGCGTGAGGATCACCTTGTTGCGGGGGTCCTGCTGGATGATGCGGTTCCAGAACTCGAGCGACTGCTCCTGCTTGCCGACGCCGCGGTAGCAGTCCGCGAGGCCGAAGAGCGCGTAGAAGTTGCCTGGTTCCTTCTCGAGGGCCTTCTCGAAGTGGGGGATGCCCTGGTCGAACTGCTTGAGCTTGCGGAAGCAGTTGCCGATCGAGGTGAGCACGCGGATGTCCACGCCCTCGCCCTGGCGGTCGACCATGCGCTGCCAGAAGACGAGCGCGTCCTTGTATTCCTTGAAGTCGTAGTGCAGGTGTCCGAGGCCGATGAGGGCGTAGGGGTTGTCGCCCTCCATCTCGAGGACGCGCAGGTAGATGGCCTTCGACTTGCGGAAGTCGCGCACCTTGCGGTAGGCGTCCGCCACGCGGGTCAGCACCGTGATGTTCTTGTTGTCGTGGAGCAGGTACTGTTCCCAGATCTCGATGGCC
>CAYZZW010000020.1:0-49129 GCA_964482955.1 uncultured Treponemataceae bacterium | reverse complement strand
TGACCGTGTGGAAGGGGATGTTGTCCTTGCCGATGAACTGGAAGAGCTCGACGTCGTCCGGATTTTGCCACCAGGTCTTCCAGTCGAAGCCTTTTTCATCCCCGAGGCAGGCGGTGATGCTGACGTACCCGATGGGGGCGTCGAACCAGACGTAGAACACCTTGTCGCGGAAGCCGTCTTTCGGTACCGGTATGCCCCACTTGAGGTCGCGCGTGATGGCGCGCTCGCGGAGGCCGTCGCGGATCCACGCCTGCGTCATCTGCACGGCGTTGTTCGCCCAGAAGCCGCGGACGCTCGCCTCCTTCATCCACGCCTCGAGCTTGGGCCGGATGGCGGGCAGGTCGATGTAGAGGTGTTTCGTCGATTTCGGCGCGGGCGTGGCGCCGCAGGTCGAGCAGCGCGGCTCCTTGAGCTCGGTCGGTTCGAGGAGCTTGCCGCAGGCTTCGCACTGGTCGCCGCGCGCGTCCGGGTTGCCGCAGTTCGGGCAGGTGCCTTTCACGAAGCGGTCGGCCAGGAAGCGTCCGCACGAATCGCAGTAGAGCTGCTCTATCGTCTGTTCCTTTATGAACCCGGCGGCGTCGAGCTCCTTGAAGATGCCCTGCACGATCTCGGTCTGACGCGGCGTCGACGTGCGCCCGAATTTGTCGAAGGCGATGTCGAACCACTCGTAGATCTTCTTGTGGATCTCGTGGAAGCGGCCGCAGAGTTCCGCGGGCGTGACCTTCTCCTCGAGCGCCTTCGTCTCGGTCGCCGTGCCGTATTCGTCGGTGCCGCAGACGTAGAGCGTGTCGTAGCCGCGGAGCCGGCAGAAACGGGCGAAGACGTCCGCGGACAGGACCTGGATGAGGTTTCCGAGGTGCGGGACGTTGTTGACGTACGGGAGCGCCGAAGTGATGAGTCTACGCTTCATGGTGAGCTACTATAGGGAAGCGCGGAAGAAGGTGTCAAGCGACGGGCCTTCGGCCCGCGTCGCGCGAACGCGGATCAGAAGGTGATGCGAGCCTTCACGCCGAGCTCGAAGCCGACCGAGAAGATCTCCGTTCCCGCCGACTTGACCAAGGATTGGGCGAGCGAGGCGAAAGCCGAGAGGAAGAGCCGGTCGGGTATCGTGAAGCGCGCTTCGTAGCGTTCGCGGAATTCGAGTTTCCCCGACGTTCCGAAGGGATCGTCCCGGCTCAGCGACACCGACACGCCGAGTTCGCGCGCCGGAAAGCGCTCACGCGTCGCGAGGTCGTCGAGAAAGGCCGAGACGTAGGACGCGCCGGATTTCGGTTCGCCCGACGAGTCTTCCGCGTCGGGCCGTCCGTCGGCGCTGGCCTCTGCCGAGTCCGCGGAATCGGCGGGGCGACCGCGGTCGATGAGGAGGGACGCGAGCGAGGCGAGCCAGAAACTCCCGGGCGCCGTCGTCCAGGACAGCGCCGCGCGTTCGAAGTACGTCTGCCCGTCGGGTCGGGTCGCGAACTCGAAACGGTTTTCGCAGACGAGCGCCGCGCCCGGACTCGCGTGGAACGCCGCGCGGAGCGCGTTCGAAACCGCGACGACGCTCGACCCGTCGTCTCGGTCGAACGCTCCCGCGACCGAAAGCCTCGACGAGAATTCGTCGCTTTGATAGAAGCCGAACGCGGGATACGCCCCGAGCGCGCCGAACAGGTTGAGCGCCATCGAGGAAGCCGAACCCGCGTAGGTCCACGAATCGGTCACCGTCGAGAAGCCGCGTTCGAGGCGGCGGCCGAACGAGCAGGATAGTTCCGAGGGCACGAAGAGGTCGGACCATGATGAACCCGCCGGACGTTTCGCCGTCAGACCCGTTTCCGCGACGTAACGTCCTCGGTCCGATCCCGCCGTGGCTTCCGCGAACGCGTCCGTGGCGTGAACGTCGAAGAACTCGGCGAAGGGCGCGCCGGCCCAGAGCTCGCCCGAGTCGGAGACGCCGTCGAACCAGCGGCTCGCGTCGTCGACGTAGGACGCTCCGGCCGACGACGCGGTTTCGCCCCACGAACGCCGGTACCAGGGTCGGATGGACAGGATGCCCGGCTTGAATTCCCAGCCGAGTTCGACCGTCGCCTCGGCTTTCGTGGACGGCGCGAACGGTTCCGCCGACGCGGCGGCGTTCGCGGACAGGAAACCGAAGCGTTCGAGCACCGCGAGACGCGCGCGCGAGGCGCGCGACCGCGCCTCGTCCTCGAAGGCGGGAACGAGGAAGCGGAAAGACCCGATCCACGCGCTCGCGTAGCCGTTTTCCAGGCCGGGATCTTCGAGGGGGACGAAGCCGTTCGCTTCCAGGCCGAAGGCGGCGATCCGGTCTCCCGCCGCGGCATCGAAACGCCACGACTGGGTGAACAGGCCGTCCGCGTGCTTCGCTTCCGCGGACGCCGAAAGCGAAGCGCGTTCCGCGACGTCGATCTTCATCGAATCCTTGCGGTAAAAGCCGTCGTTGTCGAGTCCGGAGGAAAAGCGTTCCTCGAAGCCGACGACGGGCGCGCGGACCAGCGCGACCAGATGGCCGAAGCCGGCGCTCCCCGACCCGTTCGAGTACGCGAGATCGGTCCGCGCCCCGAGATCGAACGGTCCGACGCCGATCGATCCTTCCGCGGAGAAGGCGCCGAAGAGCGACTCCGCTCCGAAGCCGCCACGCGCCGACAACGCCGTCCTGGGCGCGGTTACGAGCGGCATCCCGAACACGGAACCGAAGGCGGCGTCCTTCCACGAGCCCGCGAAGGACGCCGCGCCCGTGCCGGCGAACGATCCGGCGGATTCCTCGAGATGGATTTCGTCCAACCATATTTTCGTGCCGGGCGCGGCCGCGACCGGAGCCGAGATCAGGAGGACGCGGGCGTCGATCGACGGATCGTACCCGATCACCGCGGCCGGCACGGCCGTCTCGCCCGCGCTTTCCGATTCGCGCGAAACGGCGCGAAGGTCGCCGTCGCCGTAGATCATCGTATACTTGCGCCATACACCGTCCCCGGGAAGCGCGAGCGCGATCCGCACCGCGTCTTCGGTTCCGTCGCCCAGTCCGATCTCGAACGACGTCACTGGTTGATCGGCTTTCGCGAAGAACGACAGGCGCCGATAGGAGCGGACCGGCACCGGGTCGTAATGCCTCGACGCCTCGAAGGTTCCGGCGTCGAGCGTCAACTCCGCCGCCTCCTGGTCTTCGTAGCCCGGATGGAAACGCCTCATCGCCCCGGGAAAGGCCTCTTCCAGCTTCGCGTCCGGCACCGTCTTCGCGGAGCCGGACGACGGCATGAAGGGACTTTTCCACGCGCCGTCGTTTTCCATGCCTTCGAGCCTGAATAGACCCGTGGCGTCGTCGCGCCGGTAATCGAGCGCGAGCGCTCCGTCGAACGAAAGGTCGGCGTCTTTCGCTTTCGTCCCCGCCGCGAGCGTCATGGTACCCGGCGACGCGGTCCCCGGTTCCGTGAATCCCGATCCGGGCACGCCCCAGCGGCAGCCGAACGCGGTCCACGCCGACCACTCCTCCGAGAACGCATAGCTGCCGCCGAGCGCCGCGGCGAACACGCCGTCGCTCCAGTCGTCGCTCGGCAGGAGGTAGCTCACGTCGATGCGGTCGGAAGGGCCGGGTTCCGGCGAGAGGGTGACCAGTCCGCTCGCGGGATCGAAGGAAAAGCCCGTGTCGGGCACGCCGTTGCGCCTGACTTCGATCCCGCCCGCCTCGACGCCGGCCGGCAGGCGTATGTCGCCCTCGCCCGATACGGCGCGAAGGCGGATCGATACCGGAAAGTCGGGCCGGTCCTTGTCGGCGTTGGCGTTCGTCCCGTCGTCGGGATCGTCGTCGGCGTCGACGCTCGAAAGGTCGTAGATCCAGGAAGACGCGTCGGCTCCGCCTTCGTCCTTGAAGGGGAAACGGATTTGCAGGCCGGTGCCGCCTTCCTTCCGGACTTCCATCGTGCCGTCCCCGACGAAGACGACCGAATAATCGGAAAGGGGTTCGCCCGTGGCGTTCGAGATCACGGCGATGGACGCGCCCTCGGGTACGCCGGTCGCCGAATAACGGTTGAGCACTTGCCGGTTCGTGGCGACGGCTCCCGAGGGAGCGAGCGGCGGATACAGTCGCGCGCAACCCGTCGAGTCGATCGTGAGGTCGCCGCCGCCTTTCACGAACAGGAAACGGTCGTAATCGAGCGCGGTACGGAGTTCTATCCTGCCCGAGAGCGCGGAATAGACGTACTCCGACGCGAGGACGAGACGGTAGCGGCGGCCGTCGGAGCCGAGGTACGGGCCCGAGTCGGCGTCGACGTACAGCGCCGCCGGATCGCTGCCCGCCGGCGCCTCGAAAAAGCGGCGCGTGACGTATTCGTTCGGGAGGATGCGTCGCTCCGACAATTGACGGTTGCCGAGATAGGATTGCTCGCCCCGCCGCGCGCGGTCGTAACGGACGACGGCGTCGACCGCGGATCGTTCGTCGCCCGCGTTCACGGAGATGCCGAACGATCCGGAGACGCCGGTTCCCGCGCCTACGAAGGGATAGGACGGAAAGTCGATGCCCGCGTTGCCGACGCGGACTTCCCGCAGGTATTCGCCGCGTTTTCCGAGATAGCCGAGGGCGAAGGTAGAATCGGCGAGGATGTCCTCCTTGACGGAGGCTTCGAGGTACCATTGCCGGTTGAGGAGATAGTAAAGGAAGAAATCGGGCCGGTTCTTGAAGAGCGGAGCCGCGATGTTGGCGCCGCCCGAGTCGCCGAGGCCGATCGTGCCGGACCACAGGAACTCCGCTTCCCAAAAGCCGCGCGCGAAGAACTCCGATTCGACGCCGTCCCCCTCGATGGACAGGAGCGATACCGGATCCTCGAAGGGCAAGCCCGCGGGGCCGGTTTCGGCGAATGATCGCGAGAGGATCGTGGCGATGGCGAATAGTATCGCGGCCGATTTCTTCACGTCGGTGTCTGACTCCGTAACCCGGGCGGCTTCCGGACGGTTTGTATCCGACGACCCGGAGGCTTGCCGACATAGTAGCGCGGCTTTCCGGGCATAACAAGCCGCGGCGGGACGTGGACACGCGCGCGCGTCCCGGGGGAAACTGGATCCATGATGACGGTTTCGATGATACGGTTGCTCGTCGAGCTGCCCGAGGCGGGCACGATCAAGGACAAGCGCCGGGTGGTGAACTCTGTCAAGGAACGGCTGATCAGGAAATTCCGCATGTCCTGCGCGGAAGTGGACCTCCAGGACTCGCACGGTTTCGCCGAGTTCGGGGGCGCCTACGTTTCCAACTCGAAGGAGATCGGCGAAGGGGTGATGAACCGCGCGCTCGCCTTCGTCGAGGACACGTGCGCCCTGCGGGTTCACGACGTGCAGATCCATACGGAGCGTTTCGGATGACGCGCCGCTCCTTCCCGGTCGGCGCCATTTACAGATGGCCGCCCTTTGGGCTATCGTCATGGGCATGAAACGCACCTTTTTCGCCCGAAGGCTTTCGGCGTTCGCCGCGGCATGCGCGTTCGCGATGATCCTCGGTTCCTGCGTCGGCGTCTCGGGCGCCGTCACGTTCGCCCAGGACGGTTCCGGCACCGCCTCGTTCTCGTACACGGTGTCGAAGACCGTGGAATCCCTCGGCAAGCTGGACGCGAATTCCCCGAAACTGCCCTTCCCCGTTTCCCGGGCCGATTTCGATCTCGCCGTCGCGCGGACTCCGGGACTCCGCCTCGACAAGTGGAACCGGAAAGACGGCCAGGACGACATCGTCATCGACGTGGCGATCGCGTTCGATTCGCCCGCTACCCTGGCGCGTTTCCTCGATCCGGAGGGAAAGCGCGCGACCTTCGTCCAGGAAGGCAAGGAACGCCGCCTGTCGCTCGTCCTCGCCACCGGCACGAACGCGCTCGACGCCGATCTCGCCGAGTTCGTGGACCTCGTCTTCGAGGGATACCGTTTCGACCTGAGCGTGCGGACCCCGACGAAGGTGATATCCGCGCAACCGGGGACGACCGAATCAGGCGGACTCGTAGCCCGCTACCAGGCGCCCATGAACGAAATTCTCAAGAGTTCGCAAGAAATCAAGTGGACCATACGCTGGTGAACGGCGGTATCGACCGTTCCGATCCCGCCGTTCACGGAGGTGCACGCATGAAACGTTTCGCCATCGCCGTCCTGTTCCTCGCGTCCGTCGCGGCCGTCGCGCCGCTTTTCGCGGAGGCGCCCGAACTCGCCGAAATGCGCACCCTCATGAAAAAGGCGGCGGACGCCTTCGACACGAACCATCCGGCGGAAGCGGTGTCGAGCTACGTCGCGGTGCTCTCGCTCGCGGCGAGGGCCAATACGCCCGAGTCGAACGTCTTCGCGGACCAGGCCCGCGCCGAGCTCACGAAGATCGGCACGATGCTGTCCATCGAACCGGGACAGGACTGGGTCGGCCCCGACGGCAAGCAGATCGCCGGCTCGACGCGGAGCGTCGGCAAGGAAGGCGCGCTCAATCCGTCCGTGTACCTCTACCTCAACTACGGCTCGGGCAAGATGACGCTCGCCGATTTCCCGATCCGCTTCGAGTTCACGAGAAATGCCGGCACGCTCAACCAGGACGTGACCACCAACGCCTACGGCTTCGCGAACACGACGATCACGAAGCTCGACGCCGCCGGCGTCGAGACGGTGGTCCGCGCCTACCCGTCCTTCACCGTGCGCGGTTTCACCTTCGCGTTCAAGAGCGTGTCGCGCGAGTTCTCCTACCTGCCGCCCGTGAACGTGGCGCGCGTGGTCCTCTTCGAGCGCTCCGAGTTCGGTACGTCGGAGAATCCGCAGCTGCTCGACCAGGCCGTCGCCGAGCTCAAGCCCATCGGCTTCGAGTTGACGCCCTGGAACGGGGCGCTCGATTCCGCCACGGCGCTCGCCGCCTACCAGGGACAGGCCGACGCGCTCCGGAAGCTCTTTTCCGGAGCGGGCAACGCGTCCTTCGTCGTGTTCCTCGTCGTCGACGCCGCCCCGGCGCAGCAGTTGACGGTGGGCGGCGTGAAGCGCGCCATCTACACGAACTCGGGCACCGCCTCGATCCGCATCGTTCGCGACGACGGCACCGTCGTGATCGCGCTGACGCCGCCCGCGGTCAAGGGCCAGGGCGGCACCGCCCAGCTCGCCGCCGACAACTGCCTCGCCAAACTGCGGAAACTCGTCGTCGACGAGATCAAGGCCAAACTGCCCCGCATCTCGGAAGCCTTCCGCAAGTGAGCGTCCCGGGCCGGAATCCGCCGCGGTTCCGGCCGGCTTTCACTCGTCGCGGTCGGTACCCTTGCGTTTCTTCCCGCCCGGAAGGAAGCTCGCCCGCGTCACCGAACCGATCCCCTTCTCCTTGATGCCGAACAAGGCGCGCTCGAAGCTCGACTTGCGCGAACGCCCGTCGTCGAAGAGGTCGCCCTGCTCGGTGCCGCCGCGTTCGAGGTTCGCGAGGCCGAGGCCGATGAGCCTGACCGGCAACTTGTCGTCGCGCTTGTCGAGGAGCGACAGCGCCGCCTCGTGGATCTCGTCCGCCCCGACGAGGTAATCGCGCGACGTGACGCGCTTGCCGCTCGTGACGAAGTCCTCGGTGCGGAGCTTGAGGACGCAGGTGCGGGAGCGCACGCCCTCCCGGTAGGCGCGGTAGGCCAGCTCGTCGGCCATGCCGAGCAGCACCGATTCGAGGGTCTCCCGGTCGGTCACGTCGCGCTCGAAGGTCGTTTCGGTGCTGATCGATTTCGACTCGGCTTCGCGCGCGTAGATGCCCGGATCGACGCCGCGCGCGGCCTTGTAGAGGAAGTCGCCGCCCGAACGCCCGAAGATCGACGAGACGACGCTCTCTTCGAGTTCCCGGAGTTTCGCGATCGAATCGATGCCGAGCTCGCGGAAGCGGGTTTGCGTCTTCTCGCCGGCTCCCCACAGCTTGCCGATCGGCACGCGCGCCATGAAATCGGCTTCTTCGCCCGGCCGCACGACCGTGAGGCCGTCCGGTTTCGACATGCCGGAAGCCACCTTGGCGACGTAACGGTTCGACGCCGCGCCCACGGAGATGGTGAGGCCGGTGCGTTCCGTCACCCTGCGCTTGAGCGCGCGGGCCGCGTCGTCGGGATCGGGCCACAGGCGACCGGTGCCGGTCATCGTGAGGAAGGCTTCGTCGATGGACACGACAGTGACCTCCGGCGTGAACTCGCCGAAGACGTCCATCACCGCGCGCGACAGTTCGGAATACCGTTCCATCCGCGGCGGGAGGAACACGGCGTGCGGGCACAGCCGGACGGCTTCGTTGATCGGCATCGCGGATCGGACTCCGAACGCCCGCGCCTCGTACGAGCAGGTGGAGACGACGCCGCGCCGTCCCGGCCGCGCGCCGACGACGACCGGCTTCCCCTTCAGCGACGGATCGTCCAGGACCTCGACCGACGCGAAGAAGGCGTCGAGATCGACATGGAAAAACAGCGGCTGGCTAGGGTCCGGCACGATCCGCCTTCCCGATGGCGCCGCGGGTTTCGGCCACGAGGCGCTGCCGCGCGAGCGAGACGAGGTCCGTCCGCGCCGAGGCGAACGGCGCCGGATGCTCGAGGTAGACGGCGCGCGCGACGAAGTCGGCCGTGAAACCGCGGGCGACGGCGAGTTCGACGCGGAGACGCGCGGGCGGATGGGGGCCGCCGTCCGCGAATGCCGCGGTGCCCCCGTTCCGGAAACTGACCGGAAGCGAGCATTCGTACACCGACAGCGTGTCCGTGCCCGACAGTTCCAGCTCGAGGCGGTACGGCGCCGTCCGGCATTCGATGTCGAGGGTGACGAGTTGCCGTCCGAGCGCGTATGAGACGCTCGACGCGACTTTCGGGGAAAAATCCATCGGACTGGGGGGAAGGAACCCGACGCGTCCGGTCCGTTTCTCATCCCCGGTCAAGACGAGGCTCGCGCCGTCGCGCGTCAGCCCGGCCCCCTCCGGGATCGTGCGATCCGAGACGAGCGACACCTGGGAGCCGTCTCCGCGCGCTTGACGTTCCACGAGCGTGGCGATCGCGGGGCGTCGGTTCGCGAAGGCGGCCGCGACGAGCTGCTCTCCCGCCAGGGCCGCGACGGCGAGCAGGAAAGCCGTCATCGCGATGGGCACGGCCCGCCTCCGATTCGCCTTGACGGGACGGGCCACGATCGACAGGACGAGGAGCGCGAAGGGGAAAAACAGCAATGCGAGGAAGATCGCTTCGCGAAGCGACGGGAAGAGCGCGAATTCCCAAAGAGCGCGCTGCGGTTCGCGAAGCGCGTCGGCGAGCAGCGCGGCCATCGGGAGCGGCGCGATCACGGCGACGAGCGCGGAGGTCCAGAGCCGGCGCGAGATGGCGGCGACCACGGCGAAGGCGAGTATCCAGAAGAAGAACACCGACAGCGAAAGCCTGCCCCCGAGGACGAAGAGGAAATCGAGCGACGAGACGAGCACCGTGGCGACGGCGTAGAAATTCGGATTCACCGGAACGGCCCGGACGAACATGCCCGCTGCCGACAGGGCCATGAAGGCGAACGCGAGCGCCGCGAA
Source organism: uncultured Treponemataceae bacterium (assembly GCA_964482955.1). GTDB lineage: Bacteria > Spirochaetota > Spirochaetia > Treponematales > UBA12059 > JAPLSN01. The sequence goes on along the minus strand of CAYZZW010000020.1, from coordinate 39,642 downwards.
CCGAAGCACGACGACGGCGGCCGCCGCGCCGCCCAAGGCGCCCCGCGTCGCGAACGCGTCGAAGGCGACGCCCGAAAGGGACGACGCGGCCCAGACGGCGAGCGAGAGGGCAGCGAAGAGCGCCGCGGTCACCAGGAGGAACAGCGGCAGGAACCTCGCCTGCTCGATCAGGTGGCGGCGCCGGACGAACGACGAGACGGCGAAGACGACGATGAGCGCGGCGAGGGCCGTCAGGAGGGCGATCACGTAATGGAGTTCCCGCACGACCAGGGTGCGGCCGGCGAATTCGAAGAGGAAATACTGCTTGTCCCAGGTGTCGGCGTATTCTCCCGGCAGCCGGGACGTCATCGCGGCCAAGGCGTCGACGAGACTGTCATAGTTCGTCGGGGCGAAGGCGCCGCCCGCGGTCCGGCCCGTGATTCCGAGCGCCGGAATCCCGCTCTCGAGCCAAGGCTGGAGCGGCCCCGCCTCGTCGGCCAGGCCGAGACGCCGCGCGAGGACGCGATTCGGTTCGTCGACGTACCCGAAGCCCGAAGCCCGGAAGCACGACGCGGCCAGCTCGCGCAACCAGAACGGGGCGAGCCGCTCTTCGGCGCCGTAATCGAACACCGGGATCTCGGAAGGATCGGACAGGTCCAGATGCATGACGACCACGCCCTTTTCGCCGAGGGAGAGGAACGCCGAACGGCGGGCTCCGAGACGCGCGAAGGGACCGATAGCCCCGTCTGCGCCGAGCCGCACGCCGTATTCCGCGCCGGAAAACAGGAATCGGACGGAAGCGCCCGCGTTGCCCGGCGCGAGGCGCTTCATGAGCGCGAGCGCGATGTCGGCACCGAGCGAACCGTCGCGCGACGGATCGCCGTCCGGTTTCGGCGTGACGGGCACGAAGATCACGAGAGTCCGATCCGGTGACCCGGGAAGGTCCACGCGGAGCAATTCCGACGAGGAGGACGAGTCGGCGTCGACGGACGTCGAAAACCCGAGGCGCGACGCGGACAGCCCCAGTTCCCGGGCGTTCCGTTCGATCGAGTCGAGGAAGGAGCGCAACTCCGCGGAATTGTCCGTCCTGCCGGCTCCGGCCGATCGGCCGAGCGCCTGCCCCTCCATGCGGCACGGCGCGAACGCGGCGAGAAACGTCAAAAAGATGGCAGATACGCGCGGTCGCATGCGGGTCGAGCATAGGGCGCGCGTCCTCCGAGGTCAAGACGAACGACGGCGCCGCGGACGGCGCTACGAAACGGGGCTCGATCGGCCGATATTAGGAGTGCGGGGCCGGATTAAACGGGCTCGAGGCGATGTCTTCTGTACATATTCGCGAAAAGCGGTATATACTGGCCGCTGTCCGGAATACGGTATACCTTGGAGCATTCGTGGCAAGCCAGGAACGGAAGAACTTCATCGAACTGCCGATCAAGGTGATCCTCACCGAGCAGGGCACGACGTTCTTCATCAACAACAAGAAAAGCATCAAGAAGTTCAAGCTCGCCGACAACGTCGAGGAGTACGGCATCTACCTCGACAAGTTCTCCCCGTCCAGCCTCCAGCGGATGATGCTGATCGACTACATCTCGAAGATCGAAATCTCGAAAAGCGAGTTCATGTCGAGCCGGCAGGAGGTCATGGACCTCTCCAAGCTCATCGTCTACTCGATGCTGTATCGCCAGTTCGACGTGCTCATCTTCGGCAAGGTGCTCGCCTCCGACGTCATCAAGCGCTGGAACCGCCTGAATCCCGCGAACATCATCGACGAAAAGACCAAGATCAACGAGCAGTTCCTCCAGAACGCCCTCAAGGAAAAGGAAAAGGACATCGAGGAGATCAAGCGGCGCATCCTGTCCCCCATGTACGCCGAGATCAGCGCCAATTCGAACCTCCTCGCCGAGGAGAAGAACATCCAGCTCCTTCTATCCGAGAAATTCCTCAACAACCTGCGGCCCTTCTCCTGGTTCATCATCACGAAGTTCAAGGAAAGCGAGGGCAGCGACCAGCTCGTCAACGACATCCGGAAGAGCCTGCAGAGTTTCGTGGACAAGTCCAAGATTGCCGAATACGTCTCGCTCATGACGATGGAGCTCGCGACGAACTCCGAGAACTCCAACCTGAAACGCGAGGCGAAGGCCATTTTCAAGGGCGCCGTGGACATGAACGCCGTGCTTTTCGATCCCGACATACGGAGGCAGGTGCTCATGTCGCTCGAGCGCCGCGGCGAGCTCGTGTACATCTCGTGGCGCATCGGCTCGAAGAGCACCTCGATCGGCACCCAGGGCCGCATCCAGATGACCGTCTACAACAAGGAATCCGAGTACAACAAGATCAAGGAAACCTTCGACGAGCAGAAGAGCAACGATCTCAAGAAGCGCAATCTCATGGATTTCTACCGCCAGCTCCCCGAAGGCGAGGCGAACACCGAACTGGGCCTCTACTACCTGTCCTACCTCTCCGAGGAGTGCGACAAGGTCGGCGTCAAGTTCGAGTCGATCGCGAACCAGGTGTCCGGCACCGACCTCACCTTCATCACGCTCGGCCTCAGCATCTGACCGTTCCCCGCCCTTCGTCCCCGATCGAACGCCGACTCGCCTGGACCGCAGTTTCGAATCCCGCTGAGGGGGCCGGAACCGGTTCCAATCCCCCGCTTTTCGCGTCATAACGCGCGGTTTATTGACACTCGCCCCTCCTTCGGTGTACTTTTTTCCGTCAATACCAGTCCCACCGATCCCAATCCCCGATACGGAGGAAGCACCCCATGGCGAAAGTGAAATACGTCTATTTCTTCGGCGACGGAAAAGCCGAAGGCGACGCGAAGATGAAGGAGATTCTCGGCGGCAAAGGCGCCAATCTGGCCGAGATGACCAACCTCGGCATTCCCGTCCCCCCCGGCTTCACCATCTCCACCGACGTCTGCGACGCCTACTACAAGCTCGGCCGCAAGTACCCCGACGGCCTCGAAGCCGAAGTCGCGGAGCACCTGGCCAAGCTCGAGAAGACGATGGGCAAGAAACTCGGCGACGCCGACGATCCGCTCCTCGTTTCCGTGCGCTCCGGCGCCGCCATGTCGATGCCCGGCATGATGGACACCATCCTCAACCTCGGCCTGAACGACAAGGCCGTGGAAGGCCTCACCCGCAAGACCGGCAACGCGCGTTTCGCGTGGGACAGCTACCGCCGCTTCATCCAGATGTTCGGCGACGTGGTCATGGAAGTGCCGCACGACGAATTCGAGCACGCCCTCGAGGCCGCCAAGAAGGCCAAGAAGGTCGAGCTCGACACCGGCCTCGACGCCGATGACCTCCGGAAGCTCGTCGCCAAGTACAAGGAAATCTACAAGAAGCACACGAAGAAGGACTTCCCGCAGAATCCGAAAGAGCAGATGTGGGGCGCCATGGGCGCCGTCTTCGGCTCCTGGATGAACGAGCGCGCGATCAAGTACCGCGACCTGAACGGCATCAAGAACCTCAAGGGCACGGCCGTCAACATCCAGACCATGGTGTTCGGCAACTGGGGCGACGATTCCGGCACCGGCGTCTGCTTCAGCCGCGACCCGTCCACCGGCGTCAACGAGTTCTACGGCGAGTACCTCATGAACGCCCAGGGCGAGGACGTCGTGGCCGGCATCCGCACGCCGGAGAAGATCGCCACGCTCGCGAAGCGCAACAAGAAGGTGTACGACCAGCTCGTCGGCATCAAGGACCGCCTCGAAAAGCACTTCCGCGACATGCAGGACCTCGAGTTCACGGTCCAGCAGGGCACGCTCTTCCTCCTCCAGACCCGCAACGGCAAGCGCTCCGGCGCCGCGGCCGTCAAGCTGGCCGTGGACATGGTCGCCGAGAAGCTCATCACGAAGGAAGAGGCCGTCCTGCGCGTCGGCCCCGACCACATCGACCAGATGCTCCACCCGATGATCGACCCGAAGGCCGCCAAGGCCGCCAAGCCCCTCGGCAAGGGCCTCAACGCCTCCCCCGGCGCCGCCTGCGGCATGATCGTCTTCACCGCCGCGGACGCCGAACTCGCCGACGAAGCCGGCAAGAAGGTGCTCCTCGTCCGCCGCGAGACCAGCCCCGAGGACATCGGCGGCATGGTCGCCGCGCAGGGCATCCTCACCTCCACGGGCGGCATGACGAGCCACGCGGCCGTCGTCGCGCGCCAGATGGGCACGCCGTGCGTCTCGGGCGCCAAGGACGTCTCAATCGTCGGAAAGACGATGACCGTCGGCGGCAAGAAGTTCAAGGAATGGGACTGGATCACGATCGACGGCTCCACCGGCGCCATCTACGAGGGCCAGTTCCCGCTCATCATGCCGAAGATCGGCAAGGAGCTCTCGACCTTCCTCGGCTGGTGCGACGAGATCCGCGAGGGCTCCGTCCGCGGCGACCTCAAGGGCTTCGGCGTACGCACGAACGCCGACCAGCCCGACCAGGCCCAGCTCGCGTTCGACTTCGGCGCCCAGGGCATCGGCCTCTGCCGCACGGAGCACATGTTCTTCGACAAGGACAAGCTCATCCACTTCCGCGCGATGATCGTCGCCGACACGGAAGCCGAGCGCAAGGCCGCGCTCAAGAAGATCCTCCCGCTCCAGAAGAAGGACTTCCTCGGCATCTTCAAGGCGATGGGCGGCAAGCCCGTCACGGTCCGACTCCTCGACCCGCCGCTCCACGAGTTCGTCCCGCACACCAAGGCGGAGACCGAGGAACTCGCGAAGCACCTCGGCGTCAAGGCCAAGGATCTCCAGCCGAAGCTCGACCGCCTCCACGAGGCCAACCCGATGCTCGGCCACCGCGGTTGCCGCCTCGCCATCACCTATCCCGAGATCTACGACGTGCAGGTCGAGGCGATCATGCAGGCCGCCTGCGAGTGCGCCAAGAAGAACATCCCCTGCACTCCCGAGATCATGATCCCGATCGTCTGCGAGCCGAAGGAACTCGAGATCCTCCGCGCCCGCACGCAGAAGATCGTCGACGAGTACCTCGAGAAGAACAAGGTGTCGATGAAGGTGCTCATCGGCACGATGATCGAAGTGCCGCGCGCCGCCATCCTCGCCGACGAGGTGGCCAAGCACGCCGACTTCTTCAGCTACGGCACGAACGACCTCACCCAGATGACCTACGCCTTCAGCCGCGACGACGCGGGCGCCTTCCTCCCGGCTTACCTCCAGCAGGAAGTGATCCCCTTCGATCCGACGAAGACGGTGGACGAGCTCGGCGTCGGCTTCCTCATGAAGCACGCCGCCGAGTACGGCCGCAAGACCAAGCCCCAGCTCAAGCTCGGCATCTGCGGCGAGCAGGGCGGCGATCCCGAGACGATCGACTTCTGCTACCGCATCGGGCTCAACTACGTCTCCTGTTCCCCGTACCGCGTCCCGATCGCCCGCCTCGCGGGCGCCCAGGCCGTGCTCCGCAACACCAAGAAAAAATAAGGTTCACCGATGTGAACGAAGGCCGTCCGCTCCGCGCGGGCGGCCTTTTTTTGAAGGGAGAGGAATCGTGACGCTCGATTTCGAAGGCCTGTACGGGACACTGTTCGAAGCTTACGGCCCGCGCGGATGGTGGCCGCTCCTCTCCCTGGCCGGGACAGCCGGCTACGACGCCGACGGCTACCATCCGGGCGCGGACGTGGCGAGCGATCCGTCGACGCGCTTCGAGATCGCGTGCGCAGCCCTGCTCGCGCAAAACACCGCCTGGACGAACGCCGAACGCGCCGTCCGCGCCTTGCTCGAACGGGGCCAGTTCGATGCCCGACGGCTTGCGGACGCGGAAACGTCCGAAATCGAAAAGCTCGTGCGCCCCGCCGGTTTCTTCAGGCAGAAAGCCGCCAGGTTGAAACTCCTCGGACGATTTTTCGCGGGTCTGGCCGATCGGACGCCGTCGCGCGAAGAGCTCCTGTCGATCCGCGGCGTCGGTCCGGAAACCGCCGACTGCATCCTGCTCTACGCGTACGGGATACCGGAGTTCGTGGCCGACGCGTACGCCAGGCGCCTGTTCGCGCGGCTCGGGATGGTCGAGGAAGGTATCGGCTACGAAAAGCTGCGGACGATGGTCATGGAATCGGCGGCGTTCGACGCGCCGGATTACGGAGAATCGCACGCGCTCATCGTCGAGCACGCGAAACGTCATTGCCGCGCGGAACCGCGCTGCGACGGCTGCGTCCTCCGGAATCGGTGCGCGTATCGGGGCGCCCGGTGAGGTAATTGGCCGCTAGAAGGTTTTCTTCGAATCGAGGAGTATCGTCACGGGGCCGTCGTTGACGTACGCGACGTCCATGTGGGCCTGGAAGACGCCGGCGCCCCAGGGCAGGCCGCTCGCCTTGACGAGTTCGAGAAAGCGCCCGTAGAGCGGGATCGCCTTCGAAGGGGGCGCGGCGTCGCCGTAGGAGGGGCGCCTGCCCTTCCGGGCGTCGGCGAAGAGCGTGAACTGCGATACCACGAGGATGCCGCCGCCCATGTCGCCGACCGAGCGGTTCATCTTGCCCTCTTCGTCCTCGAAGATCCTGAGCGTGACGATCTTGTCGCAGAGCCACGCGGCGTCGTCCGGCCCGTCGTCGTGGCCCACCCCGAGGTAGACGAGGAGGCCCGTCTCGATCGAGCCGGTCACCGTCCCGTCCACGGTCACGCTCGCGCCGCGAACGCGCTGCACGACCGCCCTCATTTCGCGTCCTGCAACTCGTGGATGGAGATCACCTCGAGCCAGAAATCGGTTTCCGACGCGGTCTTCACGCGGGCGAGGATCTCGATCGGCCGGTCCGCGGCGAGATCGTACTTGAAAGAAGCGCGGGCGGGCACGATGCCGTCGAGTCGTTTCTTGTTTTCGTATCCGGCCAGGAAGTCGAAAGCGATGCCGTTTTCGAGCGCGAGGACGTTCGCCGCGAGCCCCTTCCACGCGACGCCCACGTCCTCGTAGAGTCCCGGATCGCGTTTGACGTCCTGGTAGGCGTAGAAATCGCGCAACGCGTCGAACGACGGTTCGCGCGCGAAGGCGCGGAGCGTCGCGGCCTTCGCCTTTATCGGCGGAGCGGCGTTCGAGCGGGCGATCCGGTTGCATTCGATCAGCGCCGCGTCGTCGCGGTAATCGGAGAAGAGACGCTTGGCGCGCTCGAAGGCCTCCACCGCTTCCTTGTCGGTGAGGACATAGACGAACCCGCCGGACGCGCTCACCGGATCGCGCCGCTCCGCGTCGGTCAGGACGACCTCTGCGAGGCCCGGACGGGCCGGCTTCGCGAGCGCGGACAGGCTTCGCGCGATAGGCGGACCCGCGAGGAGGGCGGCGGCGAGCAGGGCCGTTGCGGCCAGGACCGCGTACAGGCGCGGATCGGGGCCGGCCCGGTGACGCGGATAGATCGCCTTGATCGAACCGTCCGCGATGGCCCGCTCGATGCCGTCCCCGCCCGATTTGGCGCGGAGGTAGGCGAGCGCCCGAGTGGCCTCGGGATGACCCGGCTCGCGGTCGAGGATCTCGACGTAGATGCGGACGGCTTTCTCGGTTTCGCCCTTCCGCACGTGGATGGCCGCGAGGGCGAGCTGGGTGCCGGCGTCCTTGAAGTTGAGGTGTTCCGCGCGCCGGAGGCAGTCGAGCGCGCCGCCGATGTCGCCGGCCCTGAGGAAGGCGCAGCCGAGAAGGTAATAGTAATAGTACGAATCGCGGTACGCGAGAACGAGGGGTTCGAGATCCCGGATGACGGCGTCGTACTTGCCGCGCGCCAGCATCCGCTCGGCGCGCCTGAGTTCGTCGGGCATCGCCTAGAACGATTCCCTTCGCTTGAGCAGGCGCTCGAGGACGGTCCGGTATTCGGCGATTTCCCCGGGCGTCGCGCCGGACGCGAGGGCGGTGTCGATCTTTTCGATCAGCTCGCGTATGGCGACGATGTCGGTCTTCGCGGCGACGACCTTGTCGGTTCCCGAGGCCGCGGGGGCCGTGACGGTCGAGGGAACCGACGGTTCGGTCGTTTCGGGCGTTTTCGTGTCGGTGCGCTTGATCGCGAAACCGGCTTCGGTGTCGTTCCCCATGAGCATCGTGATCGAGCGGATCGCGCCCTTGCGGAGCAGCGCCGGTTCGTAGAAGAGCGCCACGGCGGAATCGTTGACCGAGTAGGGGTAAAGGTTGAAATCGCGGGTTCCCGAGATTTCTATCGCCCACCCGCCGTCGTACAGCCGCTTCCAGTTGGCGAACTGCACCTTGTCCGGTTTCGTGACGCCCTCGCCCGACAGCATGCACGCTAAGGCGGCGGTCGAATCGGACGGCGACGTGAACTTCCGTTCGACGAACGCACCAGAAAGCCCGTACTCGGTCGCGAGCTTTTCCTTGTTGCCGATGGAGAAATGCCGGCCGGACTTCTCGCCGAGCCAGGTGTCGAGCAGGTAGCGGACGCCGACGGTGATGTCGCGGTCCGAGACGTTCTCGATCTCGATACGGATGGCCACGCCGTCCACCATGTCCGATCCGGTGGACGCGATGAACGAGAAAGTCTGGCGCACCGCGCAGAACGACGAGCGGTATTCTATGAAGGCTTCGCGCTCGCCCTTCCCGACCGTGAATCGGTATTCGGCGGAATCGCCGAGACGGTGGGTCTTTCCGTCGATGGAAAGCGTCGGGAACGAAGTCCTCGGCTCCTGGTCGTAAACGAGCGGGACGTACTGGTTCTTCGCGACATCGGCCAGGTAATACAGGGAGAATCGCGCCGTGCGCTCGTTGATGACGAGTTTGATGCGCCCTTCCCGGAGCTCGAAGGCGCCGGCGGAGATGGCGCAGGCGAAGGCGACCGCCATGAGGAATACGCGTTTCATCACATACCGCCTTTGTCGTCGTGGGTCGCGAGCCATTCGAGGTAGTATTCGAGCAGCTCGAGCGACTTGGACTTGATGTCGAGGAGGGTTTCCCGGTCGACCGCCGTTTCGGCCACGGTCGCGGGTCCGGGCGCGCCGGCCGGCTTGCTCCGCGCCTCCGCGAGCGCCGCGGTCAGCTCGGCTATCTTCGCGTCCCGCTCCGCGAGCGCCACGGTGAGGTCGTCGATGCGTATGTTGAGCTTCGCGATCTCGTCGTCGGGCGAAGTACCCGCCGATTTCGAAGCCTCGCCCAGCCGGCGCTGATACATGGCGACGGCCTGCTCGTAGGTCTTTTCGCGGCGCTGGTACTCCTCGACGAGCTTGAGGCTCTCCTCGTGGCTCCATTTGAGGAGCTTGAGGAGTTCGTCCTCGCGGTACTTGTAGCGGATGAGCGACAGCCGATAGCCCGCCGCCTCGACCTTGACGTTCTTGGGGAAGTACTCGAGGAGATGCCGGTAGAGCTTTTCGGCTTCGGACAGGCGCCCGAGGTTGAAGAGGCACTCGGCGGTCCAGAAGATCGCCGAGGGAGCGAGTTCGTGCGTCGGTGCCTTGTCGATGAAAGACAGGAACACGCGGAGCGACGGCTCGTAATCGCCCCGGTTGAAGAGAAGCCTTCCCTGTTGGTAGAGGATGTCCGCTACGTAGGGATGGTTCGGATACGAGGCGAGGAAGGCGTCGATCGTCTTGGCGGCGTTGACCGCGTCGTTCAGCGCGACGTGGCAGAGGCTCGTCCAGTACATCACGTCGCCGCGGATCGAGGCGGCTTTCGGATCGGCTATCAGCCTGTTGAACACGGAGAGCGCGTCCTGGTAGCGTTCCTGTCCGAACAGCGCCACGCCCTGCTCGAGGCTTTTCACCGGGTCGGTCGTCGCCTGGGCCTGCGCCGCCGACAGCGCGACCAGGAACAGCGCCCAGAAGATCGCTCCGGCTTTACGTTTTTCCTTCATTGACGGCCCTCCGATTACCTATCGGCACGAAACGGGGCGATGATTACGGAACATCTCTTCGATTCCGCGTGCCGGAAACGGCGCGGGCGCCGATGGCATGGAGCCGCGGAATGGCGACGATGCCGTCGACGAGCGCCTTCGGATCCGCCGCCTGGAAAAAGGCGCTTCCCATGACGAGGATGTCGGCGCCGGCGCGGATGGCGTCCGGCGCCGTCGCCTGATTGATGCCCCCGTCTACGGAAATGTCGTAGGCGTAACCGCGTTCGGCGCGGAGCCGCGCGAGCTCGGATACCTTTTCGAGGCATTCGGGTATCATCGCCTGCCCGCCGAATCCGGGATTCACCGTCATGACGAGCACGAGGTCGAGGAACGGGAGGAGCGGCGCTATCGCATCGACCGGGGTGGAGGGCACGACGGAAACGCCGGCCTTTCGGCCCTTTTCCCGGATGGCCTGGACGAGCCGGTGCGCGTGGACGCACGCTTCGATATGGAAGGTGATCGCGTCCGCGCCCGCGGCGATGAAATCGTCCGCGAGGCGTTCGGGTTCGACCGTCATGAGATGTGCGTCGAAAAAAAGCGATGACCGGGCCCTGAGGTCGGCGACCATCTTCGGACCGAAAGTCAGGTTCGGGACGAATCGCCCGTCCATCACGTCGAGATGGAGCCAGGGCGATCCAGAGGCGGTCACTTTTTCGAGCGCCGAGCCCATGTCGGCGAAGTCGGCAGACAAAACGGAAGGCGCTACGAGGGTTCTTTCGGACATGCGGCGATCGTATCACGGGCCACGGTCCGTCAGCAAGCCGCGGAGCTCCGCCGGAACGCCGATTCGCGGGCGCGAAAGCCGTTTCATTGACTAAACGACGCCATATCGTCTACAATGTCGATAATATCTCCTTTGCCCATCGAAGGTTATGACAGCATCGAACGACACGGCCGCGTACATGGCAGACGCCTACGGGAAACTGGACTCCTCGGATCTGCACGCGGCCGGAAACGCGCTCGACGCGGCGCTCGCCTCCGATTTCGAGAACGAGGAGGTGATCTTCGCGCTCAGTTGCGTCCACTGGTGGCGGGAACGCATGACGCGGGTCACGGGTTTGCCGACACCGTACGAACGGGCGGACTCCATGCTCGCGCAGTGGAAGCCGTTCATGGCGTTCCAGCGGCGGACTCCGGTGGTGTACGAACGCGCGCGGTACGCGTTCAAGCGCTTCGTGTTCGGCACGGCGCTGCGGTGGTACCAGGAGGCGAATCCGGACGGGCCCGCGGACGCGGACGCCTTTCTCCGGTTCGGACGCTGCCTAAAGGGCATGGGGGATTTCCGCAAGGCGACCGAGCGGCTCGAGGCGGCGGCGAACGCGCGCAAGGACGACGCCGAGACGCTCGCGGAACTCGCCGACGCCTACGCGCTCGTCAACGAGGCGCGCGCGGCCAAGGCGCTGTTCCGGGAAGCCTATTTCCTGGCTCCCCAGCGCGTCAACCTGGCCTTCCTCGAGTCCTCGCTGATCGAGCGGCTCGCGGAGAACGTGTCGCTTCGGGGATTTTCCGGAGCGGAACAGGCCGAATGGATTCCAGTCTACGGATGCCTCATGGGCATCTTCAATATAAAACGCGAGTTGAAAGCGGCCGAGGTCGGAAGGCTCAGGCAATCGATCTACGAACTCGAGAACGAGCTGCGGGAAAACGCCGAGCGCAAGCCGGTGATCGTCCCGCGTCTCCTCAACCGTTATTTCTGGCTCATTGACCATCTCTTGAACGTGAAGGAAGACCGCGGCAGGGTCGACGAGATCCTGCTCAAGGTCCGCATGCTGGATCCGTCTGTCTACAAGCAGTACGTCTCCTGACCGTGACTTGGAAGGGGTTATCGACATGGCTGACACCGTTACCGAATCGACCGTCGTAAAAAGGCTGCGCGAACTCCTCAACGAGGAGAAATGGACGCGCGCCACGCTCGGCGCCTACAGCGTCTCCAACCTCAAGGATCTCGACGCCCTCTTCCACGAGGCTTCCGGGTTCAAGGTCCTCGACGAGGTCCGCGAGGTCTGCGAAGAACACTTGGGTCACTCCAAGAACAGCATCATCGCGCTGTACCTGTCGGGGATCATTTCCCTCGCGCGCCAGCAGATCGACGACTCCAACATGGTGTCGCTCATCAACATCTTCGTCGACAACAAGAAGTGGCAGGTCGTCGAATTCGTGTGCGAGCGCATCCTCGAATTCGGCGAGAACCGCTACGCCCTCCAGAAGCTCGCCGAATGCTACCAGGCCGAAGACCGGGACGACGAGATGTACGCCGCGTGGGACCGCCTCATCCGCATCGACTACGAGGAAGCCGACATCGTCAAGCTCCTCGCGGAAAAGGCGGAGAAGGACGGCCGGGCCGAAGACGCCCGCGACTACTACCGGAAGGCCCTCCACCGCTACATCGCCAAGGGACTCTTCACGAACGTCAAGGAGATCTGGAACAAGCTCCTCGAGTACTGCCCGGAGGACATCGACTTCTTCCTCCACGTCCAGCGCAAGATCGCCAAGCAGATCAGCGAGGACAAGGCGGCCACGCTCCTCTTCGACCTCTACAGGCACTACAAGAACGCCTCCAACTGGGACGTGGCCATCGACATCCTCAAGGTGATCATCTCCTACGACGACAAGAGCCCCCTGCCCCGCAAGGAGATCGTCGAGTGCTACAAGGGCAAGTACGCCGGGCACTCGAACCTCGACGAGTACATCCGCGTCTCGAACCTCGCCCAGTCGTACCGCAGCCTTCCCGAGGCCATCGCCGAGTTCGAGAAGCACATCGCCTTCGACGTCGGCAACTTCGTGTATCACCGCACCTGGAACATCGGCAAGATCGCCGACATCAAGGGCGACGAGATCACGATCGACTTCGCGAAGAAGCGCGGGCACGTCATGGGTCTCAAGATGGCCATCAACAGCCTGATCGGCCTCAACCGCGAGCACATCTGGGTGCTCAAGGCGGTGTGGAGCAAGGACAAGCTCCGCGAAAAGATCCTCACCGACCACGCCTGGGCGCTCAAGACGGTCATCAAGAGCTTCGACAACAAGGCCGACCTCAAGAAGATCAAGGCGGAGCTCACCCCGTCCGTCCTGTCCGACAAGGAATGGACGAGCTGGAGCGCCAAGGCGCGCAAGGTCCTCAAGGACGATCCGCTGTTCGGAAACGCGCAGGACGACATCGACTCCTACATCGTCCGGGAGCGGACGCTCTCGTTCGACGAGAAGACCTACATCCACTTCAAGGCGGAAAAGGATTTCTTCGCCCGCGTGTCCTGCATGCGCGACTTCATGGAGAAGGGCGATCCGGACTCCGATTACTTCAACGAGATGCTCGCCTACTTCACCGGCTTCACGCGCTCCACGGGCCAGGTGAACGAAAGCGTCGTGTCATCCTACCTGCTCCTCAAGGAAATCTCCGCGAAACATCCGCACCTCAAGGCCAACCTGAACGTGACGATGCAGTTCAACGAGCTGTTCGCCGAGATCGACGACGTCGTCAACGTGTACAAGGATATCAAGGACGCGGAGCTCCGCAGGTCCTTCCTCACGCACATCCACAACTTCGTGCCCGAATGGCCGGACGTGTACACGCGCATCCTGCCCTTCTCCCTCTCGCAGCCGATGCTCGAAATCCTGTCGGCCAACGGCCACATCGACAAGCTCAAGGACATGGTGCTCTCGATCGTCGAGAACTACCGCGACCGCCGCGAAGCCTTCGTGTGGGTCGTGAAGAACCTCTGGGAAACCGTGTGGGTGAAGGAACTCGGCCTCTCGTTCGAGAAGATCCTCATCACCATGCTCCACATCCTCGACATCTCGTTCAAGGAGATCGAGAACCACCGCGACACGACCGTGAACCGCAAGATCAACAAGCAGATCCAGACGCTGCTGTTCAAGGACGGCGAACTGAAGAAATTCCTGTCCGAGTCCGACCACGACACGATCGAGCGCGTGTACATGCTGCTCACGGACATCAAGGACCTCGACGCCGCGATCAAGCTCGATGTCAAGAAGTTCGTCCTCGAGCGCTTTCCCGACTTCAAGTTCTCCGGCGAGGACGAGAAGACCGTCGTGTCGCGCGGGCTCATCGTCACCTCCGAAAAGTACACGGAAAAGCAGCAACTCCTCCAGCACATCATGGAGGTCGACGTACCCGCGAACCAGCACGAGATCGCCTACGCGCTTTCGCTGGGCGATCTCCGCGAAAACGCCGAGTACAAGGCCGCGCGCGAAAAGCAGGACGAGCTCAACACGAAGGTAGGCAAGCTCAAGAACGAGATCGAGCGCGCCCAGATCTTCGACAAGTCGACGATCTCCGTGTCGAAGATCTCCTTCGGCACCGTCGTGACCCTCCTCAACGAGCTTTCGAACGCCGAGGAGGTCTATACCATCCTCGGGCCGTGGGAATCCGATCCCTCCGCGAACGTCATATCGTACCTGTCGCCGCTCGGCAAGAAACTCATCAGCCACAAGGTCGGCGAGCGGATCAGCTTCACGATCCACGAGCGGAAGTTCCAGTACTCGGTACAGAAGATCGAGGCCGCGTCGCTCTGACGAACCGCTTGATCGGACGACGTCGCCCGAGCGGCGCCGTCGTCCGACGTTGAGGGGGCAATCATCATGAAAAAGGCAATCGCGGTCCTCCTGATCGCGCTCTCGGTTGGCTCGATCGGGGCCCAAGGCGCCGACCAGCCGGTGGACCTCGTCGTGCTGCTCGACGTTTCGCAGAGCATGTTCCCGTATTTCCAGGACGTCGTGGACTTCGTCCTCACGAAGGTCGCGAGCGACTACCTTCGTTTCGGGGACACCTTCCACCTCCTGTCGTTCGCGGACGACGTGCGGATCGAGATCGTGCAGCAGGTCAGGACCGACCAGGACCTGAAGAGCGTCCTCGGCCGCCTGTTCCTGCTCTACCCGTTCGGCAGGAACACCGACTTCGTGACGGCGCTCGGCAGCCTGCGCCAATACCTCACCGAACTCCCGAGCGCGACGCGGAAGCTCGCGGTCGTCGTCACCGACGGCTATCACAATCCGTCCCCGCAGAGCGCCTACGCGTCGCTCGACCAGGCGGCCACGCGCGAGGAGATCACGCTCGCGGCGAAGGGAATCCGGGAAAACGGCTGGGAGCTCGTCATCATCAAGCTGCCGTTCGGCGCCGCCGCGGGCGCGGCCTCCGGCACGACCCCGGGCGCGGTGTCCGGCACCGCTCCGTCCGGAACGGCGGACGGAGCAGCCGCAGGCCAGGAAAACGGATCGTCACCGGCGTCCGGCACCTATCTCGACGATCTCGCCGACGCGCTCGGCGTCGGCGTCACGGATTACGATCCGGCGAACAAGGGGGCGGCCGCGACCAAGGGACTCGGCATTCCGGAAGCGAAGTTCCCGGGACCGCTGGGAACCCGCGCGTACGCGTTCTCGTTCCCGCTCGAAATCGACAACGTTTCCGATACCGCCCAAAAACTCGAACTCGATCGCGTGCTTCTGGACGGAAAGGACATCCTCGAGCGGAACGTGATCTTCGACTTGCCGCCGAAAGCCAAGAGGTCCGCCGCCGTCAACGTGAAGGTTCCCGCGGACACGCCGCAGGGTCCGGCGAAACTCGAAATCGCGCTGGGCTTTTCCGAAGGCAAACGCGTCGCGCCCCAGACGGGCGTGCTCGACCTGACGCTCAAGAAGAGCGCGCTGTCGTCGGCGCTCGGCGTGCTGTCGCGCGTCTGGCTGTTTCTCGTCATCCTGGCAGTCGCGTTGATCGGGTTGCTCGTCGTCATCGGCCACTTCCTCCGCCACGGCCCCCGGGAAGCCGAAGCGGGGCTCGTCAACGCGGTGCTCGATTCGCACGCCGCGGAGCAGGCGGCGGCCGCCGAAGAGCTCAGGGCTGTCGCCCGAAAGGCGTCGGAGGATCGAGCCGCCTATCTCGCGGCGGCCCGCGGATCCTCGGAGGGCGCGCCCGCCTCCCAGGCGAACGTTCCCGCTTCGGCGCAGCACCCGGCGCGATCCGGCGAAGGCGCCCGCGTCGACGTCGGCTCGACCGCGCCCATCCTGTTCGCGTCCGGGCCGGAAGACCGCGAAAGCGCCGCCGACGTGCTCTCCGAATACAAGCGTCGCATGTCGATCGCGCGGGACGAAGGCGCCGCCGAACGGAAGCCGGCGTTCGACTTCCACGCGACGGTCAAGAACGCGTCGACCATGTACGTCGAATTCACCGTCATCGGCCAGACGACCCTGATCGGGCGGCGCAACATCAAGTCGCTCCACGCGGGCGCGGTCAAGACGATCGGCGGCGGAAGAAGCGATTTCCTCGTCTTCCTCGTGCCGATGCCCGGCCATATCGCCGAACTCCATTTCGACGGCGAGGCGCTCACGCTCGTACCGAAACGCCGCGACCTGTTCCCCGATTGCGACGCGCCCGTCGTCGACTGCCTCGACAAGGAAATTCCGTTCGTATCCGCGCACGGCTGGCCCATGAAGCTCAAGATCAAGCGTTATGTGCCGCCCGTCGAGCGCATCAACTCGATCCTCCATTGCATCGAGACGCCGGGAACGTTCACGGAAAACGGCAAATAGCCGGACGAACCGTCATTCGACGACAAAGGCCGGGTACTCCCGGCCTTTGTTTTTTCCCGAAGACGCGCGCGCTCAGATATCTTCCAGCACCTGCTTCGCCTTTTTCCTGACGGCTTCGGCCGGATCCGATTCCGAGAGGGCTCTCACCCGGTCGATGAGCGCGCGGTTCCCGTTCCGCTTGATCCAATCGAGCGCTCCCAGGCGAATCGTGAAATCTGCGTGCGCGAGCAGGCGTTCGACGAACGGAACGGCGGGGTCTCCGTCGATCCCGACGATTTCCCGGGCGATCGCCTTGAAAAAGGTCTGGTCCTTCGCGGCGATGGCCGACTCGAGCTGCTCCATGAGCGGTCCGCGGGAGCCCGGATCGTTTCGGCCCAGCAGCCCGAAGCACATCGACCGGAACGCCTGTTCGTTTTTCGGCGCGGTCAGGAATTCGCGCAGGAAGGCGAAGGCTTCCGCGGTCCCGATTTCGGCAATGGCCCGGAAGGCCGTTTCGCGCACCGCCCGGTCGGGATCCGACGTGGCCTTGTACTTGAGATGCGGCAAGGCGGACGCGAGTTTCCGTTTCCCCGCGGCTTTCGCGGCGGCGATGCGGGTCTTCCCGAAGGAATCGCGGAGGCATTCGACGATGGCGTCCTCGACGTCGCGCCCCTGGAAGGCGCCGAGCGCCTCGACCGCCTGGGTCCGGACGTTCGGGTCCTCGTCGAAAGCCGCCTTGAGTACGGCAGCCTTCGCGCGCTCGTCGCCGATCTTCGCGAGCGCGTCGGCCGCGTTCATCCTGAGCACCTTGCCGGCCGAGCCGTCTTCCAGGAGCCGCGCGAGCCGCTCCACGGCCTCAGGCGCGCGGATGTCGCCCAACGCGCGTATGATCTCGATGCGCACCGTCTCGGTCCAGTCGTCCGCGTCGTACATCTCCACGAGCCTCGTGGCCTCCGCGGGACCGCCGGCCGCGCCGAAGATCCGCACGGCGTGCGGAAGGTATTCCTGTTCGGCCGCGTCGATGATTTCCGCGGCCTCGCCGAGTCCCTTCGCGGATTTCACCGCCACGAGATACTGGAGCGCCGCCTTCACGTATTCGGCCGGAAGGCCGTCCCGCCCGTCGACGATCGAGACGGCTTTTTCCTCGGCGCCTTTCCAGCCGACCTCGGAAAAGTACGAAAGCAGTTCGGCACCGAGCTTGCGGCTGCGCGTGGTCTCGAGCAGCCTGCCCAGATCGCCGTCGTAGCGGCCGTCGCGCTCGGAGCGGAGCGTCTTGAGGAGCTCGACGATCTCGGACTCGATGCCGTAGGAAATGGTGTCGCGGCGCCGCCGTTCGACGTCGCCCGCGGCGTCCTGGGACCACGCGGCCGTCCCGAAGGCGAGCAGCGCCGCGAGCAGCGCCGAGATCGATCGTGCGTTCATGCCGATTCCCCTCCCCGTTCCGTCAGGCGGTCCGCGTCCGGATCATTCGCCGCGCGTTTGATACCGCGACAGGAACGCCCTCTTGAACTCCGGAAAGACGCCGCCCTCGATACTATAGCGCATCCGCGACACGAGGTCATGGAGGAAGGCCAGATTGTGGTGCGTGGCGAGTATCGCGTAGAGAATTTCCTTCTCCTTGAAGAGGTGGCGGAGATAGGCGCGCGAATACTGGCGGCAGACGCGGCAACCGCATTCCGGATCGATCGGCGAGAAATCCTCGGCGTAGCGCGCGTTCTTGATGGTGATGGGCCCGTCGGCCGTGAAGAGGAGCCCGTTCCGCGCGGTCCGCGTGGGAAAGACGCAATCGAACATGTCGATGCCGACCTCGACCGCCGCCAGGATGTATTCCGGCGTGCCGATGCCCATCACGTAGCGCGGCTTGTCGTCCGGAAGGAGCCCCGCGGCGTGCGACAGGAATTCGCAGAAGACCTCGAACGGTTCCCCGACGGAAAGTCCGCCGATGGCCACGCCCGGGAAATCGAAGGAGAGTATCTCTTCCGCGCTCCGCTCTCGGAGGTTCTTGTAGAAATTGCCCTGGACGATGCCGAACAGCTGCCCGCCGAACGCGCCGCGCTCCGACAGCCAGCGCTCGCGCGAGCGGCGGGCCCATTCGGTGGTCAGGCGCGAAGCTTCGGCGGCCTGGCGTTCGGTGACGCCGTACTCCGTGCAGACGTCGAGCTGCATGAACACGTCGCTCCGGAAGGCCATCTGGACGTCGACCGCCCGTTCCGGCGAAAGGAACTGCGTCGAGCCGTCGATGTGCGAGCGGAACTTCACCCCTTCCTCGGTGATCTTGCGGAACGGCGCGAGCGAGAAAACCTGGAAGCCGCCCGAGTCCGTGAGGAAATTGCCCCGCCAGCCCGTGAAGCCGTGGAGCCCTCCCGCCCGGGCGATGAGTTCGTGCCCCGGCCGGAGATACAGGTGATAGGTGTTCGCGAGCACGATCTCGAACCCGATCTCCTCGAGGCTTTCCTTGGGAGCCGCCTTCACCGTGGCGTTCGTGCCGACGGGCATGAAGACGGGCGTCCTGACCCGTCCGTGGGGAAGGTCGACGAAACCCGCCCGCGCGGCGCAGGACGGATCGGACGAAGTTTTCGTGAAGATGCGGTTCGACTGCATGGATCCTCCGGTTTCGTTCAGGTTCGCGTCGTCGCGATGAGGACGACCCCGATCCCCGTGAAGAAGAGGACCGGCAGGTACGGGCCGAGCGCCGGCGGCAGCACGCCGTTCTTGGCGAAAAGCATCGTCACCATCTGGAGCACGTAAAAGCCCGTGGCCGCGAGCAGGCTGAGCAGGAGGCTCGCGAGGAGCGCGTTCTTGCGGAACCGTCCGGCGGTGCCGACGGACAGGAGCACGACGATGAGCGGCGTCAGCGAGAACGAGAAGCGCTTGTGGTATTCGGCGAGCGGTTCCGCGTACGGCAGCCCGGAATCCCTGAGGGAATCGACGTACTCCTTCGCGGCCGCCGCGTCGAGTTCGCCCACGTCCGCCTTGCGCGCGCGGAAGGTTTCCGGGGATTCGTCCAATCCGGGGTCCGAGTACGTTTCCCTGTATTCATAGCCCATCCGCCCAGACTCCGCGTCGTATGCGAACACGCGCGCGGACTGGAACGCCCACGCGCCTTCCGCCCACACGGCGCGTACCGCTTCGATCCGGGCCTTGAACCGCCCGGCGTCGTCGAGGACGATCACCGAGGGTCCGGACAGGGACGTGTTGTCGTCGTCGTAAAAATCCGCGTGCCAGATGGTGCGCTTGCCCTTCCCGATCAACGTGAGTTCCGCGTTGCTCAGGGAAACCTTCTGTCCGGTCAGCTGCCGGAGGAGCGCGGCGCGCGCGGCCTGCGCCGGCACGACGAGCCGGTCGTCCAGGTAGAAGCCCCCGACCGACATGGCGACCGCGAGGGCGACGACCGGCACGGCGGCCTCGTAGACCGATATGCCGGAGCCGTACACCACGATGAGCTCGTTGTTCGCGTACATCGTGCCGAAGACGTAGGACGCCGCGAAAAGCGCCGAGATCGGCAGGGAATACGAGACGCACTTCGGCGCGAACAGCGCCACCGATCGGAGGATGGAGAGGACGCCGACGTCGTTCCGCATGTAGCGCGTGATGTTGGCGAAAAGGTCGAGCAACTCGATCACGAACGCGAACAGGAACATCGCCCCGAGGAACGCGGGGACGAAGGAACGCAGCATGGCGAGGGCCAGGGTCGGGGACGAAAGGTTCGAGAACCTGGCGCGTCGCGCCGGCATCGGTTTCATGACGCGGACCTCCTGGCGACGAAGGCGACGACGGCCGCGGCGAGGATGAACAGATCCGGCATCCACATGGACAGGATCGGGGAAAAGCCGAAATTCGTCCCGAAGAGCTGGCCGACGAAAAGGAGGCACCAGTACGCGACCGCCACGAGGATGCCGATGAAGAAGCCGATGGCGCCGCCGCTCTTGCGCACGGGCAGGCCCGCCGGAAAGGCAAGGAAGACGAAACAGAGGGCCGCGAACGGGAGCGAGAATTTCTTGTGATACTCGACGAGGTATATGTCCAGCTCGCGGTCGGAGAGGACGAGGGTCTTCCGGTCGGTGCCTTCGCGGGCGTTCCGCTCCAGTTCCGCAAGACGCGCCTCGGACAGCTCGCCTTGCGCGTTCTCCGAGGCGTAGCGCTCGGCGGCCTGCGCGGAACGCCTCGAGTACTCGTCGGCCCGCTGCTCACGCCGGCGCTCGAAGGCCTGACGTTTCTTGTCGATCGCGTCCTTGAGGTCGCGCGAGCTCATTTCGCGCGGTCCGAGCGAGCGGACCGTATCGGTGAAATTCTTGAGGAGGATGTTGTAGATCATGCGCGACGCCGACATGTACTCGTGGCGCTCCGGATTTCCCGGATCGTAGACGTGGATGAACACCCGCTCGAGCTCGAGCGAGAGTATGCCGGTTCCGAGTTCCGCGTCCGCGATGAAGGCGCGCGAAGCCGTGATAACGCGCTTTTTCGCGCCGTCGACACGGTCCATGATCGTTACGTCCGTGAGGATGTCCCCGTCCCCGGCGCCGGTTACGATCGTGAGCCCTTCGTAGCGTTTGACCGTATACGGCTGGAGTTCGAGCGCGGGCGTGGATTGGAGGAGCTTCCGGTAGAGCTTGCCGTAGTTGATCGTTCCGAGCGGCAGGAGGATGTCGTTCACTCCGAACGAAACCACGGAGATGGCGAAGCCGAGGACCAGGAACGGGGCGAACACGCGCCGCTTGGGAACGCCCGAGGCCATCATCACCATGATTTCCGAATCGCCCGAGAGCCTGCCGACGGACATGAGCGCGCCCACGAGGGCCGCGAACGGGAAGGACATGGCGATGATCGACGGGAACGCGTAGAACACGAGCCGGGCCACGTCCCACAGCGGCACGCGCTTGGCGAGGATGTTCTCGGCCATGACGAGCAGCTGGTTCACGAAGAAGATGACGAAGAAGAAGAGGAACGACACGAAGAACGCGAAGATGAATTCGCGGGCGAGATACCCCGTCAGCGTGCCGTAGCGCCTTCCCATGGACTCGGCCTAGTTCCCGCCGGTGGAGCCGAAGCCCCCGCTTCCGCGCGCCGTGTCCACAAGCGCGTCGGCCGGGACGAATGCCGCCCGGGCGTGGGCGGCGATCACGAGTTGGGCGATCCGGTCTCCGTCGGACACCGCGAACGGCTCGTCCCCGAGATTCGCGAGGATGACCTTCACTTCGCCGCGGTAGTCGGAATCGATCGTTCCCGGGGAGTTGAGGCACATGACGCCGCGTTCGAGCGCGAGACCAGACCGGGACCTGACCTGCCCCTCGTAGCCGGGCGGCAGCTCGAGGCGAAGTCCCGTGGGGATCGCCGCGCGTTTTCCGGGCATGATCGTGACGGTTTCGGGCAGACGCGCGCGAAGGTCGGCTCCCGCGGAACCGTCGGTCCTGTATTCGGGCGCCCGCGCGCCCGGTTCGAGGACGACGCGCACGGCGAGTACCCGCGACGTATCGTTCGTATTCACTGGCTCCTCCTACCGGCCGCGG
This sequence comes from uncultured Treponemataceae bacterium, assembly GCA_964482955.1. GTDB lineage: Bacteria > Spirochaetota > Spirochaetia > Treponematales > UBA12059 > JAPLSN01. The sequence continues at coordinate 17,818 of CAYZZW010000020.1, read as the reverse complement.
CCTTGACGGCCTCGCGGACCGCTCGGGGCGTTTTCCCGTACGCGAAAACGCTCTCGCCGCGCGGATCGAGGCGCTCGGCGATGAAGGCGTTGACGCTTTCGAGAGTGAGCGAATCCAAGGCCCCGACCGTTTCCTCGAGCGTTTCGATCCGCCGGTCGAACAGGAATTGGCGGGCGAGTCGCTTCCCCCGGTATTCGAGATCGTCGGAGCCGAGCGCGAGCGATCCGCGGACGCGGGACGCCGCTTCGTCGAATTCGGCCCGCGTAAGGCCGCGTTCGAACAGGTCGCGCGCGATGCCGTCGTATACTTCGACGAGCATCGGGAATTTGTCCGGCGTCGTGGCGGCGAAGGCGTTCCACGTCCCCGCGAGCGGCGTCAGGGAAAAACCCGATCCGGCCTGGTAGCACAAGCCGCGCTTTTCCCTGAGTTCGAGGAACATGCGCGAACTCGACGCGTCGCCGAACGCGGAACTCGCGATCGCGAGCTTCCAGTAATCGACGGACGCGAAGGGCGGTGCGAACGGAATCGCCGCGTAGAAGTGCGTCTGCGCGATGTCGGCCCGCCTGGCTTCCCTCACGATCGTAGCGCGAGGCGAAAGCGTCGGTTTCGGCGGAGCGGCCTCCGCCCGGACGGCGAAGGCGTCGTCGAGCTTCCGGGCGATTCCGTCGGCGTCCGCCGCGCCCGACACGACGACGAGCATGCGCGCGGGATCGAACCGTTCGCGGTAAAAAGCGTACAGACGGTCGCGATCGACCCTCGCCACGTCGTCGGGCGTGCCCGCGACGCGCCGTCCGTACGCGCAATCGGGCCAGAGCCGCTCGGCGAACTCGTCGGCGCCCGCTTCCTCTGGTTCGTCGAGCGCGGAGAGCGTCTCGTTCCGGATCACGTCCCGTTCGAGTTCGAAATCCTTCGGGTCGAAGCGCGAGGCGACGAGCATGTCGGAGACGACGTCGACGGCGAGGTCCGCCGCGTCCGCCGGGACGAGCGCGTGAAAGCAGGTTTCCTCGCGCTCGGTATACGCGTTGAGGTATCCGCCGGTCCGGTCGATCTCCCGGGCGATGTCCTCGGCGCTCCGGCGGGCGGTGCCCTTGAAGACCATGTGCTCGACGAAGTGGGTGAAACCGCGTTCGTCGTCGGCTTCGGACGCCGAGCCGAAATCGAACCAGAAGCCGATCGCCGCGCCGCGGTACCGTTCGTCAGTATCGACCAGGAGCGTCGCGCCCGAGCGCAATCCGACCGCGCGCGCCGCCCCGATGTTGCCGTGCCGCATCGACACCCCTTCAAGAAAACGAGGCTGTCCGGACGCTACGCCCCGACAGCCTCGGCTTGGATATCCGCCGCGCTCCAGGAGGGCGCGGCGTCATCGTCATTTCTTCTCTTCCGTCTCTTCCAAGGCGTCGATGTAGGAGAGGTTGAGGCGGCCGAGCTTGTCGATCTCGAGGAGCTTGACCGGGATCTTCTGCCCTTCCTTCACGACGTCGGAGACGTTCGCGACGCGCGTCTTCGAGAGGCGCGAGATGTGGCAGAGTCCTTCCTTGCCCGGCAGGATCTCGACGAAGGCGCCGAAGTCCATGATCTTCTTGACCGTGCCCTGGTAGACGCGGCCGACTTCCGGGTCTTCGACGATTCCCTTGACGGCGTCCAGCGCCGCGTAGGACGCTTCCTGGTTGTTGCCGTAGATCGTGACCGTGCCGTCCTCGTCGATGTTGATCTTGACGCCGAACTGCTCGGACAGGCCCTTGATCACCTTGCCGCCCGGCCCGATGACCGCGCCGATCTTGTCGGTGTCGACCTTCATGGTGACGATCTTCGGAGCGTACTTGGAGATGTCCGCCGCGGGCGCGGAGATGGTCTTGTTCATGATGCCGAGGATGTGGAGCCGGCCGCGCTTCGCCTGCGCGAGCGCCTTCGTGAGGATCTCGGTCGAGACCCCCGCGATCTTGATGTCCATCTGGAAGCCGGTGATGCCGTCCTCGGTGCCCGCGACCTTGAAGTCCATGTCGCCGAGGTGGTCTTCGTCGCCGAGGATGTCGGAGAGCACCGCGAAGCGCGAACCTTCCGTGATGAGGCCCATGGCGATGCCCGCCACCGGCTTCTTGATCGGGACGCCGGCGTCGAGGAGGCTCAGCGTGCCCGAGCAGACGGTGGCCATCGAGGAGGAGCCGTTCGACTCGAGGACTTCCGACACGACCCGGATCGTGTACGGGAAGGCTTCCTTCGTGGGCAGCACCTGCTCGAGCGAGCGCCGCGCCAGGTTGCCGTGGCCGATCTCGCGGCGGCCGGTGCCGAGGCGCCCGACCTCGCCCACCGAGAACGGCGGGAAGTTGTAGTGGAGGAGGAAGCGCTCGCGGCGATCGCCCTCGATGTCGTCGAAGATCTGCTCGTCGAAGACCGTGCCGAGCGTCGTGGTGCCGAGCGCCTGCGTCTCGCCGCGCGTGAAGAGCGCCGAGCCGTGGGTGCGGCCGAGGATGCCGACTTCGCAGGTTATGTCGCGGATGTCCTCGAGGCCGCGGCCGTCGACGCGCACGCCCTTGTCGAGGATGCCCGAGCGGAGGATCTCGTACTGGAGGTCCTCCATGAGGGCGTTGAAGAGCTTCTTCTGCGTCTCGTCCGCCGAGATGACGTCCGCGAACTTCGCCGCGACGTCCTTGACGGCGGCGGTCACCGCGGCGCCGCGTTCCTGCTTCTTCTTCGTGAAGAGCGCGACGGAGAGCTTTTCGTGCCCGTAGGAGCGGATCTCGTCCTTGCGGCGGAGCTCGATCTTGAGCGGGGCGAGCGGCAGCTTTTCGGCGCCGGCCTTGTCGCGGAGCTTGCGGATCTCGCCGCAGATCTCGGAGATCGGCTTCTTCGACGCCTCGATCGCCTGGATCATGAGCTCTTCGGAGACTTCCTCGCCGTCGCCCTCGACCATGGTGACGCCGCTCTCGGTGCCCGCGACGATGATCTCGAGCTTGGCGCGCGCGATCTGGTCGAAAGTCGGGTTGATGACGAAGGCGCCGTCGACGTGGCACACGCGCACCGCGGCGATGGGACCGTCGAAGGGGATGTCGGAGATGTGGACCGCGGCGCTCGCGGCGTTGATGGCCAGGATGTCCGGCGGATTCACCTGGTCGGTCGAGAGGACCGTCGGCACCACCTGGATCTCGCGGCCGAACGCCTTGTCGAAGAGCGGGCGCATCGGGCGGTCGATGAGGCGGGAGACGAGGATCTCCTTGTCCTTCGGGCGCGTCTCGCGCTTGATGAAGCCGCCGGGGATCTTGCCGGCGGCGTAGTACTTTTCGTTGTACTCGACCGTGAGCGGCACGAAGTCGAGGCCTTCGGTGGCGGACGACGAGCAGCAGGCGGTGGCGATGACGGCGGAGCCGCCCATGCGCGCGAACACGGCGCCGTTGGCCTGCTTGGCCATCTTGCCGGTTTCGAAGATCATGTCTTCGCCGTTGATTTTGTATGTGATGGAATGGATCATTCGGGTGTGTACTCCGTTGGGCGTCCCGGTTCGCTGGGGAGCGGGGCCGCCCGCGCGGGCCGCGAGGCCCGCGTCCGATACGAAACGGCCCGAACGCACGTGTTCGGGCCGCCCGGTTGTTCGTCGCTTACTTGCGGAGCGAGAGCTTTTCGAGCAGCTCGCGGTACAGCGTCAGGTTGCTGCGCTGGAGGAACTTGAGGAGCCGCCTCCGCTGGCCGACCAGCTTGAGGAGGCCGCGCCGGGAGTTCGTGTCCTTCTTGTGGATCTTGAAGTGCTCGGTGAGGTCGTTGATGCGGGCGGTGAGCAGCGCGATCTGGGTCTCCGTCGCGCCCGTGTTCTTTTCGCTCTTGCCGATTTCGAGGATGATCTTGGCCTTGTCCTCTTTCGTGAAAGCCATACGCTATTCTCCTTCTCTCTTAGCTACCTGGTCGATGAACGTGAGGGATATCGCGCCTTCTCGCGGTCCGGCGGCCACGAAGGCGCCGTCCGGCACGAAATCCGCGTAACCTTCGGTCGCGCCGCCGTCTCGCGTCACCGCCACGCGGTAACGGCCCGACGCCGGAAGGACCTGGCACGTGCGGACTATCCGGAAGCCGTCGTGATCCGCCGCGAGTTCCGCGGCTTCCAGATCGACGGCGTAGGGACGGCCGAGCATGCGCGCCGCTTCCCCGAGACGGCCGGCCACGATCGCCTGGCGGATGCCGCTCGAACTGACGATGTTCCCTTCCGAATGGACGGCGTCGACGATCTCGACGGCGATGCCGAGCGTGGACAGGTGATCGGAGATGCCGCTCGCGTCGGTGGAAAGGCGATGTCCGCAGCGGAAATCGTGGCCGATCACTACCCTCGCGGGACGGAGCCCGCGGGCCAGGACGGAAAGAAAATCCTTCCCCGACATCTTACTGAAATCGTCCGAAAAGTCAATGAGTACGCAGGTGTCCACGCCATCCGCCTCGAGCGCGGCGAGCTTTTGCGGCAACGTGAAGAGGCATCCGCCGTAGCTGTGCGGCCGCAAGATGCGCTTGGGGTTGTCGCGGAAGGTGACGACGACGCGCCCGCCCGGCTCGGAGGATTTCCGCACGCGGTCGATCAATTCGGCATGGCCGAGATGCATGCCGTCGAAGACGCCGATGGTCGCCGCGCACCCCGCGGGCGCCGGGAACGCGTCCGTTCCGAGCTCGTGCCAGTCGATCGTTTTCACGCCTCTCCCCCGATGACGACGCGGTAGGCGAGCGTCTTCCCGCTCGCGTCGACGATGCCGAGGAATCCGTCCGGGCCGAACGCGGCCGTCGTCGCCGCATCCACCCCGCCCGAACCGTAGTCCAGGCGGTCGGAGGGAAAGCGGAAGCCGTTCCGAAACTCCCGAAGGAACGAATCGGGCACCGTCGCCGTCGAGAAACCGAGTCGTCCGGCCGTGGCCGCGTCCAGCGCGCGGAGCGACGACGGGTCGATCGCGGAAACCGCGTTTTCGACCGTGAACGGCCCCGACTCGAGACGCCGGAGTTCGACGACGTGGGCGACCGTTCCGCACGCCGCGGCGAGATCGCGCGCCAGGGACCTGACGTAGGTGCCCTTGGAACAGGCGATGTCGAAGGTCACGTCGCTTCCGTCGAAAGCGCGCAGCTCGAACGAACGGATCGTGATTTTCCTGGGGGTGATTTCAAGTCGTTCGCCCGAGCGGACGCGCTCGTAGGCGCGTTTCCCGTCGACGTGGATCGCGGAATACTCGGGGGGAACCTGCATGATGTCGCCCATGAACGCGGGCAGCGCCGCCCTCATCGACTCTTCCGGCGGAACCGGCCCCGTGCCGACGACCGAGCCTTCGGGATCGAGGGTGTCGGTGCCGATCCCGAAGCGGAACGTCGCGCGGTACCGCTTGTCGGACGCCATGAAGTAATCGGACAGGCGCGTGTAACGCCCGACGAGGACGACGAGCACGCCGCTGGCGAACTTGTCCAGCGTCCCCGCGTGCCCAACCTTGCCCGTGCCGAAGGCGCGCTTGGCCTCGCCGAGCGCCGCGAAGGACGTGAGACCGGGCTTCTTGTCGAGTACGAGGAAACCGTCGGGCACGGCCGGCCTCAGGACAGGATGTCCTTGATCTTTTCGCCCATCTCGAAGCCTTCCTTGATGCCGCGATCGGCGATGAAGGACAGCTTCGGCGTCTGCCTGAGGCGAATGCGCTTGCCGACGGACGCCTGGATGAAACCGGCGGCCTTGTTGAGGCCTTCGACGCCCTTGTCCAGGGCTTCGTCCTGGAAGGTGGAGACGTATACCTTCGCGTGGCTCGCGTCGCGCGCGACCTCCACGCGGGTGATGGAGAGGAAGCTGTTGACGCGGGGATCCTTGACCTCGCCCGACAGGATGAGGGAGGCGATCTCCGCCCGGAGATCCTCCCCCACCCGTTTGCGCCTGAGTTCGTCCATTACTTCGCCAAGGTCCTCTTGATCTGGACCTGCTCGAAGATTTCCATCGTGTCGCCGGATTTGAGATCCTGGCAATCCGCGAGGCCGATACCGCACTCGTAGCCGGCGGCAACTTCCTTGGCGTCGTCCTTGAAGCGCTTGAGCGAGCTGATCTTGCCGGTCCAGACCTCGATGTCCTCCCGGATGACGCGGACCGAGGCGTTCCGCTTGACCACGCCCTCGAGCACGAAACAGCCGGCGATGATGCCGATCTTCGGCACCTTGAAGGTCTCGCGGACCTCCACCTTGCCGATGTCCTCGTCCTTGTATTCCGGCGCGAGCATCCCTTCCATCGCCTTCTCGATCTCCTCGACGGCGCGGTAGATGATGTTGTATTTCCTGATGTCGACCTTTTCCTGGTCGGCCAGGGCCTTCGCCTTGGGCGTCGGGCGGACGTTGAAGCCGATGATGATGGCGTTCGACGCGCTGGCCAGGTTCACGTCGTCCTCGCTGATGGCGCCGGCGGCGGAGCGGATCACGGAGAGCCGCACCTCCTCGGTGGACAGCTTTTCGAGCGACGACTTGAGCGCCTCGACGGATCCCGTGACGTCGCCCTTGATGACGACGTTGAGCTCCTGCACGTTGCCCTGGTGGATCGTGTCGTACAGGTTGTCGAGCGTGACCTTCTTGAGCGTCTTGGCGTCCTCGAAGCGGCGGAGCTCCTGCCGCTTGTTGGCGATGAGGCGCGCGTACTTTTCGTCCTCGACCGCCTCGAAGGGATCTCCGGCGTTCGGCATGCCCTCGAAGCCGACCACTTCCACCGGAATGGACGGGGTGGCCATTTCGAGCTTCCGACCGTGGTCGTCGTAGAGCGAGCGGACCTTGCCGGGGAACACGCCCGCCACGAAGCAGTCGCCGATGCGCAGCGTTCCGCGCTCGACGATGATCGTGGCCACGATGCCGCGGCCGTGATCGATCCGGGCCTCGAGCACCTTGCCTTCGGCGCGGCAGGCGTAGTTGGCCGTGAGCTCGAGCACTTCCGCGGTGAGGAGGATGCCGTCGAGGAGTTCGGCGATGCCCTTTTTCTGCAGGGCGGAAATCTCGCAGAACATCGTCTGGCCGCCCCAGTCTTCGGGGATGAGCCCCTTTTCGGAGAGCTGCGTCTTCACGCGGTCCGGATTCGCCTCGGGCAGGTCGCACTTGTTGATGGCGACGATGATCGGCACGTTGGCGGCCTTCGCGTGGTCGAGCGCCTCGAGCGTCTGGGGCATCACGCCGTCGTTCGCGGCCACCACCAGCACGACGATGTCCGTGATCTGGGCGCCGCGCGAACGCATCTTCGTGAAAGCCTCGTGACCGGGCGTGTCGAGGAAGGTTATCTGGCCGCGGTCCGTCTCGACCGTGTAGGCGCCGATGTGCTGCGTGATGCCGCCGAACTCGCCCGCGACGACGTTCGTCTTGCGGATGGCGTCGAGCAGCTTCGTCTTGCCGTGGTCGACGTGGCCCATGACCGTGACGACCGGAGGCCGCGCCGAAAGTTCGGCGCCCTCGTCCGTGGTCTTCTCGATGACCGTTTCGTCGTAGAGCGACACGACCCGCACTTCGCAGTTGTATTCGCCCGCGAGGAGCGTGGCCGTGTCGGAATCGATCTGCGCGTTGATCGTCGCCATCATGCCGAGTTTCATGAGCTTCTGGATGAGCTCGCTCGGCTTCAGGTTCATCTTGCGCGCCAGATCGGCCACGGAGATGGATTCGAGGATGTCTATGGACTTCGGAATCGGGTTCGCCTTCAGCGCGTCGGCCTTCTTCTTGGCCATGAGCTTCTGCGTGAGTTCCTCTTCCTTCTTGATGTACGAAGTCTTCTTGGCCTTTACGAAACGCCTGTTCGTCGGACCGCGCTGTTCGCCCATGGGCGGACCGCCCGCGCCCGGACCGCCGGGCCTGCCGCCGAAGCCGCCGGGACGACCGGGGCCGCCGGGCCTGCCGGGACCGCCGAAGCCGGGCCTGCCGGGACCGCCGAAGCCGGGCCGACCGGGACCGCCGAAGCCGGGCCTGCCGGGACCGCCCTGGCCCTGATAGCCGCCGGGCCTGCCGGGACCGCCTTGACCCTGGTAGCCGCCCTGGCCGTAGGGACGCTGACCCTGATAGCCGCCGGGACGATCGCCGCCCTGACCATACGCTGGACGTTGACCCTGATAGCCGCCGGGACGATCGCCGCCCTGGCCGTACGCGGGACGCTGACCCTGATAACCGCCGGGACGATCGCCGCCCTGGCCGTACGCGGGACGTTGACCCTGATAGCCGCCGGGACGATCACCGCCCTGTCCGTACGCGGGACGCTGACCTTCGTAGCCGCCCTGGGGGGCTCCGGGACGCGAACCGTCCGACGGACGCCCGTCCGCTGAACCGGGCGCGCCCTGATTGTAGCCGGGGCGCGGGCCGGAGCCCGGTCCGGGACGCTGCTGCCCGTAGGAGGGGCGACCGCCCTGGAAGCCGGTGCGCGGGCTCTGGCCGAGCGCGCGGGAACCGACCGTCGAAGCCGGGCGTTCGGGCTGGGGTCCGGCCGCTTGCGGAGCCGCGCCCTGGGTCGCCGCTTCGGGTTTCGGCGCGTCGTGCTTGGCCGCCGCTTCCGGAGCCGTCCCATGCGGGGCCGCCTGGTGCGTCGGAGCCTCGTGCCTCGGCGGGACTTCCGGCCGGGCGCTTTCGCCCGACGAAGGCGAAACCGCGGCTTCGGGAGCCTTGCCCTCGTCATGGTGCGCCACGACGCGGGCGGCCGGCTTCTTGACGACCACCTTCTTCTTGACGACGACGACCTTTTTCTTCTCGGCCTGGGCCGCGTCCTGCTCCGGGTGCGCCTCCGGCCGGTGCTCCTCTGCGGGCGCCGGCTTGGGCTGCTTTATGAGCGTGGGCTTGGCTTTCTCGTTATCGTTCCCGTCGGTCATATCCTGATTACTCCTGGTCGTCCTCGTCCTCGTACTCGAAGCTGAGCTCCACGTTGCAGTTCGGACAGTGCGTCATGTCTGGAGTGACGCGGGCCCCGCAATCCGGGCACGCGTACTCTTCTTCGCCTTCACCTTCACCTTCGTACTCGCCCTCGGCTTCGGCTTCCGGCTGGGCTTCCTCTTCGACGACGCTGACGTTCTCGTAGATGATGCCCTGCAACCGGTTCACGTCTTCCTGCGACACGCCCTCGAGCGCGGCGAGCTGCTCGGGCGAAAGCGCCAGGAAGTCGCCGATGAACTCGATGCCGTTCGTCTGGAGCGCCGCGACGAGGCTTTCCTCGACGCCCGGCAGCTCCGCGATGCGGTTGATCTCCTCCTCCGGCTCGCCGAAGAGGTCGGACACCGCCTTGCGCAGCTCGGGGGAGCGTTCCATCTGCATGAACTGCTCTTCCGTCTTCACGTCGATGTTCCAGTCGCAGAGCCGGTTCGCCAGGCGCACGTTGAGCCCCTGCTTGCCGATGGCCACCGACAGCTGGCTGTCCGGCACCACCGCCATCGCCATGTGCTTCGCCTCGTCGAGGATGAAGACGTCGCGCACCTCGGCGGGCGACAGCGCGTTCCTGATGAAGCGCTTCGGATCCACGTCGTAGCGGAGCACGTCGATCTTCTCGCCCTCGAGCTCGCGGATGATGGACTGGATGCGGATGCCCTTGAGACCCACGCAGGCGCCCACCGGGTCCACGTCCTCCCGCCGGGAGAACACGGCGATCTTCGTGCGGTAGCCCGGCTCGCGGACGATCTTGAAGACGTCCACCGTCTTGTCGTAGATCTCCGGCACCTCGAGCTCGAGCACCTTGCGTACGAACTCCGCGTGCGTGCGGGAGAGCACGATCTGCGGCCCGGACTTCGTCTTGTTCACCTCGACGATGTACGCCTTGATGCGGTCGTTCGGGTGGTAGTTCTCGCGCGGCGACTGGTACTTCTTGGGCAGCACGCCCTCGAGCTTCCCGAGGTCCACGTAGATGTTCCCGTTACGTTCGCGCTGGTAGTACCCGATGATGATCTCGCCCACCTTCGAGGCGTACTCGGCGAACTGAGTGTCGCGCGAGATCTCACGGAGGTTCTGGCGCGTCGTCTGCTTGGCAAGCATGACCGACTGGAGGTCGAACTCCCGCGGGTCGACCGGCAGCTCGAGGATATCCCCGACCTCCGCCTCCTCGCTGATCGCCTTGGCGTCCTCGAGCGTGATCTGGACCACCGGGTCCTCGAGATCGTCCTCGAGCACGATCGTCTTCTTGGCGTAGATGTCCACGCCCTCGTAGTCCTTGCGGAACTTGACGACGGCGTTCTCCATCGTCCCGTACTTCTTTTTGTACGCGGCGAGCAGGGCGTCCTCGATCGTCTTGACGACGAGGTCTTCCGAAATGCCCTTTTCGTAAATCAGCTGGCGGATCGCCTCCGAAAGGTCGGATGCCATAGGGTTACGCCCCCTCCTGCGAATAGTCTAGCCGGGCCTTGGCGATGGCGTCGAACGCCAGCCTCCGGTCGCCCGAAGCCGTGGCAATCGTCACGCCCCCGGGATCCGTACCCGTTATCTTTCCCCCGATCCAGAGATCGGTGTCTTTTTCGAGCACTTTGACGCCCCTGCCGGCGAAGATGCCGTATTCGCGGGCGTCCTTGATATGCCGGTCGAGCCCCGGACTCATCACTTCGAAGTGGAAATCGTCGGTACCGAGCAGTTCGGCGAGCTTGGGCATGACCAGACGGTGGACCTTCGAGCACTCGTCGATCCCCGTGCCCTCCGGCCGGTAGACGACGAGCCGGGCTTGCACGCTGCCCCTGCTCCGCCCGACGGTCAGTTCCACGAGGCGCACGCCCGTGCCCTCGACCATGGGCTCCAGAATGTCCCGAATCTCGTCAGTTTCCATCAAACCCCCGGGCAAGGCCCGGCGCCGAACGCGGCTCCATGCGGAAGCCGCGGCATAAAAAAAAGAGTCGCGGACGACTCTTCTTATCCCTAAGAAAAGTTGTGTTTTTTTAGATGCTTGCAGTATACAGCCCGGATGGCGAACACGTCAATAGAAGGTATTTCGCGCGGAAGGCATGGCGAAGTCACGAGGAATACGGGGAAGCGCCGCCATTCCGGGCAGCTGCAAACAGGGGTTCCCGCCGCCTCGACGACGCGGCTCCCCCGCGCTCCAGCCTCCTCGTCGCCCGTCCGGGCGCCTCCGGGGGCTTCCGCTTCCCCCACTGCGGAGCCGGGTTGCTGTGGACTTCACGATTTCGGATGTCTCATCACCGGGAGAAACAATCAATCGGCACTATTGTTTTTTCGCTCCATATCCCAAAACAGGCGTACAAACGGACCGAACAGAACCGTCGGCGCCGTAAACGAGAGCGATATGAAGTTGTCCAATCATGTTTCCTGCCTTGTCTCCCACAAATGTCTCTACCGATTTCAAACTGCCTTCTTCATATGAAAACCAGACCATCGTATGATTTCCGGGACGCCATGCGACGACGGATGAAGGTTTCGAGCCGTCGAAAGAATAAAGTATCGTGGAAATCATCCTTCCGGGATTATCCGAATGAACGATGAATTCCACCACTTCTTCGTTCGAATAATGGACATAATGGGAAGAATCGATTATGCCATCGCGATAATATCCGGATTTAATGCATTTATCGCCAACAAGCACGTTTTTATACACATCGTTAAGATTCAATGGCGGTGTTTTAAATAGTTTCGGCACGGGATTTTTGTCGCCGGATTGCCAATAGACCGCGAATGGATTCGCGGTTTCATATCCGTACCTGTGATATTTGGTCCATATGCACTTTCCCGCGCGTTCAGCCGCGTTTTCCTCAATCCAGCGTACGAAGGTTAGGGCGTTCGTGAAATAGTACTTCGCCTTTTCGATTGCTTTACCCAGTTTTTCGTCCATCATCGGGATCCTCCGAGCGATCTACACGGAAAACTCGATCACTCGTACGACGTTCGTAGCTTTGTATTCGAGCATCGACGATTTTCATCACGAGCCGGATACGGGCTTCCGACAGGAACAATGAGAACTGCACGCCACCAAGAGCTTCGGTGCACAGCATAACGCGCTGGGTGCTTTCGTGAAAGCGGTTTCAATCCGCCGCCGCCACCAACGCATAGACCCGTTCCGCGCCGCCTTCCTTGAGGACGCGCGCGCATTCGGAGAGCGTGGCGCCGGTGGTCATCACGTCGTCCACGAGCGCCACGTCGGGCGGTATCCGCGCGCCCTTCCGTATCGAGATTTTCCCGTTCATGTTCGACAAGCGCCGCTCGTAGTCGAGGGTCTTCTGCGCAACGCCGTTCTTCCGCGAGAGGAGCTGCCCGACGGCGAGACCATTCCTGCGGAGTTCGACGCAGAGCCGCCACACCGGATCCCAGCCGCGCTTCCGCACCGATTCGGATCTCGACGGCACGGGGACGTAGAGCGCGTTCGGCCAGCGCGAAACTCCTTCGCGCGCCATGGCATGTCCGAGGGGACGAGCGAGCGAGCGGATACCGCCGAACTTGTAGCGCGTGAGCACGCGCCTCCCCGCGCCGTAGTAGCGGAAAGCCGGATAGGCGGCGTCGAACTCGAACGACCGGCTCCGGCAGCGCATGCAAGTTCCTTGCTCGGAGATGAGGGGTTTTCCGCAGACCGCGCAGCGTTCGCCCGGCTCGGGAACGAAGTCCGCGGCGCACGCGGGACAGAGGGGAGCCGCGGTTTCTCCGTCCAAGGCGAGCGGCGCGCCGCATACCGCGCAGTTCCGGGGGAAGAGGAGTTCGTCGACGAAGGCGCATGCCTTCCGCAGCGTCGTGATGAGGTTCATGCTTCCGTAACGACGCCAAGCCGCCGTCCCGCCCGATGCAACCGGTTCGTGTCGCCATATAAAAACGCCCCTTCCCCGCGCGGCGGATCCGCGTATCGGGAAAGGAGCGTCGGACGTCGCGCGGATGCGCGCGACGGGACCTCGAACGGCCGTATTCGGCCGTTCGGGCTTGTTACGCGAGCGCGAGGAAGGTAAACACCATCACGAAGAGGGCGACGGTCTCGCAGAGGCCGACGACGGTGATGTACTGGCCGAAGCCCTTGCCGGTCTCGCCGAAGGCGTCGCAGCTCGAGGCGGAGGCCTTGCCCTGGGCGATGGCGGACATGCCCATGCCGAGACCGGACATGACGCCGATGGCCAGGAGCAGGATGGGATCCTTCTCGGACACGATCATGCTGCGCATCAGGAGGAAGCCGTAGATGGTCTGGGTGAGCGGGGCGCCCGCGAAGGCCACGAGGAGGAAGGACGCGGGCTTGTTGGTCAGGTAGTTGCGCTTCCACGCGCCGATGGCGGCCTGTCCCGCGATGCCGGCGCCGATGCCGGACCCGAGCGCCGAGAAGCCGAGGACGCACGCGACGCCGATCATGCCGATATTCATGTGTGACTCCTTTCGTCATCGGCCCGTCCGGACTGGACGGGTTCCTTGAACGGTTCGTATTTGTAACCGGACCACTCCATGCCGAGGTGGCCGGAAAATTCCAGCATGTTGAGACGCACGCCGTGCACGATCACGGACAGGACGCTCAGGATGATGTTGAGCCCGTGCCCGAATCCGAGCAGGAGGGATCCCGCGACCAGGTACAGCGACAGCTTTCCGACCATCGGGCCGGCCATGCTGTTCACGGTGTCGCTGATGCCGACGCCGGCGAGGCCGACGGCCCAGAGGCGGATGTACGACACGAGATCCGCGAAGACGTTGACGACGCCGAGGAACACCGAGACGATGTTCGCGAAGCTCGCGATCACGCTGCCGATCATCCCCTTCACGAAACCCGCCGAGCCGTCGTAGTTCGCGAAGAGGAAGTTCAGCGCGAATCCGGCGAGCGTCACCGGGATCGCCCACTCGGGCATCGGGAAGCGCGTCGAGCTGATGACCATGTTGAGCACGAGCCAGAAGATGCCGTAGATCATCGCGAGCTGCCCTATCTGCGCGATGAACTTCGGCGACTTGATGTCGCGCACGATGTTCTTGAAGTGCGCGATGGCGAGCTGCACGAGGCCGAGGCAGAAGCAGATGAGCTTCACGTTGTCGCTCGCCTGCGGATTCGCGTTCGACACGAACGGATTCGCGATCGCAAGGAGGACGGGCGGCAGGTTTTCGGCCCTGATGCCGAACCAGCTGGCCGTAAGCACGCCCCACGCGACCGTGGCGCCCGCCAGGAGCAGGAGGAGCCTGACGGGATCGCTCACCGTCCCCGTCTTTCGCTTGCTCGCGATCGCCGCGGCGATGCCGGCGACCAGCATCACGCTGCCGTAGCCGCCGTCGCCGAAGATCATCGCGAAGAACACGGTGAGGAAGAACAGGAAGAGGCCCGAGACATCGTACTCGCGGTAATTCGGCACGACGCCGAGGAAGTCGAAGATGGGCTGCACGATGCGGACAGCCGCGTTGTTCTCGAGCTTGGTCGGCGGGAGCTCGTCGCCCTGCGGCTCGTCGAGGAGGAGGCCCCACCCTTCCGCGGCGGCGAGTTTTTCGAGCTTGTCGGCTTCCTTCATGGGTATCCAGCCGGAGAGCCACGCGACGGGTCCGTCGTTTTCCATGCCGGAGCGCACCGTCTCGAGCGCCAGATCCGCTTCGATGTCCTTGAGCGCCGCCTCGAGGCGCGCGCGGTCCGTCGCGTGTCCGGCTATCGCCGAACGGAGTTCCCCGATCTCCCGGCCGTGCGCGGCGCGTTCGTCGAAGAGGGCGCCGAGGCTTTTTTCCGGCGGCGCGAATTCCACGAACTCGGGTGGCAGGATCTCGTCCTTCGGCGCGAACAGCGCGACGCGCGCGACGCCCTTCGACGTTCCGAGCGTGATGTAATCCTGCTCGGGCGGAAGCGCCTTGAGCCGTTTTTCGGAGAGTTCGACGAGCCTGACGGTTATGCCCGCGGTTTCGAGTTCGGCGAACAGGGACGGCTCGAAATCGCCCCACGGCTCGACCCGCTCTATCTCGCGCGTGAGCGCGCCGATCTCGTCGGTCCGACGCTTGATTTCGTCGAGCGCCGCTTCGAGTCCGCGCGCCAGGTCGAGCGCTTCCGTCCTGGGAAGGCGGCCCGTTGCTTGCGCTTCCTTGGTCTTGGCTTCCGAAAGCGCGCCGAGCGCCTTTTCGACGGCATGCTTCTCGTCCGAAAGACCTGTGAAGCGTTCGCCGCGGCCTTCGAGCGGCTCGACGTGGACGAGGCCAAGGGCGCGGAGCTTCTTCGAAGCCGGGTCGCGGCTCCGGTCCGACACGAGCACGAAGGCCTTTTTCATCGGGGCGATCATGACGCGCTCCTTTCGACGACCTTGCGCTTGGCGATCTTGCCGCGCACGACCTGCGCGGTCTGCTGGTCGCCCAGGTAGATGCGGATCTTGCGGATGCCTTCCTGCGTCTCGGGGATCTTCACCTTTTCGAACAGGTTCACGCGCTGGGTCGTCACGCGAAGCTCGTGCCCGAGCCTGCGGATCTGCTCCTCGAGCACCTTGATCTCGAGGTCGAGGAGCAGCATCGACGAGAGCCGCGCGAGGGCCTTGTCGACCCAGAGCGGTTTCTCGAAGAGGTCGTATTCGGACACGGCGAAGTCGGCGCCCTCGAAGACGGGGATTTCCACGCCCGCGATGTTGCCGATGCCGGTCTTGAGCCCCTTCACCGTGACGAGCCAGTTCCCGTCGGCGTCGCGGACCGCTTCTTCCTCCCCGAACACCGCGATCCACGCGCGGAATTCGGCGAGCAGGGCTTCGCGTCGCGCGGCTATCTGGCGGGCTTTCGCCTCGATGCCGCGGATCTCGGTCTGGAGCTGCTGTTTCTTGAGCTGCAAGGTGGGCAGGTAGCGCTTGTACATCTTGAGCGCGTCCTTCTGCTTCTTGAGCTCGTTCTTGGTCAGCCTTATTTTAGCCACGACGCAACACCTTGTCGTTTTCGGTCGACTATTTGGCCGTCGGCCAGAATTTCTGGAGGAGCTCCGTGCGGAGGCCGGTTTCCTGCGGCTCGAAGCACGCGGCCAGGATTTCCCAGCCCTTGTCGAGCGCCGCCTCGAGCGGGATGTTCACCGACAGGTCCATCATGCCGGCTTCGAAAAGCTCGCCGTACTTGAGGAGCTTCTGGTCCCAGCTGGACATCTGGAAGCCCATCGATTTCTTCTCGGTCGTGTCCTTGTAGGACGCGTAGAGCTTGATCATGCCGTCCATGATGGCGCGGTGGTCCGCGCGCGTCTTGCCGTTCACCTGCTGCTTGAGGCGCGACAGCGATCCGAACGGCTCGATGCGGCCGCCCTTCAGGTAGAACTGGCCTTCCGTGATGTAGCCCGTGTTGTCGGGCACGGGGTGCGTCACGTCGTCGCCCGGCATCGTCGTCACCGCGAGGATGGTGATGGAGCCGGCGTCCGCGAAGTCGACGGCCTTTTCGTAGCGGAACGCGAGCTGGCTGTAGAGGTCGCCGGGATAGCCGCGGTTCGACGGCACCTGCTCCTGCGTGATGGCGATTTCCTTGAGGGCGTCGGAGAAGTTCGTCATGTCCGTGAGGAGCACGAGGACGTTCTTGCCCTTGAGCGCGAAGCGTTCGGCAACCGCGAGCGAGATGTCGGGAACCATGAGGCACTCGACGACGGGGTCGGCGGCGGTGTGCACGAACATGACCGTCTTCGCGAAGGCGCCGCCCTCCTCGAGCGTGTCCTTGAAGAAGAGGTAGTCGTCGTGCTTGAGCCCCATGCCTCCGAGGACGATCGTGTCGACTTCGGCCTGCATGGCGATGCGCGCGAGGAGCTGGTTGTACGGCTCGCCGGACACCGAGAAGATCGGGAGCTTCTGGCTGCGGACGAGCGTGTTGAAGAGGTCGATCATCGGGATGCCCGTGCGGACCATGTCGCGCGGGATGATGCGGTTCGACGGGTTGACCGACGGGCCGCCGATGCGGATGAGGTTGTCGGCGAGCTCCGGCCCCTTGTCGCGCGGGGCGCCGGCGCCGTCGAAGACGCGGCCGAGCAGCGAGTCGGAGAAGCTCACCTGCATCGGGTGGCCGAGGAAGCGGACTTCGTCGCCCGTGGAGATGCCGCGGCCGCCCGCGAAGACCTGCAGCGACACGACGTCGTTGTCGAGCCGGATCACTTCCGCGAGGGAGTCGCCGAAGCGCGTGGATACGCGGGCCAGCTCGCCGTAACGGACGCCTTCGGCCCTGACCGTGATGACGTTGCCGGTAATGGATTCGATGCGCGTATAGACCTTGTTCATCGCTTACTCCAGGGCTTCGATGTGGCGCGAGGCCGCGGGCTCAAGCCCTTGCGAACGTTCCCCGACGTGCTTCGAGAGCTCCGTCTCGATCTCGGCGAAGCGGGCGCTCTTCCATTCGGCGCCGTTCCAGTCGAGGAAGAGCTGCCTGAGGCGGTAGAACCACGAACGGGCTTCGTCCTTGTCCTTGAGCGCGAGCTTCGCGCCGAGGACGCCGAGCAACGCGCGGAAGACGTAGCGCTGGCGCTCCACGCTCACGGCGGCGTCGACCGGATCGAAGGAGTTCTGCTGGAGGTACACCGCGTCGAGGAACTCGCCCTTCTGGTAGACGACGTAGTCGTCCTGGCTCGTGCCTTCCTCGCCGACGACCTTCATCATCTGCCCGACCTCGCTCGAGCGCTCGAGGAAACGGTGCGCGTACTTCACGATCGCCGGATCGATGATGCCGGGGTACTTGGACCACGAGTCGAGCGGGTGGATGGCGGGATACTTGCGGGCGTCCGAGCGCTCGCGCGACAGGCCGTGGAAGGCGCCGACGACCTTGAGCGTGGCCTGCGTCACGGGCTCCTCGAAGTTGCCGCCCGCCGGCGACACGGTGCCGCCGATCGTGACGGAGCCCTTTTCGCCGGAGCGGAGCCGTACGATGCCGGCGCGCTCGTAGAAGCTCGCGATGACCGATTCGAGGTACGCGGGGAAGGCTTCCTCGCCGGGGATCTCCTCGAGGCGGCCGGACATCTCGCGCATGGCCTGCGCCC
>CAYZZW010000019.1:0-50895 GCA_964482955.1 uncultured Treponemataceae bacterium | reverse complement strand
GCCGTGTTCGCCGAACTGTCGCGGCGCCTCCGCGCCGAAACCGGCGTCGACGCCGCCACGGACCGGCGCGCGGCGGCGCTCGCGCTGCGGGCGGCCGAGGACGCCAAGATCGACCTGTCGACGCGATTGGAAACCCTGCAATCGCTCCCCTTCATCGGCGCGGGAAACGGCGTGGCGCATTTTGAATTCGGGCTCGACCGCGCGGGGCTCGAAGGACTGGCGCGGCCGTTCGTGGAACGCACCGTGGCGCTCGCGATCAAGGCGATCTCCGACGCGAAGCTTCTGCCCGCGGACATCGACCGCCTCGTGCTGTCGGGCGGCTCGAGCCGCATGCCGCTCGTCGCGCGCCTTCTCTCGGATGCCCTGCCGGCGAAACCCGAAGCGCGCGTCAATTGCGAGGAGATCGTGGCGATCGGCGCGGCGGTCGAAGCGGAAATCGACTCGGGCGGACTCTCGGACTTTTTCGTCGGCGACGTCGTCTCGAATTCGTACGGCGTCGGGATCGAGGGCGGCGGCTTCGTGCGCGTGATCCCGAAGAACGAACCACTGCCGGCGCGGCGCAAGCGCGTCTTCACCACCGTGGCCGACGGCCAGGACGCCGTCGAAGTGCGCATCATGCAGGGCGAAACCCCGCTCGCAGCCGATGCCGAGGAACTCGGGCGCTTCCTGCTCACGGGCGTTCGCGCGGCGAAACGCGGCGAACCCCGCGTCGCCGTCGAGTTCGCGGTGGACGAAAGCGACCTCCTGCACGTGGAAGCCCGCGATCTCGACACGGGCGCCAGGCAGGTGGTCGTGGTGTCGGGCAAGGGCCGAAGCGACGCGCAAGAGCGAGGGACGGCCGATGCCGGGGCGAAAAGCGCTTCCGGCGGGATCGACGCTTCCGAGGCGAAGCGCCGCATGGCGAGCCTCGCCGCGCGCGTGCGGAACCTCGCGTCGTCGTATCCCGGTCGCGACGCCGGATTCAAGGCCGAAGTCGATGAAACCCTCGCCCGGGCGGACGCGTACGCGCGCGGCGACGTGAGCGCGTCCGGGCGGGAATCCGAGGCGCTCAGGCTGGCGCTCGAGGCGATCGCGGGCGAACTCATCGCCATGGAGAGCTGACGTGGAATCCGTCGTGGACTTCTATTCGACACTCGGCCTGTCGGAAGGCGCCGATGCCGGCGAACTCAAGGCCGCCTTCCGCACGCTGGCGAAACGCTACCATCCGGACTCGTCGCGCGATCCGGCCACCGTGTCCCGCTTCCGGCGCGTCGTGAAGGCGTACAAGGTGCTCACGGCGGCCGCTTCAAACGGAAAGGCGGAGGCGCACGCCCGCGGGGACGAGGACAAGCGGGCCGCTGATCTCTTCGCGCTCGGCACCGTCAGCGCGACGTCCGCCGATCCGCGCGCGCGCGCCGAGGCCATACGGCGGCTCAGCGCGTCCGGCAGGCGGAGCGCGTACGTGTTCCTGCGGCGCGCGCTCTACGACGACGACGAAGGAGTGCTCGCGGCGGCGGTGCGCGCCGTGGCGGCGCTCCGCGTCGGGCAGGCGGGCGGCGAACTGGCCGCGCTCTACGTCCGCGCGTCGGCGCGCGTGCGGGCCGCGATCGTGCGGGCCGCCGCGCGCGGGGCTCCCGCCTCGTTCCGTCCGGCGCTCGAATACGCCGTCGCCGACGCGATCACCGAGGCGCGGCTCCGCGCCGAGGCGGGCGCGCTGCTTGAATCCATGCGCGCGCCGCGCTGATCGGGATCCCTCGCGGAAGAATCGAACTTACCCTTCCTGTTCGCCTTCGCGCTCGCCGCCGGGCCGCAGGCCGTATTCCTCGAGCTTCTGGTAAAGGGTCTTCCGGCCGATGCCGAGGATCTCCGCCGCGCGGCTCTTGTTGCCGTTGTTCCGCGCGAGTGTTTCGAGGATGACGACGCGCTCGGCTTCCGCGAGCGGCACCCCCGCGGGAACGACGATACCCGAATCCGACGCGCGCGAGACGACGGTCGGCGGCAGGTCGTCGAGGGTCACGAGCCTGCCCGACGCCATGACGACGGCGCTCTCCACGCAGTTCCGCAATTCGCGCACGTTGCCCGGCCACGGGTAGGCGTAGAGGGCGGCGCGCGCCTTCGGGTCGAAACCTTCGATCGGTTTGGAATTCTCCCGCGCGAATTCCGCCAGGAAGGCGGAGGCGAGGAGGGGGATGTCGTCCTTCCGCTCGCGGAGCGCGGGCACGTGCAGGTGCACGACGTTGAGGCGGTAGTAGAGGTCTTCGCGGAAATTGCCCTTTTCGATCTCGGCCTTGAGGTCGCGGTTCGTCGCCGCGACGACGCGGACGTCCACCTCGACCGTCTCCTCGCCGCCGACGCGCTCGAAGGTATGCTCCTGGAGGACGCGAAGGATCTTGATCTGCACGTTCTGGTTGATCTCGCCGATCTCGTCGAGGAAGAGCGTGCCTTCGTGCGCGAGCTCGAAGCGGCCGCGCTTCCGTCCGGTGGCGCCCGTGAACGCGCCTTTTTCGTGGCCGAAGAGCTCGCTTTCGAGGAGGCTTTCGCTCAGGGCGGCGCAGTGCACCTTCACGAGCGGCTTGTCCTTGCGCGGCGACAGGCGGTGGATCGCGTCCGCGACGAGCTCCTTGCCGACGCCGGACTCGCCCGTGACGAGGACGCTCGCCTTCGTCGGCGCAACCTTGCGCACGAGCTCGAGGACTCGCCGGGTCTCCGCGCTCGTGCCGACGATGGGTCCGACGCCGCGGTTCGCGTCGAGCTGGGACCTGAGCTCCTCGTTGGTCCTGGCGAGCTCGCGCCGTTCGAGGGCGCGAGAGATGAGCATCCCGAGGTGATCCAGGTTCACGGGTTTCGTGATGAAGTCGTAGGCGCCGAGCCGCATCGCGTCGACGGCGTCCTCGATCGTCCCGTGTCCGGTGAGCACGATGACCGGGAGGCCCGGGAAGCGCGATACCGAGTCGCGGAGGAGCTCGGTGCCCGAGACTTTCGGCATCTTGAGATCCGTGACGACGAGGTCGACCGGGGCGCGGTCGAGCGACCTGAGCGCCTCCGCGCCGTCGGCCGCCGTCTCGACCTCGTAGCCGTCGAGCCGGAGCGATTCCGCCAGTCCTTCGCGGATGTTCTTTTCGTCGTCGACGACGAGCAGGGTCGCTTTCACGCTTCGCCCTCCGTCCTTGATTCCGCTCCCGAATACTCGATGAGGCGCGTTTCGCGCTGCGGCAGGGGCAGGGAGATCGCGAAGGTCGAGCCCGCGCCCTCCTCGGTGGAGACGGAGATCTCGCCGCCGTGCTCCTTGACGATCTTGAAGACGAGCGTGAGCCCGAGGCCGGTGCCCGAGTCCTTGGTCGTGAAGTACGGCTCGAAGATCTTGGAGAGGTTTTCCGCGGGAATGCCGGTGCCGGTGTCGGCGACCGCGATCTCGACCGCGTCGTCGCGAACGACGGTGGACAGCGTGAGCGTCCCGCCGTCCCGCATCGCCGCCTGGGCGTTCTTCACGAGGTTGAGCACGGCCTGCTTCATGTAGCGGGCGTCCACCGAAGCGAGCGGCGCCTTGCCCGAGAGATTCACGACGAGCTTGACGCCGGACTCCTCGAGTTCGGGCGACACGAAATCGGAAAGTTCGCGCACGAGGGCGTCGACGTCGGTATCGATCGGCTCGATGTTCATGGGGCGAACCGCGAAGAGGAAGTCCACGACGATGCGGTTGAGGCGGTCGATCTCCTCGTCGATGACGGCGGTGTAGCGGTCGAGCGCGTCGTCGCAGGACTGGGTGCCCTTGCACTTGAGCGCCTTCTTGATGAGCTGCACGTGGATGCTGAGCGACCCGAGCGGGTTCTTGATCTCGTGCGCCACGCCGGCCGCGAGGGTGGTGAGCGACGCCAAGTTCTCCGCGCGGCGGAGGCGGGCCTCGCGCTTCGTCCGGTCGGTGACGTCGCGGACGATCACGATCGAGCCCTCGATGCGCTTGTCCTTCACGAGCGGCGTGACGGAGAGCGTGACGACCATCGGACCCGCGCGGGACGAGACGGCGAATTCGCGGTCGATGACCCGGTCGTCGTCCGATAGCGAAGCTTCGAGGAACGCGGCCAGGCCCTTGTCGTCGATGCTCGCCCAGAGCGGGACGCCGTAGAGGTCCGACGTCGATACGGGCAGGAGCCGTTCGGCCGCCTTGTTGCAGAGCACGGGGACGTGCGCGTCGTCGCACACCACGACGCCCTCGATGAGCGAATCGAACACGGCTTCGAGCCGCTCGTTCTCGTCCGCGAGGAGGTAGACGATCTGCTCGATCGCCTGGGGATCGAGCTTGGGCACCTTCGCGAGCGCCCGCTCGATGAAGCCCCTCACGCGCGGCTCCGGAGTTCGGCGAGCAGGAGATCGGCGGCGGCCTGCGGCGGGATGTTCCAGGACTCGTACGACGTCCGGGCCTTTTCGACCGCGGAGGACCAGGCGGCCAGTGTGTCGAGCTCGTCGTCCGTGGCGGCCGGGTCGCGCGCGAGGGCGCGGAAGCGGTCGATCACCGAAGAGAGGAAGGCGACGAACGAATATTCGTAGGCGTCGTCGGAGGCGCCGAACGACGCGGTGAGCGCCTTGGCTTCCGCGAGCGCCGCCTCGGGACCGTCGTCGCAGCGGCACGACGAGCCGAACGCGCCTCCCGACGGACGCCTTGAGTCCGCTTGACGCCTTGAGTCCGCCTCGGCGCAGAGGGCGTCGGCGAACTTCCGGGCGGCGGGCGCGACCGCCGCTCCCCGTTCCGATCCGCGGGCTTCGAAAAAGCGCTCGAGGCCGCCTTCCTCGGGGAGGGCGGCCTTGAACACGCGGGTCGCGATGTCCCGTTCCAAGGCGGGCGTCCGGCGCGAAAAGCGGTAGAGCCGCACGCGCGAGAGCACCGTCGCGATCATCGCGCCCTTGCGCGACGTGGTGAGTATGAACGCGGTCGACTCGGGCGGTTCTTCGAGGATCTTGAGGAGCGCGTTGCGCGACGAGTCGAGCATGCGGTCGGCGTTCTCGATGACGACGCACTTCCGCTCGCCGTTCGGCGCGAGGCGCGCCCATTTTTCGACGGCGCGCACCATGAACACGGGCGTCGTGGCGGGTACGAGGGCT
Organism: uncultured Treponemataceae bacterium; assembly: GCA_964482955.1. GTDB lineage: Bacteria > Spirochaetota > Spirochaetia > Treponematales > UBA12059 > JAPLSN01. The sequence goes on along the minus strand of CAYZZW010000019.1, from coordinate 45,819 downwards.
TCGAGCTTTTCCGCGAGGGCGAGCGCTTCGCGCGCGGTCTTCGCGGGATCGGCGTCCGCGTCCTTCCCGCGGGACGGATCGACGAGGTCGCAGAGCTCCTCGAGCGCCCGGACCGACGGCAGGGCCTTCGAAAGGCGGGTCTCCTCGTGGTCGTACAGCTCGGCGTCGAAGCGCTTCATGAGCTTGCGGCACGCGCGGAGGAGCAGGTACCGCGTCTGGAGGCAGTCTTCGGCCAGGAAGGCTTCGGACGCCGCGGCGATTTCCGGGCGGAACGACTTCGGTCCGAGGATGAGCAGGTCGGGGTGGGCGAGGAGTCGGTGCCGGCGGCACGACGGGCAGTCGCAGTCCCACGGGACGTAGGAGACGCGGTCGAACCCGTCGACCGGGCCGCGGGGCCGGCGCTCGCAGGAGAGGACGCGCGCGGTTTCGAGCGCGGTCGTGAGTTTCGCCGAATCGCGCGGCCCCTCGAAGAGGATCGATCCGGGGAGTTCGTGGCCGGCGAGGTCGCGCGACAGCGACGCGACGGCCTCCTCCTGGCCGATTATGTTGGAAAACACCTTCCTCAGCCCGGCAGGGCCCCGTTCTTCACGAGCACCGGGAGGAGCGTCCTCGCGACGACGCTCCCGTCGAGGAGGGCCTTGAGGTCGATCAGCGACTGGCGCGACAGGAGGATGAGGACGAGGCTGACGATGACGAGTCCCTCGACGGCGCCGAGCAGGAAGCCGAGGAGCTTGTCGAGTCCGCCGAGCTTGAGGGCTTCGAGCGTCGTGCGCAGGGCGCGCTCGATCAGCTTCACGACGACGAAGGCGACGAGGAAGGCGATGACGAAGCCGATGACTTCCAGGAAGGTCTTGAGCCCCGTGAGCTTGCCGAAAAGCTCCCCGATCGGCTGATAGAAGGCCACGCCGGCGAGCCCGCCCGCGACGAGGGCCGCGGCGGACAGGATTTCCTTCACGAAGCCGCGGAACAGGCAGCGGAGCGCGAATACCGCGGCGATGCCGACGAGGATCCAGTCGAGCGTGTTCATGATCGTTCCTCCCGAACCAAGCGATGATAGAGACGTTGCGCGATGAAGAGGGCGGCGTCCTTTTCGTCGAGCGCCGCCGACGCGGCGCCCATGGCCGCGAGCCGTTCCGGATCGCCCAAGACGCCGAGGAGGGCGTCGCGGAAGGCCTCGGCCGTGGCGTCCGGTCCGACGAGCGCGACCGCGGCGCCGAGCGAGGCGACGTGCCGCGCGTTGTCGACCTGGTCGCCGCGCGTGCCCGCCCCGGCGAGCGGCACGAGCACCATGGGCTTTCCGAGGGCGGCGGCTTCCCAGATGGTGCCCGCTCCGGCTCGACCCGCCACCACGGCCGCCGCCGCGAGGACGTCGGGCAGTTCGCCCCGGATGTACTCGAAGGGACGGTAGCGCGCGGCGACGGCGGGATCCGCGGGAGCGGCCGGCGCGTTGCCCGCGCCGTACTGGTGCACGACGACTGCCCGCGCGGTAAGGGCGGTCAATGAAGCCGCGACGAGCTCGTTCACCTGTCTGGCGCCCTGGCTGCCGCCGACGACGAGGACTATCGGGACGCCTTCGGGAAGCCCGAGCCACGAGCGTCCGCGCGCCGCGTCGCCCCCTTTGATTTCAGGCCGCACCGGATTGCCGCTCACGACCACGCGGGCGCGCGCGGCTTCGGGCACGAAGTCCTTCGTGCGCCCGTAGCCGACGTAGATCTCCGACGCCACGGACAGGTTGAGCCGCGTCGCGAGGCCCGGCGTCACGTCGGATTCGTGCGTGAAGACCGGGATGCCGAGCGAGGCGGCGGCGCGGCACGGCGGCACGCTCACGTAGCCGCCCTTCGAGAAGAGCAACGCCGGCTTGAGCCGGGCGAGGATCGCGCGCGCGACGAAAAAGCCCGCGACCACCTTGAATAGGTCGGGGATGTTGGCCGGCGACAGCGAGCGTCGGAGCTTGCCCGAGGGCACGGCGAAGAATTCGAGACCGGCGGCTTCCACCGGCGCGCGTTCGAGATCCTTGCCCGAACCGAGCCACACGAAGCGCAGGGAGGCGGGGTCGCGGCCCTTGGATACGAAGAGCTCGCGGAGCCGCGCGGCCACGGCGAGGCCCGGATACACGTGTCCGCCCGTGCCGCCGCCCGTGAAGGCTATGACGAAGCGGTTGTCGCGCGCGGCTTTCATCGGGCGCCCGTCGCCTTCGCGAAGGCTTCGAGCGTGGCGTCGACGGCGCCGTCGCCGAGGACGCGCTTGGCGAGCGCCTTGCCGAGCTGGACGCCTTCCTGGTCGAAGCTGTTCAGGTTCCAGAGGAAGCCCTGGAACATTACCTTGTTCTCGTAGTGCGCGAGGAGGGCGCCGAGCTGGCGGGGACCGAGCTCGTCGCCCACGATGAGGCTCGAGGGGCGCTCGCCCGCGAAACGCCTGTTCGGATCGGCGTCGTCCTTGCCGAGGGCGAAGGCGACGATCTGCGCGGCGAGGTTCGCGTTGAGCGTGCGGCGGCTCGTCGCCCCCTCGAACTCGAGGTCGACGGCGCTCTGGTTCGAGAGGAAGCCGATGAACTGGAGCGGGATCACGTCGGTCCCCTGGTGGAGCAGCTGGTAGAAGGAGTGCTGGCCGTTCGTGCCCGGCTCGCCGAAGACGACGGGCCCGGTCGCGTAGGAGACGGGCTGGCCCGCGCGGTTCACGCTCTTCCCGTTCGACTCCATGTCGAGTTGCTGGAGGTGGGCGGGAAAGCGCTCGAGGGCCTGTTCGTACGGGAGGATCGCCGTGGCCGGGCGATTCCGGACGTTGCGTTCGTACACGCCGATGAGCGCGTCGAGGAGCGCCGCGTTCCGCCTCGCGTCGCGCTCGAGCGCGCCCAGGTCCGCGTCGCGGGCGCCCTCGAGGAAGGCTTCGAAGGTCTCCGGCCCGAACGCGAGCGAGAGGACGACGCCGCCGACCGCGCTCGAACCCGAGTAGCGCCCGCCGATGTAGTCGTCGATGTAGAACGAGGCCAGATAGCCGGGATTCCTCGCGAGCGGGCTCGTCTCGCTCGTCACGGCGACCATGTGCCTCGCCGGATCGAGACCCTTCGCGCGGAGGGCCGCCTTCACGAAGGCTTCGTTCGCGAGGGTTTCCTGCGTCGTGCCGCTCTTGGACACGAGGATGAACAGGGTCGTGCCGAGGTTCACCGAATCGAGCACGGCGTTCGCGTCGTCGGGATCGACGTTGCTGATGAAGCGGGCGCGCAGCTTGCGAAGGCCGCTTCGCGCCGCCTGGCGTTCGAGGGCCAGGTAGAGCGCGCGGGGGCCAAGGTCCGAGCCGCCGATGCCGATCTGGACCACCGTGTCGAAGTTGCCGGCCTTGGCGGCGATCGTCCCGGACCGCACGTCGCGGGCGAAGGCCGCGATCCGTTTACGCTCGCCCTCGTAGAACGCGCGGAAGTCGCGGCCATCCCTGACGACGGGGCCGGCCGGCTCGCCGCGCGCGAGGTGGTGGAGCACCATGCGCTTTTCGCCGGGATTCATGACCTCGCCGGAGGCGATCGCGGCGAACTTGTCCACGCAGGCGGCTTCGTCCGCGAGGGACTGGAGGAGGTCGAGGATCGCGTCGTCCACGTCCATGGCGGCGTACAGGTACTCGAGCCCGGCGGCCATCGGCGCACGGTATTCGTCCACCCGCGCCGATGACAGGACCTTCCGCAGGGACACGGGCGGGGCCGCGCGAAGGCGCGCGAACGAGGGGAGGGCGTCGAGATTCGCGTACGTGGGCATCGGAGCTCCTTGGCCGGGTTGGCTTCGTCCGATCATCATACGGAGGCCGCCCGGCTTGCGCAAGTCTTTCGGGAAAAGCCCGGCGACCGAAAACGCCACCAGTGCGTTACTGTACCTGAACCGCGTTTTGTGCTAGACTTCCCGGTACGGGGACGCGCGTCGGCGTCCGGCCGGCATACATTGAAAACCGAGGCGACCATGGCGACGAAGGTATCGACCGTCGAACGCGATTACGTCATGCAACAGATAGCGGCGCTCTCCCTGCCCGTGCGCCTGCACGGCACCGGCAAGACCGTCGTGTGCAAGCTGGCGGACGTCCAGGGCGAAAAGCTCACCTTCGCCATGAAGGCGGCGGAAGCCTCGTCGTTTTCCGGCTGGGAGCGGATCACCGCCTACGTCGATTTCCACGGACAGCCCGTGTGCTTTTCGTCCAAGGTGAAGAAGATCGAGGGCGGCAAGATCTTCGTCGACGCGCCGGAACTCCTCATCAAGGCGCCCCAGCGCAAGAACGTCCGCGTGCCCGGCCCGAAGAACTGCGCGTTCAGCTTCTACCTGAACGACGAGAACATCCCCATGAACTATCCCCGCTCCGGGGAGTACAGCGACGTCGAAAAACCCGAATCGGAGGCGTCCTTCGACACGAGCAGCTTCGAAGGACTCATCGGGAGCTTCAAGTCGAACGCGATGGGTTTCTGCAGCGAATTCCGCATCGTGATGTTCAAGAATCGCAAGCCCGAGCGCCTCGAGGAACGCCTCATCGCCAAGCTCGGCAAGATGCTGTTCCTCCCGTCGCTCAAGAGCGGGCTGCCCGAGACGGATCCCTATCCGGAAGGCCGCATCATCACGCGGCACATGGAGGAGGATTTCGAGGGCATCGCCACGCTGACCGACGGCGTCGAACTCGAGCGCCTGCTCGCGCTCAAGTCGGAGGCCGGGTACATCGCCGAGATCTACTGCCCCATCCTCTACTACCAGTACGTCATCGGCTACGTGTACATGGCGACCAAGCAGCCGCACGGCGGCATCTTCGACTTCAACCACGTCGACTACGTGTGGGACTTCGCGCGCTTCGTCGCCTTCTTCCTCCGGACCCACGGCTATTTCAAGACCGCCGAGGGATCGAAGCCGGTCGCCTACGGCGCGTCCGTCGTCGACATGAGCGTGTCGGGCTGCCAGATCACGGTGCCGAAGGCGGACGTCGGGGTTTCCATCAAGCTCGGATCCTGCATCTGCCTCCGTCTCGACCAGGGACCCGTGTCCATGAAGATCCGCGGCAAGGCCGTCCGCAAATTCAGCGACAAGGAAAACGACTACTACGGCATCTCCTTCGCGGGGCTCACGCTGGAAGACCAGGCCAAGCTGTACGGCATCCTCTATTCGCGGCCCTTCGACGCGGGAGCGCTGCAGCAGAGCGAAACCGCTTTTCCCGGCATCAAGGACAAGCCGCAGTGAGCGACCCGATCGGCACGCTGAGGGTCTGCCTCCGCGTCGTGTCGGACTGGCGCGTGATCGTCACCGCCGTCTGCTTCGTCGTCGCCTGGCTCGTCGTCCGCGCCATCTCCGATCCCTACCGCCGCGCCTCCGCCGCGCGCCGCTTCCGCCTCAGGCTCGCCGCGAAGGCCGAACCGCCCGCGCCGGAACCGGCCGCGTCCGCGGAACAGCCGGCCGAAGCGGGCGAATCGGACTGAACCCGGCAAGTCCGCGAGTCCCTTCCATACCACGCCCCGCCTCGTGACGAGTTTCCCGTCCTCGACCAAGCCCGCCAGCGCCGCGCGGGCGTCGGCTTCGTCCCAGCCCGCGAGCACGCCCTTCCGGGCGCAGGGTTCGTCGAAGGAGCCGAGGAGCCCGGCCGTAGTCCTTGGCGCGTCGAAGCGACGGCGATTCGCGGCGACGAAGGACACGATCTCGCGTTCGCCTTCCGGCGGGGCGTCCGCTTTTCCTTCGCACACGTCGCAGCCGAAGCACGCCGTGAAGCGGCTTCCGAGGTACGACAGGAGGCTTTCGCGGCGGCACCTGTCGTTCCGGTCGGCGTAGGCGAGCACCGCCGCGGCGCGCTCGGCTTCCATCGCCTCCTGGAACTCCGTCGCGCTTTCGCGCGCGTCCGCCGCGCGGTCGTCTCTCCTGGATTTCGGGCCGCGTTCGCCCGAAGCGGCGGGCAAGGCGCGGATGAGCACGGCCCCCGACGCCCCGCCGTCGCGACCCGCCCGCCCGGACTCCTGCAAGTACGCCTCGATCGAGGGAGGCGGATCGACATGCACCACCGTCCGCACGTCCGGCTTATCCATGCCGAGCCCGTACGCGCAGGTCGCCGCCAGGATGCCGTCCTTCGACGACAGGAACCACGCTTCGAGCGCCTTCTTTTCGGCCCGTTCGAGGCCCGCGTGGTAGAAGCGCACCGGCGTGCGCTCGCCCCGTTCGCGGAGCCGCGCGCCCAGGCGCTCAGCGACGAGCTCGGCGCCCTCGCGGCTCGACGTGAACACGATCATCGGTTTCGGGCGCTCGAGCGCGAGGCGCGTCAGGGTGCGGAAGCGGGCGTAGGTCCGCGTCACCGCGTACGAGATGTTCGGACGGTCCGCGTCGCCCGAGACGGTGCCGTAGGGCTCGCCGCGGAAGAGGAGTTTCGCCATGCGGACGAGCACGGTCGGCGACGCCGTGGCGGTGAACGCGGTGACGGCGGGCGGATCCCATTCGCGGATGAAATCGCCCACGCGCAGGTAGGCGGGCCGGAAGGTATCGCCCCATTCCGACACGCAGTGCGCCTCGTCCACGACGAGATGGAAGACGCCGGCGCTTTCCATGAGTTCGCGGACGGGCGGGGAACCGAGCGATTCGGGATTCGTGAGGGCGATGCGTGCTTCTCCCCGGCGGATCTTGTCGAGCTCGCGCGCCGCCTCCGCGCGCTCCATGCCGCCCTGGAACGTCGCGCAGGGTATTCCTCGCTCCTCGAGCCGGCGCTTCTGGTCGGCGATGAGACCGAGGAGCGGAAACACGACGAGGGTCGGCTCGGGGAGGGCGAGCGCCGGCAGCTGGAAGCAGAGGCTCTTTCCGGCGCCGGTAGGCAATACGACGATCTGCCTGAGGCCGTGCCGTTCGGGCGGCGCTTCGGACAGGGAGTCGTCGCTCGCTTCGTCGTCGGGATTCGCGTCGCCGGCGCTTTGGCCGGTGGCGGCCGCGTTTCCGGCCGTGGGCGACCCTGCGTCGCCTTCGGCCCCCGACTTGCCCGCGGCGGCCGCGTTACCGCCGTTTTCGGGTTCCGGCCGGGCGCGGAAAGCGGCCGCCGTGTCGAGCACGTTCGCGACGACGAGGCGCTGGTACGGGTAGAGGTACGCGATGCCGAAGCGCTCGCGCGCCAGCTCGGCGATGGGATCGTGAAGCTGTTCCATACGGTCCCCAACGACCGCGAAACGCTCCGGCGCGGGGGCGGCGCGGCGTTTTTCCCGGCCGACGCTTGGGAGCCCGACAGGATCCTACGGCGCGGCTTTTTTCCGCGTCGTCGCCCTCGACCGCGGCGCCGTTCCGCGCGAGGGGCAGTCGGCGGCCACCGGACAGGAGGGGCAGGCGGGTTTTCGCGCGTCGCACACGAGCTTTCCGAGACGGTTCAGGGCGTGGGAGGCGGCCGTCCAGCGCGCGGGCGGCAGGGCGTCCGCCAGGATGCGTTCGATCCGGAGTGGATCGCGATCCTTGGACATGCCGAGCCGGAGGCACACGCGGCTCACGTGGGTGTCGACGATGAGGCCGGGCGCGTCGAAGCAGGCGCTCGCGACGAGGTTGGCGGTTTTCCGGCCGACGCCGGGCAGGAGGAGGAGCTCGTCGATCGACGGCGGAACCGCTCCGCCGAAACGCTCGACGACGAGGCGCGCGCTTTCCGAAAGGTAGCGCGCCTTGGCGTGGTAAAAACCGGTGGACTTGACGACCGCTTCGAGGTCGGAAAGCGGGGCCGCGGCCAGGCTCGGGGCGTCCGGCCAGCGCGCGAACAGGACCGGCGTCACGAGATTCACCCGGTCGTCGGTGCACTGGGCGGATAAAATGACCGCGACGAGGAGCTCGAAGCAGTTCCGGTAGGCGAGGAGGGGCTTCGTATCGGGGTAGATCCGTTCCAATATCGAGCAGACTCGGGTGACCCGCCCGGCCGGAGTTTCCGTGGCCATGGGCGGAGTATGCCTGCCGCTTCGCTTTGAGGCAAGTTCCGGCCGCCTTCGTCCCGTTTTTCTTGCCTTGCGGGCTTGAGCCGTCTATAATGGAGGGCGCACCGAAGGAGGAATCCATGAAACGCCTTGTTCCCGCCGTTGTCGCGTTCTGCCTGATCGCCGGTTTCGCGCCCCTCTTCGCCCAGGAAGCCGAGCCGGCCGATCCGTTCGCCATAAAGTTCATCCACGAATCCCCGTACTACCCGCTCCACGCCAACGTGATCCGGGTCGACCAGTCCGCGTACGGCTACCGCGTCATCTACCGCAAGGGCAACGCCGGCGTCGCGGAGGCCTTCATCCCGAACGATTGGTTCGTGCCCGGCGGCAAGGCCCAGCTGATCGCGGGCGACCATCCCTCCTACCCGCACCTCGTGGTGTACCTCAAAGAAGGCAAATTCAGCCACGTCAGGCTCTACGTCCGGGACAACATCCGCGATCCGTCCTGGGGCTACCAGGCTTCCAGTCCCGAGCTTGAAAGCAAGTTCAAGGTCGACGAAGTCAAGCTCGAATACTAAGCGCCGTTCGATGACGTCCAGAGTCTCCCCGGAACTGCGGGACTTCCTCGCCGCGTACGACAGCTATCTCGTGGTCGGCCACAAGGAGCCGGACGGCGACTGCGTGGGCTCCCAGCTGGCCCTCCAGTCGTTCCTCAGGCGACGCGGCAAGGAAAGCTACGCGATTTCGTCCGGCCCCTTCACGCGGACCGAGATCATGCCCTACGAGCACCGCTTCCTCGGAACTCCGCCGAAGCACCTGCCGAACTGCGCCCTCGTCGTCCTGGACTGCTCGAGCCTGTCCCGCATCGGCCGCGTGGCGGAAGTCCTCCCGGACCTGCCCACCGCCTTCATCGACCACCATGCCACGGGCGAAAGCGCCGGCACCGTCGTCTTCGTCGATCAGAACGCCGTCTCCGTCACGACCATGGTCCTCGAGATCATCGAAGCCTTCGGCGAAACGCCGACCCGCGAAGAGGCCGAACTGCTCCTGTTCGGCCTGTGCACGGACACGGGCTTTTTCCGCCACCTCAAGGAAGGGCGCGGCGACGTCTTCCGCGCCGCCGCGGTCCTCGCGGACGCCGGAGCCTCCCCCAAGCACATCTTTTCCCTCGTGTACGGCGGCAAGTCCCTCCTCACGCGCAAGCTCATGGGCGAACTCCTCTTCCGCGCGGAGCCGTATTTCGGCGGCCGCCTCCTCGTCACCTGCATGTCCGAGGACGACCAGCGCAACTACGGCATCGCCAGCCGCGATTCCGACATGCTCTACCAGCTCCTCATGACCGTGGCGGGCGTGGAGGCGGTCATGGTCATCAGGCAGGAGACGCCCGACAGCTGCACGGTCGGCCTCCGCTCGCGCGACACGGTCGACGTCGCCGGCATCGCCGCCCGTTTCGGCGGCGGCGGCCACCGTCTGGCCGCCGGCCTGTCCATGGAAGGCCGCATAGAGGACATCCGCGAGCGTTTCGTGGAAGCCTTCGAAGAGGTATTCGTAACCGAAGGTAACGGCGACTACCTCCTCTGATCCGAACGGAGCTTTTTTCCCGTTTTCCGCCCCCGTACGCAATTCTTCGTTTCTCAAGGACTTACCCGTTCCTCCCACGCGACGCGGAGCCGTTGTGCCCGGCTTCGTCGTCTCTTCCCGCTGCCTTGGCACGTTCCGTGTATTCCTCCTTGTCGCCGGGACGGCAGGGAGGACTCACATGGATGCACGAAGTCTGGAGGAGCTCTTGGACAGGTATCGCCGGAGTTCCGAGGGGTGGGACGATCTGTTCAGGATGATCGTCGCCGAATTGTACCGTCACCCGCGGCGCTACGGGCTTTTGTCGGAAGACGACGTCGGAGAGATCTTTTCCCGCTATCCGGACAAGCTGCGCGGCATCGTGGACAAGTACCGGGACTACGGGGCGGATTTCCGGACCTACCTGGCCGCCTGTCTCCGGTTCGTCGCCCTGACGCTCAGGCGCAACGACCGTCGCGACCGCCACGGAACGTCGATCATGTTCGCCGAATACGTCGAGCACCAGGCCGATTACTACGGCGAGTTCGAGGAGACGGTGACCGACGCCTGCGTGGCGCGCGAACTCGAGCCCGGCTTCCGTTCGGCGCTCGGCCGTGACGCAGCCACCGTGGCCTTCCACCTGTCCATGCTGCTCATGAAAAACGCCTGGCTCCTCGACGACGGCGAAGTGCGGAGGGCGGCCGCAGCGGGCGGTCTCGATCCCGATCTCGCCCTCGAGCGCGTCGCGCGTGCCCGCGAGGCGACTCGCGACAATCTGGACCGATACCGTCGGGCGGTGGCGTCGCGATCGAACGCGTGGTTCGCGCTCAGGCTCGCCGAACGCCGGATTTCGTACGAGGAAGACGAGACCAAGCGGCGCATGTTGGCGGAAAAGCTCGAACGACGCCGTCGGCTCTACCGGAACCGGACGGACGCCCTCGAGCGGACGCGCATCCTCGTGCCGAATCCCTGCATCGCGCGCGTGCTCGGTACCGCCAAGGGCACCGTCGATTCGGCCTTGCTCGAACTCCGTCAGCGGCTCGACGGAGGGAACGCGTCGGCGGCCGGATTCGCCGGAAGGAAATCCGGACGCGCTCGGGCGGAAGCCGTCGCGACCCGGAAGACGCCCGCGACCGCTGGCCAACGGCGCCGCGGCCGCGGTAGTATCGGCGCATGGAAATCTTCGTAGCGACGAACAACCGCCACAAGCTCGGGGAGCTCGCGCCGCTTTTCGACGGACACGTCCTCCGGACCGCGTCCGACGCCGGGATCAGCTTCTCCCACGAGGAAACCGAGCCCACCTTCGAGGGCAATTCGCTCGGCAAGGCCCGAGCGCTGTGGAGCGCGCTTCGCAGGCCCGTGCTGGCGGACGATTCCGGACTCTGCGTCGACGCCCTCGGCGGCGCGCCGGGCGTCCTGTCGGCGCGCTACGGGTCGATCGACGGCGCGGAACTGGCCGCCTCGGAGCGCAACGCCCTGCTCTTGTCCGAAATGGAAGGCGTATCCGACCGCGCGTGCCGTTTCGTCTGCTGCATGACGCTCATGCTCGACGAAAGCCGCTTTTACGTCGCTCAGGAGACCTGCGAAGGCGTCCTCCTCGCCGAGCCGCGCGGCGAGGGCGGCTTCGGCTACGACCCGATCGTGTTCCTGCCGGAGCACGGCCTGTCCGTGGCCGAACTGCCGATGGAAACGAAAAACCGCGTGAGCCACCGCGGCCGCGCCGCCGCCCGCATCCTCGCCCTGCTCGCGTCGTTGGGCTGAAGGCGGGGCGGACGAACGTCCGCGCGGCGCCGACTCGACAAAAAAAAGCCCGTCCGGCTCTGGGCCGACGGGCTTTTTCGCGTGCGCGCCACGGGGCGCGCCAAGGAGGATCACTCCTTGATGTTGTACCGCTTGCGGAAGCGGTCGATGCGCCCGGCGGTGTCGATGAGCTTCTGTTTTCCGGTAAAGAAGGGATGGCAGGCGGAGCAAATTTCGACCTGGATATTCTTCACCGTCGAACGGGTCTCGATGACATTCCCGCAGGCGCACGTGATGGTGGTCATCTCGTATTTCGGATGGATGTCCTGTTTCATTTGAAACCTCCAAATGCGCTTCGTCAGGCCGCAGCGACGTCCTCGCGGCCGGGAGTGCCGGAAAACCGGCCTATGTGACGGTCGATCTACGAATTGCCGTTCGCGGGCGTATTCATGGATCTTAAAAACGCCTCATTATTCTTGGTTTTCATCATCTTGTCAATCAGCAGCTCGATGATCTCGACGTCGTCGAGGGGGTTGATCACCTTGCGCAGCACCCAGATCTTCTGGAGCTCCTCTTCCGTGAGGAGGAGTTCCTCCTTGCGGGTGCCCGATTTCTTGATGTTGATGGCGGGGAAGGTGCGGCGGTCCGAGAGGCGGCGGTCCAGGTTGATTTCCATGTTGCCGGTGCCCTTGAACTCCTCGAAGATGACTTCGTCCATCCGCGAGCCCGTGTCCACGAGGGCCGTTGCGATGATCGTGAGCGAGCCGCCCTGCTCGATGTTGCGCGCCGCGCCGAAGAAGCGCTTGGGCTTGTGGAGGGCGTTCGAGTCGACGCCGCCCGACAGGATCTTGCCGCTCGTCGGCACCGTCTGGTTGTAGGCGCGCGCGAGGCGCGTGATCGAGTCGAGGAGGATCACGACGTCCTTGCCGTGCTCCACGAGGCGCTTGGCCTTTTCCATGACCATCTCGGCGACCTGGACGTGGCGCGTGGCCTGCTCGTCGAAGGTGGACGAGATGACCTCGGCCTTGACCGTGCGCTCCATGTCCGTGACTTCCTCGGGGCGTTCGTCGATGAGCAGCACGATGAGGTAGACCTCGGGGTGGTTCCGCGTGATCGCGTTGGCGATCTTCTGGAGCAGGATGGTCTTGCCGGTCTTCGGCGGCGACACGACGAGCGCGCGCTGGCCCTTCCCGATGGGGCAGAAGAGGTTGATGATGCGGTTGCCCGTCTCCTCGGTGGTCGTCTCGAGGTTGAGGCGCTTGTTCGGGTAGAGCGGCGTGAGGTTCTCGAAGGGGATGCGGTTCTGCGCGACGGCCGGCTCGTCGAAGTTGACCTGCTCGACGCGCAGCATGGCGAAGAAGCGCTCGCCCTCCTTGGGGCTGCGGATCTGGCCGTATACCGTGTCGCCGGTCTTCAGGTTGAAGAGGCGTATCTGGCTCGGGCTGATGTAGATGTCGTCGGTGCCGGGCAGGTAGCTGTTCTGCGGCGAGCGGAGGAAGCCGTAGCCGTCCGGCAGGATCTCGAGCGAGCCGTACGCGTAGATGATGCCCGCGCGCTCGGTGTGCGTCTTCAGGATCGAGAAGATCAGTTCCTGCTTCTTGAGGACGACCATCTCCTCGTGGTTGAGGCCGTACTTGACGCCGATCTCGCGGAGGTCCTTCATCTGCATGCCGGTCAGGTCGTTGATGGACAGGCGGGAGCGGGAATCGGCGGGTTCGGCGGATCGGGGCGCGGCGGGTTCGGCCCCGGCTCCGGTCTTCTCGAAGGTTTCCTGCTTGCGGATGAACCCCGGCGAGACGAACGTGGAAGCCGGCCGTTCGGGAGCGGCGCCCTCGTCGGGTCTGCGCTCGGAAACGTCGCCGCCCGAGGGACGGCGCTTGACGCGTATGCGCGCGGGCTCGCGCTCGGCGTTTTCGGCGCCTTGCGTGGCGGCGTTCCGCGCCGTCGCGGCGTCTTCGGACGACGAGGCGTCGTCGGACGACGAGGCGTCTTCGGACGACGGAGCGTCCTGGTCGGGCGCTTCGAGGCGGACGTTGTCGGGTTGCAGGTCGGCGCCGTCCATGGCGAGCTCCGGCTGGGTGTCGCGGCCTTCGGAGGTTTCCTCGGTCGGTTTGCGTTTTCGGACTATCGGCATTGATTACTCCGTTCCTTCACGGGGCGCTGGCAGCGCGTGCGGGATGGTCGGGTGAGCGCGTCGTGTCGTTCGGGATTCCTCAATGGATATGCTCGATGGGGAACGGGAGCGAAAGACGCGGGGGATGGCGCCCGGACGGGCGCGACGATGTGGGGTCACTATAAAGGCCGGCACGTTCCCTGTCAAGAAGATTGTTCCACGAACGAGCGCAAGGCCGACAACGCGTGCCTCGTGGCGCGCTCGCGTACGTCGTTCCGATCGCCCTGAAAGCACTCGCGCGTCTCGACATGGCGGCCGCCTGCCGAGAGGCCGAAGCAGACGGTGCCCACGGGCTTGTCCGGCGTTCCGCCGTCCGGCCCGGCGATGCCGGTGATGGCCACCGCGCAATCGACCCCCAGGGCGCGGCGGGCGCCCTCCGCCATGGCGCGCGCGGTCTCGACCGAAACGGCGCCGCGCGTTTCCAGCGTGGCGCGCGGCACGCCGAGCGCGGTGACTTTCGCGTCGTTCGAATAGGAGACGATCGCGCCCTTGAACGCGCGCGACGCGCCCGGCACCGCGGTGATCGCGGCCGACACCATGCCTCCCGTGCAGGACTCGGCGCAGCCGAGCGTGAGGCCGCGCCCGACGAGCAGCTCGAGCAGGGCTTCGGCTTCCTCGGCGCCGGGAGGGACGGAACTCACGGACGTTCGGCGAGGAAGGGATTGAAGGCGTCGGCGGAGCGGATCATGTCGCAGCGTCCCTCGAAGACGACGCCGTCCGCGATGCGCAGCTTCGTCGTGCGGACGTTGCCGTAGACGCGCGCCGTCGGCAGCATCTCGATCTTGTCGACCGCCTCGAGATCGCCCTTGACCTGGCCGCCCACGACGATGCTGGACGCTCGCACGATGCGCGCCGTCACCTTGGCCGGCTCGTCGATGTAGAGGACGCCCTTCGCCTCGATCTCGCCCTCGAAGGTGCCGCGGATCCGGAGCGATTCGGAAAACTTGAGCTTGCCGTTGAAGCCGGTTTCGGGACCGAGGGTGGTCACGACCGGATCGTGTTTGCCGCTTGTCTTGGACATGGATGACCGTCCGATGGCGACGGCCGCGCCGATCCGATATCGCCGGGGGCGAGGGGGCGGGCCGTCAGGATGTGGGGGGGACGGCGGAAACCGTCGTCCCGGATCAGGCGGATGGAGCCGCCTATTTCGTCTTCATGACGTACACGCCGTCCCAGTCTTCGGGGGGCGGGTCGTCCCGGTAATGGTCGCAACGCTGGACGTACACCTTGGAGGGACCGTCCGCGGGATCGATGGCGAGCGCCTCGAGGAACTTGTCCCGGGCTTCGGCGAACTTCATGAGCTTGTAGAGCTTGCGGCCGTCCGCGAAGATCTCGAGGACTTTCCGCTTTTCGGGAGTCAGCATGCGCGCTCCTCGGACCGGTGCGCCGCGAAGGGTTATTTCGCGTGTTCCCGGACTTTCTTCTTGATGACGTGGATGGTGGTCTCGGCGCGTTTCAGGTCCTCGGTTTCCTTCTTGATGGACTCGACCCGGCGCTCGAGCTGGGTCAGGCGGTCGAGGGCCGCCGCGCTCTCGGACTTGACCGTCTCGACGAAGGCCGCGTCGCCCGAACCGTTCTTGGGCACCGCGTGGGACAGCGCCTTGATCGGGGCCCGGAGGGATTCAGCGTATTCGGCCAGCTCCTCGACGAGGCGCTCGAAGACCTGGAGGCGCGTCTCGCGCTTCTCGAGCTGGTGGATGAGGTCGCGGGTCCGGAGGATGGCGCGGATGCGCGCGAGGACTTCCGAGAAGTTGAAGGGCTTCGTGATGTAGTCGTCCGCGCCGAGCTCGAGCCCTTCCACCTTGTCGCGCACGTCGTCGAGCGCGGAGAACATGATGATGGGGATTTCCGAGTACTCGCGGTACTCGTCCTTCGTCTTGAGCGTGCTCGTCACTTCCCAGCCGGAGAGCTTGGGCATCACGTTGTCGAGCAGGATCAGGTCCGGCTTGAAGGCCTTGATCTTGTCGAGGGCCTCGAAACCGTCTTCGGCGAGCTCGACTTCGAAGCCGAGTTTCGAGAGCATGACGTCGAAGAACTCGAGGTTGATCCGCTCGTCGTCGACGATGAGGATCCGTTTCTTGGCCGTCATGAGCGGTACGTCCCGTTGCTGTGCATGGTTCATTTTTCATCGAAGACGGGTTCTTGTCAACCGTTTCCCGTCCGGCGCTCCCTTCCGGGGCCGCTCTGCGGGCTTTTTCGGGCTTTCCGGAGCGCGTTTCGCGCCGCTCCGCGGAGGATGAGCAGCGCCAGCATGATCGGAGCCAGCCAGATCGAGGCGGCGCGGAGGGCCCGCAGGAACGGTCTCGCCCCGAAGGCGGGGGGAACCGCGCCGACGAGGACTCCGGTGACGAACGGCGGGAGGGTTTCCAGGATGCGGCCCGAGGCGTCGATGCGGGCGGTGATGCCGGAATTGGCCGCCCGCAGAACCGGTTTACCCGTCTCCGCCGCGCGGAAGCAGGACATCGCCAGGTGCTGGTATTCGCAGGCTTCGGACCGGGACCACGAGTCGTCCGTGAGCACGACGAAAAACTCGGCCCCGTCGAATTCCTCGAACAGCGCGGGCAGGGAGTCTTCGAAGCAGATCGGGGCGGCGAAGCCGAGCGTCCGCGCGCCGGCGAGCGGCAGCGAAAAGACGGTCCGGTCGGTACCCGGTTCCCAGGGCGTGCCGAGCGCGCCTTCCACCGCCCGGGCGAAGGCCGGCCAGCGCTCGCGGAACGGCACGCGCTCGGCGAAGGGCACGAGTCCGATCTTGTCGTAGCGGCCCGCGTTCCGCCCGCCCAGGTACAACTTGGCGCTGTTGCGGTCGCGCCTCCCGCCTTCGGAATCGGCGAAAGCCGTGCCGTTCCCGAAGAGCACCGGCACGGGGAAGGTCCGCAGGAAGCCGTCCACGTCGGCGGCGAGCGCGAAGGTGTCCGGGTTCGGCTTCCGTTCGAGGTGCCATTCGAGGGGCGGCACCAGCGCCGTTTCGTGCCAGACGACCAGGTCGGGCTTGGACGCCAACGCCTCCCGGCTCAAGGCGACGAGCGTGTCGGTCGCCCGGCGATAATCGGCGATGCCCGCCTGCGGATGGCGGACGTTCGGTTGGACGAGGGCCACCGTCGCGACCGATCCGGACGGCGTCTCGAGCGGCAGCATGCCGAGCGCCCAGACGGCGAAGACGATCGCGGCGGCGGGCGCCAGATCCCGCGCGACGCGTCCGGCCATCCGGGAGGCGAGGACGGATTTCCATACGGCGCTTCCGTTGTCCGGATCGTTCCGTCGGGCATCCCTCCCCGCGCGCCGGGAAAATCGGACGAGAACGTCCGCGATCAGCGCGTTGACGAGGACGAGGACGAAGCCGAGCGCCGGCACGCCGCCCGCGGACGCGAGCCGCAGGGCGCCCGGGGCGCGGTAGAGGGCGTACGACAGGTCTCCGTACGCGTCTCCGGGACCGTACGCGCGGGCGAGCTCGAAACAGCACCACACGATGGTCCAGACGAGCGGGCGCGCCTTTCCCGCGCTTCCTGGAAAGGCTCCGGCGAGGAGGAAGAGGAGCGCGCAGTGGATCGCCGAAAGGAGGGTGACGAAGGCGAGGGCGAGGGGATGGAAGGCGGCGAGCCAATGTCCCGCGGCCGCGCGGGAAAGCGCGCCGAAGAGGAACCCGACGGCGAGCCGGGTGCCGGCGCGCGCGCCGTAGGCCGCCGCGAGGACGGGCGCGAGGGCGATCCACGCGAAAAAGCCGAGGCCCGCGGGTACGAGGGGATTCGGAAAGGACAGGAAGGCGAGCAGGGCGGAAGCGGCGATCGCGCCGGCGCGGAGCGGCGCCTCGAAACGCGGGGAAGGGGTCATTCGGCGGGGCGGTGATCGTCCTTCAGGTTCCAGGCGCTCGTCTTGAGTTCGCGCCCGGGACGGAACGCGGCCACGCCGTGGTCCTCGACGCTGACCGGTTCGCCGGTCTTCGGGTTGCGCGCGCGCTTGCGGCCCTTGCGGACGCGGATTTCGAAGGTGCCGAAGCCGCGCAGCTCGACCGTCTTGCCCGACAGGATCGAGTCCTTGATCTCATCGATGAGACCGTCGATGAGCACGTGGATGTCCTTGCGGTTGAGATGGAGCTTTTCGTACAAGGCGTCGATGATCTCCGCCTTCGTGACTTTTCCGCTCACGACTGGACTCCGTAGGGAACGAACATTTTTCTATCGCCCGGGGACTCCGGAGCTCCGGTCCCGCGGCGGGACTCCGGAGCGTCCGGGACGCGACGCGATCAGCCCAGGAGGGTGTTGACGAGGCGCTGCAGCCGCGACTTCTTGCGGGCGGCGGCGTTCTTCTTGACGATGCCCTTGCGGGCGGCGGTGTCGATTTCCTTGATCATGAGCTTGAGCGTCTCTTCGGCCTTCGCCTTGTCCTTTTCGTGGACGGCGGTGACGACCTTCTTGGCGACGCCGCGGATGGCGGACTTCGCCTTCTTGTTGCGGACGCGGCGCTTTTCATCCTGGACATGGCGCTTTTCCGCCGAATTGAACTGCCTCGTGACGTTCGTGGCCACTCGAGTACCCCTCCATGACCGCCTTGGCGGTTCGGGTTTGTTCGGTGTGCCGGAACGGCCGAACGCGGCTTCAGCGGCACTCCCGTAATATTACGGTGTACGCCCCCGGTGGAGGGGCTCCTGTAAATCGTGGCACCGTATCACCTTAGGCGCACGCTGTCAAGGCCGGCGCCGTCCGGATCACCGGGGCGAGCGTCGGAAGCCGCCGCGAGGGCGCGGCGAGGATCGTATCGTCAAAGGAAGAGATCGTATTTCTCTTCTTTCTGGCGCTTCTGGGCGTCGTCGAAGCCGTAGTTGCAGGCTTTTTCCGCCCGCACCGTGGAGGGCGGTCCGTGTCCCGGCAGGATGATCGTGTCGTCGGGCAGGCTCAGGATTTTCTGCGAAATCGAGCGCGTGAGGAGGGCGTGCCCGTAGTTGCTCATCGTGCTCCCGACGAGGCCCGCCTGGAGGCTGTCGCCGGTGAAGACGAGCTTCCCGACCATGTAGGCGAGGGAGTCGGACGAATGGCCCGGCACGGAGATGGCGGTGGCGCCGATCCCGTCGCTCACGAGGAAGCGGTCGCCGTCGCGCACGACTTCGCAGGGGAAGCCGCACACCGAGGCGGTGCTGGCGATCACGCGGCTCTCGTAGATCTTCCGGAGCGTGCCGAGGCCGCGGACATGGTGGCGGTGATTGTGCGTCACGAGCACCGTCCGCACGTAGTAGCCGTTCTTCTCGATGAAGCGGAGCAGGTTCACGTCGAATTCGGCCGGATCGACGACGACGGCGTCGCCCGTCTCGTCGCAGCCGAGGACGTAGACGTTGGCCGAGCCGTACGGCGAATACTGGAAGTAGACCTTCATTGGTGCGCCCGGTCGACCGACCTGATCGCTTCCTGCGTGTTGGAAAAGCGGAAGGACACGTCCTCCTCGAGGGAGAACACCAGGAACGCGCGCTTCAGGTCGCAGTCCCGGAAATCCGTCCGGCGCGCCTCGGCGCCGATGAAGCGCGAGTTGTAGAGGTTCGAACCGGCGAAGGTGCAGTCCTCGAGCCTGACGGCGTCGAAGTTGTTCTGGACCAGCTCGGAATTCTCGAAGGCGCAGTTCGCGATCGACGCCCCCGCGAAGGAGCA
Organism: uncultured Treponemataceae bacterium; assembly: GCA_964482955.1. Taxonomy (GTDB): domain Bacteria; phylum Spirochaetota; class Spirochaetia; order Treponematales; family UBA12059; genus JAPLSN01. The sequence continues at coordinate 26,846 of CAYZZW010000019.1, read as the reverse complement.
GAACTGGATGTCGGACGACGAGAAGTCGCAGGACTGGAAGGTGGCGTAGTCGAAGAAGCACATGCGGAAGGTGCAGCCGGAGAAGGCGGCGTTCCGTATCGTGGCGCCCATGAAGGAACAGCCGAAGAACGAGCGCGCCGCCAGGTCGATCCCGACGAGCTCGAGGCCGGCGAGGTTGAGGTCCTTGATCCGCGACGACGCGGCCATCGTTTCCGCAAGGCGCGTCGCGGCCAGGATGGGATCCTCGACGTGGCGCGCGCAGAAATCGAAGCCGGTCAACGTGTCGCGGCGGCAATCCGGCTCGGCGCAGTTCCTGAACGCGAACATGCGGTCGAGCCTAAACGAAAGCCGTGCCGAACGCAAGGTGCGTCGCCTTGCCAACGCGCGCGGACGCGCGGTAAGATGGAGAGCATGTGCGTCGCATGCGGAACGCCGTTCCCCCCGCGGGACGGCCTCGGATTCAGGGCCCTCTGCCCGGACTGCGGGCGCGAGCTCCACACCTGCTCGAACTGCGCCTTTTACAAGCCGGGCGCCCACTACGACTGCGCGGAAACCGTGCAGGAGGCGGTCTTCGACAAGACGAAGGCCAATTTCTGCGAGTGGTGGAAGCCGGGCGCGATCGGCGCCGCCAAGCCCGGAGCCAAGGCCGACCGTTCCGGCTTCGATTCGCTGTTCAAATGACCGGCCGACCGATCATCGTGTTCGATTCCGGGGCGGGCGGCTTGCCCTACCTCGACGCGATCCGCGCCCTGCTGCCCGGCGAGCGTTTCGTCTATCTCGCGGACCGAGCGGGTTTTCCCTACGGGACCAAGACGCGCGACGAAGTCGAACGCCTCGTGCTCGACCGTCTCGGCCGGATCATCGCCCGCATGGACCCGAAGCTCGTCGTCATCGCCTGCAACACGGCGTCCCAGGCGGCGCTCGAGGCGGTCCGGCGGACCCATCCCGAGTGTCCCGTCGTCGGCACCGTGCCCGCCGTGAAGCCGGCCGCCGAACGGACGCACACGGGCGTGATCGCCGTGCTCGCCACGAAGGGAGCCACCGAAGATCCGTACCTCGGTTCCCTCATCGACCGCTTCGCGAAGGGCGTGCGCGTCCTCCGCGTCGGCGCGCAGGATCTCGTGACCTTCGTGGAGCGGCGCTTGTTCGTGGCCGACGAAGCCGAGCGCCTGGCGGTCTGCCGGGACGCCGTGTCCGGCGCCGTGCGCGAGGGAGCCGACCAGATCGTGCTCGCCTGCACGCATTTCCTGCACGTGGCCCGGGACATCGCGCGCGTCGCCGGTTCCGGCGTCACCATCGTCGACTCGCGCGACGGAGTGGCGCGGAGAGCGGCCGCGCTCGTCGAAACCGCGCCCCGGGCGGACGCGGATGAGGACGAGGGCGAACCCGTCCGGGCGACGGGCGGAGAATACTTCGTCACGGGCGCTCCGCCCTTCGAGCCGAGCCACGCCCTGTTCGCCGAACGCTTCGGGCTCGAGTTCGCCGGATCCCTGGACGACCCGACGTGAGGGGGCTCGTCGTATCCGGCACCCGCAACCACTTTCTCGTGGACGCGGGGGAAGGCCGGCTCGTGCGCGTCGGCATCAAAGGGAAGCAGCTCGCCGCCCTCGAAGGCTGGTACAATTCGCTCGCGACCGGCGACCTCGTCGAGTACGAAGAGGACCCGCACGACGCGGCGAAAGGCCTCGTCGTCGCCCTCGTCCCCAGGCGCAACGTCTTCCGCCGCTTCAACGAAAAAGGCAAGAGCGACCAGGCCATCGCGGCGAACCTCGACGCCATCGTCTGCGTGACGAGCCCCGGCTTTCCGCCGTTCAGGCCGCGCTTCGTCGACCGCGTGGCCGTGGTGGCCGAACGCGACGGCATCCCGCTCGTCATCGCCATGAACAAGATCGACCTCGGCGTCGACGAAGCCGCGCGCGAGCGGCTCGACGACTTCGTCCGCATCGGGTACCGCGTCCTCGAGTGCTCGGCAGAGACGGGAGAGGGCATCGACGCGCTGCGCGAACTCCTCCGCGGCAAGACCACCGCCTTCGTGGGCCAGTCCGGCGTCGGGAAGTCGTCGCTGCTGAACCGCGTCGAGGAAGGGCTTTCGCGCCGCGTCGGCGAAGTGTGCGAAAAGTACGAGCGCGGCCGGCACACGACCACGGGCTCGGCGCTCGTCACGCTCGCGGACGGGATCACGCGCGTGGTGGACACGCCGGGCTTCCGGCGCCTCGCGCTGCGCGGCATCGACAAGGCGCGGCTCGGCGACTGTTTCCCGGACATCCGCGCGCTCGCCCCGTCCTGCGAGCACGGCGCCCGTTGTCAGCACGACGAGGAGGAAGGCTGCGCGGTGGCCGCGGCCGCGGGCACGGAACTCCTCGACGCCGACCGCTACGAAAGTTATTTGCGGATCCGCTCCGAACTCGCGGAGACGGTGGAATACGCTAAAAAGCGGGGAAAGCCCCGCAGGATGTACGACAACGATGAATGAACACGCCCTCCGCCTGCTCGATTTTGCCCGCATACGCGCCGACGTGGCCGGCTACTGTCTTTCGCCCGAGGGGAACGAGGAGGTCGGGTCCGCGTTGCCGCTCCCGGACGCGGCAGCCGTGGAGCTCCTCAAGGCGCGCGTCGCCGCGGTGGCCGCGCTCTTCCGCGACGGCGTCGAGCCGCCCGCCTGCACCTTCCCCCCGATCGCCGACCCGCTCCGCAAGATCGGCAAGGAAGGCGCCGCCCTCGAACTCGAGGAACTCTACGCGACGGGCCTCTGGGCCGAATCGTTCGGCAAGCTCGTCGCCTTCGTCGGCCGCGCCTCACATCCCGACCTGAAGGCCGAGACGGAGGCGGCGCCCGACTTGAAGCCGGTGGCCGCCGTGGTGTTCCGCGTGCTGTCGCCCTCCGGGGAGCTGCGCGACCTGCCCGAGCTTCGCGAAGCGCGCGAGGCGGTGCGCCGGCTCCACGCCGACATCGAGCGCGCCACGTCCGAGCTGACCCGCGACGAGAGCCTCCGCGGCATGCTCCAGTCGGAACTGCCGACCGTCCGCGACGGCCGCACCGTGCTCGCGGTGCGCGCCAACTTCAAGGGCCGCGTGAAGGGCATCGTCCACGAAGTCTCGGCGACCGGCCAGACCGTATTCGTCGAGCCGGAGAATCTCGTCATCAAGAACAACGAGCTCGTGGAGGCGGAAGCCCGCTGGCAGCGCGAAGTCGCGCGCGTCCTCCGCGAGGCGACCGCAAAGCTGTTGCCGCACGCCGAACTGATCGCGTCGGCGCGCGAGGCGTGCGCCTCGCTCGACGGACTCTACGCGCGCGCCCGCTACGGCCACCTGAACCGGGGCGAGTTCGCGCTCGGCGCGGAGCGCGGGCTCAAGCTCGTGAAGGCGCGCCACCCGATGCTCGGTTCCGGCGCGGTGCCCATCGGCTTCGAACTGCCGGAAGACGCGCGCACGCTCATCATCACCGGTCCGAACACGGGCGGCAAGACCGTGACGCTCAAGACGATCGGCCTTCTGTCCCTCATGAACCAGTTCGGCCTCGCGGTACCGGCCCTGTGGGGCACGGCCCTGCCCGTGTTCGACGATGTGTTCGCGGACATCGGCGACGAGCAGTCCATCGACCAATCGCTGTCCACGTTCTCGGGCCACATGAAGACGGTGTCGGCCATCGCGCGCGAGGCGACCGCGCGGAGCCTCGTCCTTCTCGACGAACTCGGGAGCGGCACCGATCCGGAAGAGGGCTGCGCCATCGCCATGGCCCTGCTCGACCGCTTCATCGAGCGCGGCTCGCTCTGCGTCGTCACGACCCACCACGGCATCCTCAAGAACTACGGCTACACGAAGCCGGGCGTCCTCAACGCCTCCGTCGACTTCGACAAGAACACGCTCTCGCCCACGTACCGCATCCTCATGGGCATCCCCGGCGAAAGCCGCGCCCTCGACATCGCCTTCCGGAACGGCGTGCCGCAGGAGATCGTCGACGGCGCGCGCGGCTACCTGGACGAGGAGCGCACCGACGTGGCCGCGCTCATACGCGGCCTCAACGAAAAGCACCGCGAGCTCGAAAGCCTCGAAACCGACCGCAAGGCGCGGCTCCGCGAGGCGATGGACGAACAGCGCAAGGCCGACCTCAAGGAGCTCCGCCTCAAACAGAAGGAAGCGGAACTCCGCGAACAGGGCATCGGCGACCTCAAGAAGCTTCTCGAGGAGAGCCGCAAGGGGCTCGAAAACCTCGTGCGGGAAATCAAGGAAGGCAAGCTCGACGCGGACAAGACGAAGGCCGTGAAGGCGTTCATCGCGGACCTCGAGCGGAACGTGGCGGACCAGGAACGCGCCTTCGACGAAGCCTTCGCGCCGGCCGCCCGTGAAGGCGTCGAGTACGTCGAGGGCATGGACGTCGTCATCGCCTCGTCGCGCAAGCGGGGCACCCTCGTGCGCCGCGCCAGGAAGGGCACCTGGCTCGTGGAGACGGGCACCCTCCGCGTGACGCTGTCCGAAGCGGACTTCGCCTCGGCGCCCGTCGAAAAATCCGAAGCGCCGAAAGTGTCCATCGACGCGGTCGGCACGGGCGTAAAACCGGTGTTCGAACTCGACGTGCGCGGCTACCGCCTGGTCGAGGCGCTCGAAGCCGTGCGGATCCAGGTGGACGGCGCGAGCCTTTCGAGTTTGGGGCTCTTCAGCATCATCCACGGCACCGGCGAAGGCGTGCTCGGGAAGGGCATCCACGAATACCTGAAAACGCACCCCGCCGTCGCCGACTACCACTTCGCCCGGCCCGAGGAAGGCGGGTACGGAAAGACCGTCGTGCGGCTGAAGTAATTCATTACCACGAAGGACACGAAGGTGGTACCACGAAGGTCACGAAGGAAGCGAAGGAAGCGAAGGGAACGAAGGGAACGAAGGAAGATTGGAGAGAAAGAAAATAAGCAATAATCGAAAAAAAAACAGAAGCGGGATTCGGGCGTGATAATTGGGCGGGGATACGGTAAATTCATGGAAGGTTACTTCATATTGTTTTGAAGGGGCGGGAAATGAAAAAGTTGATTTTGACGGTTGTCGCCGTCGTCTCGACAGCGATACTTTTTGAGTCCTGCGAGTTCCTTACCCTCGATACGGCACGGGTGGCGATCACGCTGGAAGTCCCGAAGTCATTGGTCGAACCTGACGATATCGTGACTGAATCCGGCGCCAAGGCGATTCCCTCCCAGCTGGATGAAATCTACGTGCAAATCGTCGACGGCATCCGGATCATCGACTGGTCGCGACAGCGCGTCTCCGCACCGGGAACCACGATGACGGTGGAGGCGCAGTTCCGGCCGGGAACCTGGACCGTCCACGTCTTCGCACTGAAGCAAAACTGCATCATCGGCGCGGCGGCGAGGGACACAGCCGTAAAGCTCGAGCTTTACAAGGAAACCAAACTGTCATTGACGATGGTGCCGATCCCGTTTGACGCCCCCATATACTATGACCCGTACAGCTCCATCGATCCTTTTACCTTTCCTTCACACAACGGGTATTTCTCCGCCGTCCCGGGGATGGAGGAATTCTTCATGTCGGGCGCGGCGCGCCTGCTGGTGATCGAGAATCCGGGCGCTGCCCTCTCGTGGGACGATTGGCTCGAGCCCGATATCGACGATCCTGCGGCGTTGAGTTTCTCGGGCGAGTGGCAGATCGAAAACACGGCGTCATATCCGCCGTTTCCGGGTGATACGACCTTGGCGTTCCTGTATGTCGTCCGGTGGGAAGGCACGGATATCGTGTTTTCGTCGCGTGACCCGCGTAATCCCGAGCTCTTGTATTTCAACGTGCCGTGACCGGATTCCCGTCCGGTCCGTCAGCCCACGTCCGCCCACTCGATGCCCTGGCCGTCTTCCACCGCGCGGGCGGCGCGGCGGCCGATCACCGCCGACAGCAGCGACGGCGGAAGTCCCGGCTTGAGGACTTTTTCGGTGCGCAGTTCGGCCACGTTCGACAGGTCGAAGCGTTCGCCTTGCGCGATGGAACGCAGCGCGTGCAGGGAGCGGTTCGTGCGGCCGTAGTTCGCGCGTTCGCTCGGGGCGAGCGTCTTCCGGCCGTCGCCGAGCGCCGCGGCCACCGTGTCCGCGCCGAAGCGCGCTTCGCAGTCGGCGATCAGCTCGGCGGGCGAGAGGCGCGCGGCGGCCCGGAGCTCGCGCGTCATCGCGGCGAAGTCCGAAGGCGGCAGCGCGATGGGGTCGTCGAGGCCCGGATCGTCGCGGGAGAGGCAGATGTGCTTTTCGACGACGCAGCCGCCCATCGCCACGCTCAAGACCGGCACGAGGCTCGGGTGCATCGAGTGGTCCGAGACGCCGCAGGGGATGCCGAAGAGCGACGAGAGGTGCCCGAGCAGGCGCAGGTTGTAGTCGCGCTCGGGGGCGGGGTAGGCCGTCACGCAGTGGAGGAGGGCGATATCGCCGTCGCCCCGATCGGGAAAGCGGTCGAGGGCCAGTTCGATGTCCGACAGGCGCGACACGCCCGAAGACAGGATGACCGGCAGGCGATACGACGCCAGTTCGTCGAGCAGGCGCGCGAAGTTGAGTTCGGGGCTGGCCACCTTCATCGCGCGCACGCCGATGGAACGCAGTTCCCGCGCGCTCCGGAGACCGAAGGGCGTACAGAGGAAGACGAGCCCGCGCCGTTCGGCGTGTTCCTTCACCGCGCGGAAAAAGTCGAGCGGCAGTTCGAGGGCCTTGAAACGGTCGAAGAGCGGGATGTCCCCGCCGGGCAGGGGCACGAGACCTGTTTTCGGGTGGATGATCTCGTCCGCGTAGACATGCTGGAACTTGGCGCAGTCGGCGCCCGAGTCCGCCGCGGCGTCCACGAGCTCGCGGGCCTTGCCCAGGTCGCCGCCGTGCCCGGTGCCGATTTCGGCGATCACCAGGGCGGACGCCGGCGAAAAGTCGCGATCCGCCATCCTGAAAAAACGCACCGCCTCTACCCCTTTCCCGTTGCTGGACGCAAGGCTATACGATATACTATCGGCATACGGGTACTCAAACCGTCGTCCGCGAGGACTTTCATCCGAAAGAACGGGCAAGGAGAAGTCATCATGAAGGCTATTTTCTGCGATGTGTGCCGGGAGCCCATCCCCGATGTCATCATCAACCGGACTTTTTTCCCCATCGGCCATTTCGAAGTCTGCGAAGACTGCCGCGACAGCCTCGAAGCTGCCGTAAAGCACACGGTTCGCGAAAAAGAGCCCTTCGACTACAACTGGTACGACGAGCTCCGCCTCCGCATCCTCGAGCAGGGCGTGGACAAGGGCCATATCGAAGGCGTGGCCAAGCGCCGCTGAGTTTCGGATCCCCGTCGCCGGAGTCTTAGCAAGGAAGCTTTCCGACGCGGGCATCCCGGTTCCCCTTTCGTTCGCCATTGCATGCCGTCCCGTTCGGGACGGCTTTTTTCGTCGTAGTGCCGCGAAAAACGGCATGATTTGCGGGAAAATCGCGCATTGGACGACAAAAGCGGAACCGTTGACAGCGATTATTCGAATATGGTACCTTCACTCGGCCGCCGATTTCTTCCATATCTACGTCGCAGTTCCGAAGACGCGGAAGGGCATCGAGGTAGGCGGACCTGGATTCTACCCGCAAGGAGCCATCATGTCCGGACATAGTAAATGGGCGACGATCAAGCACAAGAAGGGAGCCGCTGACGCCAAGCGCGGCCAGATGTTCACCAAGCTGATCAAGGAAATCTCGATCGCGGCGCGCATGGGCGGCGGCGATCCGGAAGGCAACGCCCGTCTCCGCACCGCCATCCTCAAGGCCCGCGGCGCCAACATGCCGAAGGACAATATCGACCGCGCCATCAAGAAAGGCACCGGCGAACTCGGCGACGCCGTCTACGAGGAACTCGTCTACGAAGCCTACGCCCCGGGCGGCATCGCCTTCCTCATCGAAGTGCTCACCGACAACAAGAACCGCGCCGCGGCCGAAGTCCGCAACCTCATGACCCGCGCCGGCGGCGCCCTGGCCACCTCCAACGCCGTGCTTCGCCTCTTCAACCGCAAGGGCGTCATCTCCTGCGACGGCGAAAAGTTCCCCGAAGACAAGGTGATGGAAGTCGCGCTCGAGGCCGGCGCGGACGACATCCAGAACGAGGACGGCGAGATCGTCGTCTACACGAGCCCCGACGCCTTCGAAGCCGTACTCAACGCAATCAACGCGGCCGGCATCGAAACCGACGGCGCCGAGATCTCCATGGTGCCCGACAGCTACACGGACGTCGACAAGGACATGGGCGGTAAGATCCAGAAGCTCATCGACAAGCTCGAGGAGTCCGACGACGTGCAGAACGTCTACCACAACGCCAACCTGCCGGACGACATCGAGGAATGAAGTTCCTTCGCGGCGACATGACGCGAACGTACGCAAGCGGTCGGGCCCGTTCCGGCCGCTTTCTTTTTTTCGGGGGATCGCGTCCATGAACCGCTACCTCGGAATCGATCCGGGCCTCGCGTCGGTCGGCTGGGGCCTCGTCGAGGAAAAGCGCGGCAAGCTCGTCCACGTGGCGCACGGCTGCATCGTCACGAAGAGCGGCGTGAACATCGCCGAACGGCTCGCGACCATCCATCGCGCGGTGCTCGGGCTCATCGGCGACTACGCGCCGACCGCGGGCGGCATGGAAGCGCTTTTCTTCGCGAAAAACGTGACGAGCGCCCTGCCGGTGGCCGAAGCCAAGGGCGTGATCCGCCTCGCGTTCGCGCTGTCAGGTCTCTGCTTGCGCGAATACACGCCGGTGGCGATCAAGCTGGGCGTGGTGGGCGACGGCCGCGCGGAAAAGGAACAAGTGCAGGAGATGGTGCGGATCATCCTGGGCTTGCCCGAGGTGCCGAAGCCCGACCACGCCGCCGACGCGCTGGCCGCGGCGATCTGCAGGAGCCACGATCGGGGGCTGGGGTGAGGGGGCGACGCGAGGAAGATCTACCACGATGGTCTAGCCACGAGCGTTAGGGTACGAAGGTTTTGCCACGAGCGTTAGGGTACGAAGGAAGAGGGGAAGAGGAAGCTGGTGAATTTGATTCCTTTCAGCTGTTCCTCTCCCCCCGCTTAACAAAGATCAAAAACAATGTTATAGATAACTCCTGTTCTTCATTCCTCTTCCAATCCGTAGTCATCGAACTTGAGGACGTTGCAGTTCTCGCGTATCATCCGCTGCAAATCGGTATCTATGCCTTTCGGCGCTTTCACGTGGATATCCAGGCTGATTTCGACTTCGGCACCGACGAGTCCGAACAATCGAGAAAGCGCTTCCTGGATCTTGCCCGCGTCGGAACTCATGGTCATCCACTTCAGCGCCTTTTTGCCGTAGAACCGGTTCGGAAGGCGCTGTGCGGCAGTCTGAACGGGTACTTCCGTCTTGCCTTGAACGCCAACGCCGCCTGATTGACCGGACGATTGTGTAACGCCTGATGATCCCTTCCCCGCGGTATCGCCGGTTCCCGCGTTTCCTTCCGTCTGCGTTTTTCGGTTTTCCTCGTCGGCATCAAGCTGTATTCGTGCGGCTACGGGGCGTACGACGAGCGCGTTGATCGGGAAGTCGAGATTGATCACTTCTCCGGTTTTCAAACCGATAAAGCGCTTGTTCGCATCATCCCAGCCTTCTGCGTAGGCGAACGCTTCCATCTCCCAGTTCATGTTGGAGACGCCGTCGGAAAGAGCCCTATCGATGAGTCTCGAAGATGAAAGCCGTGGCAGGTAAACGTATTGTGCGAAGTATTCCTTGAGCTGTTTGATGGTGACGGCGTTGCATTCGTATTGCGGACTCCACAGCGGTATGCGATCCAATTCCATTTTCAGATTCGCGAAACCGAGGATTCGGAAGAGCACGCCATCGCCTTCGAGTTTCTTGCTCGTTCGCAACACGAGCGGATCGTTGCCCGTTACCTTGGCCTCGGTCCACACCTGCGGTTCGCGCGGATCGGATTGATCCGGATACAGAGCCCAGTGATAAGCTTCCGGAATCTGGACAACGACGCGGTCTTCGCTCGAGCTCAATTGGTTTTCGGTCTGTTTCGCCTGGTACGAACCCAGCCCGAGCTTGTCCCGCTCGTCCCAGATGCTTTTCCAGGCAAGGTACATCCTGGTCGATTGCTCGAGGTCGCGAAGGCGCGTCTTGTCGGCGGCAAGGAAGACGAGCGTGTTGCGGTACAATCTTCCGCCGCTTCCCTTCGTGTCGAGCAATTCGGCCGCTTTGGCAAGCGCCGGGCTTTCATCCGCCCGAGCGACATGCGGGAACGAGGGGGGAAGGATGACCAGCCGGCACGCCGCTTCGTCGGCCACATCCGACGGAGAACGCGGGCAGGAATGGATGCGTTCGAAAAGCCCCTTGTCGCCCGAAGCAGCGCGCTGCAGACGCTTCACGATCTCGTCTTCGACTTCCGTCGCGTCGATGCGGAAGGCGCGGTCTTCCGCCATCCTGCGAACGGTCGGTTGCGTGTCGAACCAATACCGCTTGTTGTCCATGTACAGGAAGGTCGCCTGTTCGGCCAGTCGCCTGAGCGCGTCGCCGTAGATGGCGGGCGATTCTTCCGGCTGGGCGCACGCGAGCTTGATGATCCGTTCCTCGAGCCCGCGGTGCGTCGCGCCCTGGAGCGGAGCGGAACCGAGGTAGATGGCGCGCGCCACCTTGCGCGCGGCGGCATAACGGCCGAGCGACGGATTGTCCTTGTCGAGTTGTTCAGGTAGCGAGCCGGCTCCGTCGACGTCCTTCGCGATGAGCGGCTTCCAGTTTTCATCCATGTACCGCGTGAGCTCGCTGACTACATCGGGTTCGTCCATGGGAACGCCGGACGGCATGATCATGAGCGAATCGTCCTGCCGCATCCACAGCGCGTGGATGACTTCCGACATGAGCCTGAGGACGCCTCGGGTTTTTTGGAAGCGGTCGAGCGCTCCCCAGTCGTTCGTGAGCTGTTCGAAAAGGAGCGGGTGGATGGGGTACGCGCGTGTGAGCTTCCTCTCGTATGAAAGCTCTTTGCACTCACCGGGGAACTCCGTCGACTGCTTGCGGTAAATGTCCGCGAAAGACTTCACGACCGCGTCTCGCGCCACGTGGTCGACGTTTTCCTGGAAAAGTCGACGGCGAACGATTTCGTACCCTTCTTCATCCGTCGCGGGCTGCCACGGCGCCTGGACGCGGCCGATGGCGTTCTTGAGCCGATCCACCGCGGCCTTGCCGCCTTCGCCGCCGATTTCATTATCGGAGGCGGGTATCGAGAGGACGAGCAGACAGCGGTCGGCGTTTCTGGCCGATTCGCTCAGGGTTTGCGCGAACGTGAACTGCGTGTCAAAACTGCCGGCTGGCAAGGTCTGGTTCGTGAACAGCTGGCGCGCGTAGGCTACCCACTCGTCGACGAGGACCAAGACCGGCGCGTAGCGGTCGAAGAGCTCCCGCAAGGCGTCTCCGGGATTGGTGCCCGTCCGGTCGGCTTCGGCGATCATCGAATATGCCTTCGCGCCGCCTTCGCCGCTTTGTTCCCCGAGCTGCCACGCGAGTTCGCCCCAAAGCGTGTTGATCACGGTGCCGTCGGGCTTTTTGTTCGGCTGGCCCGGGCTTATCTTCTGGCCGACCAGGACGACCCGGTTGACCTTGCCCGGCGCAGTGAGCTTCCGCTCCGCGATGAACTGCTCGAGACCGGGCAGTTCGTTGACCGCGGCGCCGGAACAGAGGTGCCAGAGCGCGAGCATGGAGTGGGTCTTGCCGCCGCCGAAGTTGGTCTGGAGCTCGATGACCGGATCGCCCTTGTCGCCTGAGAGCCTGCGTACCGCGCCTTCGAGCAGGTTCTTAAGGCCTTCGGTGAGATAGGTGCGGCGATAGAATTCCTTGGGTTCTTGGTACTCGCTCGAAGCCTGACCCTGGTACACTTGCCACAGGTCTGCCATGAATTCGGCTTGCTGAAAACGTCCCGAGGCGACATCCGGATGCGGAACGATGACGTCCCGCCACGACTTGAGACGGCCGCCGACCACGGGGCCTTCCGCTGCGGTTTCCGCCTTCTTCACGACGACACGCTTGATTTCCTTTTTGGCTTCATCGTCGAATTTCAAGCGCAGTATTTCCATCTTGGATCTGCCCACTTCGGCGGCCTCGGGTGCGGAAACGGCGCGAAGGAGCTGCTCGATGGTATCGAGCGCGCGGTACGCGGTGTCGAGCGAAAAAGCTTGCTGGTGCCCCCAGTCGTTCCGTATGTTCCGCAGCTCGAACACGAGATTGCGTTCGGCCTTGCCCAGCGTCTTGCGGAACACGTCTTCCCACGCGCCGAGCATGAGGGCCACCAGTGCCGTGATGTCCCATTCCTTGAACGGAACGCCTTCTTTCAGGACGAAGGCGTCGGCGTTCACGTAAGCCAGAAGCCTGTTTTCCCAGCTTCCGCCGAGTACGCCCTTGAACTGGGCGATGATAAAAGGCTTGATCGCGTCTTTCGCGATCTCGAGTCCCCTGCCGACGCGTTCGTAATTGGTTTGTGCCATGGTTCGTCCCTCTCTTTAGTTTTTTGTATCGTCCGGGAGATGCTCTCCGACATGACAAAGAACATAACGTCGTTTTGTCTCATCGACGTACCAATAAGCCCGGAAGCAGTCATTCGCACCTCCGCGTCCGGTACCTATATGCGGACCTGCCATGATCTTTTTCCTTCATACATGAACTCATAGTGTTGACCGTATTTCTTTTTAGTCGTCGGGGAGATGTCAGGCGTTACGGATATTCCGCAATATAGACGGAGTGTATCGATCGATTGTTTGCCTTCGATATTAAGATGATAAAGCCTTGCTGCGTGAGAAAGTCCTAAAAGAGCCTTGTATACTCGTTCGGGATTGCGAAAAGAGGAATCCTTGGCAGAATTGATTGCGGTAGGCAATATCATTAGCTGTGATTCATTTGAAAGTTGCTTTACCGCAAGCACAACGTCTTCCAGTGTTTTAGGAGGTTCAAAATCAATTTCTTCAAAATCACATTGGTTTTTGTCCAATGCAAAACGTAGCTGCTCGATTTGTGATTCTTTTTCTAGAAGCAGTTGATGCAAGTTTTGATTCTCACGCTTGACGGCTTCCTTGTCTTCAAGTTCGGCTTCGTAGAGTTTGTTCCAATCAGCCAAGTCTTTCACTATTTTTTCAAATTTCTCTTTTTCACTGGATGTTTGTAATAAGGTTTTTTGGGATTCTTCGAGCTTCGCCCTAAGCTGCGCAAACCGTTCGTCGCTTCGCGCTTCGGTCACTTTCCGGCGTGTGGCTTCTATGCGACCAATATCCTTTTCAGAAGCCGAGCCGAATGCGGCCGCTTCGGTTATTTCGTCAAGCAGGCCTTTAGCGAATGCGTCTGTATCAAATGATTTGAGGGAGTCTGTCGTCCAAAATCGGTGTCTGCGCGGATTTCCTTCGCGCAGGGCTTTTGGCCAATAGATTCGTACCGCGCCGCCATAACAGGACCAGGAGTAGCCGATCATATTCCTGAACTCCGAGGCAGTATCGCGGGAATCGAAGACGAATACGTATGCGACGCCGGTAAGTTTTCTGAAAATACGGTCAGGATTGATAGCCAGATCTCCGTTCGGCATGGGAGAAACCAGAATAATCGGGAAATCCCTGGATTCATTGAATATGAACTTCACCAAATCTCCGACTTCGGAGTATTTGATGTGAATCGGTTTGTCGAGGATCTGATAACCGCCGTAAGATAGTTTGAACTTTTCGAGGAGTGATTTAACCAGATTGGGTGGACTGAATTCAAACTGAGGTATCGCGATTGAACTATCTGTTGAATAGATGTCGATTTTTATTCGAACGGAAACGACACTTTTTATCTCGGTAACCGCGATATCCACCTTCCATATCAAATGGTTCCGGTTAGTATCTGGGTGGTCCAGCAGGAGCCTAGTCATCGCTTCGGAGTCAGCATTTTTGAAGTGCCAGCTTTCCAAACGAATACCGTCACGTTCTATTAGGTATTCTTGTTCATTCGGAATTGGAGCTTGCGGTGCATGACGGCTTGCGACATGATGAATCCACTGCCGACAGACGAGTTCCACTTCGTTAAAAAGATTACTCGAGACGTTTTTAGGACTTACTTCGTATCGCATCGCGAAAAGGGTTTTCATTATTCTTCTCCTTCGGTTTCACTACCTTCTGTCTCTTCCTCTTCTTCTTCCTCTTCCTCGAAGTCCAGTTCCCCGTCCCGCGCCTTGTTGTCCTTCATCGATGCTTCGAGCCGGGTAATCTCCGGCCATGAGACGATGAGCTGGTTATAGAGCCCCGCCTCTTCGCGCCAAACGCCACCTTTCCGGTCGCAGAGCGTATAGAGCTCGTAGGCAAGATCTCGCACGTCCTCCGGCGGCGCTTTCAGCACCTTGAGGAGCGAAGCCGCGCCCTCCTCGCCGGTTGTCCGGATGGCGTGTACGAGGCGCTGGAGCGCTTCCCAGAGACTCCCCGACCTCGTAAGCCCCAGCTCTTCCTTGTCCAGTTCGGAGCGCTGGACCAAGGTGACCTTGCCTCCCTTTTGCACAAGTAAGCCCAAGTCGGCAAGCAGTTTTACGTCGACGTTTTTCGCCTTTGAGAGCAATTCCGCTTGTCCGTACTCCCCGGGTTCGAAGCCGAATTGGAGATACCAGTCCATGCAAAAGTGGGTGGCCGGATCGAAATCCCAATCGCCGCCTATCTCCCTGTTGATGAGCGCCAAGGCGGTATGGACGGTCATGGCAGTACCGTCGGGTTCAAGTATTTTTGCGTACTTGGAATAGACGGCAATGCCGGGACCGATAAGGGACTGCGCAAGGTCAACCGGTGCGAGATGAGCAGAGGTAAGTGTTGACTTAGCATTTCTAAGCGCTCGACGAAGCTCTGCGAGAAAAGCCTTTCGTGTAGTCGTAGAAGCACTAATCTCACGACGACGACAAACAAGCACTACTGAGGAAGCCAAGGCATTGGTATCCATTCCAAGCATCCTGTTTGCTAGTTCGGTCCGAAGTGGCCAGGTTCCTACTATGGAATATCCGGATTCAATAACTGCATTTAAGAATGTCTCCCAGCCAGTTGCCGGCATGCCCTGTTCAACGCGCTCTCCCTGTTTAAAGGCATAATATATCGTTACGGGAAATCCTTGATTTGCTCGTTTATGGATATTTGAAATTACTTTGGTCATGCCGGAAAGGAAAAAGGAGTCTGCTTTCTCTTTTCCACCATGCCGATATGGGGTAGCCACCAACTCTTCTGACTTTGGTACTGCAATAGTCGAGAATAGTT
Organism: uncultured Treponemataceae bacterium; assembly: GCA_964482955.1. Lineage (GTDB taxonomy): Bacteria > Spirochaetota > Spirochaetia > Treponematales > UBA12059 > JAPLSN01. Next base: position 11,608 of record CAYZZW010000019.1, on the reverse strand, counting down.
TGGGAAAAGATTTTTGCAATCCTCGATGCAGCCAGATGTAAAAAAAATCGGAAAGGTCAGCATATCCAATATTATCATAGTATGGAGGATCTGTTGATATTACTTTCATATCTGAAATTGTCTGAGTTTGAGCATCTTGCTGTTTTACGGATCCGTCTTTATTTGCAGGAAGGCGGTCAATGACTTTTATTAGATTACCAAGACTGGTTGAGAAATCTCCGGCTGCTTCTGCGAAAAGATTCGGTTCAGCATAGTCCCAAACCATCGGGATTGCCTGGCGTGAAAACAAGTTGCGGACTTGGGTTTTTGTGTTTTCCCATCTGCATAATGAATTTGAAATATCACTGAGACGACTAACACCCATTCCCAAATACACCGCCACCGCATCCGCATAAGCCCGCGCGCCCGATCCGCCTTCTTCCAAGCCCTTCCCGTCATCAGCCATGCCTGCCTTGAGGGCATCGCAGTACGCCTTCTCGCGTGCCTCGCCCACGAGGTCCGAAAAGGTCGTCAATGCTACCAGCTGGCGGGAGGTAAAAAGGTCGGCATAATTTAGTAATCCGTATCCAGGAGGCGAGAACCAACGAGGATTTTCAGGCATCGGCAGTTCCGGTTTCCATGTTGGTGAAGCGCTTTCCGCTAATTGTATATGGTCGTTAGCAGGTTCAAGATATTCGCGGTTTTTTGATCCTTTAGCTACGATAACGATTAGTCGTGACCTCATCCGCCCTTGAAGAGCTTCTGATTTTATGTATTTTTCTTCTATCAAAGTACCGGAGAGAATGCATTTAAAATTCCCGCCGCGTGATAACTTGGTACCCATTTTAATGCTTGCTTCATCCTCAGTTTTGCCTTTTCTTATTTCAAATGTATATGAATCGCCCGCAATTTTCGGTTCGAGCCAAACTTCTTTACCCTTTTTTGTTGAAAGGAAGAATGTCGACATGAGTGGCACATCTACATGGCGAAAAGCCGGGTTTGGGCTTTTAACGGTTCTCGCCCAGATCCATGCGATGACGGTAAGCTCATTTCCTTTCGAGTCCCGAACCTTCGGGTATAGATACCCTATGCGCTTGTAGGCTTCTTCCCGCATCCAGGCGCCATATCGGCGAACGTCTTCGGCTAGCCCGGTGGCGCCAGGCCATTTGTCGAACAAGTCGGAACCTTTCCCGCCCTTGGGCTCAGGTCCTACCGGTGCTTTTCCGGCGAACTTGGGCGGTATTTCTATCATCGCCTTGTTGATGAGGACGGCTACGGGATTGAGGTCGCTCGCCCAGGCTTCGAGGCCAAGACGCTGGGCTTCCAACGGCAGGGCGCCGCCGCCGGCGAACGGGTCGTGAAACGCCGGAAGCTTGTCGGGATCGAACAGCGTCTTGGCATCGGGATGGTCTTTGTTCGCTTCGCAGGTTTCACGCCAGCTTTTGCGTATCTCTTCGCGTGCCGGCTCCAAAACCGCTTCGTTCGTCGTGTTCTGCCAGAGTACGAGTTCACGGAGTATGCCGAAGAGCCGTTCGCGCTCCGATTCAACTTTTGTGGAGATATCGGGCTTGGTCAGCTCCTCTTCGGAATACTTCCAGGAAGGATCGTTGACCATCTGCGCGAATATGACCGCTCGGGCCGCCGCCAAGGGACGACGCGCCCACCAGAGGTGGAGCGTCGACGGGTGGCCGTGCCGGATGGATTTTTCCTTGGCGGCCGCCGCGTTGATCTCGGCGAGGGGAAGGGCCACTTCGATGAGCTTGCGGGGGGAGATGATGGGGTGGGTCATTCGATAATTCCTTTATTTCCGATTACCAAAGCTGCATTTTGTCGAAGAAGTCCATCGATTCCTAATGCTTCGAGACGTTGAAGTATTTCATCGACGGTTTCATCTTCAAGCAACTCATCGGTAAGAAGAAAAGAACCACACGGCTTTGATTTCTTCAGTACTTTGAAACCATGGTAATCTCGTCGGAATCCTGGGCCTTCAACGTAGAAGCACTCTGTGCCATTAAAGATAGTGGGGTATCTATCTGCTATTTCCAAACAAGCATTGTGGATCATTTTGTTGCTGTCTTCCATCATTGTTTCGCTCCTTGCATTGACTTTACAAGCATATGGACGGTAGTTCCCAAGGAATTCGGCCAACGCTCACTCGTTTTCCCGACAAGAAGAAATGCCCTGTCCAGCGCTAGATGTGTGAGCGGCAAATACTCCTGGATATCTCCCATGTTCTTGCCGCACGAACCGCAAGCACTTCGAACCCGTGCGGAAACGGCTGAGCACCCTCCGTTATCCAGGGCTTGGCGCTCATCGGCTGAGAGCAGGTTCAAATCTTCGAAGTGTAACAGGCGCCAGACTTCGAAGCATGGTCTCGATACGGCAAGAAGATAGCCTTTCTGAGTGGCGGAGGCTGCAACTGCTGATAATTTAGCTGCTCCCCACTTGTCATAATCGATTACCGCCCAGAGTTCATCGTCCGCGCACAGTTTCCATCCTTTTTTGAACTCGTCGAGCTGCCGTACGACATGTTCGGGCGCGGATGGACCGGCTTCTTTGCGCAAGACCACGACGTGGACGCGGCTGGGATATGAGGAAAGGTAATCACGCAGCGCTTCGAAATAAACGGGTTCGGTCGTGCTTCCTTCGCTCGCGATGACGATGAGTCGTGAATCGCGGAAACCGCTCGGCCGTATGAAGCTGCGTCGCGCCACGTTTACCAGCCTAAGCCGTGTGGCTTTCGAATGACCGGAATGGCGCCGAAACGTCCCAGGAGGTACCCCTTCCGGATGTCGTTGTCGAAGCGCGGCTTGAACTCCTCGAGCGAATACACCCGCGAGGCTCCTTGCGTGTCCTTTTCGACAAACCATATTTCGTCTTTTCTGAGCAATTCGAGATCGAGCAAATCCAGGTCGTGGGTCGTAGCCACCAGTTGTGCGTGCGGATGCCCCTGGTCGTAGAAGACTTCGAAAAAGATGCGTGAGAGAGCGGGGTGCAGGCTCCGGTCTATCTCGTCGATGACGAACACCTTGTCGGTCGATCGGAATCGCACGATGGCCGGTATGAGGTCCACCAGGCGCTGGGTGCCGTCGGATTCTTCCTGAATGTCGAACGCGATCGTCTTTCCCTTGTCGTCGGCGTGAAGCGCCATGAGTCGCAAGGCAACGAGGTCGCCGTTTTCCTTTTTCGAGACGATGACTCGCGATCCGCTGGCCGGGTTGAGCATTTGCAGGGCGCTCTCGGGTTTCAACCGGGCGCGCAGGTCGTTTTTCACCTGCTCCGACAAGCCGGGAAGATGTTGATCGATATCCATCTCGATCACGTGCAATCCGCCGATGCCCAGATCGAACGCCTTGAAGTATTCGTCGTAGCTCGTTCTCAGTTCCGTGTCCGATTTGATGAGCGACTCGCGGTGGCTCAGTTCCGTATTCGGAAAAATGACGGTCAGTCTGTTCGCGAACCATGCGAAGACGTTCGAATAGGGCGCTTTTACGTTGCGGGCGACCGCCTCGGTCAGGAACAGCTGGTTGGGGCGAGTTCCGCGGGCCAGGAACTCGAAGTATTGGCGGTCTTTCGCGTTGGCGATGAACGAAGGACCGAAGTCTATCTTGACGTCGTCCGGGCTTCCCGTCCTCCGAAAGACTTCCTTTTCCGAAGAAGGGCCGATCCGCACGAGCCATTCTTCCACGATGTGACTCCCGAAAAAGGAAAAACCGTATGAGTAAGGCGCGTCTTCGAGAAGGATCTCGAACTCGAAGGTGGATGGAGCCGAAAGACAGCTTTCGCGTAGTCTGAAGGGAATGCGCGGAAGTTCGGCACCCATGCGCATGCCACCTAAAATCAGTTGTTGCGCCAAAAAGATGGATTTTGCCAGGTTGGACTTGCCCGCGGCATTGGCGCCGTAGATGAGCGCCGATTTGAGAAGTTTGGGATCGGATTGCCTGAAACCGGTGGCAAGGTGGTTTTTATGGGATTGGGTTTTTCCCGCCACCATGCTGAGCTGTACGGCTTCATTGAACGAGTAGAGGTTCTGGACGGAGAATCGTATCAGCATGGCTTCCTCCGTCACCTAAAGTACGATACTTTCGACTTTCCAGCAAGCTTTTTAACGGAATTATGTGAAAATATCACATATTCAAGGACAAATATCAGCATTTTGACGTTTTTACGATACATCACCGCTGATATATCGCAATTCATGCCATGACTTCCTGCCGGGACAAGAGTTCCCCGATCTGGTAATTCACGCTGGCGGCTGCCCAGTCGGGCTGGAGGTCGAAGGGATTCCGAATGTACCGGGGGCGTTCGGCCGTATCCCCGTTCACGAAGACGAGCGCGAGGATAAAGCGTTCGGGATTGTGGAGGGCTTGGCAGATCTCGTTTTTGGTCACAGTGACCGAGGTGGCTCCGCCGATGCGTCCTTTTACTTCGATAAAGCGGAGTTCACCGGTCAGTTTGTCGCGAGATTCGATGTCCCAGCCGCGCTTTGCCGCGCTGACGTCCACGGGTAGGTTGCCGCGATCGCGTTCTTCTCGCATGACCGCCTCCATCGCCAGGGCTTCGATGCGGGCGCGGTCGCCTTCCCCGAAGGTATCCGCATAGCCCAACAAGCCCCTGGGAATCACCAATGCGGCGCTTTCGATGCGCGGCGGCAACGGGGCGAACTGTCGCTGCAGGGTGAGTTCTCGTTCGCGCTTTTCCAGCCGGGCATACAACTCGTCCCGACGCGCTTCGGCTTTGGCGGAGTTGATTTTCGTGTTGATCCTGCCGGCCCGCTCGTCGAGCCTGAGTTCCGTCGCACGATGATCCCAATAAACGATCTCGCGCGAGAGTCGCTCACGAACCCGCGCAAGGGTCCGGTCGATGGATTCTTCGCGCTGTGTTTTCACTTCATCGAAATGCTCGGGCACCAGTTTGTCCGCGGCGAACCCGAGTATGCGCGGCTCGAAGTCGCCCGCCAGCCACGGTTCCGCGAGCAGTCCCTGCGCGATGGTCAGCTCCTCTTCCTTGAGCGGCCGCAAATCCAAATACGGAGCGGGTCCGCCTTGCGTGATCGACCCGTCTTTCCCGATGCGCGCGAACTGCATGCGTTCGGATACCGAAAAGCCGGTTCCGTCCTGAATCGCGTGATGCAGGAACACCAGGAGATGCGGCTCCGTGCCCGGATCCTGGTCGTCGACGAGGATGGCGCCCTGCTTGAGGAGCGCGCGGTGTTTTTCGAGGATCAAATCGATAACCGACGAAAGGAGCGGATGTCCGGGCGCGATGAGTTCGGCTTGCGGTTTGCCGGGAACTTCCTTGAGGCTCTTGTCGAACACCACCCGATGGTATTGGGCCGTGACCACTTCGCGGCGGCCGAGCACGCGGTCCCGGTCTCGCACGGTGGGCGGAACGCGCGTGATTTCGTAGCGCTCCTTTTCGCGCTTGACCATCGTTCCGCCAAGATGCTCGAACGCGGCTTCGAAAAAGCTCCGGATGAAGTGCGGCGCGAGGCGGCGCATCTGCGCCTTTTCCATGATGTCCCTGATCTCCTGGACCTTGGAATGGGAAAGGCCGTCGTTCGCGAGCGCGCGTTCCTCGAGGAGGGCTTTCAGGTGTTCGACGTCGAGGCTGTCGTCGATAATCCTGTCCAGTTTGGCCTTGTTCGCCGGATCGTCACCGTAGCGTATTGCTTCGACGAGGAGGTCGCGGAGCGAAAAATCCTTGAAGATGCGGTCGCCGAGGACGTTGAAGATCTCCTGTCCGAGATCGTGCTGGATCGAATCGATCTTGCTGAGAAGACGCTCGTACACCTCGCCTTCGCGCGTCTCGGCCGCCACGAGGTTCCAAAGGTGGCATACTTCGGTCTGTCCGATGCGGTGGATGCGTCCGAAACGCTGTTCGAGGCGGTTGGGATTCCACGGCAGGTCATAATTGATCATGAGGTGCGCGCGCTGGAGGTTGATGCCTTCGCCCGCCGCGTCCGTCGCGATGAGTATTTCCTTGGACTTGTGGTTCTTGAAAAGCTCTTCGGCTTTGCGGCGTTCTTCGCGGGACATGCCGCCGTAGATGACGGTGACGATGTCGCGTTCTCCCGAGAGCACTTGAATCTTGCGCTTCAAGTATTCAAGCGTGTCCCGGTGTTCGGTAAAGATGACCAGCTTCCGCGGATTGTCGGATGTATCGAATTCCGACCATTTCTTCTGAATGAGCTTGGACACTTCGTCCCACTTCCGGTCGTGGCCCGAACGGAGTATGGTCTGGGCCAGTTCTTCGAGGTGTTTGAGCTGGAGTATTTCGGCTTTGAGTTGCGTGATGGTCTCGGCCGTCGTAGCGGCATCGACCACCAAGTCTTCCCGCTCTTCGTCCTCGGGCGCGGGGTCTTCGTCAAGGTCTTCGAGTTCTTCCGCGTCCCAGGCGTAGCTCTGCGTAAAGAACTTGTCGGACAGACGGGCGCCTTTGGCGAGAAGCTCTTCTTCCCGTAGCCGGTCGTCGAGCCGTTCGCGTCTGTGTCGAAGGCTTGCCGCGATGGCGGCCGGGCTCGAAGCGAGGCGCCGTTGGAGCATGGTGAGCGCGAAGCCGATGCTCGCCTTGCCCCGCTCGTTCTGGATGCGATCCGCCTTGCTCCACTCTTCGCGGACGTACGTGGTCACGGCGGCATAAAGTGCGTTCTCGAGTTCCGACAGTTCGTAGTGGACGGTATAGGCCTTTCGTTCGGGAAAAAGCGGCGTTCCGTCGAACTTGACCAGTTTTTCCTTGACGAGCCTTCGCATCATGTCGGAGACGTCGGCTTTGTGGACACCGTCCCGGAACTTTCCTTCGAAGCGGTCGCCGTCGAGCAGGGACATGAAAAGCTGGAAGTCTTCTTCTTTTCCGTTATGGGGCGTCGCCGTGAGCAGGAGGAAGTGCCGCGTGAGCCGTGAGAGCAGCTGCCCGAGCCGGTGCCGCTGGGTGTACTTCACTTCGTTGCCGAAAAAGCTCGCGCTCATCTTGTGCGCTTCGTCGCAGATGATGAGGTCCCAATCCGTCAACTCGAGCTTGGCCTTGAGGTCTTCGTCCCGCGCGAGCTTGTCGAGCCGGGCTATGACGAGATCGTTCTCCGAAAGCCAATTTCCCGTCCGCGATGACGCCATCTTGTCGTTGGTGAGAATGTCGAAGGGCAGGTCAAATTTCCGGTCGAGTTCGTCCTGCCATTGCTCCACGAGGTTGCCCGGGCTCACGATCAGGCAGCGGCGGACGTCGCCCCTGATAATGAGTTCCTTGATGAGAAGGCCCGACATGATGGTCTTGCCCGCGCCCGGGTCGTCGGCGAGCAGGAAGCGAAGCGGTAGGCGCGGTAGCATCTTTTCGTAAACCGCCGTTATCTGGTGGGGAAGCGGTTGGATATCGGAAGAGTTGACGGCCAGCAGTGGATCGAAGTAATGGGCGAGCCGAATTCGCAGCGCTTCGGCGGAAAGGCGGAACAGCGCTCCGTCGGCGTCGAACGCCCAAGCGCGCCCCTCGCTGACGAGGGACAATTGGTTCTCCTGCCACCGATAGACGAGTTGGTTGCCGAGCTTTCCGTCGGGATCCTCGTAGGTTAACTGGACGCAATCCGGCCCGAGTGGTTTCAAGTGAATGATACGGACGGAGCGGTTGGGGACGAGTCCCTGTATCAGCGATTCCGGTTTGAGTTCATTGAACTGCATGTATCCCTTTCCTTTATTGTTTCATGTCGAAGTATATCACATCCCCTCTTCCCAGCCATCGTCCGCGAACGCGGACAGACGTTCGCGGAGGGCTTTCCGGAAGGCGTGCCCGGTCATGCCCAGGAGCTTCGCGGCGGCTTCGCGGTTTCCTTCCACTTTTCGAAGCGCCAGGGTGACGTACTCCCATTCTATTTGGAGAAGCCGAGCCTTCAGGTTGAGTCCTTCCGCGGGTAGACCGTCATTCGCGCGTGCCGTCGTTTCGCGTTCCGCCTGGCTGTTGTGCCTGGCGCGACGGATCTCTTCCGGCAGCGACTCCGGTCCGAGCGCTTCGCTCGCCGATGAACACGCGGCGCTCCGCAGGGCGTTTTGCAGTTCGCGAACGTTGCCGGGCCAGGAATAGGCTTCGAGAAGGGGCAGGGCGTCTTCGGTAAGGAAACGTCGCTCGCCATACTGGGCGTTCCAGTTCGCCAAAAACCGCTCCGCCAAAGGCTGGATGTCTTCCCGCCGCTCACGAAGGGGCGGCAGCGTGAGCACGACGACCTTGAGCCGTTCGTAGAGGTCCCGGCGGAAGCGTCCAGTCTTGATGAGTTCTGGGAGATCCCGGTTCGTCGCGGCGATGAGCCGGGCGTCGGCCTTTACCGGCTCGTCCGAGCCGACTGGTGTCAATTCCTTGTCTTCGATCGCCTTGAGGAGTTTCGCTTGCACTTCGAGCGACAGGTCGCCGATCTCGTCGAGGAAAAGGGTGCCGTCGTGGGCCGCGCGGAACTTGCCGGACCGCGCCTTGTCCGCTCCGGAAAACGAGCCGCGCACATGACCGAAGAGCTCGCTCTCCGCCAGCGCTTCGGGGATGGCGGAACAGTTCACTTCCACGAAAGGCCCGCCCTTCCGCGCGCTTTCGCCATGAATGCGCCGGGCGATCATGGTCTTGCCGGTTCCCGTCTCTCCGAGAACCAAGATCGGATCGTCGTATCGCGCGACCGCGGTCGCGGTGCGAATCGCCTCCGCGAAGGAACCGGTGGCGACGGGCGTCTCCGGATTCGCTTGGGTCCGCGTCGTTCCGCTCGAGCTTCGTCCCCGCTTCCCTTGAAGGGCGTCGGTCGGGCGCTCGATGTCGTCGAGCGTGATAGCGGGCAGTCCGTCGAAGCGCACCTCCCGAGATTTGTAAGTTCCTCCCGCGAAGCGCGGCGGTATGCCTTGGATGAGACGGGCGGGAAAGAGTCCGGCGCGCGCCGCGAGCAAAAGCGAAGTCTTCATCTGCGGGGTGCCCGAATCGAGGAGGAAGTCCCATGAGTGTGGAATCGTGCTGGTACGTTCCGTGATGCTCCCGAGCGAACGGCAGAGGAGATCCCAGATCTCCGCGTAGTCGATGACGTCCTTGACCGGGAAATCGACGGGATGCAGGCGCAGGTTGAGTCCTTCGTCTGTGGCTTCGCGTTCGAGATCGCGGGCGCGTTCCAGGAAGGTGCTCCCGGTACAGAGCAGCCAGGCTTCGTCATACGGTGCGCCGTTCTTGGCCGCCGCGATGAGGAGCGACAGGAGCGGTCCCGGTTCCTCGTCATTGTCGGGATACGGATCCCGCATGCCCACGAACGATACCAATGATTTGATTTTTCCCATGCCGAGCATCCTAATCCCTCCAACGACTCGTCCGCAAGCCGCTATCATTTCTGCAAAAACCATGCCAACACTTGGATAGAGCTTGGTACGGTTCATGCTTGTCTTGGTATAGAGGTACATGAGCATGGCGTGGGAAACGGGGAAGACCTACCGAATTTCATACGAACCCGAAGGTGGCATTCGGACCGAGCGGGTGATCGACCTGATTCGCGCCTTTATCGCCGCAGACGGGCGCATCTATTTGAAAGCTTTCTGCCATCTTCGCGGCGAAGAGCGCACCTTCCGGGCGGATCGCGTCATGCAGTGCACCTGCCTCTCCGTACCGGAAACGACCCGTTCCGCGGCATCGCCCGATACGGAATCGCCCATTACCCCAGTACAAGGTTCTTCGGATTCCAGGGCAATTCCACGTCCAGAACCGGCCAACGCCAACAGTGCCTCGGCCACGTCAGATTCTTGGTGGCCCGATCGGAGCGGCCCTCGGCAAACGTACCAAGAAAAGCCGCGCCTGACCTTCACTGATTTTCTCGTCAACGTGCTTTCCTATGGAATCGTAGGCGTCTTTGTGTTGTTCATTCTCGGCTCCTTTTTTTCCTCCGATCTCGACACCGCTGGCGCTACGGGTACTCCCGCCTCATCGTATGCCTACACACCAGCGCCGCCTCCGGTGCGGCCTCCAAGCCTTCCCAAGCCCAGCCTGGAAGAGACGGTCATAGGCGGTAGGCTACTCCGCACTCGCCGTAACGGCGCTAGCGTAAGTTACGAAGTGCCTTCGTTGGGAATTGTGACCGCGGACAAGGCTTCGGCCATCCTCGGCATCCGGCTTGCCGCCTTCGTTGCCGCGACGGGGCTTGTCGACCAAAAACTCGTCACGCGCTATCTCACGGCAGATCTCGACACTTCCGGAAAGCTCTCACTCGAGGAGCTGTCCGTGTTCCAGCGTGCAACCTATGCCGACTTCAAGTACGAGTTGAACGAGCGCGCCCTGCGTCCCGACGAGTTTCTCGCAAGCCGTGCGGGCGATTGCGATGACTTCGCCCTCTATACCGCCGGGCTTCTCCGATTCTGGGGCTGGGATCCGTATCTCGCCTCTTTCGGTCCTTCAGGCAACGGCATTGGCCACGCGGTGTGTCTGTACTATGAAGCTGGCGCCATTCCCGCCGGATATACCTATTTCAATGTCGAATCCTGGACCGCCATGGACGGAACTGTCCTCAAACCAGGTCGATATGTGCCGGTCGACTATGATCACGTCGGCGCCCTGTCCGATGCGGTCGAAAAAGGCTGGAAACTCCGTTCTATCCACATCCCGGAAAAATCCTGGGGCCTGTCGATGTAACTACGGTTCCGTAACGCGGTAACGAAGGTTACGCGTGAAGCTCATCCGCGAATCCCAACTCAGTACGTGCCGGGACGCGAATTAACAGCTTTCGAATCCCAGCCAAGTTGCATTGTAGGTAGAATCCACCTGCATTTCTTCCAGAATCCACCTGAGTGTCATCTGGAATCCACCTGCCTTCCATTTGAAATCCACCTGGATATCGACCGGAATCCACCCGCATTCAGGAATGAACCCGGCTTGATCCGCTTCGGAATCCAGAAGTCTTCAGTGTGTTCTATTGTTGATATCGCCCAAAAAAAGCTCCCCGCGGTCGGGGAGCTCGTAGTGTGCCGGGTGCCGTCTAGCTCGCGCTGACGACGAACTCCTCGTGCAGTCGGCCTTCCTTGACCGTCCACGTACCGGCGCCCGAGCGGACGACGAGGGCGTAGGCGCCTGGCTTCAGGGCGGGCGGTATGTCGATGACGAGTTTCTTCGCGCTCACGTGGGCGTACTGGGCGGCGCGGCGTTCCGTGCCGTTCACGAAGAACACGCCTTCGTCCGGGTTAGACGGATCCAGCTTGAGGCCGCAGCCGCGGATGGAAAGAAAGTCGCCGGGCGCGCCACCGTTCACCGTGTCGTCGCGGACTGATACAGCGCGATGCACGACGGGCGTGGCGCGGTCGATCGGTTCGGATCGCTTGACGACGGCGCCGCGGGTGGCCGCGCGTTCGAAGGCGTGCACCACGCGCATGCCCACCTTGAGCTTGTGGTTGGAACCGGCGGCGCCGGGCGTGAAGCGGGTATGTCCGTCCGCCATGCTTCCGTGCGCCATGAGGAAGAACGACGCCAAGGGCGTATGGACGTAGCGGCCGTCCCGCACGAGGCGCAGGACTTCCTCCTGGAACAGCGTCATGCACGCCACCACGTCGGTCTTGGAAAGCGTGGTCCGCCCCGCCGCCATGTGGTCGAGGTGAACCGCCCCGGGTTTGCCGGAGACCGTTTTGTGTGAGAGGATACGGTCATG
>CAYZZW010000018.1:0-51166 GCA_964482955.1 uncultured Treponemataceae bacterium | reverse complement strand
CTTCCGGCGTCTCGATGGGGCACATGCGGCCGTAGTGGGTGTAGTGGACGTCGCGCACCTCGAAGCCGGCGCGGTCGCGGGAGAGGCCGCCCGGGCCCAGGGCGTTGAGGCGGCGCTTGTGCGTCAGCTCGGCCAGCGGGTTTACCTGGTCCATGAACTGGGACAGCTGGCTGGAGCCGAAGAATTCCTTGATGGCGGCGACCACCGGCTTGATGGATATGAGGTCCTGGGGCCGGATGGTGTCGGTCTCCTTGAGCGACATGCGCTCCTTGGCGATGCGCTCCATGCGGCTGAAGGCGCTCTTCATCACGTTGGCCAGGAGCTCGCCCACCGAACGGACGCGGCGGTTGCCGAGGTGGTCCACGTCGTCGACGTTGTTCTCGCCGTAATACACGCTCATGAGATACTTCATCGTGGAGATGATGTCGTCCTTCGTGAGCGTGAAATCCTTGACGGGGACGGTGTAGTCGAACTTCTTGTTGAGCTTGTAGCGGCCCACCTTCCCGAGATCGTAGCGGCGCGAGGTGAAGAACATCGTGGTGAGGTCGCGCTCGGCGTTCTCCACGGTGATCGGCTCGCCGGGAAGCAGGGTCGCGTACACCGCGGCGAGGGCGTCGGCCTTCAGCGGCTCGTCCTGGCCGGCCTCTTCCTTAACGAGCTTGATGTCCTCGCGCTCGAGGCAGTTGAGGATCATGTCGAAGTGGAGCCCGTCGGGATCGGTGAAGTTGACGACGTCCACGCTCTTCACGCCGGCCTGGATCAGGTCGTCGATTTCGTGCAGGTGGAGCTTGTCGCCGGCCCGGTAGAGCTTCTTCCGCTCGCCGTCCTTTTCGACGTACACGGAGTGCGCGAGGATGCGGCCCACGGCCTTGTCCTTGTCGAGGCGCTTGTCGGTGAGCTTGAGGGTGTCGTGGCCGTAGAAGGCGTCGATGATGTCCTCGCGGGTCTCGAAGCCGAGCGCGCGCAGGAACATGGTGCCGAGGATGCGCTTCTTGCGGTCGATCTTCGCGTAGATGAGCTCCTTCTTCTGGTCGATCTCGAACTCGAGCCAGGAGCCGCGGTACGGGATGATGCGCGCGGAGTAGACGCCCTTTTCGTGGCAGAAGATGACGCCCGGCGAGCGGTGGATCTGCGAGACGACGACGCGCTCGGCGCCGTTGATGATGAAGGTGCCGCGGTCGGTCATGAGCGGCACGTCGCCGAGGTAGATGTCCTTCTGGCGGATCTCGCCCGTGCGCTGGAACACGAGGTTGATGCGCGCCTTGAGCGGCACCGCGTAGGTGAGGCCCTTCTGCTTGCACTCGATCTCCGAGTACTTCATGGCGCCCTCGTCGAGCGAGTAGTGCTCGTACTCGAGCAGCATGTCGCCGTTCGGGCTCTCGATCGGGAAGGTCGCGCGGAAGACTTCCTCGAGTCCCGCGAGATCCGGCGGATTGCCGCCGCGGAGCAGTTCCCGCTGGAGGAAGCGTTCGTAGCTCGCCAGCTGGATCTCGATGAGATCCGGCAGCTCGCGCGCCTCCTGGTAGTCCTTGCCGACGTAGGTGCGGACGATCTTCTTTTCGTTGTAGGCCATGCGTCTCCCCTTGGCGCGACGGCGCCCACCGCCATCGAGCCCGCGGTTTCCCGCGCGTTCCCCCCGGCGCGCAGTGGCGCGGGGCGAAGGATTGCGGCGGCCCGAACCGCGCGTGACGCGCGAGGTCGGTCCGCTCGCCGGCCGGGAAAGGGACGGAGCGTCCTCCCGGGCCTGGCACCCGTCGCGAACGCCGAGCGGCGCCTGAACGGTTGCCGTGGGCCGCCCGTCCGGTTCGCTCCGGAAGGCGGCGAGAGTCTATGTACGCGCCGGAAGCGTCCCGGCTTCAAAGTTCCGTGTCGGTATGGAAACCGGAGGTGACTCGGGTTTCGCGTCGTTCCTGGTCGTGCTATCTCGTCATTCGGGCGGGCGCGCGTCCGGCCCCGGTCGGGTCGTGTTCCCCTTCCATCCCGCTCGCCCGGACCGTATCCGGGCTCGGCAAGCAAACGGCGATGCCGAGGAGGCCGTTTCCGACCCCCTCGACACCGCTAGGTGAGAAAAATCGACTGTTCGTGTCGGGCCTTATTTGACTTCGACAATGCCACCGGCCTCGGTGATCTGCTTCTTGATCTTCTCGGCTTCGTCCTTGGAGACGTTTTCCTTGAGGGGCTTGTCGCCGGCTTCGACGAGGTCCTTGGCTTCCTTGAGCCCGAGGCCCGTGACCGCGCGCACTTCCTTGATGATCGCGATCTTCTTGTCGGCCGGGAACCCGCCCTTGAGGATGACGGTGAACTCGGTCTGCTCTTCGGCGGCGGGGCCGGCGGCTCCGCCGGCGGCGGCGACGGCCACGGGGGCCGCGGCGGTCACGCCGAATTTCTCTTCCATCGCCTTGATGAGGTCGGCGATCTCGGTGATCTTCATGTCCCCGATCGCTTCGAGGATCTGTTCGTTGGTAAGCGCTGCCATATTATCTTCTCCTTCTTGTTGAAGTTCGTGGCCTGCCCGTACGGGCGGCTATTGCGCGGCGAGACAGGAACGGCAGCTTTTCCGAAGCCTGTCCGCCTTGGTGCGATGCGTTACGCGCCCGCTCCTTCGGCTTCCCTCTTTTCCTTGAGGGCGACGAGGGTGTAGGCGAGCTTCTGGACGGGGCTCCGGAGCCCGGCCATGAACATGGCCAGGAGCTGGTTCCTGCCAGGGAGCCTGGCGAAGGCGTCCACGGCCTTCTGGTCGAGGAAGTCCTTCTCGACGAGGGCGCCCTTCACCTTGACCGGGGCTTCCTTGCCGAACTCGACGAGGATCTTGGCGACTTCGTTGGCTTCCGACTTGGCGAAGGCGACGGCCGTCGGACCCTCGAGGACCGGGACGACGTCCTTCGTGAAGCCGAGCTCCTCGAACGCCAGGCGCGCGAAGTTGTTCTTGATGACGTGGTACTCGGCGTTCTTCTCGCGCAGCTGCTTGCGGAGCTGCGAGATCTGGAGCACCGTGAGACCGCGGTAGTCGGTGAAGATGAAATCGCTCGAGGCGTTGATCTTGTCGCGGAGGGAGGCGATGGCCTCCTGCTTCGCAGACTGGATTTTCTTTCCGCGGATGGCCATGGTTTACCTCTCTGCCTTGGCGGTCACGATCTTGACGCTGGGCGTCATCGAACCGGCGACGTACACGGTCTGGATGAACTCGCCCTTCACGTCCGAGGGGCGCTTGCGTCCGACCTCGTCGAGGAGGGTCTTGAGGTTCTCCGCGATCTTTTCGGCGTCCATGTTCGTCTTTCCGACGGCCAGGTGGATGATGCCGGACTTGTCCGTGCGGAACTCGGTGCGGCCCTTGCGGAGTTCCGCGATGGCCGCCTTGAGGTCGTGCGTGACGGTGCCGGTCTTCGGGTTCGGCATGAGGCCCTTGCGTCCGAGCACCATGCCGAGCTTGCCGACGTCCTTCATCATGTCGGGCGTGGCCACGGCGATGTCGAAGTCGAGCCAGCCGCCCTTGATCTTCTCGATGTACTCGTCGTCGCCCGCGAAGGAGGCGCCGGCTTCCAGGGCTTCCTTGACCTTGTCGCCCTTGCAGAACACCATGATGCGCTTCTCGGCGCGGAACTGGTTCGGCAGGACGAGCGTGTCGCGGACGGACTGGCTCTTCTTGAGGTTCAGCTTGATGTGGACTTCGACGGTCTCGTCGAACTTCACGTAGTGGAGGTCCTTCACGAGCGCGCACGCCTGGGGAATCTCGTATTCCCGGACGCGATCGACCTTCTTGAGGGAGTTCTCGTATTTCTTGCCGTGCTTCATGGTTTACAGCTCCGTCTCGATGCCCATGGAACGGGCGGTTCCGGCGATGATGCGCATGGCCGCGTCGAGGTCGTTGGCCGTGAGGTCGGCCATCTTCATCTTGGCGATTTCGGCGCACTTGGCCTTCGGGAGCTTCCCGACCTTCTGCTTGTGCGGGACCGGCGAGCCCTTGTCGAGCCCGATGGCCTTCTTGATCAGCACGGACGCCGGCGGCGTCTTCGTGATGAAGGTGAAGGTCTTGTCCTTGTAGACCGTGATGACGCACGGGATCGTGAGACCCGCCTCCATGCTCTTGGTCCTGTCGTTGAACTGCTGACAGAACTGGGGGGCGGACACGCCGTGGGGTCCGAGCGCCGGTCCGATGGGCGGCGCGGGCGTTGCCTTTCCGGCCGGGCACTGCAACTTGATGATCGCGGTGACCACTTTCTTCGCCATGTCGTTCTCCTTTCGTGGTGTACCCGGCCCGCTTCCGCCGCTTTCGCGCCGCCCCGGAAAACCGGGAACGGAAGCCGGGATAGCGCCCGCCCCGTACCGGGGCCGAGCTCCCATTCAAAAGGTGTCCCCGCGACCTGGATCGCGGGGCCTTTTATAGGAAGCCTTTCCGGAATCGCTTCCGGAAAAGCCGCTCTTCTCATCTCGACGTGGAAGGGATTATACCTTTTCCACCTGCAGCATGTCGACCTCCACGGGCGTGGCGCGCCCGAAGATGCCGACCATGACCTTGAGCTTGTTCTTGTCGGGGCTGATCTCCTCGATCACGCCCGTGAAGGACTCGAACGGCCCTTCGATGATCTTGACCTGCTCGCCCACGTTGAAGGTCTGCTTGGTCTTGATCTGGCGCTCGCCCTTGATCTCGCCGGCGCGCTGGAGCATTTCCCGCGCTTCCTCGGGCGAGATCGGCGTGGGCTTGTTGTGCATCGTCGCGCCGACGAAGCCGGTGACGCCCGTGATCTTGCGGATCGTCGAGCAGGGGGCCTTCCAGCCCGCCTCGGGCAAGTCCATCTCCACGAGCAGGTAGCCCGGGAGGATCTTCCGCTTGGAGGTGCGCCGCTTGCCGTCCTTGACGTCGACGACTTCCTCGCTCGGCACCTTGATGTCGGTCACGACGTTCGGATCGAGCTCGCCGTTTCCGAGATAGAGACGGATGATTTTTTCGATCTTGTTCTCGTACCCCGAATAGACGTGGAGCACGTACCAGGATTTGGCCATCGCGTCAGTCCGGCCGGCTCAGAAAAAGAAGTCCATGCCGCGGACGAGGACGAAGTCGATGAGGCCCAGGAACAGCGCGACGATGACGGTCGAGACGACGATGACCTTCGTCGACGCGACGACGTCGTCCTTGCTCGGCCAGACGACCTTCTTGAGCTCCCCGAAGCAGTCCTTGAAAAACTGAACGATCTTGTTCATGCGGGCTCCTTATGGCTCCGGGGGCTGGCGTCCGGAGCGCGGCGAAAGACAGGCCAGGAAGGATTCGAACCCTCAACATCCGGTTTTGGAGACCGGCGCTCTACCATTGGAGCTACTGGCCTAGGAACGACCCAGGGCTCACTCCGTTCCGAAAGTCGCCTGACTTCCGAAAGGCCGACGCGGAAAAAGGGCCAAACGGGCCCCCGCCCGCGCCGAATCGCTTATTTTATCTTGGTTTCCTTGTGGAGCGTGTGCTTGCGGTCCCACTTGCAGTACTTCTGGAGTTCGAGCTTTTCCTGCGTGGTCTTGCGGTTCTTGGTGGTCGTATAGTTGCGGCGCTTGCACTCCGAGCACTGGAGGGCGATGAGCTCCACGTTCTGCTTTTTCGACGCCATGATAGGTCCTTTTTCCGCGCCGCGGCGCGAGCTTGGGTGGCTAACCGACCCGACACTCGTCGGATCGTCCCCGGGAAACCGGCAAAACCGTGGTTTTACGCGATCACCCCATGAAAACAGCCCTCGATCGGAATCGAACCGATGACCTTATCCTTACCATGGATATGCTCTGCCAACTGAGCTACAAGGGCGAATTGCGGGCGTACCATACCAACCCACCCGTCTTTTGTCAAGGCGACGCCCGTCCAGGAGCAAAACACACACGAAGGGCACGAAGATGTGACCACGAAGGGAACGAAGAAGAAAGAAAACTAGGGAAAAAAGCCAAGACTTCTCCTTTTCTCAAGTGAAGTGGGCGGATGAACGGACACCGGACACTACCAGACGGATGAGACATTCCAAACCCAAATTTCTTCCTTCGTGCCCTTCGTGGCTGAATCTTCGTGCCCTTCGTGGTAGGTATTCTTCCTAAAGGATCTTGCGCGAGCCGGGTTTGACGGCCGGTATGCCCTTCGCGCAGAGGGGGCAGGTGGGGGCGTCCCAGGTTTCGGCGGACAGGACAGCGGCCGGGTAGATGGGCCAGTCCACGGGCGTGCCCGAGGCGCGGCGGTCCACGACGCAGGCCAGGGCCGCCACTTCGATGCCGAGCCCGGCCAACGCGGCGGCGCACTCGCCGGACGACTTGCCGGTGGTCACGACGTCCTCCGCGATGAGGACTTTGGCGCCCTTCGGGAGCTCGAAGCCGCGGCGGAGCACCATGACGCCGTCGTCGCCGCGTTCGGTGAACAGGGCCGGAAGCCCGAGCTGGCGCCCGAGTTCGTACGCGACGATGATCCCGCCCATGGCGGGCCCGACGATGGCGTCCAGCTCGAGCTTGCCCGCGGCCAGGTCGGCCTTGAGGCGCTCGACGACGACGCCCAGCGCCTTCGCGGCGCGGTCGGGGTGCTGGAGGAGCTTGGCGCACTGGAAGTAGCGGTCCGAGTGCTTGCCGGAGGAGAGGAGAAAGTGGCCTTCGAGCATGGCGCCCGATTCGAGGAGGAGCGAGCGAACGTCCGTCATGGTTCCTTCCTTATTCACGAGGTTATTTTCCGCACCGATCCGGGCGGGCGATTCCGACGAGCTCGTCGAGCGAACGCATGCCGCGCGCGCGCATGAAACTGGCGATGCCGTCGACGATCTCGGTCATCGCGGTGGGGCGCGCGAAGGTGGCCGTGCCCACCTGCACGCAGGACGCGCCGGCCATGAGGAACTCGACCGCGTCGCGCCACGTGGCGATGCCCCCGAGACCGACAATCGGCACGGTCACCGCGCCCGCGACGTCCCACACCATGCGGAGCGCGATCGGCTTGATCGCCGGGCCCGAGAGGCCCGCGGTGCAATGATCGAAGAGCGGCCGGTTCTTGTCGAGGTCGATGGCGAGCGCCTTGAAGGTGTTGACGAGGCTCAGGGCGTCGGCGCCCGCGTCCACGCACGCCTTGGCCACGGCGACGAGGTCCGGCGCGTTGGGAGACAGCTTCACGAGGAGGGGCTTTCCGGTCGCCTTCCGCACCGCGGAGACGACCGCGGCCGCGGCCGCCGGCTCGAGCCCGAACGCCATCCCGCCCGCCTTCACGTTCGGGCATGAGATGTTGAGCTCGATCATGGCGACCGGTTCGGCGCCCGGCGCGGACAGAAGCCGCGCGCCCTCGACATAGCCCTCGACGGTCGAGCCGGAGAGGTTCGCCACGACGACCGGCCCGAGCGTCGACAACGCAGGCAGTTCCTTGGCGATGAACGCGGCGATGCCGGGATTCTCGAGGCCGATGGAGTTCATGAGGCCGGCGGGGGTTTCCTGGAGGCGGACGCCGCGGTTGCCCGGGCGCGGCTCGACGGTGAGGCCCTTCGTGCAGATGCCGCCGAGCCTGCCCACGTCGAGGAGGCCCTCGTATTCGCTGCCGTAGCCGAAGGTGCCGCTCGCGGCCAGCACGGGATTCGGGAAGCGGACGCCCGCGATCGTCCGCGACAGGTCCGGGGTATAGCGCTGATCACTCATCGAAGCACAGCTCCTTCGCGTCGAAGACGGGGCCGTCGGCGCAGCAGCGCTTGTTGCCGTTCACGGTCCGCACCGTGCAGCCGAGGCAGGCGCCGGCGCCGCAGGCCATGCGTCGCTCGAGGCTCAAGTGGCAGGCGACGCCCGCGGCCGCGCACTTTTCGGCGACGGCTTTGAGCATCGGTTCGGGCCCGCAGGCGTACACGGCTTCGTATCCGTTCGGATCGAAAAAGTCGGGGATGCGGCCCTTGAGGCCGTCCGTCCCGTCCTCGCTGGCCACGAGGAGCTTCCGCGCGCCCTCGGCGCCGGAGAGGCCGTAGCGCTTCGATCTGAAACCCGCGTAGTAATCGTAGTTTCCATTCCGGAGGCGCGTCGCCAGGAACGAGAGCGGCGCCGTCCCCACCCCGCCGCCGACGAGCGCGATCGGACCGCCGCGGTCCGCGGGGAGCGGCCATACGTTGCCGAGCGGGCCCGACACGCCGATCTTGTCGCCCGCGCGGAGCGACGCGAGTTCGGCGCTGCCCGCGCCCCGCGCGGCGATGAGGAAGCGAAGGCTCGCCCGCGTCCCGGGCGCGCGGTTCACGCCATACACGCTGATCGCGCGGCCGAGGAGCACCGACGAGCGCTCGGGGTGCAGCATGCAGAACTGCCCCGGCTGCGGACAGGGTCCTTCCCACGCGATCGTGAGATCGGCGATCCCGCCGTCGCAGGCAGCCGAGAGCACGTCGACGACGGCGAAGGCTTTGTCGGAACGGCTCACGCGCGCCCTCCGCAGCCGCACCCGCCGCCCGTCTTGGCGGCGGCGCGGATGGCGTCGCGCATCGCGATGGTAGCCTGGCGCGACGCGTCGGCCACCGTCTTCAGGGTCGCGTTCGCGGCGTCGGGCGCCTGCGCCCACGCCTTCAGGATGGAGCGCGACGCGTTCACGACGCCGCCGTTGCCGTTCCGGAGCAGGATGGCCGCGTCCTCGGCGGCGCCGCCCTGGGCTCCGTAGCCGGGAATCAGGAAGAAGAGGTTCGGCCAGCGTTCGCGGAGCTCGCGGGCTTCCTCGCGTTCCGTGCAGCCCACCACCGCGCCCACCGCGCCGTAGCCTTTATCGCCCTTCACGCGCCCCGCGAGGGCGGCCAACGCGTCGCCGACCTTGTGGTACACGCGGCCGCCGTCCTTCAGCTCGAGCGCCTCGAAGTCGCGCATGCCGGGGTTGCTCGTCCGCACGAGGGCGAAGGCGCCCTTCCCCGCCGCCTCGATCCGCTTGAGCCAGGGCTCGATCGAGTCCATGCCCATGTAGGGGTTCAGCGTGACGAAGTCCGCCTCGAAGTCGCCCGAAAAGTGGCCTTCGGCGTAGCGCGTGGCCGTGTCCGCGATGTCGCCGCGCTTCACGTCCGCGATGACCGGCACGCCCTTCGCGCGCGCGTAGCGCAGGGTTTCCGCATAGGCCTTGAGTCCGGCCAGGCCGAGCGCCTCGTAGTAGGCGATCTGCACCTTGTAGCAGGCGGTCGCGTCTGCCGTGGCGTCCACGACCGCCTTGTTGAACGCGAGCACCGCCTCCGCAGGCGTGGCGTAGTCTTTCATGACGGCGGGCGGCACGTAGTCCGGTGCCGTGTCCAGCCCGACGCAGACGTGGCCGCGCGCGGCGACGGCGCCGAAAAGGGTGTCCATGTTAGAGCGCATGCGTAATCCTTCCTTTGCAGATGGTCATGATGACGCGTCCTCGCATGGCGCGGCCGGCTATCGGCGTGTTGCGCCCGCGCGACTTGAACTCGGCAGGGTCCAGGGTCCAGACTGCGTCCGGATCGACGAGGACGAGGTCGGCGCGCAGCCCCTCTTCGAGGCGCCCGCGGTCGGAAAGCCCGAGGAGCCGCGCCGGATTCGCGCTCATGAGCGCGGAGAGTCGCCCGAGCGTGATGATTCCCGACGCGACGAGGGCTTCGTGGCAGAGCGCGAAGGAGCTTTCGATGCCGGAGATGCCCGGCGCCCCGTTCGTCTTGTCTTCGGCCGTGTGCGGCGCGTGGTCGGTGGCGATCGCGTCGATCGTCCCGTCGACGAGCCCGGCGACGACGGCCTTCCGGTCCGCTTCGGTCCGGAGCCACGGGTTGACGCGATAATCGAGCGCATCCGTGAGCGCGACGTGGTGCGGCGTCGCCTCGCACGAGATCGAACCACCGGTCGAAGCCGGCGCGCGTTTCGCCGCCCGCACCGCGTCCACCGACGCCACGGTGGACACGTGCGCGACGTGGAGCCGGCAGCCCGCGCGACGCCCCGTCTCGAGCGCCCGGAGCGTCGCCTTGTCCTCGGCGACGCGGTTGTCGGCCTTGGTCGCCTCGTCTTCGCAGTGACAGCTCGCGAGGAGCCCGAGCCGCGCGCACTCGCGGAGCGCCCGCTCGAAGACCGCCGGGTCCGCGACGTCGCGCCCGTCCTCGCTCGCGACGAGCACCGGGGCCTGAAGCGGGTCGCGCACCGGCCCGAAGGCCGCGAGGTGCGACACGTCCACCCCGTCGAAGCCGCGCGTGAACGACACCGCCGGCCGGAGGTCGACGAGGCCGAGCGCGTCGGCTCGCGCCTTGAGCGCGGACACCTGCCCTGGCTCGCTCATCACGGGCTGGGTGTTCGCCATGCACACGACCGTGGCGTAACCGCCCGCCGCAGCCGCGAGCGAACCCGACTCGAGATTTTCCTTGAGCGGGTAGCCCGGGTCGCGGAAGTGCGCGTGGAGATCCACGAAGGCCGGCATGAGGACGAGCCCCTCGCCGTCGATCACCGTCGCGGGTTCTCCTGCCAGGAGCCAGTGCCCTGACGCGACGCCCCCCGGTGCGCCGATCCGCTCGATGCGGCCGTCCTCGACGAGGAGATCGCCCGCTTCGTCGCGCGTCTCGTCGACGAGCCTGGCGCCCCGGACGAGCAGTCTCACTTGAAGTCCTCGGCCTGCCGCGGCTCGTCGCAGTATTCGCAGCGGTAGATCCGCTGCGCTTCGTCCGCGAGCCTGAAGGAATGATGCAGGTACTTTTCGGTCGAAGTGATGCAGCGCGGGTTCTTGCACGTGAGGACGTCGACGACGTGCTCGGGCATCTTGAGCTTGATCTTCTCGGTGATCTTCTGGTTCTCGACGACGTTCACCGTGATGTTCGGGTCGATGAGGCCGAGCACGTGGAAGTCCACCGAGATCTCGTTGTCGATCTTGATGATGTCCTTGCGGCCCATGTGCGCGGACTGCGCGTTCACGACGAGGGCCACCTGGAAGTCCGCCTTGTCGAGGCCGAGCCAGTTGAAGATCCGGATGCCGTAGCCGGCGCGGATATGGTCGATGACGAGGCCGTTCGTGATCGTGTCGACGTTCAGCATCCTTCCACCCCCAGGAGCGCGGCGATGAGCGCCATGCGCGCGAACATGCCGTACTTCATCTGCCGGAAGTACGCGGCCCGCGGATCGTCGTCCACGTCCATCGCGATCTCGTTCACGCGCGGGAGCGGATGCAGCACGATCATGTCCTTCTTCGCGGACTTGAGGCGCTCGGCGTCGAGCACGTAGCTGTCCTTGAGCCGGACGTAGTCCTCCTCGTTGAAGAAACGCTCCTTCTGTACGCGCGTCATGTAGAGGACGTCCAGGTCGCCGAGCACCTTCTCGAGGCGGTCGGTCTCGACGTACTCGATCCCTTCCTTCTTGAGGATGTCGCGCGTGATGTAGTCCGGCACGTTCAGCTCGGGCGGCGACACGAACACGAAGCGGTTGCCCTTGTAGCGCGACAGCGCCTTCACGAGGGAGTGGACCGTGCGCCCGAACTTGAGGTCGCCGCAGAGCCCGACCGTGTGCCCTTCGAGCCCTCCCTTGAGGGAGCGTATCGTGAGGAGGTCGGTGAGGGTTTGCGTGGGATGGTGGTGCCCGCCGTCGCCCGCGTTGATGAACGGCACGTCCGAACAGCGCGACGCGAGGAGGGCCGAGCCTTCCTTGGGATTCCTCATGGCGATGATGTCCGTGTAGCACGCCACCGTCTTGATGGTGTCCGAGAGGCTTTCGCCCTTCATCGCGGAGCTGGAGGTCGGGTCGGCGAACCCGATCACGCCGCCGCCCAGGCGCAGCATGGCCGCCTCGAAGCTGAGCCGCGTGCGCGTACTCGGCTCGAAGAACAGCGTCGCGAGCACCTGCCCGCGGCACGAGTCCTTCCACGCCATGGGATCCTTCATGATCCGCTCGGCCGTCCGGAACAATCCGTCCATCTCCCCGACCGTGAAGTCGCGGGGCTCGACGAGATGCCTGCCTTTCAGCATGTCTCCCTCCTTGTCGTCATGACATTAAAAAAAAGCCGCCCCTTGGAAGGGGCGGCCTGAAAAGCCGAAAACGGGAATGACGTCCCGCGCCGTCGTCAAGCGGCGCTTCGATCGCGTGCCCCGGGGGCGGTGCATACCGGTCGTCATCTTGAGATCAACTTGTACCACGGCATTCGTGTCCGCGTCAAGGGCGATCGGCGATTCGGGGGAGTGCGGCGAATCTTAAAAGACCGTACAGGTCGGGTCCTGTCGCTGGAAAAAGCATGGTATCATTCGGAGTACCTCACGATACCATGCTTTTTCCACGCCACCCGACCCGGCGCATACGGTTCATGCAAACATGCGCCACCTTACCCCAGAAGCGCCGCACAACAGCTTGTCGGTCGGCGAAGTGCGGTGGATTTTATTTGGCTATAAACCGACTGTGAAGCCCACTCGGCGGTCGCTTGCGGTTCGTCATCGGGCGCCGGGCGTCCCCAGAAGCGCCGCACAACAGCTTGTCGGTCGACGAAGCGCGGTGGATTTTGTTCGGCTATAAACCGGCTATAAAACCCAACCGGCGGTCGCTGGCGGTTCGGCGCCGGGTGTTCTCAGAAGCGCCGCACGCCTCGCCAAAGGCCTTCGTCCTTTGGCGTCGACGAGCTTCGCTCGTCGACCCCTTTAAGCGAACGAAGCGCGGTGGATTTTATTTGGCTATGAACCGACTGTGAAGCCCACCCGGCTCGGCGGCTTCATCGGCGGCGGCGGGTGAGTTTGGCCATGAGATCGGTGGCGGGTTTGTCTTTGGTGAGGACGAGGAGGCCGACGCCGACCAGGCCGAAGAGGACGGACGAGACGGCGAACGGGAGGCCGGCGGACAGGAAGCGGCCGCGGCTTGCGAAAGCGGTCCGGAGGAGCGGGGCGACGAAGAGGACGGGCACGGCGGCCATGGCCGAGAACGCGAGCATCTTGAGGGAGTAGAGCGCCGTCGAGCGGATCGCTTCGGCCGAGCCTTCGATCTTGTCGCGGAAGAGCATGACGACGAGGATGACGGCGTTGAGCGCGCTCGAGATCGACAGGGCCAGCGCGATGCCGCCGCCCTTCATCGGGAACGACAGCGCGAACGCGAGCGGGATGTTGAGGGCGAAGCTCGCGATGCCCGCGAACGTGGGCTTTTTCACTTCGCCGCGGGCGTAGAACGCGGGGGCGAGGATGCGGTTCGCCGCGATGAAGAACATGCCGATCATATGGAAGAAAAACGCTTCAGCGGTGATCGCCACGGAGCCATCGCCGAATTCCTTCGCCTTGAAGAGGAGCGCCACGATGTCGCGGCCTTCGATCATCGACAGGACCGAGATCGGTATGGTGACGAGCGCGATGGCCTCGAGCCCGCCCTTGAGCCGTTCCGAAAAGAGGCGCCACTCGGCGGCGTGCGCGCGGTCGGCCAACTCGGGCAGGATGACCGTGGACACCGACACCGCGAACACGCCGAGGATGAGTTCCTGCAGGCGCAGGCTGAAGGTGAGCGACGTCGCCACGCCCGGCCCGGCGTGAGTGGCGACGACCGAGCAGACGATGTCGTTGAGCTGGTACGCGGCCATGCCGAGGATGGTCGGCGCGATGAGCGCCATCACTTTTTTCATGCCGGGATTCGCGAACGCGGCGCGCGGATCCACGAGGCCGAAGCGGAAGCCGTGCCGGATCACGGCGGGCAACTGGCACGCCGCCTGCGCGAGTCCTCCGGCCAGTACGCCGACCGCCATGGCCCGCGCGGGATTCGGCGCGAAGGGCGCCACGAACCACGGCACCGCGATGAAGCAGACGTTGAAGAGGATCGGCGCCACGCCCGACGGCGTGAAGACGCCGACGGAGTTCAGCATCCCCTGGAGGAGCGCGGCGACGGACACGAGCGCGAGGAACGGGAACATGATGCGCGTGAGGGCCGCGGTCTCCACGGGTTCGCTCTTGAACATCGACACGACGAGCGGCGCGGCCGCGATGCCGAGGAGCGTGACGGCGGACACGAGCATGCAGAGGACGGTGAACGTCGCGGAGATGAACTCCTCGGTCTTCCGCCTGTCGCCTTCCTTGAGGTAACCCTTGATCGTGGGGATGAAGGCGACGGCGACCGATCCTTCCGCGAAGAGGCGGCGCATGAAGTTGGGGATGAGGAAGGCGACGGTGAAGCAGTCGGCCAGACCCGCGGTTCCCATGAGCGCCGCGCGCGTCATCTCGCGCACGAGCCCGAGCACGCGCGACGCCATCGTGAGGAGCGACAGCTTTCCCGATTCCCTGACGAGGGTCTCCCCGCCTCCGCGTTCGTCCGCCATGGAGGCGAGCATACCCGAAACGCCTTGTCGTGTCTCAGGCTGATTTCCGATCCGGCGCTTGCCGGGCCGCCTTGCGCCGGGCGCGGCAAGCGGAGTATAACGGCGGCATGCCGATAAAGCTCATCGCCCTCGACCTCGACGACACCCTGCTCAGGCACGACCTGACGATCTCCGAAACGGACAGGGCCGCGTGCCTGCGGGCTTTCGGCGAAGGCGTCAAGCTGGTGCTCGCCTCCGGTCGGAACATCCACTCGATGGAACGCTACGCCAAGGAGCTCGGCATCATGCGCACCGACTCGTACATCGTGTCGACGAACGGCGCCGAGATCGTGTCGCTCCGCGACAAGAGCGTCGTGTGCCAGACGCGCATACCCGAAGCTCTGTGCCGCGAGGTGGCGGAGGAACTGGACGCGTCCGGCTTTCCGTTCCAGATCTACGAAGACGGCCTCATCCACGTCTCGCGCCGGAACGAGTGGACCGACGAGGACACGCGGCTCACCGGCCAGCCGAACGTGCTCATCGACGACCGGGCGAAACGCTTCGCGCGCGGCCAGCTCAAGTTCGTCGTGCCCGCCGATCCCCATCGCCTCGACAAGCTCCTGCCGGTCCTCAAGGCGCGCTTCGCCGGCCGCCTCGAGATCCTCATCTCGAAACCGTACTTCCTCGAAGTGCTGCCCGCCGGCACCGACAAGGGACACGCGCTCGCGAAGCTCGGTCGGATCATCGGCATCGATCTCGCGGACATGCTCGCGGTCGGCGACGCGATGAACGACCTCGGGATGATCGAGGCGGCAGGCTTCGGCTGCGCCCCCGCGAACGCCATCCCCGCCGTCAAGGCCGCCGCGTCGTACGTATCGCCGTACACGAACGACGAGAGCGCCGTAGCCGACATCATCGACCGGCACGTGGGCTGATCCGGTTCCGGCCGGCGCGGCCGCGCCCCGGGAAAGCGACAAAAAATTGCGCGATACGGAGTACCGTGATATCCTCTGGATGGCGCCCGCGCCTCCACGCCCGGGCGGTCCGCTCCGTAGGGAAAGCGGAGCGACGGGAGGAAAATCGTCATGTCGCGGGATTTGAAACCGATCGCGTCCAAACGCTGTTACGCGTGCATCCAATGGGAAGGCACGCGGACGTACGAACGCGAGAAGCAGCTCATGAGGGTCGACGAAGGATCCCTCGGCAACTGCCTCGTCAAGCACGCGAAAACCAAGGGCTCGTTCTACTGCGACCAATTCTTCCAGCTCCGCTAGGAGTTTGTCGGACTTGTCCGCGATATGAAGGAAAAATCGCGGAAACGCGATTTTTCTTCCCTGCAAACTCCGAAAGGAGCCTACTAAATCAGGGATTTCCACGCTGAAAACGCGGAAATCCACAAGCCCGACAGGCTCCTAGGAACTCGCCCCTCGGAGTTCGTGACGCGATCAACGGCGCGAATCCCCGAGTTTACGGCTTGCGCGACTTCGCGTCTTTCGCGCCTCGATTCCCGGCTTTCCCGTATTCGTCCGTGCCGCCGGTCGAGGACTCGCTTCGCTCGTGCTTGACCTTCTTCCTCGTCCCCCTTTATCCGTGCCCCCGTACCTCCGTGGCCCAATTTCCATAAAGTTTCGATTTTTTCATGCTCGGCCACGCGCCAAGCGCCTTCGTCGGCGTTATGGAGGTGTCCGGCTTGAGCCGGTACACATCCAGTCCGGCGCGGGCGACCGTCGCCGGGAATGCCCAGGAGGGCGACATGAACAACCTGAACTCCATCCTCATCGAGGGCAACCTCACGAAAGACCCCGTCCTGAAGACGACGGCGAACGGCGGCTCGGTCTGCGACTTCGGCGTGGCCTCGAACCGGTGGTTCAAGCAGAACGACGAGTACGAAAAGGAAGTGTCGTTCTTCGACGTCGAGACCTGGTCGAAACTCGCGCAGACCTGCTACTCGACCCTGAAAAAGGGCCGCGGCGTCCGCGTGGTGGGCCGCCTCAAGCAGGACCGCTGGAACGACCCCGACGGCAAGGTGCACAGCAAGGTGAAAATCGTCGCCGAGCACGTGGAATTCAAGCCCGTCGCGAAGGAGGACGCTCCCCCCGCCGCGCGCAAGACCGTTCGCGAAGAGGAGGTCGCCTTCTGACGGAACGGACGCGGCCCCGCGGGGCGAATGCCGCGGGACCGCGTCGGGAGCTCGGGAGATCCAGTACGGGCGCATTGCATCGGCGCCCGCCATCGGCGATGCTGTACTCGATGAAAACACTCCTCATGGCCGTTTTCTGCCTTTCCCTGACTGCCGCCTGCGCGCGCGGGCCGGTCAAGATCGCATTGGTCGGGTCCATCCAGACGGGCAGCGAGAGCCTCCGGGGATTCCAGCTGGCAGCGGCGAACCTGGCCGCCTCGGGCGGCCTCCTCGGGCGCGAGCTCGAAGTCGTCCACTTCGAGGATCACGAAAACAAGGACGACTGCAGGAAGGCCGTGGAAAGCGCTTTCGCCCAGGGTTTCCGCATCATCGTGCTCCAGACCTCGAGCGGGGCCGCGGAGGGAGCGCTCCCGTGGGCGGCGGATCGCGACGCGCTCATCCTCACGCACGAAATCAGCTCGCCCGTCTGGGAAAACCGCGACGACAACCTCATCAGGTTCGTGAGTCCCACCGACGCCTTCGGGATCGTCCTGGGACGCTTCGCCGGAAAGCGCGGCGTGAAATCGGCCGTCATGGTCACGGACGAGCGCAACAAGGTATACGCCGATTACCTCTCCTCGGGCTTCCGTACCCAGGCGCCGGCGATCGAAATCAAGGGCGAGCTCGGCTTCGGCGAGGGCTTTCAGGCGGAGGAGATAGCGACGTGGGTCCTCGAACGCAACCCGGAGAGCGTGTTCCTCGTGGCGAACGGCTACGACGGCGCGCTCATCGTGCAGAACCTCGCCCGCGCCCGTTACCGGGGTGATCTGTTCCTTTCGCCTTGGTCGCAGAACGTCCATCTCCTGAACCTCCCGAGCTCCCTCGACCGGCACATGTTCATCCCGGGCTTCTTCGATCCCGAAAGCGATGCGCCGGCCTACCTCTCGTTCGCGAAAAAGTACCGCGACGCGTATAACGGGGAGCCCGACGTGTGGGAGATGTTCGGCTACGAGACGGGCGTCTTTCTGTTCGACGCGGCGCGCCGCGCGAAGTCCTGGGATCCGATGCGCGTCAAGAAAGCCCTGCTCGAAAAGAGGGAGTACGAGGGACTCCAGCGCCCGATCCGGCTCGACGCCGAGGGCGACGCCTTCCAGGAATCCTTCATCGTGACCGTAGCGGACGGCAAGTACGTCGTCATGGAGTGATCGCTTGAAGCGGCGCCCCTCGATTTCGTCGCTCCTCGCCTACCTCGTCGCCTGCGTCGCGCTCTGCGGAATCGTTGTCTATCTGGCCGCCCTCGGAACCTTCGCCCGGAGCTCGCGTCAGCAAGCGGCGCGGGAAACCGCGCGCCTTTCCGCGATGACGGTGCGCGTCATCGCCGCGGGACTCGCGAGCATCGAACAGAGGATCGACTCGTTGTCGCTGTTCTACCGCGCGGAGGGCGGGCCCACCGAAGCGTTCGCGGCGGTGGTCGGCGAAACGCTCGACCGACCGACTGGAATCAAGAGTCTCAAGATCATCGAGTCATCGGGCAAGGTCGTATTCGTCTCGAAGCGGGAGACCGCGTACGTCGGCGGAGACCTCTCCGGAATGGCGCTCTTCAAGCGGGCGAGGACGACCACGGGCGCCTGCTGGTCGGACATCATGATCGAGCTCGGGGCGGACCGGCGCGAGATCAAGTTGGCCCTCGATTCCGGAGCTTTCGTCGCGATGGCGACCCTCGACTTCGAGGCGATCGCCAGGGAGCTCAAGAAGGTCCTCGCGAGTCACGACTCTACCCTCGCCCTCACCGACTCGGGCGGACTCTTCATCGTGAACGACGCGACGAGGACGGAACTGACGGGCCAGACCGACATGCCCTTCTTGCTCGAACGGGTGCGAAATCCCGGGGCCGCGGTCTTCGAATACAAGCGGATCGTCGACAACCGCGTCCTGACGGTCCGCGCCGAGCGCATTCCCGGCCCCGACTGGTACGCGCTCGTCGAGCGGCCGGCCGACTACGCGCTCGAAGCCCTCACGCGCAGCCTGCCCGTCGTTTCCGCCCTCACCGCCCTCGTCATCCTGGCCGCGTCGACCTTCGCCGCGCTTTCCACGCGCCGCATCCTGCGGGACGTCAAGCTCGCGCAGGCGGAGGCCGAACGGAGCTACGAAACCGACACGAACTTCGATCCGTCCTCGCTGTTCTTCCGCGAGACGGTGGCCATCGGGACGGGCGTCGCCCAGACCGCGGCGCGGCTCCGCGACCGCGAACGCGCCAATCGGGAGCTGGCCGAACTCAACGCCCGCCTCACCGAAACCCTCGACCGCCTCAAGCAGGCCCAAGACGCCCTCGTGCAATCTGAAAAGCTCGCGACGATCGGAACGATAGCCGCCAATGTCGCCCACGAGCTCAACTCGCCCATCGCGGCCGCCGAATCGGCGCTGGGCGTGATCGAAGCGCAAGCCAGGTCCCTGCTCGAATCGGCTGCCGAAACCGGTGCCCTGGCCGGCGTCCCCGAAAACACGGGGCGCGCGCTGGTCGGGATCTTCTCGTGCGCGGCGGAACGATTCGCCTCGGCGGAGGCTCCGGTCGGTTCCGAGCGGAGGAGGTACGTCCGGGCGCTCGAGGATCGGATCGAACGGAGTTTCGTGACCGCTGCCGGAACGCCGGGCGGAACGCAAGGCGGAACGCCCGGCGGAACGCCAGGCGGAACGCCGGGACTCGACGCCCGCGATCTCGCCGAGCGACTCGTGGACGTCGGGGCGCACGTCGCGCCGGACGATTCCCTGTCGGCCCTGTTCGCCGCTTTCTCCGAAGGCGGCGCGCCGAGCTTCCTGGCCCTGCGCTGTCTCGCTGTCGCCGAGATCATCGCCTCGTGCGAACTCGCGCTGACCGGCATGCGCCGCGCCGGCGCGGTGGTGCGGGCCATCAAGGGTTACGTCAAGAAGGAATCCGTAGACGCGCCGGAAGACTGCGATGTCGTCGCGTCGATCTCCGAGACGCTGTTCATCCTGCAACCGAAGACCAGGCACGGCGTCGAGGTCGAACTGGACGCCCCCGTTCACCCGGTGACGCGCGCCGTTTCCGAAAAGCTCGCGCGCGTCTGGACGAACCTCGTCATCAACGCGCTCGACGCCATGGAGTACGAGGGCCGGCTGTCCGTCGCCGTCAGGATGGAAGACGGCTGCGCGCGCGTCGACATCCGCGACGACGGCCCCGGGATCCCTGCGGAGATCGCGGAGAGCATCTGGGAACCGTTTTTCACCACGAAACCGCGGGGCGCTGGCACGGGACTCGGCCTGACCATGGTCAGGGAAATCGTCGAGGAACTCGGGGGGCGGATATCCTTCGAGAGCGAACCCGGCGACACCGTCTTTTCGGTCCGACTGCCCGCGAAGACGGCGGACCGTCCCGAAGTCGAAGGCGCGACGTCATGAAGCGGGCGATACTGATCGTGGACGACGAGGCCATCATCGTGATGGCGCTCGCGAGGGAGTTCCGCAACATCCTCGGCCCCGCCTACCGCTACGAAACCGCCCTGTCCGGCGCGGCCGCCTTCGAGATCATGGACGAGCTCGACGCCGAAGACTGCGAAGTGGCCGCGCTCGTGTCGGACTGGCTCATGCCCGGCATGAAGGGCGACGAATTCCTGGTCCAGGTGCGGCGTCGGTATCCGGACATGGCCCTCGTGCTGGTGACCGGTCAAGGCGACGACGAGGCGATCGAACGCGCCATCAAGGACGCGGGCGCGGTCGCGTGCGTCAAAAAGCCCTGGCGCGGCGCCCGACTCGCGGAAATCGTGCGGCAGGCCATCGAGGGTCACGACTGAAGCCCGGCGTCTCGAATCGCGATCCGGGGCCTGCCTGATGAACGGAAAGGCCGGCGTTTCGGGATCGCTTCCCGAAAGCCGGCCTTGACGCGTCAAGCGCCCAGTCGTGCGAGGATCGTCAGCTGTTGACGCGCTCCACGTAGTCGTTGGTTTCCGTGTTCACGAGGATCTTCTCGCCCTGCTTGATGAAGAGCGGCACGCGGACCGTGAGGCCGGTGTCGACGACGACGGGCTTCGTCGCGCCGGAGACCGTGTCGCCCTTGACGTAGTTTTCGCTCTCGGTGACCGTGAAGACCATCTTGTAGGGGATCTTGATGTCGATTGCTTCGTGTTCCCAGATGATGACGGTGTAGGTCTCGCCTTCCTTGAGGTAGAACTTCTTGTCCTCGTTGCCGACGATGGGGATGCCGAACTGCTCGAAGGTCGTGTTGTTCATGAAATGGTAGAATTCGCCGTCGGAATACTGGAACTGGCAATCTTCCGCGTCGACGATGGCGTCCTCGGCGTCGTCCTGGGTCTTGATCGTCTGCTGGACGACGTTGCCGGTCTTCAAGTTCTTCATCTTGACCCGGGTGAAGGCCGCGCCTTTGCCGGGGCTCACGAATTCCCGATCCACCACGACGTGTGGCTGCCCGTTGAAAAGAAGGAAAGTACCTTTAGCGATTTCTCCGCCGCGGATCATGCGTTACTCCTGTGGCCGTCGCGCTCGCGCGGCCTTCGTGCCCTGGGAAAGCCCGCGAGGGGCCCCATTTCCCGCGGATGATACTCTTTTTCGCCCCTTTTGGTAAATGGGTCGCTCGGTCGGAAAGAGACCACGAAGGGCACTAAGATTCAGCCACGAAGATCACGAAGAAATGCACAAGAAAGATGTTTTGGGGTGAAAGAGGTTGTCTGAAGACAGAAAAAAAGAGGAAGAGCCTCTTGGACTCTTCCTCCATGTCAAAACTTTTCTTCCCTTCGTGTACTTCGTGTCTACTTCGTGACCTTCGTGGTTACTCTTTGAAAGTCAGATCAGCACTTGTAGCAGAGCAACGGGCTGCGGGCGGCGGCCACTTCGTCAAGCCGTCCGATCGGCGTGACGTGCGGCGCGGACGTGAGCAGTTCCGGGGTCGCCTTCGCTTCCTCGGCGATCTTGTTGAGGATCGCGGCGAACGCGTCGAGGTTTTCCTTGCTCTCCGTCTCCGTCGGCTCGATCATGATGGCCTCGGGGACGATGAGCGGGAAGTAGATTGTGGGCGGGTGGAACCCGTAGTCGATGAGGCGCTTGGCCACGTCGAGCGTGTGGACGCCCGGCGCGATGTCGCCCATCGCCACGAACTCGTGCATGCAGGTGCGGGTGTACTTGAGCTTCCAGGTCTTCTCGACGAGGACGCGCAGGTAGTTCGCGTTGAGCACGGCGTTCTCCGCCATGCGGCGCATGCCTTCCGCGCCGAGCATGCGCACGTACGCGTACGCGCGGACGAGGACGCCGAAGTTGCCGTTGAAGACCTTGAGCCGGCCGATGGTCTTGGCCGGCTTTTCGAGCGAGTACTTCCCGCCCTTTTCGACCGCGATCGGTCCGGGGAGGAATTCCTTGAGCGTGGCGCCCGCCGCGACGATGCCCACGCCTGGGCCGCCGCCGCCGTGCGGAGTCGAGAAGGTCTTGTGCAGGTTGTAGTGCATGACGTCGATGCCGACCGCGCCCGGCTTCACGATGCCGGCCAGGGCGTTCAGGTTGGCGCCGTCGCCGTACACGAGGCCGCCCGCGTCGTGGACCAGCTTCGTGATGGTCTCGATGTCCTTTTCGAAGATGCCGACGGTGTTCGGGTTCGTGAGCATGATGCCCGCGACCGTGTCGTCGAGGGCCGCCTTGAGCGCGGCCAGGTCGACGCCGCCGTCCTCCGCGGACGGGATCGTCACGGCTTCGAGGCCGGCCATCGCGCAGGACGCCGGGTTCGTGCCGTGGGCGGAGTCGGGAATGAGCACCTTCACGCGCTTCTTGTCGCCGCGGGCTTCGTGGTAGGCGCGGATCATGAGCACGCCGGCCAGCTCGCCATGGGCGCCGGCCGCGGGCTGGAGGCTCACCGCCTCGAAGCCGCCGAGTTCGGCCAGCGCGTTCTGCAGCTTGTGCATGAGCTCGAGGGCGCCCTGGCTGTAGGCGTCGCCGACGAGGGGGTGCGTGTTGCGCCAGCCCGAGAAGGACGCCGCGACTTCGTTCGCCTTCGGGTTGTACTTCATCGTGCAGGAGCCGAGCGGGTAGAAGTGCGTGTCGATGGAGAAGTTCTTCTGGGACAGGCGCGTGAAGTGGCGCACCGCGGTGAGCTCGTCGACTTCGGGCAGCTTGAGGTCCTGGCGGACGAACTGCGCGGGAATCGGCGTCGCGGGGACGTCGCACTCGGGCATGACCACGCCGACGCGGCCGGGGGACGAAAGCTCGTGGACGAGGGGTTCGGGCATCAGGTTCATTTCGCGGCCTCCTCGAGCGAGCGGGCGAGGAGCTCGATCTGCTCCTTCGTGTTCATTTCGGTGACGCAGACGAGCAGCTCGTGGGTGCGCTTCGGGTCGTACTTCGACAGCGCGAGTCCCGGCACGATGCCGCGCTTTTCGAGCTTGTCGACGATGGAGGCGGCGGGCACCGGGGTCTTCACCGTGAATTCCTTGAAGAAGGTCTTCGTGGAAACCTCGAAGCCCTTGAGCTTCCCGATGAGTCCTGCGGCGTAGTGCGCCTTGTTCCAGCAGAGCTCGGCGACCTGGCGCATGCCGTTCTTGCCCATCGCGGCCATGTAGACGCACGCCTGGAGCATCACGAGGCCTTCGTTCGAGCAGATGTTCGACACGGCCTTTTCGCGGCGGATGTGCTGCTCGCGCGCGGTGAGCGTGAGCACGAAGCCGCGGCGGCCGTCGTGGTCCTTCGCCTCGCCGACGACGCGGCCGGGGATCTTGCGCATGAGCTTGGCCGTGGCGCCGAACATGCCGAGGAAGGGACCGCCGAAGTTCATGGAGTTGCCGAGGCTCTGGCCCTCGGCGGTGACGAGGTCGGCGCCGTACGAGCCGGGGCTCTTCCACAGCGCCATGAGGATGGGGTCGACGTGCGCGACGAAGAGCGCGCCCTTCGCGTGCACCGCGTCGGCGACGCCGGCCAGGTCGTGGAGCTCGCCCTCGAAATCGGGCACGGCCACCACGAAAGCGCAGACGTCGTCGCCGAGTTCCTTGGACGCCTTTCCCGGGCAACCGGACCACTCGTCGACCTTCACGTCGAAGGCTTCGAGGTAGGTGCGGATCACGTCCTTGTACTCGGGGTGGAGCGCCGCGGGCAGGAGCACGCGGTTCTTCGCGGGGGCGTTGCGCCACGCGAGGATGACGGCTTCCGCGAGCGCCGTGGCGCCGTCGTAGTGCGACGCGTTGACGACGTCCATGCCGAAGAGCTCGGCGGCCATCGACTGGTACTCGAAGATGGCCTGGAGCGAACCCTGCGACACTTCCGGCTGGTAGGGCGTGTACGCGGTCAGGAACTCGCCGCGGCTGGCGAGCGCGGGCACGAGGGCCGGGACGTAATGGTTGTACGCGCCGGCGCCGAGGAACCACGCGGAGTTCGAGGCGGTCGCGTTCTTCGCGGCCATGGCCTCGATCTCGCGGAGGGCGTCCATCTCGGACAGGCCCTTCGGGAGGTTCAGCTTCGGAAAGCGCTTGCCCGCCGGGATGTCCTTGAACAGGTCCTCGATCGATCCGACGCCGATGGCGCGGAGCATGGCCGCGCGGTCGGCATCGGTGTTGGGGATGAAGGGCACGGCTTACTCCTTGGCGGCTTCGGCTTCGTACTTGGCGGGGTCGAGGAGGCCGTCCCACTCGGCGGCGTTGGTCGGCTCGATCTTGACGAGCCAGCCCTTGCCGTAGCAGTCCTTGTTGACGAGGTCGGGGGCGCCGCCGAGGTCGTCGTTCGCCGCCACGACCTTGCCGCTCATCGGCATGTAGACGTCCGAGGCGGCCTTGACCGACTCGACGACGCCGAAAGCCTCGCCCTGCTTGAGGGTCTTGCCTACGGCGGAGACTTCGACGAACACGATGTCGCCGAGGGCGTGCTGGGCGTGGTCGGAGATGCCGACGACGATGAGGTTGCCTTCCTTGCGGGCCCACTCGTGGGAGGCGCGGTATTTCGCGTTCTTGTCGATATTGCTCATGGTGATCTCCTGTTCATCGTATGCCGGGAATCCGCGCCGCCGTACCGGCGGCCCACTCGATCCCTCGGCCGGTGCCTGTTCGAAAAACCTTGCCGTTTAGCGGCGGTACGTGGGGAGGTAGAGGGGGCGCTTGGCGACGACGGCGGCCTTGGGCTTGCCGTGGATCACCACCGCGACCTCGGTGCCCGACTTCGCGAACGCCGGGTCGACGAGCGCGTTGCAGGCGTACTTCTTCACCGTCGGGCAGAACATGCCGGCCACCGAGACGCCGATCTTCTTCCCGTCGGGCGACTGGATCTCGTAGCCTTCGCGCGGGACGCCGCCCTGCACGTCGATGGTGACGAGCTTGCGCGACGGGCCGTCGGCCAGCACCTTCTGGAGCGCGGCCTTGCCGATGAATTCCTTGTCGAGGTCGCACGCCCACTTGAAGCCGGCTTCGATCGCGTTGATCTCGGGGCTGATCTCGTGGCCGTGGAGCGGCATGCCCGCCTCGAAGCGGAGGCTGTCGCGCGCGGCGAGCCCGATGGGCTTGGTTTCGATGTTGCGCTTCGCGCCTTCGTTGAGAAGACCGTCCCAGAGCTTCACCGCGTCCGTGGCTGGGAAGAAGAGCTCGACGCCGTCCTCGCCCGTGTAGCCGGTGCGGCCCACGTAGCAGGAAACGCCGAGCACCTTCGCGTCGCCGGAGGTGAAGCGCGGGAACTCGGAGATCTTCCTGTCGGAGCAGAGATCGAGAAGCTCGATTGCCTTCGGGCCCTGCACGGCGATCATGTAGGTGTCCTCGGAGCGGTCGACGAGCTTCACGGACGCGGGCTTGTGCTTGTTGAACCAGGCCACGTCGGTTTCGCGGTTGGACGCGTTCACGACCACCCACCAGGCGCCGGGGCGCTTGTAGATGAAGAGATCGTCGATGACGGTGCCCTTTTCGTTGAGGAGGAGCGAGTAGCGGGCGTCCCAGTCCTTCATGTCGAGGATCTTCATCGACACGACGGACGAGAGGAACTCGTCGGCGCCGGGGCCGGAGATCTCGAGCTGGCCCATGTGGTCGATGTCGAAGAGGCCTACCGAGCGGCGGCACGCGAGGTGTTCCTCGACGGCGCCCGTGGGATACGTGATCGGCATGTCGTAGCCGGCGAAGGGAACCATCTTGGCTTCGTGCTTGACGTGCCAGTCGTGGAGCTTGGTGGTGTTCAGAAGATCCTCCTTTACGATAAGCGGACGATCGACGAAACGGGATTCCGGACGGTCCGCCAGAGACGGTGGAAATGCGGTCGATGCGGTTTGAAGCGACGCGGCGACAAACGTTCTCGTTTGCCGTACTCCGCCAACGCCAATTCGCGCCGCCACAGTATCACGATTTTTTGGAACGGGCAAGGCGAGACAGGAAAGCACACCTATAAAACGCGCAAAAATCGCCATGAAATGCGTCGTTTTCAGGGAAGGATGCAAAACTAAACCGATTTAGTAATCTGATTTTGTATACAAATCACGCGATACTGGAAACGCGTTCGATTGCTCGGTGCCAGGCACCGAGCAATCGGAGGGAATGGAGCTGGTGTCTGACACCGACGCGGCGTGTCGGCTTTCAAATCGACAAACCGCGTCGGACGGAGTCGTCACTCATGGTGGTATCTGAAGATCAATCCCGACGACCCGACGTACACGCCGTGGTCCGCGTCGAAAAAGCGGACCGCGCGGAGCGTGTTGTTGACCATGATTTCGTCGGTCCACGTCTCGCCGCCGTCCGTCGTGACGAGCAGGAGGCCGAAGTTGCCCGCGATATATCCGCGGTTCGCGTCGACGAACGCGCACGAGAACAATTCCTGGGTGACTGGGGAATCTTGCGCGGTCCACGTCGCGCCGCCGTCCGTCGTCTTGAGTATGACGCAGACCATGCCTCCCATTCCCCACTCGCCGCCGACCGCCCATCCGGTATTCGCGTCGACGAACGCGATATCGTTGAGCGCGCAAGTCGAACCGGTAGCCAGCTTGCTCCATGTCGCTCCGGCATCGGCCGATTTGTAGACCGCCTTGTCCGCGCCGAGGGCGTAGACGACCGTCGCCGTCACGAATCGCACGGTCTTGAGGCTCCACACGCCGAGTCCGGTCACCGTCACGGCCGTCCACGTGGCGCCGCCGTCCGTCGTCCGCAATACCTGCCCGGCGCCGCAGCACGCCAGCCCGAGATTCGCGTCCCAAAAATCGATGTCGGTGACGTTCGCCACCGTGCCCGAGTCCTGGATCGCCCACGTGGTTCCGCCGTCCACGGTCTTGAGAATGGGGCCTTTCGAGCCTTCGACGGCGTAATCGCGCTCGCCGACGGCCCAGGCGGTGCTCGCGGCTACGGCGTCGACCGCCAGGAGCTTGGTCGTCACGCCGGAACTTTGGGCCGTCCAGGTATCGCCGCCATTTTCAGTTTTCAGGATAGTCCCCGATTCCCCCACGGCCCACGCGATATTCTGGCTGGCCATCGTGACGCCGTAGTGCGCTTTGTTGTAATACGCCGGCACCGAGCCTTGCTTCCAGTCCGGCGGCTGGATCGGCGTCGCCGTGACGGGAATCCCCGCTGAAACATTGCCCGTCGTGTCGACAGTCTTCACGGTGAAATCGATCGGCGTCCCTCCCGCGAGTCCCATCACTTTGAAAGGACCGGCGCACACCGTTGTCGACGCGTAGTTCATGCCGTTCACCAGGATCTCGATTCGCGCCAGGTCCGAATCCGCGGGCGGCGTCCAGGAAAACAGCATGGCGAGGTTTTTCGGCGTGGCGACAAGGCCGCTCACTTCGCCGCAGGGCGTCGTGTCAGGCGGATCGGGGGGATTGGCCGGCGGATTGACGGGGGGGGCGCAGCCCGCAAGCAAAATACCAGCAAAAACCGCACCGAATGCGACCGCTGCCAATAAAATCGTACGCTGTAGTGTTTTCATACTCATCACTATAACACACTTTAGTTCAATGTTGAACTATTATTGTTCGATCTTGAACTTTTTTCCTCCATGACGACCTTCCCCCAGCGCGGTATAGTTTTGGCATGGAAAATCGCATAATCATCGGCATCGACTCCGGCTCGGCGACTGTATCGGTCGCGGCACTCGACGAACACGGCAACCTGGCTGCGAGCGCGTACGATTTCCACCGCGGCAAGGTCGCGGACACCCTTCGATCGCTCCTCGGCGGTCTCCTGCCCGCGGGCTCGCGCATCGTCGGCGTCGCGCGGACGCGGACGGCGCCCGCCGTCGTCACGCCTTCCGGCCCGGCCTTCGACGTCGACGGGCGCGTGGCCGAGATCGAAGCGATCCGGCGCTTCCATCCCGAAGCTCGCACGCTCCTCGTCGTAGGCGCGGAAAAGTTCGCGCGCGTCACCTTCGGGCCGGACGGGTCCTACCGCCGCATGCGCCGCAACTCGTCGTGCGCGGCCGGCACCGGCAGCTTCCTCGACCAGCAGGCCGCGCGCCTCGGCCTCGCGGGGGGCAGCGCGGAACTGGCCTTGATGGCGCTTTCGAACGAGGGCGACCGTCCCGCCATCGCGTCGCGTTGCTCGGTGTTCGCGAAGACAGACCTCATCCACGCGCAAGCCGAAGGGTGGAGCGTCGAGGCGATATGCGACGGCCTTTGCCAGGGGCTTGCGCGCAACATCGCGGACACCCTGTTTCCCGGAGAGAAGCCCGAGGCGCCCGTGTTCATGGCCGGCGGGGTATCGCGCAACGCGGCCGTCCTCCGGCACCTGCAAGCCTTCGCCGGCTCCGCCATCGCCACGGATGACACGGCGCACGTCTACGGCGCGATCGGCGCCGCGCTCAGGCTGTTCGCCGCGCGGAACGCGTCGGACGACAGGGCCGACGGCGCTTCCTTCGCGGCCGGCGACATCGGTGTCGCCTCCGAAGCGGCCCGCGAGCACGCCAACCGACCGCTCGGCCGGCCGGGCGACGGTTATCCGGATTTTTCGTCCCTGCTCTGGTTCGAGCACGACGCGCGGAAGAACGGATCGTCGAATCCCGTCGAAGTCGACCTGTACCTCGACCCGCGGGATATCGCGGCTCGCGACGGCGCCCCCGACGGAGCGGTCCTGCCCGTCCTGCTCGGCGTCGACGTGGGATCGACGAGCACGAAAGCCGCGCTGATCACGGAACGCGGCGACGTCGTCGCGGGTTTCTACACGTGGACCGCGGGTCAGCCCCTCGACGCGATGCAGTCGATCTTCGAAGCCGCGGAACGCCTCGAGCGCGAACGCGGGATCCGCTTCGACGTGCGCTTGGCGGCGACGACCGGTTCGGGGCGCAAGCTCGTCGGCGCGGTGATCGGCGCGGATTCGACTATCGACGAGATCACGGCTCACGCGCGCGCCGCGTGCCGGCTCGATCCAGCCGTGGACACGATCATCGAGATCGGCGGGCAGGACTCGAAGTTCACGCAGCTCAAGGACGGCGTCGTCGTCTTCAGCCAGATGAACACGGTGTGCGCGGCGGGCACCGGCAGCTTCCTCGCGGAGCAGGCGACGCGCCTCGGCGTCCCGCTCGCGGATTTCGCAGGCCGCGCGCTCGGCGCCGCCGCCCCGCTCACGAGCGACCGCTGCACGGTGTTCATGGAGCGCGACCTCAACCACTTCCAGAGCCTCGGTTACGGGACCGACGAGCTCCTCGCGGCGTCGCTCCACTCGGTGTGCGACAACTACCTCGGCAAGGTGGCGCGGGAAGGGGCGATCGGCAAGCGCATCGTCTTCCAGGGCGCCACCGCGAAAAACGCCGCCCTGGTCGCGGCGTTCGAGCGCCGGCTCGGCAAGCCCGTCGCCGTGTCGAAGTTCTGCCATCTCACGGGCGCCATCGGGGCCGCGCTGGCCGGCGCGGAGGCGATCCCCGAACGCACGGCCTTCCGCGGCTTCGGCATCCACGCCCTCGACCTCGTCTCGCGCTCGGAGCGCTGCGGGCTCTGCGCGAACCACTGCCGCCTCCGCATCGTGGACGTCGGCGGCGAGGAAGTCGCGTACGGCTTCCTCTGCGGCCGCGACTACGCGACGAAGCGCTTCGTACGTCCGGACGGGCGCGACTTCCTCAAGGACCGCCGCGCGGTCATCGAGCGCGAATACGCCGACGCCGCGGCCGGATCGTCCCCGAAACTCGGTTACCCGAGCGTCGGCATCCCCTCGGCGCTCTACCTGCAGGAGGACGCGCCGTTCTGGAAGGCGTTTTTCGAGCGCCTCGGCTTCCCCTGCTCCATCGCGCGCGACGATGCCGAGACGCTTCGCGCGGGAAAGCGCCTCGCGGGCGCCGAGTTCTGCGCGCCCATGGCGATGTTCCACGGGCAGGCCGCCGCGCTGCTCGAGACGTGCGACCTCGCGTTCATGCCGGTCTACCTCGAGCACGATCCGGAGAAACTCCCCGGCGGCCCGGTGCGGCGCTACTACTGCAACTACGCCCAATACGCGTCCGTGGTG
The DNA here is from genome assembly GCA_964482955.1 of uncultured Treponemataceae bacterium. Lineage (GTDB taxonomy): Bacteria > Spirochaetota > Spirochaetia > Treponematales > UBA12059 > JAPLSN01. The sequence goes on along the minus strand of CAYZZW010000018.1, from coordinate 21,480 downwards.
GCGCGCTGCGCGGAATCGAAGGACCGCGTACGCGTCATGAGCCCACTCGTCAAAGGGCGATCGGGCGACGGCTCCCGCGCGCTGGATGAAATCCGGAAAGCGCTGTCGGCCGCGCTCGCGGGCTGGGGCGTGGCCGCCCCGTCGCGCAAGGAACTCGAAGCCGCCCACGCCGCCTGCCTGGCCGCGAAAGCCCGCGTCCGCGAAGGCCACGAACGGATCTTCGCGGAGCGTCGCGACGCGGACGGTCCCGCCGTGGTGATCGTCGGCCGTCCCTACGCCGCGCTGTCGGAAGCCATGGGCAAGGGCATCGCCGACCTCCTCGGAAAGCAGGGCGTCGACGTCTTCTACGCCGACATGCTGCCCCGCCCGGATTCCGGCGCGTTGGTCGATCTCGATCCGCTCCTCGGCGCCTTCCACTGGCGCTTCGCGGCCGAGGCGCTCGAGGCGGCCGCCTTCTGCGCGCGCGACGGCCGCTGCTACCCGGTCCTGGTCACCAACTTCAAGTGCTCGCCGGATTCCTTCGCCGTCGAGTGGTTCCGGAAGATCCTCGACCGGGCCGGGAAGCCCTACCTCGTCCTCCAGATCGACGACCTCGACTCGAGCGTCGGCTACGAAACGCGCGTCGAGGCGGGCCTCCGCTCCTTCCGCAACCATTACCGGAACTCCGGACGCGACCGTACCGCGGACGCGACGCCCCTCCTCCCGCCTCCGGCCGACCGGACGGCCGCGCGCGGCAAGACGGTCCTCATCCCCAACTGGGATCCCCTCGTCTGCCCGCTCCTCGCGGCCAACCTCCGCGCCCAGGGACTCGACGCGCGCGTGCTTGAAGAGAGCCCCGAGTCCATCCGCCGCGCGATGAGCGGCAACACGGGACAGTGCATCCCCGTCAACATCATCGCGCGTGACTGCGTCGAGCAGGTCGAGCGCGAGGGGCTCGATCCCGAAAAGACGTTGCTCTGGATCGCCGAGGGACGCTGGCCGTGCAACCTGCCGCTCTACCCGGCCTTCCTCAAGGAGCTCATGGTCCGCCACGGGCGCGGCGCGGAAAGGATCGACGTGTACGTGGGCGACATCACGTTCCTGTCGTTCGGACCGGCCGCGACCCTCGGCGCCTTCCACGCGTACACCGCGGGCGGCACCCTCAGGCGCCTCGCGTGCCGCATCCGCCCGTACGAAAAGGAACGGGGCGCGGTCGACCGCCTCGTCGATCGCGCGCTCGGCATCCTCGTCGGCGCGCTCGAGTCGGGCGGCAACGTCGACAAGGCCTACGACGACGCTTTCACGCCGTTCCTGTCGCTCGAAACCGCCCCGCGAAACCGCCCCAAGGTGGCCATCTTCGGCGACCTCTACTCGCGCGACAACGACACGCTCAACCAGGACTTGATCCGGAGCATCGAGTCGGCCGGCGGCGAAGTGATCACCACGCCCTACATCGAATATCTCAAGGCCACGCTCGACCCGCACTTCGACCGCCAGCTCGCGGACGGGAACTACGGCGAATGGGCCAAGGACAAGGCAGCGCTGGCCGTGGTCGCCGCCGTGGAAAAGGCGCTGTCCCTCAAGGCCGGCGCCATCTTCGGGAAGCCCCGCCCGTGGGGCAATCCCGGCTACGCGGCCAAGCTCCGCCTCTTCGGCATGTCGGTGGAAAACGAGGGCGAGTGCTTCGACAACACGCTCAAGATCTTCAACATCCTCCGCGAGCACCCGGACGTGTCGCTCTTCGTGCAGGCGAATCCGGCCTTCTGCTGCCCGTCCATCGTGACGGAGGCGATGTCGAAGGAGATCGAGCGCGTGACCGGCGTCCCCGTGGTGACGATCACCTACGACGGCACCGGCGCCCCCAAGAACGACGCATTAGAGCCGTACCTGGCCTTCGTTGGGCGACCCGACAGCGGTCGCACAAATACTTAACCACGAAGGGCACGAAGTTTAGCCACGAAGGGCACGAAGGGAAGAAATGGTTTTGAAGGGATTCCGGGAAAATTGCGCACATGACAGCACGGCTGCATTTTGGAAGATGAAGGTCGAAGATGCGATTCAAACAACCTTCTCTTTCTCTTCCTTCGTGTTCTTCGTGGTAACACCTTCGTGCCCTTCGTGGTGAATCTTTACAGCACGCGGTATTTTTGGATGACGAGACGGCGGTAGCCGAGCTCGCCCAGACGGCGTTGGACGGCGTCGAGTTCGGATTCGGGGATGCGGTCGATCACGACGCGGATGATCGCTTTCGCCTGTTCGTAGGTCGGGGAAAAGCCGGAATGCTCGAGGCGTTCGTACAGGGCCTTGGCGTTCGCCTCGCTCGAGAACGCGCCCACCTGGATCTTGCAGACGATGTCGCCCGCTTTCGGCTCGCGCGTTTTCGTGCCCGCCAGCGAGCTTCCCGGCGCTTCGGGTTCGGGAAGCGATCCGCCCGGCTTCACTGGCTTCGCGATCGACGGCCCCGGCAGTTCCAGCGCCTGCCCGGACGCCGGCCCCCCGTCGCCCTTCCCGATGACGTAAATCGCCACGCGCGCGGTGCCCTTCTTCACGATGCCGAGATCGACGGCCGCCTGGTACGAAAGGTCGATGATGCGGTCCTTCACGAAGGGTCCGCGGTCGTTGACGCGGACGATGGTCTCTTTCTTCGTGTCCTCGTCCACCACGCGCAGCATGGTGCCGAAAGGCAGGTCGCGGTGGGCGGCCGTGCGCGCGTTCATGTCGAAGGTTTCGCCGGACGCGGTCTTCTTGCCGTGGAAATCCGCCGCGTAAAAACTGGCCACGCCCCGCTGAAGCGGCTCCTCCGCATACGCCGCCATCGCCGCGCACACGACTGCCACAATAACAACCACCCGCCGCACCATAGAGAAACCCATACGCATCATACAACCATTATCGGCTTACCGCCGACCGTATTTTTACCACGAAGGACACGAAGGTTGAATCACGAAGGGCACGAAGAAAGAGAAGGGAAGAAGGGTTGAAGAATAGAAAAATCCCCATCCCCATCTCTTCTTCGTGTCCTTCGTGGCTGGACTTCGTGTCCTTCGTGGTCTCTTCCCTATTTACTGCTGGCGTCGGAGAGTTTGCGGGCGGCTTCGTAGATGCACGAATAGAGCTCGTCGATATCCTTCTCCTCGACCGACGAGAACGCCACGCGGAGCCACTTTTCCTGCATCGAGATCGTCCCGATGCCGTAGTCGTTGAGCAGTTTCAGGCGCAAGCCCTCCGCGGAGATGCCCTTGCACTCGAAGCTCATGAAGTAGCCCGAGTTGAACGGCAGCGGCCGGAGGCACTCGGGCGCGTCGTGCTTCGCGATGAAGTCCTTCACGCGCCGGTAGCGGTCCTCGAGGATGCCGCGGAACTGGACCTTCTGCTCCGCGCTGCCTTTGGCGTCGAGCGCCTTGAGGAGGATGTGCTGCGTCGGGGCCGTCGTGTTGGAGACGGCCGAACGCACCACGCCCATGAGCTTTTTCGTCAGGGCTTCGTACTGCGCTTCCGTCATCCCCGCGCACGAGAACGTGATGAAGCCGTTGCGGAAGCCCCAGACGTAGTCTTCCTTCGTGGGCCCGTCCACCTTCGCCGCCAGGATGCACGGATTGCGGTCGGCCATGCGCGCGAAGATCGACTCATGCAGGCACCCCTGTTCGTACTGGAGCCCGAAGTACGCGTCGTCCGCGATCACGAGCAGGTCCACGCCGGACGCCGCCACCTTGTCCATGGCCGCCACGAGCGCGTCCGCCTCCGCGAGCGTCGGCGAGTAGCCCGTGGGGTTGTTCGGGAAGTTGAGGATGGTCAGGATCTTCCGGCAGCGCCTGCCCGCCTGCTCGAGCGCCTTCGCGAAGCCCTCGACGTTGTAGCCGTCGCTCTTGAAGGTCGGGTACGTGAGGAGGAGCGCGCCCTTCTTTTCTTCCATTATGAGGCGATAGTTCGGCCAGAACATGTCCGGCAGCACCACCGCGTCGCCCGGCTCCATGAACAGGTCGGCCAGGAACGAGATGCCCGCGGTCAGACCCGGCACCACGATGGGCAACGACACGGACTTGCCCTTGAGCCCCGGATTCTTCCGTTCGATCTCGAGCTTCCAGCGCTTGCGGAGCGCCGGCACGCCCGCGGTCGGCGCGTACGCCACCGCCTCGGACGGCGACAGGCTCGGGAGCTGTTCGCGGATGGCGTCCAGGATCATGGGACCGCCGTCCTTCCAGGCCATGCCGATGGTGGCGTTGAACTTGTGCGCCTTTTCGGTGGCTTCGGCGGACTGGGACAGGATCCCCTTGGGAAAGTACATGCGCTTTCCGGACTCCGAGAGGAGGCGGAAGGCGGCGGAACCGTCGAGAATCGCGTTGAGTTCTTCGGCGAGGGCGTGCATGGGTATCCTCCGATTATGGCGGCGCCGCCCGGAAACGGACGGCGGGAAGCGTTCGAATCGCCCCTACCCTACGCGCGGTTTTTGAAACTGTCAAGGCGAAAGCCGCGCGCCCCTTGCCCGCGCGGACAACGCGCATATACTTGGACGGAAACGGAGACTGACGACTCCGCCAACGCATCCGGAGGAAGGCGCATGCTCAAGAAAGACTATGCCGCGGACGGCAAAACCTGCCTCGTCACCTTCGTGCTCGGCGCGGAAGCCGCGCGGGGAGCGTCGCGCATCCACCTCGTCGGCGACTTCAACGACTGGAACCTGAAAGCCACGCCCATGACCCGCTCGCCCGACGGCAGCTTCCAGGCCGCCGTCAAGCTCGAAGCCGGCCGCGAATACCTCTTCCGCTACCACCTGGACGACGAACGCTGGGAAAACGACTGGAACGCCGACAAGTACGTCCCGAGCCCCTTCCTGGACGCCACCAACTCCGTCGTCATCGTCTAACGCGCGTATGGGCGCCTCGGCACGCGCCAAAGGCGCGCGTGCCGCCGGGCCCTCCGCTCCAAGTCCTCGCGGCAGCGGCTTGGAGCCGCTGCCGCGGCGACGAAGGCGCGAAAAACGCGCCTTCGTCGATCACTGCAAACGCCGCTGCGGGCTTTCCGCTTCGGTCCCTGGCGCGGTCGCGTGTCAGGGGACGTTGCGTACTACGCGGAAGCCGATGCCTTTTGAGACACCTCGCGTTCCAGCTTCACCTCGGTACGCGATAGTGCATTTATCGACAGGTTCGAAATAGCACCCGCCCCGATATACTCTTCCAACACCCGAAGCACACCCACGTGGGTTGATAAGCGAGCCATTCGTATAATAAGGTTTCGCAGTATCCCCAGAAAAATCCCAGCACCACTCGAATACATTGCCGCTCAAGCCCCGAATGCCTAGTTCGTTCATGGCTTTGCCGTCTACGGCGGTACATGAACCCGTAAGATAAGGTTGCCCATACTGCGCATAGTAGTCGCTAAGGTACTTTGGATCACCGGCGTATGCCTTCTTGTACCCTTCCGCATTGATTCCGCCCATGTACCCCGAGCATGAGGTCGCGCCCATCGCCGCCCACATCCACTCCATTTCCGTCGGGAGCCGATACCCGTTCGCGCTCCAATCGCAAACGACGGATTTCCAGTCCGTATTTTCCGTTCCGCTCGGAGCGCTAATCGTCACGTCGTGGGTACCATCCCAGACATAGGGATCGGCCGTGCCTTTAACATAGTAGACCGGCTTCAATCCCATGTTCAAACTGGCTACATTGCAGAAAACGATGGCGTCGTACCACGATTTACTCGGAACGGGGCAATCGTCACCGGAAGCAGAAGTCATCACTTGGTTGTATAAACTGTTTGTTATTTCACGATCGATCATGGAAAATGCGCTGATAGCGCAGGTATTGGCGGGATCCGCATCACGCTGGAAAACGCCCGCGGGAACGTTCACCATGCTCATCTCGGTGTGTTTATGCCTGAAAACTGTGACCGTGTAGGTACGCGGCGTACCGGTTGGATCGACCGTTATCGCAAGGAAGTTAGCGCCCGACGTGAGGCCGATACTCACGGGACTCTTGGAATATGATACGGGCTTCAACGCGTTTTCCGGTTCGGCGTTTATCGTAATGTCCGTCGTCGTTTCGGGCACGAAGACGGTGTACGAACTGATGGCTTTGTTGAAAGGCGGATCGAGCGCCCCCAGGCTGGTCGTCAGGCTTTTCAAATAGGTGTTGGTTGCTGCCGCGACTAATTGCGCGACAACGACGCGCCACTGTTGGGTAGCGCCCGAGGCGTCAGTCAGCGTGTACAACACGGGTTTCTGGAAATCCTGCGCGGTACCGGAGGACGGATATAAGGTTCCGCCCTTGGAAGCGATGGCCGGAGCGAGCGAAGACAGCGGGATACTGCCTGACAGATTCACCGAGATGGTTCTGGTTTCCAGGTCGATGCTTCCCTTGACGCCCGCCAGCGTGAAATCGGTGATGCGCATCGGCATGGCCTGGTCGAGGTCCCAGGCGTCCTTCATGTCGATGATGGCCGCCATGAGCGGGTTCGAGCAGGACAGCGCGCAGAGCGTGAAGATGAGTCCGAGGGCGGCCACGGCCACGCGGAGTCGGTTCGTATTCGTCGTCGTCATGATCATTTCTCCGTCCAGTCGAGGGCTTCGATCGGTTTCGTCATGTCGGCGTTGCGCGCGCCGCCTTCTGTCCCGAGGTACGCGTTGTCCTTGGCCAGGCGCGGATCCAGCTTGGCAAGGCGCGCGTAGGTTTTCTTGGCGGCGGCGAAGTCGCCGAGGGCGTATTGCGTCTTCGCGAGCCCGAGCACCGGCCGGCCGTCGCCCGGCATGAGGCTTTCCGCCTCGCCGAACAGCGCGAGCGCCGTCTTGTAATCCGCCCTGATGAACTTCACGTTGGCCAGGTTGAGCACCGCGGCCGGAAGGGGCGGCTGCGCGTTCGCGAGCTTGCCGAAGACGACCTCCGCGTCGTCGTACATGCCCCACTGCGCGTAGAACACCCCGAGGCGGTTTTCGGAGTCCGGTGTCTTCGCCTTGGCGGCGGCGTTCTTGAGCTCCGTCACGCGCTTCGCGGTCTCGGCCTTGATGAAAGCGGACAGCTCCGCGTCGAAGCGCTTTTGAAGGGTCGCCGGCGGGTCGACCAGCGCCTCGGCGCCCGGAAGGCCCGCGGGCGGGTACGACTCCCACGACGAGCGCACGGGAAAGAAACCGGCCTTGCCCTTGGCGTTCGCCGTCAGCCACGCGCGGGCGCCCAGGCTCCACGCCTCGGAGAAGGTGCCCTTGAGCGCGGTGACTTCGAGCGGCAGCCACAGCTTGCCGTCCCTGGAAATCAGGTTGCGCGGATTCGAGAACTTCGACTGCGCCTGGTTCGTCTCGAGCGCGAAGGCGATCAGGATGTGGCCCGGCGTCGTGACGAAGGCCGTTTCCACGCCGACGGACTCGAGCATGGACGCGAACAGGATGGACAGGTCGTCGCAGTCGCCCGCCTTGTACCCGAGGGTCTGGCGCGGGAACTGGAGATAGTCGACGGGCACGGCCTTCGTGCCGCGCGCCTCGTACGGCGTCGTCGGATCCTGGGCGTAGGCCGTTCCCCGCTCGACGAGCGCCGAGTAGATCGCCATGCCCGTGATCAGGCGGTCATCGATGGAGTATTTGCACCGCCCGCTCACGGCGCTCACGGTCTTCTTCGCGAAGTTGACGATGACGGGGTCCTTCGCGGTCACGAAGGCCGCCGCCTTGCGGTCGTCGTCCCAGGTCATCGCGTTGCGGTCCAGGATCGTCACGGTCTCGTTGCGGACGATCTGGCGCGCGGTTCCGGCGTCCTTCCACTCGGCCTTGAGTTCGGCGCTCGCCTTGGTCGTTTCCGTCACGCCGAGGACGGAGTCGCGCAGCACGGCGTACACAGGCACCTTCACCGATTCGCCCGGCTTGATCGACGGAACCAGGGCGCAGGTCTTCGGGGCGTCCATGTAGCGCGGGATGAAGAAGCGCACTTCCACGTTGGTCGCGGCGCGCTTGGACGGATTCCTGAGCGTGACCGTTCCAAGGGGATGGTCGTCGTAGTAGCCGAAGAACACCGGGAAGAGGCGATCCAGTTTCGCGTCGACCAGTTCGAGCTCGAGCGGCAACGAAAGATCCTCGGCCGGTACTTTGGCGGTCGCCGGCTTCGCGGCTTTCGTGGGTTGCGCCGACGGCACGGCCGGTTTTGGAGCGGACGATGTCGCGGCCGCGGCCGGCGCGCGTAGTGAAGCGGAGCGCCACGTGGCGCCGAGGCCCAGGTTGAAGCCGCCGGTCAGCCCCAGGTAGTGGCGGTACGACGCGGAAAGCCCCACGCCGAGATTCGGGAGGAAGTACCAATCGATGCCGGCGCCGAAGACGAAGAGCCCGCCCGCGCCGGACGCCGAACCGTCGTTCAGTCCCGCGAACGACACGCCGCCGTCGAAGAACGCCGCGGCTTCGAAAGCCGTGGCGATCGGCATGCGCGCTTCCGCGCCGAGCGTCGCGTCGAACGCGGTCATGCCTCGCACCGGCTCGACGACCGAGCGGTAGCCGTACGCGATCCCGCCGCGCGCGGCCAGCCAGGGCAGATTCGGCATGGCGACGTTCATGTCGAGCGCGCCCCCGCCGCCCAAGCCGAAGTACGACGCGGTATCGCCGACCGGCGCGAAGAACGAGCCCTCGGCGCCGAGTCGGATCGACAGACCCAGCCCCGACGCCGCGCCCGCGCCGGGCGTCGCGGGCGCGACTGTCGGCGCCTGAGGGCCCGGTTTTACCGGCGAGACGGGCGTCGAGGGAGCCGACCACGCGGCCGAGAGCGCGGCGGCGGCGAGAACGAGACACAAGTTGGGCGATCGCATCGACGATACTCCGGAACCACGACGATTTTGATTGGCGGCAGGAGTATATCGACACCGAAAGCGAAAAAAAAGGGAGCGCGTTTCGGATCGACGCGCCCCCGTTTCGTATACATTCCGCGAACCGAATAATTATTCGCCCGTTTTCGGCTTCCGGGATTTCACAGATGCCCCTCGAGCGAGATGCCCGCCGCCTCGAGGGTCCGGAGCTGCGACAACTTCAAATCGTATTTCAGGTAGATCGACGCGCGCAGCATGTCCCGTTCGAAGGCGGACAGGTCGCCTGAGATCGCTTCCCGTATCTCGCTTTCGACGTACGCGAGTTCCTCGTCGGCCCACGGCGTGAAGGCGGTGGTCCACGCCGACTTCGAGCCGTCGGCGGACTCGAAGACGAAGCGCAGGTAGTACGGCTGCGGGATGTCGTAGCGGAAATCCTTGAACGCGAAGGTCCAGTCGTCTCCCTTCGCGGAAAGCCGCTTGGGCTCTCCGACCGGCTCGAACGAATAATCGTACAGTTCCGCCGTGACGGCGCTCGCCTTGTAATCCTTCAGGAACCGGTACCGGAGCGGCGCGGCGCGGCCCGAATCGCGCGAAGACGGTCCCGGGCCGAAGGTCAGCGTGAAGCCGCCGGCCAGTTCCGGCAACGGAATGCCGCCGAGGTAGCCGCAGCCCTCGGGCGGTTCGAAGGTCTCGGACCGCGTCGCGATGAACCATTCGATCGGCGCGTCGTCGACCAGGGAGTCGAGCGCCGACGTTTCGGGCGCTTCGAGTTCCGCGTCGAGTTCGGGTTCGTAGCTCTTCGAAAAGCCCCCGCCCGTCGAGTCCGACCCCGCGAGGCCGAGGCTCCCCGAGCCTATGCCCGCCAAACCAGAGGCCGACGACGATCCGTAACCGAGCCCCCCCGCGGAGGAGCCGCTCGTCAGGGGCGATCCGCCTATCCCCGCGAGGATGCGATCGGCCAGGTTTCGGGGAATGGCTTTCACGGACGCGGCGGAAAAGACGACGGGAAAGCGCGTGAAGGCGACGAGCCCGTCCGAGGCCATGTACACCTGGACGATGCCCGCCTTGGTCTTTCCGTCCAGCGCGAGCACGGAACGGCGGTCGAGCTCCATGCCGGGCACGGCGGGCGCGAACGATCCGTCGGCGCCCTTCACGACCACGCCAGGCTTCGCGGACATGACGATGCCCACCGTCTCCGATTGCGCGAAGGCCGACGCCGCGCTCAGCAAGGCGACGGCGGCGAGAAGGCGGAGTCGCGCGAGGTTCGTCGGGACGATGGATCGGATCACGCTTCGAATTTCGTCCACGGCGCCCCCCGAGTCAAGGCGATCCCGCATCGCAACGCCCACGCTGGCCAGGCGTCCGCGCGCTTCGCCCGGGGTCGCTCCGCGATCGCCTACGGACCGGCGCGATCCCGTTTCGCCGTCGAGCGTCTCGCCTTCGCCGGCTCGTACAGCTTGCGGTTGCCGTCCTTGCCGCACTCCGCGGCGAAGCCGGCTTTCGCGAACACGTAGAGGATCTTCCGCGCGCGGTCCTGCCGTATCCCCAGCGCCTCCGCGAGGTTCGCGGACGACCAGGGACGCGGCGCGGTCTTCGGTATGAGCGCGGTCCAATCCGACCGCTTCGAGAATACCTTGGTTTCGACGATCTCCTCGAGCTCGCGGTCGCGGACGCGCGATCCCTTGCGCCGCCACGAGCCCTCGCCGTCGTTCACCCAGGTTTCCCTCACGCGCACGAACGCGAGTTCGAGCGACAGGTTCCTGGTCGCGGGTATCCAAGACGCCTTCACGAGCTCGTCGAACGCGGACCACAGGTCGCCCTTCTTCGGGCTCGCGCGTCCCCGCGTCGCTTGGCCCGTCGCGTGGTCGACGCGGACGATGGTCTTCCGGGCGATGACGGGATGCACGACGCGGACGCGGTGGCCCGCGCACAGTTTTTCGAGCTTGCGCCTGAGCGCCCGGAGCGAGGCGGTCTGCACTTCGACGAGCTCGCCGTCCGAGCGGACGATGTCGATGATCGAGCCCTCGACCGGCACTTCGAAGCGATCGCCCGGGCGCGCGTACGCCCGCTTGAGCGCGTCGTGGAGCGAGGTCTCGCCGTAGAGGCCGATCCCCGGCTTTTCGGCGACGGCGGCGTCCCGGCCGGGGAACGCCGAGCGTTGTATGGGCTTCACGGGGGCAGTATGCCTCGACGGCCGCGATCAATGCAACACGGCGGGCGGCACTTCGTGGGCTGTGTACCCTTCATGAGGCGATTCGGGAAGGTGCGGCGGACGGATGTCGTAGCGGAGGGACCGGGTCTGGGGCATGCAACTATCCGCGACGAATAGGCGAGAGTACTCGCAATATTCGTCGCGGATAGTCGCATGCCCCACCCGGCGGTCGCGTGCGGTTCATCATCGGGCGCCGGATGGCCCCAGTCGCGCCGCACGACGGTGGTCTCTCGGAACGGGATGCGGCTGGCTTTCTTTGACCATGGCACGGAACGGAAGACCATGAAAGTCGTGGCACGTATCGACCGCGTTTTTCCAAAGCTGAATGGGATGCGGGATCGTCGCGGTATCCACGCCGCTGAAGACGTACTTCGTGGGTTATCATTCTTATGGACATGCGGTAGCATGTGAACGGCTCATCAAGGCTGCCGATGATCCGGTCGATGACCTCGTCGTCATCGGGCAGGAGCGTCAAGCCGCGATTATTGATAATGAAGGAAACCGACATGTCAGCATCGGAAAAAGTCAGAAAATGGTTATACGGGGAAGCATACGAATTATCGCTGGACAGGGAACTATCCGCTTACCAGGACCTGTCTCGCTCGATCCTCTCCGGAGAAGTCTTCGGAATGGCATCGGACAAAAAACGCGAAATCGCGTTATCGGTTTTCGAACAGCATAAAAAGCTGCTAGGGAAGCTGTGGATCGAGAACCAAACGAGCGACACGAGATTCAGTCATGACAAAATCGACGGTATATTCGCGCTCAAGGACCGATTGATCGAAAGCGAACCGTACAAGTCCTTGGTCCGAAGTTTGAAAGACGCGAATACCCAAACGGGCGTTTTCAACCATATCGGGAATTTCATCGATCAACCTCCCTGCGGAAACGCCGAAATCGAAGCTCTTGAAAGCGAGTTACGCGCCGCGATCAGGAACATCGAAACCGGAGGCGAAGCGCCGACGACTTCTCTGTGCGATCAACCTTCGAGTTCGCCGGCTTGCACCGCGAAATTGCCGCTGTATTCCCGCCTCTCGGGCGACGACATCATGCGGAAAGCCGTCGAATTGCTCGACGCGCGGGGGAAACTCGCCATAAGCGGCGGCTTTTCCAATTTCGCCGAACTGCGCCTCTCGAGAAGGGAAAGCCCGGATCCCGGACGATGGCGCTCGTGGCTCGATCAAGAGACCGTAAAGCTGTTGAAAGCGATGGAGTCGGATCATGATGGCTCGAAATGCGCCGAACCGAACGCTCCATGCCGTGAGCATGACGATACGAAGACATACGGAACATCGTCGGTCCTGGAAGCGCTTCTCCGCGCGTTCGGCATGTTCTTGGGCATCGTTTTTGAAAAAGTCGACGATATGCCGACATGGGACAAAAACGCAGTCGCGTATCGCGTCAAATACGGAGACGCGCGTGAAACGATCGACGCCGGAATGATCGTATTCGATCTCGTGCGAAGGCCCGGCAAGACCGGGACGTATACCGAGACCTTCCGGCATTGGCGGGGAACGAGTTCCGACGCGGTTCGAGTCGTCTCGTCAGTCCATCAAGAACGAACGCCCGACCTCCACCGGTTGATCGCCTCCATCGCCCATGAAACCGGCCATTGCGTCGAAAGCCTTTTGAAAAAAGATTCGGGATCCATCTGGATCGACATCGCCCCTCCGCATCTCGCGGAGCTGAGCTCGGTATTCTTCATGCACGTGGCGTTCCAGCCATCGTTCATCCGGGCATTCACGGAACACTACGAACGAATAACCGGCGACTCCTTGGATATCGGAGAATTGGTCAAAGCCAGCCGATACGAAGCCTTGAGCGTCTCCTATCGATATGCAATCTCGGGATTGGAGGATATCGCCGTTCACTCGATTCCGTACGGCCTCATCACCGCCGGCAAGATAAGGGAAGAAGTCGAGAAAGCCAGGAATAACATAGAAGGCGTCTTTTGCCCCGGATCTTGGACAAGACCGCTGTTGATCCTCGACAGAACGTATTTCGCCGGCAACGTTCACTGCTATTTCCTGGGCTCCGCGGTATCGTCGAAGATCCTGCCATATGAGCGCCTGTCGGAAAACGCATCCGACCTCGAAAGGATCGGAACCAAGTACATGAACGCGCTGCGTCTGTCGGAGGGCCCTTTCAATCTGGCGAAGGGAATGGGAATCGAATTGGACTTGATATAGCATCAGGAATCATCCAATTCTAAAGCCCCCTCTTCCTCTTCTCCGTGATCAACGCTCGAGTACTCGCTAAGCTTCGCTCCGTGGCACAAATCTCCGTGATCTCCTTGGTTGCCTTTCAACCGTAGGTCGGTTTCTTCGGTGGCCGGCTTCTCCCCGTGGTTGCCTTTGCGGGGCTCGGTCGGCAGAATGGCGGGATGATCGATTTCGCTGCGACGGGGCTGCCGCTCGCGCCGTTCCTGGGAGACATAGGCGACGCTCTCGCGCGGGACAAGGCGCTCGTGCTGCGGGCGGAGCCGGGGTCGGGCAAGACGAGTCTCGTGCCGGCGTACCTCGCGACGCGGCCGGAGTTCCGCGGGCGCGTCGTCGTGCTGGAGCCGAGACGACTCGCGGCGGCGGCGGCGGCGCGACGCGTGTCGGAGCTGGCGGGCGACTCGGTCGGCGGCTTCGCGGGATACCGCGTCCGCTTCGAGCGCCGCGTCACGGACGCCACGCGGGTCGAGTTCGTCACCGAGGCGCTCGCGGTACGCTCGCTGATCGACGACCCGGCGCTCGAGGGCGTGTCGGTCCTCGCGTTCGACGAGTTCCACGAGCGGTCGACGGACGCGGATCTCGCCCTCGCGTTGGCGCTCGAGGCGCGGTCGATCCGTCCGGAGCTCGCGATCCTCCTCATGTCGGCCACGCTCGACGCGGAGCGACTGTCGTCCTTCCTCGGGTGCGGCGTCGTCGACGCGCCCGGCCGCGTCTTTCCCGTGTCAACGAGCTACCGCCCCCTTCCCGACCGCTTTTGGGAAACGCCCTTCGCGGAGGCCGTCGCCGAGTTGGCCGACTCCACCCCGGGGGACGTCCTCGCGTTCCTGCCGGGCATGGCGGAGATCCGCCGCGTCGAGGCGCGGCTCCGCGAATCGGGCGCGCGGTCCGGCATCGCCATACTCCACGGCTCGATGCCGCTCGACGAGCAGCGCGCCGTCATCGCCCCGGAGAAAGGCGCGCCGAAACGGATCGTGCTGGCCACGGACATCGCCGAGTCGAGCCTGACCGTGCCGCGCGTGACGGCGGTGGCCGACTCCGGCTACGCGCGCGTCTCGCGCTTCCACGCGCGCTCCGGCATGGACCGGCTCGTCACGGAGCGCATCCCGATCGACCGGGCAGACCAGCGCCGGGGCCGCGCCGGCCGCCTCGGGCCCGGCGCCTGCGTGCGCTTTTGGGGCGAACGCGAAGCGCTGTCCGCGTCGCGCGATCCGGAACTCCTGCGGACCGAACTGTCCGCCGCGTTTCTATCGATCGCGGCGTTCGGCGAACGCGACCCCCGCCGCCTGCGCTGGCTCGACCCCGCCCCAGACGCTTCATGGAACGCCGCGCGCGAGCTCCTCGTATCGCTCCGTCTCGTCGACTCGGACGGCTCCGTCAACGCGCGCGGGACGGCGGCATCGCGCATGGGCACGCACCCGCGTCTCGCGGCCATCGTCCAGGACGGCGCGGACTCGGGCGACGCCAACACTGCCCTCGCCTGCGCGGCGGCGCTCGCCGAACTCGATTCCGGCGGCCGCACGGAGCTGAGTCTCGCGGAAACACTCGAGGCGCTCGCCCGGGGCCGCGCGGCGCGCGATGACGATCGCGCGTTCCTCGAACGCGTCGACCGCGAGATCGAACGGCTTTCGCGCGCCGCCGGCCTTCGTTTCCGAGCCGACGCCGTCGGTCCGTCCCGTGCCGCCCGCCATGTCGCCGCGGGTTACCCGGACCGGATCGCGCGGCTCGTCGGCGAGCGAGTCTACGCGTTCCCGTCGGGGCGCCGCGCGAAAACGCGCCCGGAACTCGCGGCTGCCGAGTGGATCGTCGCGCCGGACGTCGACGCGGGCGATCCGGAAGGCGTCGTCCGCGCCTGTCTTCCGCTGTCGCCTGCCGAGGCCGACGCGCTCCTCCGCGGCCGGACCACGAACGCCATCGACATCGAATGGGACGGCTGGAAGGCGAAAGCCGCCGAGCGGATCCGATACGGCGCCATCGTCGTAGGCGAACGGCGCATAGCCGCGCCGATCGCCTTCGCGTTGGCCGACGCCGTCGTCGAACGCGTCCGCCGCGAAGGCTTCCGCTGCCTGCCGCTCGACGCCGCCTGCGAATCCTTCGTGGACCGCTGCCGCTACGCCGCGGGGCAAGGCATCGCCTTGCCTGACTTTTCCGACGAAGCCCTCGCCCGGGACGCGGCCGAGTGGCTCGCGCCCTTCGTGGCGCCCGACCTGAAAGCCCCGCTCGACGAACGCGCCGCGCTCGCCGCCCTCCGCTTCCGCGCCGGAGACGCAGCCGCCGCCCTCGACCGCGACGCCCCCGGCCGCTTCGTCACGCCCGCCGGAACCTCGAAGCCGATCGAATACCAAACCGGCGCCGACCCGCGCGTGGAAGTCCGCATCCAGGACCTCTTCGGCCTGGCCGACGGCCCGCGCCTCCTCGGACGGCCTCTCGTCTTCCTGCTCCTCTCGCCCGCGGACCGCCCGCTCCAGACGACGGCGGACCTGGCCGGTTTCTGGCGCTCGACCTGGCCGATTCTGCGAAAAGAAATGAAGATTCGCTACCCGAAACACCGTTGGCCGGAAAACCCGCTCGACGCGGAACCGGGCGTCCGCCGCCGCCCCGCCGATTGAACGCGGAGTCGCCGCTCGGTATAATCGCCCCACTATGGAACAGAGGAATTCGGTCCACTGGGCCGACCAGACCGCCGACGAGATCATCAAGACCTGGGGCGAGCAGGAGCACTACACCTGCGCCTCCGGCATCACGCCCTCGGGCACCGTGCACATCGGCAACTTCCGCGAGATCATCTCCGTGGAACTCGTCGTCCGCGCCCTCCGCGCGCGCGGCAAGAAGGTGCGCTTCATCTACTCGTGGGACGACTACGACGTCTTCCGCAAGGTGCCCGTCAACATGCCCAAGCAGGACGTGCTCGAAAAGCACCTCCGCATGCCGATCACGATGGTGCCGGATCCCTTCGAACGCGACGCGAGCTACGCCCGCCACCACGAAGTCGACGTCGAGAGCATCCTGCCGCGCGTCGGCATCAAGCCGGAATTCCTCTACCAGGCCGAGCGCTACCGCTCGTCGATGTACGCCGACGGCATGCGCAAGGCGCTCGAAAAGCGCGACCACCTCAAGACCATCCTCGACAAGTACCGCGACGAGGACCACAAGATCCAGGGCGAGTGGTGGCCCATCTCCGTCTTCTGCGACGCGTGCAACCGCGACACGACCGACATCGACTCGTGGGACGGCGAGTGGGGCGTCGCATACCATTGCGAATGCGGCCACAAGGCCACCGTCGACCTCCGCACCGCGAAGGGCGTGAAGCTGTCGTGGCGCGTCGACTGGCCCATGCGCTGGAGCCACGAGCATGTCGACTTCGAGCCGGCGGGCAAGGACCACCACAGCCAGGGCGGCTCCTTCGACACCGCGCGCCACGTCGTCGAGGACGTGTACGGCCGGAAGCCCCCGGTCACCTTCCGCTACGACTTCATCGGCATCAAGGGCACGCCCGGCAAGATGAGCTCGTCGAAGGGCAAGGTCGTCGACCTCGAAGACCTCCTCCGCGTGTACCAGCCGGAGATCGCGCGCTACCTCTTCGCGGGCACGCGCCCGAACACCGAGTTCGTCATCTCCTTCGACCTCGACGTCATCAAGATCTACGA
Source organism: uncultured Treponemataceae bacterium (assembly GCA_964482955.1). GTDB lineage: Bacteria > Spirochaetota > Spirochaetia > Treponematales > UBA12059 > JAPLSN01. The sequence continues at coordinate 4,660 of CAYZZW010000018.1, read as the reverse complement.
GGACTACGACAAGACCGAGCGGCTCTACTGGGGACTCGAGCAGGCGAAGGACGAGGACACGCTCCGCAAGGAAAAGCGCATCTACGAACTCTCGCAGGTCGGCGACGTGCCGGCGGAAGCGCCCTACCAGGTCCCGTTCCGCCACCTCTGCAACCTGCTCCAGATCAACGACGGCGACATCGACAAGACCATCGCGGGTCTGCCCGGCGTGAAGCCGTCGCAGAAGGAACGCCTGTCCCAGCGCTGCGCGTGCGCGTGGTACTGGGTGACGGAATGCTCGCCGGAGGACTTCCGCTTCATCATCCGGAGCGACGGCAAGGCGATCGAGTGCGCCGACAACGAGCGCGCCGCGCTCCGCGCCCTGAAAGAAGCCGCCGCGGCGGGCCTCGACGAGCAGAAGCTCTCCGAGCGGATCTACGCGATCGCGCAGGAAAACGGCATGGAGCCCAAGGACTTCTTCAAGCTGGTCTACCGCGCCCTCCTCGACCGCGAGCGCGGCCCGCGCCTGGCGCAGTTCATCCAGGCCATCGGAGCCGAGCGCGTCGGGAAGATCCTCTCGGTGTATTGATGGCGAATCCCGGCCGCGGGGACGGCCGAAAACCGGTCGTCCTCGTCGCGCGCCACGCGGAGCGCTCCCCGCGCTCCGTGCCCCTCGGCGCGGCCTGCGCCGCCACGGCGCTCGAGGCCGTTCCCGGCTTTGCCGACTCCTTCGACATCGCGATTCTCGATTCCTTCGACGACGAGTCGCCGTCCGCCCTCGCCGCCCGCGTGGCGAAGCGCGCGCCGAACGCCGTCGGCTTTTCCGTCTACTCGTGGAACCACGCGGACCTGTCAGCCGCCGCCGCGCTCCTCCGCGCCGCGTTGCCCGACACCGTGTTCTTCGCGGGCGGCCCCGAAGCCACGAACGATCCAGAGCGCCTGATCCACGACTACTGCTTGGACTTCGCCGTCTCAGGCGAAGCCGAAGGCGCCGCCGACGCCATCTTCCGCCGCCTGTCCGGCGACGCGTCGCCCGGCACCGTCCTGCGCGCCGAAGGCCTCCCGGCGTCGGCCCTCCGCTCCCCGTGGCTCGACGGCACGGCCGCGCCCGCCGACGACGGCGTCCTCTGGGAACTCGCGCGCGGCTGCCCGTACCGCTGTTCGTACTGCTTCGAGTCGCGTCTCGACCGCCGCGTCCGCCCCTTCGCCGAAGAGCGCGTCGAGCGCGAGCTCAAGCGCTTCGTCGAACTCGGCGTCGCCCAGGCCTACGTCCTCGACCCCACCTTCAACCTCGACCAGGGCCGCGCCTCGCGCCTCCTCGACCTCTTCGCCCGCGTCGGGCCGGACATCCACTACGAACTCGAAATCCGCGCGGAGCTCGTGGACTCCGCCTTCGCGCGGAAGTGCGCGCGCATCCCCTGCTCGCTCCAGATCGGCCTCCAGAGCGTCGAGCGCGAAGCCTTGATCGCGGTGGACCGCGACTTCGACCGCGCCGCGTTCACGCGCGGCGTGACCATGCTCGAACAGGCCGGCGCCACCTACGGCTTCGACCTCATCTACGGCCTCCCGAAGGACAGCTTGGCCGGCTTCCTCCGCAGCCTCGACTTCGCGCTCAAGCTGCGCCCGAACCACCTGGACGTCTTCCGCCTCTCGGTCCTGCCCGGCACGAAGCTCGCGGACGACGCGCCCGGGTTCGGACTCGACGCCATGTCGGAAGCGCCCTACCACGTGCGCTCGACCCCGACCTTTCCCGCCGCCGCCCTCGACGAAGCCGAGTCGTGGGCCGCCGCCGTCGACCTCGTCTACAACCGCGGCCGCGCCGTCGGCTGGTTCCAACCCCTCGCCAAGGCCTGCGCCCTGTCCCTCACCGACCTCCTCGACCTGGCCCGCCGCGATCCCGCCGCGCGCGCGCTGTCCGGCGCCGCCCCGGGCGATCCGCGCATCGAGGACTTGCAGGTGTCGATGGCGGAACAAGCGTCCCGACGCATCACGAAACCGGGTCCCGGCGCCGCCGCCAACTTCGCGCGCGTCGCCTCCGAACTCATCCGTCTCCACGGCGCGTGGGGCCGCGCCCTCGCCGAAGGACAGGCGACGACGCTCGAACTCTCGCACGACCCCGACGAACTCCTCGGCCCCGCCACCCTGGACCTGCGCTCCTACGCCCTCCGCGCCGACGAAGACCACGGCTACTGGATCGTCAAGCCCGACCGCGAGCAAGGCGCGGTCATCGTCCCCGACTGAACCGGGCGACGCCCCATGATCGCCGTCACCGGAGACCTCCACGGCTCCATCGACATCGAACGCCTCGGCAAGCGGAAGATGGGCGACCTCGAAAAGCGACTCGCGGGCGGCACGCTCCTTATCGCCGGCGACTTCGGCCTCGTGTGGGACGGCAGCCGCTCGGACTCCTACTGGCTCGACTGGCTCGCCGACAAGAAATACGACATCGCATTCGTCGACGGCAACCACGAAAACTTCCGATTACTGGCCACGTTCCCCGAGACCGAGTGGAACGGCGGTCGCGCGCGCCGCATCCGCCCGAACGTCTTCCACCTGCTTCGCGGCGAAAGCTACGTTATCGAAGGACGCCGGCTCTGGACGTTCGGCGGCGCCGAATCGCACGACAAGGAATGGCGCAAGGAAGGCGTGTCGTGGTGGCCAGAGGAACTCCCCTCGGAGGACGAGTACGCGCGCGGCCTTAAGACACTCGACCGCATCGGCTGGAAGGCGGACCTCGTCCTCACCCACACCGCGCCACAATCGCTCATCGACGCCCGCGACGACCTCCTCCCGGAAGTGCGCGCCGCGAATCGTTTAAGCCGCTATCTGGACGACGTGTCGAAGCACCTCTCGTTCGGCCACTGGTTCATCGGGCACTACCATCGGGACGCGGACCTCCCGTCCGGCCACGGCTTCGTCTACCGCCGCGTCGTCGAGGCGTGAGGACCGGCGGATCCCCTTTACAGAACGCGCGCGTCTCGCTAGACTCGTCCGAGGTGGGCGCTTCGGGCGCCCCCGCATCCCGAATTCGACGGAGGCTTTGTATGAAGACTGCCATTGCGCTCATGGAGCTTGTCGCCGGATGCCGGGGATACGCGCGGTAAACGGAACGGTTCGCGCCCTTCCGATATAAAAACCGTCACCCCTCCCCGCCAGCTTCGAGCTTCCACACACCCAAAACACACTCGAACAGGATTTCGCCCGCTACGCTCGGCGAACATCGTGACGCGCCCGGATTGTCTTTCAATGGACGTTTCGCGCGCGAGATATTGATCATGGGGACACCGTTGAATTCTACGACTACGAATGACACCGTCGGCGCCGATTGCCTGCGCGCCTACGGTTGGAACGACTTTTTCATTTCCGCGTTCGAAAACGCGGTTTCGGGCGGCGCCGACGCGAATGCCGAGCCGGCGCGCGTCATCGACGCGCGGCGCGATCTGAGCGTGCTCATTACGCGCGGGCCCGACGGCGCGGCGGAAGAACTCGAAGCAGTCGTGTCAGGCAAGTTCCGCGCCGCCGCGGTCCTGCCCTCCGACTACCCGACCGTCGGGGACTGGGTGCTGTTCAGGCGGCAGGAGGGAGGGCGCGCCGTCATCGACGGGATCCTCCCGCGGCGCACGACGTTCTCGCGCAAGGCGCCGAACGACGTCCTGAAGGCGAGCGCCGTCGAGCAGGTGCTGGCGGCCAACGTGGACCTGGCCCTCGTCGTCATGGCCCTCAACGAGGACTACAGTCTCCGTCGCGTCGAGCGTTACCTGACCCTGGCGAGCGAAGCCGGCGTCGACGCGGCGATCGTGCTGTCCAAAGCCGACCTGTGCGACGATCCGTCCATCGCCGTCGCGGAGACCATGGGCGTCGCGGGCGATTCCCCGGTGCTGGCGCTGTCCGCGCTCACGGGCGAAGGCATGTCGGCGCTCGATCGCCTCGCGGGCGCGGGACGCACCGTCGTCCTCCTCGGCTCGTCGGGCGCCGGGAAGTCGACGCTCCTCAACGCGCTGGCCGGGCGCGACGTCGCGGCCACCGGCGCCATCAAGGCCTACGACGGCACGGGACGGCACACGACCACGTCGCGAAGCCTCAAGCTGCTCGGTTCGGGCGCGCTCGTCATCGACACGCCGGGCTTGCGCGAAGTCCAGCTCTACGTTTCGGAGGACGCGCTTTCGGACGTGTTCAAGGAAATCGAAGCGTTGGCCGAATCGTGCCGCTTCCGCGATTGCGGCCACGGCGAGGAGCCGGGCTGCGCGGTGCGCGCCGCGCTCGAAACGGGCGAGCTTTCGGCGGAACGTTTCGGAAGCTGGCTCAAGCTGCGCGCCGAAATCCGCTGGCTCGAGACGAAAGCCTCGAAGTCCGCCGCCGCCGCCGAACGCGTCAAATGGAAGGCCATAGCCAAACTCCAGCGCACGATCAAGCCGAATTAATCACCGAGAAAAACGCTTTACCACGAAGGGCGCGAAGGTACGACCACGAAGGGCACGAAGAAGACGAAGATGGTGAAAATGAATGAAGATTGACAAGAAGACGTTGAATCTCCTTGTTTATTTGCCTTCCTTCTCTCACCTCTTCCTTCGTGCACTTCGTTGCTACACTTCGTGCCCTAACGCTCGAGTACTCGCTAAGCTCCGCTCGTGTTCGTGTTTTCTACTAGAAGTCGTACAGGAGTTTGTAGGCGGCGGTGGCG
>CAYZZW010000017.1:21633-51744 GCA_964482955.1 uncultured Treponemataceae bacterium | reverse complement strand
CGTGCTCGGCGAAGACGGCGCTCGTGACGTTCGGCTTGGCGACGACCGTGTCGATGACGAGGAGCTTCTGGGTCGGGTACTGGTCGGCGACCTCGCCCATGGCCTTTTCGAAGAGGAAGCCCGGCGCGACGATGAGGTCGAGGCCCTCGTCGGCGAAGGTGCTGAGGTTCGGGACGTAATCCGCCTCGGCGGTGGACTGGAGGTACTTCACGTCCGTGCCGACGACGAGCTTGTTCTCGGCGGCGAAGCGCTTGATGCCTTCCCAGGTGCCCTGGTTGAAGGACTTGTCGTCGATGCCGCCGACGTCGGTAACGAGGCCGACGCGGAAAACGGGGGCCGCGAAGGCCGCGATGACGGCGGCGAGCGCGACGAGGGCGAATACGATTCGCTTCTTCATGTGTGTGCTCCTTTGACGGAAAATGTATGCGACCACAAATCGTACGCCTGCTCCCGCCTTTTTTCAAGTCTTTTTGTATACAAAATGCAGTTTGGAAGTGAATTTTTGCCCACGAGGTTCAGAGCCACAGGGGGAAGATGGAAACTTATAATTACTGTTCCTATAATGAATTGCGAGCTTCTCATGCGTCCCTTGAGGGAAGGCGGCCGGAAGCCGCGGATGTTTTGAAAGGAATTTGGGCGCCACCCGCGCCATGGTCCGATCGCCCATGGCGCGGGTCGGGCTGTTCGCTCCAAGTCCTCGCGGCAGCGGCTTGCGGCCGCCGCCGCTCCGGGCTTTTCGCTTCCATCCCTGGCGCGCGAAGCCGGGGGCCGCCGCCGTCGGCTCTTACCTGCCGGTCACGGTGCCCGAGTCGCCGCGGCCTTCGATGACGTCGACGAGGCGGCGGCAGAACAGGGGCGCCACCGCCTTGCAGAACGCGGGGTTCGGGTGCGGGTCGTCCGCCGAAGCCGCGTATTTCTTCAACAGATACGGGGTCCCCTCGCTTTCCAAGGCGCGGAAGTCCCAAACGAAGACGTTGTCGCCCTTTTCGTCCCAGACATCCTTCACCCACTTCGCGAACTCGGCCGCCCGCGCCGCCTGGCCCGCGTCGATCTGGCCTTCCAGCTCGAGGGCGAGCGTCCAGACGACGAAGCGGGTCTTCGGGAATTCGCGCATCTTCTTCCGGAGCGCCAGATACTGCAGCTTGTAGTTTTCGAGCGACTTCGCGCTCGAGGACACCGACGGCGATCCCGAGTCCTCCTCGATCTCGCTGCCGGGGTAGCAATGCTTCCAGACGACGACGTCGTAGTCCTTCGTGAGGCGCTCGAGCGTCGGCTGGCCCTGGTAGTCCTTGCCCGCGTTCTTCACCCAGAGGAACCAGTAATCGTAGGGGTAGTTCTCCCACGGGTAGGGATCGTTCGGGAAGGAAGACTCGTCGATCCGGTACGACGCGCCGGCCTTCTTATTGTACGCGGCGAACCAGTCCTCGACGCCCCCGTCCCACACGTTCCCCCCGGTGCTGTGGTGGAGGAAGATGATCCGCGCGGTCGGGGGCTTCGCGCCCTGCGCGCCGGCGAAGGCGACGGGCGCCACGGCGAAAAACGCCGCGAGACAGGCCGCGGCCACGGTTCGATGCGATCGGCGGTTGGTGTTCATGGAAGTCAGGATAGCCCCGCCCCGCCCCACGGTCAACGCGCGCCGCGGCGCGGTCGGGGTTCAAGGCGAACGGTCATCGAAAGCACGATCGACAGCCAGAAACAGCGGGAATAAGATTTTTCCAAAGGTGTCGCCGGATTGCCGAGCGTAGCGAGGCGGAGGGGGTAAGCGTAAAACGGGCGGGCGGGTGGAATTTCCGCCCGCCCGTTTGAAGCGGAGGGGGAGACTTCCCCCTTTCAGAACCTTTACTCCTGCAGCTCGGCGACGATGGCGACGCCCGCGCTCGTGCCGAGGCGGTCGGCGCCGGCATCGAGCATCTGGAGGGCGTCGTGGTGGCTGCGGATGCCGCCCGAAGCCTTCACCTTCATCTTGTCGCCCACGACCTTGCGCATGAGGCGGACGTCGTCGGCGGTGGCGCCGCCCGTGCCGAAGCCGGTGCTCGTCTTCACGAAATGCGCGCCCGCCTTGAGGGCGGCTTCGCAGGCTTTTTCCTTTTCTGCGTCGCTCAGGTAGCAGGTCTCGATGATGACCTTCACCGTGGCCTTGCCCGCGGCCTTCACGACGGCCTTGATGTCGTCCTCGACGGCGCGCCAGTCGCCGGACTTGGCGGCGCCGATATTGATCACCATGTCCGTTTCCTGCGCGCCCTGTTTCACGGCGAGCGCCGCTTCCGCGGCCTTGATCTCCGTGGCGTTGGCGCCGAGCGGAAAGCCGACGACGGTGCAGACCATGACGCGGGAGCCGGAAAGCTCGCGGACGCAGAGCGGCACCCAGTACGGGTTCACGCACACGCTCGCGAACCCGTTGGCGCGGGCTTCCGCGCAGAGTTCGCGCACCTGCTGCTCGGTGGCGATGGCCTTGAGAACGGTGTGGTCGATGGCCGCGGCGACGGCTTCCTTGGTCCTGAGTACGCCCATGTCACGCTCCTTCTTCCGGGGCCGCCGAGAGACACGCCAGGAACTGCCGGCGCGTCTTCACGAGCTGGGTCAATTCCTCGAGCATGCGCTGGTCGACCGACCGGGCAATGGGATAGATGTAGGTCTCGGTCTCGTCCGTGTAGCGTTCGATGAACGCCACGTCCGTGACGTAGCCGAGCGAAATCATGTTGCTGATGCGGTCCGCGGCCTTGAGGACGCGCGCGGCCTTCGAGCCGAAGCGGCGGATGCGCTCGAGGAACTGGGGCTTCGTCTCCACGGGGCGGTGCGTCACCTCGAGCACGAGCTTGTAGACGTCCGCGCTCTCCTCGTCCAGTTCCAGGATCGTGTCGGGATCCAGGTCGGCCACGTCCTCCACGAGGTCGTGGATGAGGCTGGCCTTGAGAAGCACGGAATCGATGTAGCCGTAGTCCATGAGGATGCCCATCGTGTCGATCTGGTGGCGGAACATGTTGCCGCCCGAGCGGCGGGGCTTGCCGATGAGAACGGACGCGAGCTGGATGTACGGCGCGAGATGCATCTCCTTGAGCCGGACCATGTCGGCCGGTTTCATGAGGATGTCGTCTGTCCCGTCGTCGTCGTGCTTCGTCATCTCGTCGGTTCCGACCCTCCCGGGGCCGCGTCCGGTCCCGGATCCGGTTCAGGCAAGTTCCCTGACGTACTGTTCCAGCTTGCCGATCCGGCGCTCGGATTCCGCCAGCTTGTCGCGCTCGCCCCGGACGATCTCCGCGGGGGCGGAGGCGACGAAGGACTCGTTCGAGAGCTTCGCGCGCACGCGCTCCGCGAAGGCTTTTTCCTTTTCGGCGTCCTTCGCGAGCTTCTGGGCCAGTTCCTTCACGTCGATGACGTCCTTCACGAGCACCCACGCCTCGAACCCGACGCCCACCACCGCCACGGAGCCTTCGGGCTTCGCGTCGGAGAACTCGATCGAGGGCGCGTTCACGAACATGGCCGCCAGCGCGGCGTTCTGACGCACCAGCTCTGAAGCGGCGAAATCCTTCTCGAAGCGGACCACCACGCGCGCCTTCTTCTCCGGGGCCACGCCGAACTCGGAGCGCAGGGTCCGCACGAGGCGCACGAGTTCCTGGAGCGACGCGAACTTCGCGCCGAGCTCCGCGTTCTCGCGCGCGGGGGTCGGCTCCGGATACGCGCGGACGATGAGCCGCCCCTTCTTGTTCGGGAGCATCCCGTAGATTTCCTCGGTCACGAAGGGCAGGAGCGGGTGCAGGAGCGCGAGGCTCTCCTCGAGCACGTCGATGAGGACGGTGGCGGCGCGGTTCTTCTCCCGCTCGTCGCCCGAGCGGAACGAGAGCTTCGTGAGCTCCACGTACCAGTCGCAGAAGTCGTTCCAGAAGAACTCGTAGGCGGCCTGGGCGGCGTCGTTGAAGCGGTAGCCCTCGAACGCGGAGCGGCAGGTCTTGGCCGCCTCGTTCAGGCGGTGGTAGATCCACTTGTCCGCGTCGACGAGGTCGAAGGAGCCGGCGGGCAGGAGCTCGCGGCCCTCGAGGTTGCCGAGGAGGTAGCGGCTCGCGTTCCACAGCTTGTTGGCGAACTTCGAGCCGAGCTTGAAGCTCTCCTTGTCGATGAGGACGTCCTGGCCGGAGGCGCAGTTGAAGGCCAGCGTGAACTTGAGGGCGTCGGCGCCGTACTCGTCCACGATCTCGAGGGGATCGAGGCCGTTCCCGAGCGACTTGGACATCTTGCGGCCCTGCTTGTCGCGCACGAGGCCGTGGATGTAGACGTCCTTGAACGGGCTCTTCCCGGTGAACTCCATGCCGGCCATGATCATGCGCGCCACCCAGAAGAAGATGATGTCGTACGCGGTCATGAGCGTGGAGGTCGGGTAGAATTTCGCCAGGTCCGGGGTCTTTTCGGGCCAGCCGAGGGTGCTGAAGGGCCAGAGCCAGCTCGAGAACCAGGTGTCGAGCACGTCCTCGTCGCGCCGGAGCTTGCCGGAACCGCACTTCGGACACGCGGTCGGATCCTTCCGCGGCACGATGATCTCGCCGCAGTCCTCGCAGTACCAGACCGGGATGCGGTGGCCCCACCACAGCTGGCGGCTGATGCACCAGTCGCGGATGCCCTTCATCCAGTGCTCGTAGGTGTGTTCCCACTTCTTCGGGTAGAAAGTCACGTCGCCGTCGCGCCAGGCCTTGAGGGCCTTGTCGGCGAGCGGACGCATCTTCACGAACCACTGCTTCGAAAGGTAGGGCTCGATGGTCGTGGCGCAGCGGTAGCAGTGGCCCACGGCGTGGAGGTGGTCCTTCGTCTCCTTGAGGAGGCCGGCGGCTTCCAGGTCGGCGAGCACGAGCGCGCGGGCGTCCTTCGCCTTCATCCCCCGGTACTTTTCGGGCACGTTGTCGTTCATCGTGCCGTCGGGGTTGAGCACGTTCACCCGTTCCAGGCCGTGGCGGTTGCCCACCTCGAAGTCGTTCGGGTCGTGCGCGGGGGTGATCTTCACGACGCCCGTGCCGAATTCGCGGTCCACGTAGGCGTCCGCGATCACGGGGATGGTCTTGTCGGTGAGCGGCAGCTTCACGCGCTTCCCGACGATGCCCTTGTAGCGCTCGTCGTCGGGGTGTACCGCCACGGCGGTGTCGCCCAAGAGGGTTTCAGGGCGCGTCGTGGCCAGCTCGAGGCGGCCGGAGCCGTCCTCGAACTCGTACCAGAGGTGGTACATCTTGCCCTTTTCGTCGGAATACTCGACTTCGTCGTCTGAGAGGGCCGTGCCGCAGGACGGGCACCAGTTCACGAGGTATTCGCCGCGGTACACGAGGCCGCGCTCGTGCAGCGTCACGAAGACTTCGCGCACGGCATCGGACAAGCCCGCGTCGAGCGTGAAGCGTTCGCGGCTCCAGTCCACGCTCGAGCCGATCTTGGCGAGCTGGTTCTGGATGAAGGCCTTGTGCTCGTTGGCGGTCTTCCAGGTTTCCTCGAGGAACTTTTCGCGGCCGAGGTCGCGTCGGCTCTTCCCTTCCTTGCGGAGGCGCCGTTCCACGACGTTCTGCGTGGCGATGCCGGCGTGGTCGGTGCCCGGCACCCAGAGCGCGGGACGGCCGAGCATGCGGTTGTAGCGGACGGAGATGTCCTGGAGGCTGTTGTTGAGGCCGTGCCCCATGTGGAGGACGCCGGTGACGTTGGGCGGCGGGATGACGACGACGAAGGGGGGCTTTCCCGCGTCTCCGGCGGGCTCGAAGAGTCGTTCGTCCTTCCACATCGCGTAGATGCGGTCCTCGAATTCCTTCGGGTCGTAGGCTTTCGCCAGCTCGATCGCTTTCATCTCGTCTCCCTTGCGCCTCGTGTCGTTGAGAATCCCCAATCTACCAGAAAGGACCGAGCGTGGAAAAGGGGAGCGGCGGGAGAATCGCCTTCATATATGGTAGAAGGCTGACACGAAGACGCCATATCGAATATCGTAGGCCCATGGCACACTTCGACGTCCTGATCGTCGGCACCGGCCCCGCCGGTCTCGCCGCGGCCTTCGAGATCTCGACCCGGAACCCGGGCTTGTCAGTGGCGATGGTCGACCGCGAGAAATTCTCGACGGGCGGGCTCCGCAACGACTGCAAGATGAACTTCACCTACCCCATCGGCTTCCCGGTCGACGTCTGGCCGGAACCGGTGGCGGCGGCCTACCTCGCGCGCGCGGAGGAATTCCTCCGGCCGCCGATCATGGACAAGCGGAACGTCGACGTGTACGCCCGGCGCGCCGAGAAGATCGGCGTCAAGCTCCTCGAGATCCGGCAGGCGCACCTGGGCACGGACGGCGGGCTCGCCCTCATCAAGGAGCTCACGCGGAAGCTCGAAGACGCGGGCGTGTCGATATCCCTCGGGGAAACCCTGCTCTCCATCGACGCGGACCGCCGGGTCGCCGTCACGGACAAGCGCGAGATCGGCTACGGCGCCCTCGTCGTCGCGCCGGGCCGCGCCGGCTTTTCCTTCTTGCAGAAGCTCCTCGACTCGCTCGGCGTGCGCTTCACCGACAACGTCGTGGACATCGGCGTCCGCGTGGAAACCCGCGAGGCGAACTATCCCATCGTGAAGGACTACTACGATCCCAAGTTCGTCTTCCCCGAGAAGACGCGCACCTTCTGCACGAATTCGCGGACGGCCCGGGTCGTCCAGGAGAAATACGTCTCGGACGACGGACGCGTCTACTACAGCGTCAACGGCCACGCATACGCGGACGAGTCGATGCGGAACGGGCTCGCGAACTTCGCCATGCTCCGGACGATCAAGTTCACCGAACCCCTCGCCTCCGGGCAGCGCTTCGCGGAAATGCTCGGCATCCAGGCCGCCCTCATGGGCGGCGGCAAGCCGATCATGCAGCGCGTCGGCGATTTCCGGCTCGGCAAGCGCTCGAAAGCCGCGAGCTTCACGGGCGACCTCTACGACTTCGAGCCCACCCTCGCCTCCGCGACGCCGGGCGACGTGTCCCTCGCCGCCCCCGCGAAGATACTCCGGGCCATCTGGAAGTCGATGAAGGCGCTCGACACCATCGTCCCCGGCGTCCTGCACCCGAGCACGATCATGTATTATCCGGAAATCAAGCTCTACGCGAACCGCCCGGCTTTCGTGGACGACAGTTTCCGTGTCGCCGACCGCGTGTGGATGATCGGCGACGGCGCCGGTACGAGCCGCGGCATCACCGCCGCCTGGGCGTCCGGCCTCCGCGCCGCCGACGCCATCCTAAAGGCTGTCGACTGAGGAAATTACCACGAAGAACACGAAGGTTTTGCCACGAAGGACACGAAGGAAGAGGAAGGTAGGTGCGCGCTCGTTACTGTTGCCCCAGATAAAAAAATATCTGATACAGTCACTTTTTGCGTTCCTAGGGTTCCAGATTTTTTCCTCTTTCCTTACTTCGTTTCCTTCGTGCCCTTCGTGGTCGAACTTCGTGCCCTTCGTGGTAAATTTTTCAAGGAGCAAACGATGAACATCGAAACGATGCGGAAATTGTACGATACACACGAGCGGATCGGGGCGTCCTTTCCGGGGTATACGACGGAGAAGACGGACAAGACGGTGCGGACGGTGGACGGATCGAACCGGCACGGCTTCGTCACGTACTCCGACCTGCGCGAAACGGACGCCGACGCGGCCATCGAAGCCGAGATACGCCGCTTCGGCGAGCTCGGGCAGGACTTCGAGTGGAAGCTCTATTCGCACGACCAGCCCGCGTCGCTCAAGGCGAAACTTGAAAAACGCGGCTTTGAGATCGGGGAGGACGAGGCGATCATGGCGCTCGACCTGTCCGAATTGCCTGACGCCTTGAAGAAGCCCGTTTCGATCGACGTTCGCCGCGTCGTCGATCCGGACGGCCTCGGGGACGTCGCCGCGATACACCGGACGGTCTGGCCGGATTCGGACGCCGACTGGGTCCTGGGCACGCTCGCGACCTACCTGCGCGACGACCCCGAGTTCGCGAGCGTCTACGTCGCCTACGTCGACGGCAAGCCCGTATCGTCGGCGTGGATCAACTTCCCCCGCCGTTCGCCCTTCGCGAGCCTCTGGGGCGGTTCCACCTTGGCCGAATTCCGCAAGAAAGGCGCCTACTCCGCGCTCCTGTCCGTCCGCGCGCGCGAGGCGATCGAACGCGGCTACAAGTACCTCACGATAGACGCGAGCCCCATGAGCCGCCCCATCGTCACCCGCCACGGCTTCGGTCTCCTCTCCATCTCCAACCCCTGCGACTGGAAATTCGGCCGAACTTGACGGCTCGCGCGGGGGGTCCGTATAGTGGGCACCGAAAAAGGAGACCATACATGGACAGAAGCTTTCTCGAAAAATACGCGAACGTGCTCTTGACGGCCGTCAACCTGCAAAAAGGCCAGAACCTCCTCGTGCGCGGCGAACCGGTGCACGGCCCCTTCATGGCCATCGTCGCGGCGGAAGCCTACAAGCGCGGAGCCCGCTATGTCCGCTTCGACTCGAACGAGATCGAGAATCCCGCCATGTACGCCGCCCGCATCAAGCACTCGGCGCCCGAATTCCTCGACTACGTACCGCAGTTCCGCCTCGACTTCCTCAAGGGGCTCGTCGAGGAAAAATGGGCGCTCATCGCCATCCGGACGCCGGAGGATCCGGACGCCCTCGCGGGAATGGACCAGGAACGCAACGCGATCGTCGGCAGGGCCATCGCCGAGGCGTCGAAGCCCTACCAGCGCCGCATCAGCAACAACGAGATCTCGTGGCTCGTCGCGTTCGCGCCGACCGAAAAGCTCGCGGCCAAGATCATGGGCATGCAGGCCGGGCCCGACGCCGTCGAGGCGCTCTGGAAGGTGCTCATTCCCATCCTCAGGCTGGACCGCGACGATCCCGCCGCCTTCTGGGCCGAGCACGGCACGCGCCTCATGAAGCGGGCCGAGGCCATCAACGAGAAGAAACTCGCGAAGATCCGTTTCAAGGGACCGGGCACCGACCTCGTCATCGGGCTTTCCGAGCGCTCGCAGTGGCACGGCGGCCCCTCGTACACCGCCGACGGCGTGCTCTTTTCGGCCAACATCCCCACGGAAGAGGTCTACACGAGTCCCGATTGCCGCGTCGCGGAGGGCCGCGTCGCGTTCACGTGCCCCGTGTTCGTGCCGAGCGTCGGGAAAATCGTCGAGGGCGGCTGGCTGTCGTTCAAGGACGGCGTCGTGGTCGAGTACGGCGCCGCTTCGGGCAAGGACGTGCTCGACACCTACTTTTCGCTCGACCCGAACGCCAAGCGCCTCGGCGAAGTGGCGCTCGTGGACACCGAATCGCCCATCTTCCAGGCCAAGCGCGTGTTCTACAACATCCTCTTCGACGAGAACGCCTCGTGCCACATCGCGCTCGGCTCAGCCTATCCCGGCTGCTACCGCGGCGGCGAGTCGATGGGCGAGGACGAGCTCCGCTCCATCGGCGCGAACATCGCGAACGTGCACACCGACTTCATGATCGGGTCGCCCGACGTCGAAGTGTCCGGCATCGCGAAGGACGGAACCGTCGTGCCCATCATCCGGCACGGAAAGTTCGAAGTCTGACCCGACGCCGAACGGGCCGCGGGCGGCTTTTTCGGCGAGACATCCGCTCTTTCAGGCGATAAAAACGCCCCCGTCATGCCGGCGGGGGCGTTCGTTTTCTTCCATAAATAAAGAATCGGAATACGCGCATGAGACAACGCCCCGTGGCTCTCTCGGAGCCCCGGGGCGTCTCAAACACGATTCGAACTTCGAACGGAATCCGTTACCAGATGCCGCCCTGGGTGTTCGTGTCGGTGGCGGGCGCTTCGGTCTTGGGCTCCGCCGGCTTCTTCACGAGAGGCTTCCGGGGAGTGACGCTCTTCTTCACGGCGACCGGCTTCTTCGCGGCCGGCTTCTTGGCGACGGCCTTCTTCGCGGCCGGCTTCTTGGCGGCGGCCTTCTTCGCGGCCGGCTTCTTGGCGGCGGCCTTCTTCACGGCCGGCTTCTTGGCGGCGGCCTTCTTCACGGCCGGCTTCTTGGCGGCGGCCTTCTTCACGGCCGGCTTCTTGGCGGCGACCTTCTTGGCGGCGACCTTCTTCGCGGGGGTCTTCTTGGCGGCGACCTTCTTCGCGGGGGTCTTCTTGGTCGCGGTCTTCTTCGCCGCCGGCTTCTTCGCCGCCGGTTTCTTCGTCGTCGAGGACGCAAGCTTGGGCATCTTCTCTCCTCCGTAGGGAATCCCCGTTGTCGGAGATTCCGTCCGTCCGCGCTCGGACGGCATTCAAAACTTTGCGTGGCGGACGCACCGCCCGAACCCGATCGGACGATGACAACGTCCCGCGTTCGATCGAAAGTCCTTCAATGCAAATGATACCTTAACTCCGGAATTTGACAAGCCCCCAACTGCGAAAAGCGCGCGATATTGCGCGTTAATCGCCTTGAAATCGTTCGTTTTCCTTCCGGAGCGGGCACCCTTACGTTTATTATCGTAAGCATCGCCCGAATTGTTGAGTCTTTCGCGCGCGGGTCTTCACTCGGGACGGCATCGCGACTACACTCGAAGCGATGACGACGTATCAACGCGAATCGCGCGCGTTCCGCGACGCGGTCGGGCGCCTGGCCCAACGCGCGGTCGTGGCCGTCGACGCTTTCGCCGCTTCCGAGATGGCGAACCACGCCGCGGCCGGCGCCTACGCGTTCCTCCTGTCCGCGGCGCCGGCCTCGCTCGTGATCGCTTCGCTCGCGACCGCGCTCATCGGATCCTCGGGAGACATGTTCGCGTCGCTCCTCGCGGGCGTCGAGGCGCTGGTCGGCGGCGATTTCAGCCGCGGGTTCGGACGGTTCATGGCGTCGTCGGGCGGCGCGGGCTTCCTCGCGGCCGCGTTCGGCGTCGTCAACCTCGTATGGGCTTCTCGCCTCTTCGTGGTCTCGATCCAGCGGGGCATCCGCGTGGTGTGGGCCGGCACGGCGAACGTGGATATCGTGCGCGAGAACGTCCTCACCTTCGTCGCCGAATTCGCCTTCATCGTCCTCGCGACGGGTCTCATCCTCGCCGCCAGCGTCGCGGAACCGGTGTTCAGGTCGCTCGCGGCGAACGGCCGGCTTCCGTTGCCCCTCGCGTCGCTCCGGATTCTCGCGGCGTGGCTGCCCGTCGCCGGCTTGTTCGCCTTCATCTACCTGACGTATCGCTTCCTGCCGCCCGAACGGTCCACGCGCCGCTCGGCGGCGATCGGCGCGGCATTGTGCACGCTCGCGTTCTTCGCGGTGGCCGGCCTGTTCGGCCTCTTCATCGACCTGAAGCGCTACGATCTCCTCTACGGGGTGCTCGGAAGGGTGATCGCCGCCCTCATCAACGTCTACCTCTTCTTCACGCTGTATTTTTTCTTCGCCGAGTGGGTGTTCGCCACCGATAACTTCGACGTCCTCCTGCTTTGTCGCTGCGTCAGGCTGCGCCGCCGCGGCGCCACGCGGCGGAATCGCCTCGAACGATCGCTGTTTTTCGCCCCCGAACGGCTCGTATCGCGCTACCGGCGCGTCTTCGCCCCGGGAACCGTCCTCTTCCGGAAGGGCGACGGGGGCGATTCGGTCTTTTTCGTCCTGTCCGGTGCGCTGGGGATATGGATTTCGGACCGCGCGAAGGCGGCCGCCTCCCGCGTCGCGGACGGCGAGTTCCTCGGCGAAATGGCGCGGATGCTCGGAGGCAGGCGCTCGGCGACCGCGATCGCCGAAACCGAGGTCGAGCTGCTCGAAATTCCGCGCGCGCTCTTCGAACGCTTCCTGGCCGTGGACCGCCAGGCGGAAAAGCGCATGACCGAAACCCTGTCCGAGCGCCTCAGGCACGCGAACGAACGCGCCGCCGAGGCCGCGGACCTCGCGCACGGTCGCGAGCAGGCGGCCGACACCGGCGGGAATGCCTCGACCGGGACCGAAGCGCGGGGCATCGACGCCGGCCACTCGGGCGAGGAGGCGCCGTGAAGCTGCTCGTCGTAAGCGACACCCACGGCGACGTCCGTAACCTGGCCGCGGTGCTGAAACGGATCGGGCCGGTCGACCTGGCGATCCATTGCGGCGACGGAGCGGGCGACATGGAACGCGTGGGACACTACGGCGCCGTCATTCCGCCCTACGTGCAGGTCTCGGGCAACGTCGATCCGCACCACGGCCTTCCGAAGACCGCCGTCGCCCGCGCGGAAGGACGCACCATCCTCGTGTCGCACGGAGACCGCCTCGTGTCGGGCGACTCGATCCAGGCTTTCGTCTACGCGGCCCGCGAAGCGGAGGCGGACGCCTACTTTTTCGGGCACACGCACGTGCCCTGCTACGAGCGGGCGGGCGGCGTGTTCGTGCTGAACCCCGGCAGCCTGTCGCGGCCCCGGGGCGGTTACAATCCCACCTTCGCCGTGGTGAACGTCCCGCGAGACAGGCGATCGTCGGTCGACGTCACGATCTACGAGTTGTACTGGAACGGACCCGCGCTGGAGCTGGTGGAGATTCCCTAAAGCCGGTCGAGGACTAGAAGCCGTCGCATAGACCGGGCGGGGCATGAACCCATGCACGCCAAAGACGCGCAAGTAAGCGCAAGCTTTGTCGCGCATGGGTTCATGCCCCGCCCGACCGCCGCGTTCTCTTCGTCATCGGTCGTAGTCGAACCCCGATCAACTCACCACGACTACCATCACGCAACGGTGACGCGCGGGCGATTCGGTATTGCTATGAACCGGCAAGGAATGACGCAACGGTGACGCGCGGGCGATTCGGTTTTTGCTATGAACCGGCGGGGTGGACCCGCGCCCGCTACACTGTTGTTTAGTAGGCCGTTCCGGTAATTGCGTCCACGGCCGAAAGGTTGTATCGAGCCTGTCCGCCGATCCAGCTGAACCGGCCTCCAACATACACGGTATCGCCCGCTACCGAGATACACGGCACATTTACAACCATATCCGGATTCGGATTCCAAGCCATCGCCTTGCCGGTCGCCGCGTCGAGGGCGGCCAGGCGGTTGCGGGGCTGTCCTCCGATCACGGAAAATTCTCCAAGTGCATACACGGTAGTGCCCGCAACCATTAACGTGTTGACTATTCCGTCCGCGTACGGATCCCAATCCGTCACGGTACCCGTCTCCATGTCGAATGCAGCGATGCGATTGCGCGCTTGTCCCCCGATCGAGGAGAAATTACCCCCGACGAACACGATACCGTCCGCAACCGCGATGGAGTAAATATAGCCATCGACCTTTGGTTCCCACGGCATGGCGTTTCCAATCACGGTGTCGAGGGCCGCCAGGTAGTTCCGGGACTGTCCACCGGTCGACGTGAAAGCCCCCCCTACATACACGGTATCGTCCGTGACCGCGATGGCATTAACTAAACCAATGGTATTCGCGTTCCAGTCCGTGGCGTTTCCCGTCTCCGCTTCGAGGACCGCGACGAATCTTCGGTCCTTTCCACCGATAGAAGTGAAGTTACCAATCGCGTACACGGTTTCCCCTGATATCGCGATCGATTTTACGAAATTATTCGGATTCGGGTTCCATGGCGTGACGTTTCCGGTCGTCGCATCGATGGCCGCGATGAATCTGCGAGGCTCTCCTCCGACCATACGGAACTTGCCACACGCATACACGATACCGTTGGCAAGCGCGAGGTTGATCACCTCCCTATCCGCATTCGGATTCCAAGCCGTGGCAACTCCCGTCCTTGCGTCGAGGGCGGCAAGACGATTGCGGGTTTGTCCCCCGAGCGATTTGAATGCGCCTCCCGTATAAACGTTACCGTCCGCCGCCGCAATGGCGTACACGGGGCCATCCGCGCTCGGGTTCCAGGACGCGGCGCTTCCCGTCGACGCGTCGAGGGCGGCAAGACGGTTGCGGGACGCGCCGCCGATGGACGTGAACGCGCCGCCCGCGTAAACGGTTCCGTCGCTTACCGCAAGGGCGGAAACTTCGCCGCCCGCGTTCGGATCCCACGCGGTCGCCGTTCCGACCGTCAGGTCAAGCGCGGCGATACGGTTCCGTGTCTGTCCGCCTATCGAAGTGAAGTTTCCTCCCGCGTAGACGATACCGTCCGCGATCGCAAGCGATAAGACGTCCCCGTTGGCGTCCGAAATCCAGCCCGTCGCGTCTCCTTTCGTCTTGTCGAGGGCCGCGATAAAATTCCGGGATTGTCTCCCGATCAACGTGAAGTAGCCTCCCACGTACACGGCATCTTCGGTTACGGCCACAGCCATCGGGCTGCCATTCGACTCCGCATCCCATGCCGTTGCGGCTCCCGTTTTTACGTTGAGGGCGGCAATGCAATTCCGTGCCTGTCCGCCGATGTTTTTGAAGCCACCCGTCACATATATGACGTCGCCGTCAACCGCGATGCCGGAGACGACGCCATCGGCGTTCGGGTTCCACCACGTAACGTTCTCCGTCGCCCCGTCGAGGGCCGCGATGCGGTTGCGGGCTTGTCCCCCGATCGTGGAGAAATCCCCTCCCACGTACACGATTCCGTCCGTGACCACGAGCGTCCTGACCATGGCATCCGCGCCCGGATTCCAGTCGTACGGACTTCCATCCGCCCGAATGTGGGCGATATTGCTCCGTTTCGCCGCTCCGACTCGCGTAAACCAGCCGCCTATGTACCATCCGCCCGAACCGTCCGGAACGGAAACCCGGATTTCGCCATCCACGGCATGCGCGGCCGTCGCGTATCCTTCCGCCAACGAACCGCCGGCCATGTCGATCGACACGCCACTTCCCGTACAGGGACCGACTTCGGTAAAGTCGCCGCCGATGTAGATCGTATCGCCGTCACGCACGATGGCGTTCACCGGTCCGTTAGTAATCCAAAGCGGCGGCTTCGAATCGCCCGATTCGTCGGACCCGTCCGAAGCGACGGGCGAAGCGCAACCGGACAAGAGCGCGAACACCGCGACCGTGATCGCGATGGCGTAAAAAGCGGACGTTCGTTTCATTCAAAACTCCTTTGTTGACATGCCTGCTCCCGCATAGACGCGCGCGGGATATGCGGAGAACCGTACCGGAAGCGGGCGGAACTTTCGTTCCAACTTATAAAATGGAACGTTTTTCGGCTTTTTTTGAATGTTTTTCCAGTCCGATTTGGACTTCCGCCTGAATTCCTTGGGGATCAGGCCGGTGGCGCGGGAAAGAAGGGTGTTGGGGCAAAGGCGATTCGCTACTGTCGAAAAAGGCGGGGGCATCCGAAAACCAAGGTTTCCGGAGGCCCCCGCGCATCGCTTTGTTGGTTTATTAAGGCAAAGCCCTCAGGTGGGAGAAGCCGTCGTTCACGTCAGCCGCGATGCCCCAGACAGTAGCAAAGTCACAGCCGGCGTAGGTTTCCTATTTCCGCATATTGTCGAGACTCATAACCGTGCCTCTTCCGACAGTCTATCATTTATGCGCCGGAGCCACGAAGACGTCTTGGGCACCATTGGTATCGCCAAGCACCAAGTTCGTCGCATATGAATCGAACGCCACATAGCGCCCGTCCGCGCTGATCGAGGGATTGAAGCTATTGTTATCACCCTGGATTCCGCTTCCATCCACGCTCACTCGCGCGATGGGAAGCAACCCGGGCACCTCCAGGGTTTCACCGGGCGCGGCGCAGCCCCCGGCTAAAACCATGGTCACAGCAACATACGATACGAAGATCACGCTGCTTGTTCTTCCGGATTTCATGTACGTCTCCTTGGGACTTTTTTTGACGATACGGGAATTCACGCATCCCGCATATGATCACATTGCGCGGCAGCCAGTTCGTTAATGAGCCGGAGCCACGAAGATATCGTCCATGCCGTTGGTGTCGTTCGGGACCAGGTTGGTCGCGCTCGATGTGAACGCCACATAGCGGGCATCAGCGCTGATCGACGATTGGTAGCTGTATCCGTTCCCTTCCGCTCCGCTTCCATCCGCGCTTGCCCGTTCGATGCCGCGGTTCTGACGGTCATATACGAAAATGTCATAACAACCATTGGTATCGCCGGGTACCAGATTCGTCGCATCCGAACAAAACGCCACGTAGCGGCCGTCCGCGCTGATCGACGGCACGTCACTGTAGCTGTTTCCCTCGGTACCGCCATCACCGACGCTCACCCGTTCGACGCTGTCGCTCTGCCGGTCGCGCACGAAAACGTCAAAGCAACCATTGGTATCGCCGGGTACCAGATTCGTCGCATCCGAACTGAACGCCACATAACGCCCGTCCGCGCTGATCGAGGGCTCGTAACTGCCCCCGCCGACTTCGTTCCCCGCGGCGTCCACGCTTACGCGCTCGACGATCCTGTCATCTCTGTCATATACGAAAACATCCGTAGCGCCGTTCGCGTCGCCCGTCACCAGATTCGTGGCGGCCGAACAAAACGCCACATAGCGGCCGTCCGCGCTGATCGATACATTATAGCTGTCTTTATCGGCCTGATCCCCTTTCCCGGACACGCTCACGCGTTCTATGCCGTCATTCTGCCGGTCGTACACGAAAACGTCCATGACTGCGTTGGTATCACCCGCTACCAGGTTCGACGCAATCGAACCGAACGCCACGTAGCGGCCATCCGCGCTGATTGAGCAACCGTCGCAGCCGCCGTTCCCCTCCGCCCCGCTTCCGTCCACGCTCACGCGTTCGATGACGCCACTCTGCCGATCGTATACGAACACGTCCCCGGCAGAGTTGGTATCGCCCGCTACCAAGTACGAAACGGTCGAGGTGAACGCGATGTAGCGGCCATCGGCGCTTATGGAAATGAATCGGCCTCTACTCGCGACCAAGACGCTTTTCCCGCCCACGCTCACCCGTTCGATACCGCCATTTTTCCGGTCGTAGACGAAAAGATCCACGGTCCCGTTGGTATCGCCGGGTACCAGATTCGTCGCATCCGAACAAAACGCCACGTAGCGGCCGTCCGCGCTGATCGATGACTCAATGCTATGACCGTCCGCCTCCGCTCCGCTTCCATCCACGCTCACCCGCGCGATGGGAAGCAACCCGGGCACCTCCTGGGTTTCACCAGGCTCGGCGCAGCCCGCCATAAGTGCCATCACCACCATCAAATAAACAAAAAGCATTCCAATACGCTGTTTCCCGTATTTCATACACTGCTTCTCCTTGATTGCCATGCCTGCTCCCGCCTGGACGCGCGCGGGATATGCGGGAAACCGTACCGGAAGGAGGATCAGCCGTCGTTCCAACTTATAAAATGGAACGTTTTTCAGGTTTTTTCGGCGCTTCTTTTCCGGTCTTCACGGATTTGCGCCTGAACTCCTTGGGGGTCAGGCCGGTGGCGCGGGAAAACAGCGTGTTGAAGGTCGTCTTGGAGTTGAAACCCACTTCGAAGGCGATGTCGAGGATGGAAGCGTCATCGTCGCGGGCGTACAGGTACATGACCGGCCCGTGGATGAACGAGGCGACGTACGTGGAATAGAGGAGCCACGGGACGTGGAGCATCATCCCCGACCGGGCCAGCCAGCCCGTCATCAAGCCGTAGCTCATGAGCAGGTAGAACGCCGCGATGAGGATCTTGAGCGGCCTGCGCTGGCGCTGGATCATGAGCAGGAGGACGAGCACCGTGATGCCGGCCGCGAGGGCCAGATTGAGCGAAGAGATGGCGGTCAACAAGGCTTCGTCGATCGAACGCGGCACGCCGGACACTTCCTTCTTTTTTCCGGGCGACGACCCCGCGCCGTCGACCGTTGCATGGCGAAAATCGTATCACGTAATTCCCCACCTGTCAAAACCTCCCTCCTCTTCCTCCGTGACCTTCGCGGCACGAATCTCCGTATCTCCGCGGTTGCCTTTCAACGGCGGATCGCTTTCCCCGTCGATCGACCTTGCCGGGAGGCGGGGATGCCGGTAGACTGGTGCCATGATCATCGAACGCTTCGTCGAGTGCATCAGGATCATCGCGGAACGGTCGCCCTTGTTCGCGGCCGCCCCGCTGGACGTTTTCGTCGTCGTCAATCCGAGGGCGGGCGGCTTCACGCGGGCGCGCGTCGCGGCGAAACACCTCGAGACCGCCGAGACTTTCGCGTCCGAAGCCCGCGCCCTGCCGCCGCGCGCCGCGCCGTTTTCCTTCCGGGTCCTGACGACCGCGTCGCCGCGCCACGCCGTGGACCTCGCGCGCGCCCTGGGATCGGAAGCGCCGTCGTCGCCGGGCGCCAAACGGCTCGTCGTCATGGCCTCCGGCGACGGCACGAGCCACGAATTCCTGTCCGGACTCATGGACTGGGACGATTCCGCGCGCGCGGCCTGCACGGTGCTCCGCCTGCCGCTCGGCACCGGCAACGACGGCTCCGACGGCCGGGACATGGATACGTCCCTGGGCAGGTTGATCCGCCCGGCGCGCTTCTCGTCGCAGGCGGCGCTCCGCGTCTCCTGCGCGTCCGGCTCGTCAAAGGGGCCGTGGTATTCGTTCAACATCGCCAGCGTCGGCCTCGACGCCTTCGTCACGAGCATGACGAACCGCCTCAAGTCGTCGCTGCCGGGGGATTCGTACAAACTCTGGGTGGATTTCGCCTCGGTGTTCTACGACCTCATCTACCGCGTGCGGCCGATGACGGTCCGCGCCTTCGACGCCTCGGGGGCCGAAACGCGCGCCATCGCGAAGCGCTTCCTGCTCGTGGCGATGGGCGTTTCCGGCAACCGCCAGTACGGCTCGAACAAGCGCATCCTGCCGGACGACGACAACGTGTGCGCGGTATCGGAAACGAGTCTCTTCCGGAAGCTGACGATCAAGAACTCGATCACGGCGGGCTTGCATCACGGGCTCCGCGAAGTCGACCATCTCCGCGCCGACCGGCTCGTCCTCGAGTACGACGGCCGCGTCCTCGTCCAGATGGACGGCGAGGATCACGCGCTCGAGCCGGCCGACTTCCCGCTCGTCATCGAGCGGACGCCGTCGATCATCAACACGATCGAATACCGGTAGCGCGCGACGAATCCGGCGAGCCGCGCTTACGCGCGTTCCGTAACGCCTGCGGACGGCAGGTAGACGACGAAGCGCGATCCGCGGCCCGGCTCGGACTCGACGCGGATGCGGCCGCCGTTCTTTTCCACGAGCGCCTGTACGACCGCGAGTCCGAGCCCCGAATGGCCCGGTTTCGTCGAATAGTACGGATCAAACAGGCGTTCGAAGCCCTCGGGCGCGATGCCGGCCCCGGAGTCCCGGACCGACAGCCGGAGGTAGTCGCCGTCGGCGAGGCCGAGGTCCCGCTCCGTCTTCGACTCCGAACGGCCTCCGGCGCGGTGCGAGCCGACGTCGACTTCGACCACGCCGCCCTCCGGCATCGCCTGGTCGGCGTTCATGACCAGGTTCGCGACGATCTGGCTGAAGCTGTCGGCGTCGATGGCCGCGGCCGGGATGCTTTCCCCGAACTTCACCCAGTACGACGACTTCGATCCCTTGAGGTGGAAATCGATGACGTCGCCGATGATTTCCGCCACCGGCGCGTCCTTCCGCACGTCGACGCCGCCCTTGGCCACGACGATGAGGCGGTTCGTGAGCTCGCGCGCGCGGATCACCTGCCGTTCGGCTTCCTTCACGTAGGCGCGGGTTTCGGCGATGCCGTCCTCGATGCCGGCCAGGCTCAGGTTGCCCATGACGCCCGTGAGGATATTGTTGAAATCGTGCGCGATGCCGCCAGCCAGCGCTCCGATCGCCTCCAGCTTGTTGGCCCGGAACTGCTCGCGTTCGCGCATCCTGCGCTCGGTGACGTCCACCACCACGCCCCGGATTCCCGTCACGCGTCCGTTACGGACGACGGTGCACGAGTTCACCTGGCCGTAGAAGCGCGAACCGTCCTTCCGCACGAACGAGTATTCCCGCGCTCCCGGCTGCCCTCCTTCGAGGATGGCCCGGAAGATCTCGCGCGCTTTATCCCGGTCTTCCGGAGCGATGATGTCGTTGATGCTCTCCGGCAGGGGATCGATCCCCGCTTGGTAGCCGAAAATCTCGAACATGAGGTCGTTGACGTACACGGGGCGCGCGCTCTCGTCCATCTCGAACACGCCGACGGGCAGGAGCTGGACCAGGTCGCGGAACTTCGCTTCCGATTCGCGGACCGCCTCGAGGATGCGCTTGCGCTCGGTGATGTCCGTGAGGACGGCCACCGTCGTGGGCAGTCCGTCGATGTCGATCAGCGTGGCCCGGACCTCGATGTCGCGGTAGCCGCCTTCCTTCATGAGGAAGCGGCTTTCGTAGAACTCTGGCACCGGCTCCCCGCGCGACCGCTTCAGGCGTATCTCCGCCAGCCTGGGGGCGAGTTCGGGATCGCCCATCGCCATGACGCCGCGGCCGATCAGCTCCGCCGGCTTCCAGCCCGCGATCTTCTCGATCGAATCGCTCGCGAAGATGAAGCGGTCGTCGCGGTGGATGACGACCGCGTCCGGCAGCTGCGACAGGATGGCGCGGTAGCGCGTCTCGCTCGCCTTGAGGGCCAGTTCGTAGCGCTTGCGGTCGTCGATGTCGCTCGTGATGCCGCCCACCGCCTCCGGCGCGCCGTCGGCTCCGAACAGCACCGAGAAGTGCACTTCGCACCAGACGAGGCGGCCGCTCTTGTGCCGGTGCAGGAGCTCGAAGCCCATGCCGGGCGTGTCCCGCGCGAAGAGCCCCAGCCGGGCTCCCTCCAGGGTCTGCTCGAGCAGGGATTTCGCGGGCGCCACGTATTCCGGCGACAGCAGGCCATCGACGCCGAGCGTCTTGAATTCCTCCGGGCGGTAACCGAACAGGCGCTCGACGGAATCGCTCACGTAGCGGAAGTTGCCGCGAAGGTCCGCGATCCAGAAAACGTCCTTCGTGTTTCGAAGGAACACGTCGAACCGGGTTTCCGCGTCGAGGAGGATTCCCAGGCGGTCGCCCGATTCCGCGAAGTCGTGTTCGCCGCCGTCCGACATCCCTTCCCCCCTCGTGAACGCGCCAGCCGGCTTTCGCCGCCTTCACGGCTTCGACGATCATTGTAGCCCGCGGCCCTTCCATTCGCAAACGGGCGGCCTCGCGCCGGGCTAGGCCTTCGGGAAAGGCTCAACCGCCGGAATCATCGTGCCGATATTGAGATCGGGGAGCGGGGAAAGCTCCCGAAAACGGAGCGATCGAGGAAACGTACATGATAGGACCGATGGCATCGAGCGGCTTCCCGCTCTCCTACGCCCACAGCCTCGCGTCGTCATCGGGACGCCTGTCGGTTCCCGTCAGCCCCAACCTGGCCATCTACGCGAACTTCGAGCACGTGTCCGGCGTCCCGAGCGATTCGGGTTCGGTCGTGTCCATCGACCGGCTCAAGATGCTCGACACCCTCATCGAGCGGCTCTCCGCCGCCAAATCGGAACCCCTGGCCGTCCGAGAACGGCCCGCCGAACTCAGCGCGGAACGCATCGACGCCCTCATCGACCAGTACGGCCGCGAACTCCACTCGCTCGCCGCCCGTCCCGCCGCGCCCTACCTGCCGACCGCGTCCGTCGAACCCGGCATCCTCGTCTCGCTCGCCGCCTGACTTCCCGGAAACCGCGGACGACCCGCTAGCGGGAAGATGTCCCGAGCAGCGCCTCGAGCGCCGCGTCCCCGTCCTCGGGACCGTACAGGGTCGCGTAGACGACCGCGGCCGCGATCACGTTCCGTCCGTACTGCCGCGTCTCCTCGTACGGAATCGCCTCGAGGAAGAGGTCGGGGGGCAAGCCCGCGAGCGTCTTTTCCCACGAGCGAAGCCGGCCGAGTCCCGCGTTGTAGGCGAAGATCGACGCGCTGAACGAGGACGTGGCGCGGTACAGGGTCTTGAAATGATAGGCGCCGATCAGGGCGTTGTCGCGCGGATCGTCCAACGCGTACGACGCGAGGCCGAGCGCCTTCGCGTCCGCCTGGGCGGTGGCCGGCATGAGCTGGGTGAGCCCCACGGCCCCGGCGCTCGAGACGACGTCCGGAATGAAGTAACTTTCGCTCCGCGCGAGGCCCCGCAGGAGCCATACGGGCAGGTCGTGCGCGGCGGCGGCGGCCGACAGCTCCGCGTCGAAGGCCTTCGGCCAGACCGCCTCGAAATCCGTCCTCGACGGAAGGATCGTCGGACTCGCGAGGGCGAGTTGGGCGATCCGCATCGAGTCGGCCACGGCGCGCGAACCGACGGACGACGCGCACAAAGCGGACAGCCGCCTGAGCGCGTCGTCGGACAGGGTTTCCCCGGACAAAGCCAGTTCTTCGCGGATCAGGGACGACAGCCCGTACTCGGCGAATCCCGCCAGGAAGCGTTCGAGGTCGTCCGCGGCGTCGGCCGCGCGCGGCGGCACCGGTCGAGGTTCGCCAGGTTCGACCGCGGGGCGACCGAGCCGCCACGCGGCCGCGATCCGGTAATAGCGGTCCCCCTCGACGGAGGATGCCGCGAGGTCGAACAGGCCGTCCGCGTCGGAAGCCGGCCCGAGCCGGCCCATGACGACGGCGCGGCCCGCCACGTACGCGAGCCGCGCGCGGGTTCGCGCGTCGACCCGTTCGCCGAGCCGGTCCCAGAGGCTTTTCACGCCGGCCCAATCGCGTGCGTTCACCGCGGCGCGAAGCAGCTCGTCGACGAGGTCGGCGAAGCGCTCGGGTTTCGCCCACGACGCGGAACCGGCGGCGAGTTCCGCCGCCCCCGCGCTCCACGACACGCGACTCCGCGCCTTGGCCAGGTACCAGAACGCCGCGTCGCGGTCTTCGCCGGAAGCGGCGAGTTCCGCGGAACGCCCGAAGCGAGCGACGGCGTCCGAGAGCCGGCCCGCCTCGAGCGCGATCCGACCCCGATAAAACGCGGCCACGAACTCGGTTTCGCGGACGCCCTCCTTCCGGGCGTTCGCCTCGAGCGCCGCCAGCGCCTGCTCGCCGACCGAGTATTCCCGCGCGTACAGGAAAGCCTTGGCCCGGTCCGCGAGGAAAGCGCGTCCCGTTTTCGCGCCGAACGCCGCCGGATTCGCGAGCGCGACGACGAGCGCCTTGCGGTAATCGCGCGCGGCCACGAAACGCCTGAGCGCCATGCGCGCCGCTTCGTCCGCGTCGAAGGAGTCCGGGCGGGCGTCGACGAGCTCCCCGGCTCGTTCCAGCCGTTCCGAGTCGGCGGCCGGATTCGCGAACAGCTCCCGAACCGGCGTCCGCCAGTCGGCGTCGCCGGCCGCTGCCCGGTATGACGCGAGGGCCAAGGCCAGACGGCCGCCGTCCCGCGCGGCTTCCGCCGGATAGGCGGCGCGCAGGCGTTCGACGACGGGTCCGGGATCGCCCGGCGGATCGAGGGCGGCCAACGCGTCCAGGCGGACGAGCGCCGTGCTCCAGCGCGACGCGGCGATCCGCTCGAGGGCGTCGAGTTCGCGGAGCGCGCCTTTCCAATCGCCGGAGTCAGCGAGGCGCTCGACGAGCGTTTCGAGGCAGCGGATCCGCGCCCGGCCGGTCTCGCGCTCCGCTCCGAGCTTGAGGAGGCTCATTTCGAGTTCTTGATAGCCGAGCCTGCCGGCCGCGCGCGCCAAGTAGTAATGGGCGCCGGGTCCGAGGACGTCGAAACGCGCGGGGGGGCGCTTTTCCATGAGCGAAAAGACGCGCTCGTCGCCCGAGGCCACGCGCGCGCGGAAGACGTCCGACGGATACCCGTAGACGCGCCCCGCGCAGGAGGTCGCGAGCGCGGCGATCAGGATGCACCGCGCTCCGAGGTACGCCCAACCTGCGGCGCGACCGGCGGAACCGGCCGCCCGGACGGCCGTCAAATGAAAAAGGCCCGCGCGGGCGGGCCTCGGAAACGCGTGGAACATCGTCTTCCTCAGCGCGGCGGAATGAAGATCTTCGTCCCGGAGATGATGAGGTCGGGATTCTTGATCTTGTTCGCCTTCGCGATCCGCGGATACAGCCAAGGGTCGCGGTAGAACACGTAGGCGAGATCCCAGAGGGTATCGCCCCACTTGATCTTGTACCAGACCCCCGGTTCCTTTTTCGGCGGGATGGCCGGCGTGTTCGGCACGGTTCCCGACGGTTCCGCCGTGGCGGGCGCCGTCGGCTGGGTTGCGGGCGTCGTCGGCTGGGTGGTGGCCGGTTGGGTCGTGGTCGGCTGGGTGGCGGCGGGCGCCGTGGTCGCGGGTTTCGTCGCGTCCGTCACGGGCTTCGCCGGTTCGGTCACGGCGGGTTTCTGGGCCGTCGAGCAGCGGTAGACGAGGAAGCCGAAGAGCACCGCGAGCGCCAATCCCGCGAGCGCGAAAAGGACGATCGCCACGACTCTCGCGCCGCCGCCGTTTCCGCTCCGGCGCTTGGCCTGCTTTTCGGGCCGTTCCTCGGTCAGGCTGCCGAACAGGTCCTCGTTGGACGACGTCGTCCCGGCCGTCTCCCCGAAGGGATTTTCCGCCGGCGCGCCGCCGGAAAACGCCGCGAGCTCGGGCTTGGCGCTCTCGTCGAAAT
Source organism: uncultured Treponemataceae bacterium (assembly GCA_964482955.1). Classification (GTDB taxonomy): domain Bacteria; phylum Spirochaetota; class Spirochaetia; order Treponematales; family UBA12059; genus JAPLSN01. The sequence goes on along the minus strand of CAYZZW010000017.1, from coordinate 27,409 downwards.
CGAAATCGGGAATCTCGTAGGTTTCCTCGCCGGGAAGCGAGACGAGGGATACGTTCAGCTCCTGCCGTTCGCCGGAACTCGCTTCGGTGCCGGAGGCGCTCAAGTTCCCCTCGCCGTCGAGCCTGAGCTCGAGCGCGATGTCGGGATCGCCCTTGGGCATGGGCGAAATGTTCTCGATGGTCAGGGTGCCGACGTAGGACGCGTCGTCCACCCGCGGCCCGGCGCCGCGGTACAAGTCCACGTGGACCGTCTCCTGCTCGTCGGACACCGTGGTGACGACGAGCCGCTTGGCGGCCGGAGCGCCTTCCGGGAGCACGGGGTAGAATTCGCCGTTGGCGAGCTTGATGCCTATCTGACTGTCGGACATGGTACCTTCCATTGCGGGGGCGTATTCCGGACCGTGAAGCTCGACGCGCGATCCGCGACGGTTCGCCCCGTATCCTACAATTATCGGACGAACGGCCGCTTTCCGCAGCCCGTACTTTGGATTTTCCCGCCCTTTGACGCAAAAATCAAGCGCAACCGCTCGGGCAGCGGTTCACGCTTTCCGGGCCACGGCGATGAACAGGGACGATTCGGGACCGTACGCCTCCCCCGCCCACGAGCCGAAACACCGGACTTCGGCGAATCCGGCCGCTTCGAGGAGCGATCGCATGCGCTCCTCGGTGTAGAGCCGCTGGACGAAGCGCCGTTCCGCCCGCGCGCCGCCCCGCTCGATGGTCCACGACGTTTCGAGGCCGTCCCAGTCTCCGACGGGGGCGTAGCGGCACGCCACGGACCAGCCTTCGCGCTCGAAGCGCTCGGGCGCCGAATAGTCGCGCCTGGCTTGCGGGATGGCCAGGGTGTCCACGACGAAGGTTCCGCCCGCTTCGAGCGAGGAGAACACGCGGCGCGCCACGAGGGCGTCGTCCCGCGCGTCCGAAAAGTAGCCGAACGAGGTGAACAGGTTCGCGCACAGCGCGAAGGCGCCCGGGCGCTCGAAGGCGCGCGCGTCGGCTTCGACCAGCTCGAGGGACAGACCCCGGTCGGCCGCGCTGTCCGCCGCCGCGTCGAGGAAGCTCTTCGTGATGTCGACGCCGGTGACGCGGTAGCCGCGCGCGGCCAGCTCGAGGGCGTGCCGCCCCGGACCGCAGCAGAGGTCGAGGATCGCCGCGCCCGGCGCGACGCCGCCCAGGCGCAGGAGGCCGTCGACGACCGCGGGCACTTCCGCCCAGCGCTCGCCGTCGAACATCACGGGCGCGAAGTCCTCCCAAAAGCGCCGATCCTCGAACCACTCGGCCACGGTCAGATGCCCTTGTGCTCGAGGACCAGGTTCATCGCGTAGGTGAGCGTGTCGAGGTCGAGCTCGCCCGACGCCGCGCCGACGATCTGCCCGAGTTCCCGCCAGTCGGCGTCCGAAAGCGGCGTGCCGTCGTAATCGTTCTCGAGTATCGACACCACCGTGCCGATCCACTCGACGGCCTTGTCCGCCTGACGCGGATTCCCGCGAAGCTTCTCGAGAAAGGCGGCGTTCAGGTCGTCGATGAGCTCCGACGGCAGGGACGGCAAGCCCTTGTGCAGGAGCCCCCGGACGCGCTCGGGATCGGTCGCGTCGCGCGCCCAGCGGTCGAGGTCGGAACGGAATTTGTCGGACGGTTTCATGGTCGGAACTATAGCCGCGCCGACGACGTTCGTCCACGACGGACGTCAGAACCGGACGTTCTGCAAAATCGCGACGAAGTCGTAGAGCGCGTGGGCGAGCGCGACGAGCCAGAGCGAACCGCTTCGCAGGAAAAAGGCCGACAGGATGCCGCCGAGCGCGAAGGCGGAGGCGATGCCGACCGGTCCCTGGTACGCGTGGCCCGCCGCGAACATCGCGGTCGACGCCAGCGCGGCGAGCGGCATGGGCATGCCCAGTCGCGCGAGCGAGCGGACGAAGTAGACGCGGTAGAGGGCTTCTTCGCGCAGGCCGACCGCGAGCGCCGATGCCGCCGCGAGCGCGACGAACGCGGGCACGGGCACGTCCACGACGCCGACGGTCGCCGTGGCGGGAGCGCCCGGCGTCAAGAAACCGGCCAGCGCGCCCACGCCGAAGGCCGCGGCTACGCAGCAAAGCGCCGCGACGACCGCGCCCCGGAGATCGCGCATGCGCGGGCCAAGTTCGAAGTAGTCGCCGAAGCCCCGGCCGGACCCCATTAAATAGAAGAGAAGCGCCGTTTGCGGCAGAAGCCCGAGCAGATTGTCGAGGTGGCGGGCCGCCGTCCAGAGCGGCAGCGGCTCGCGCGCCGGCCCCGGCAGCGCGAACGCGAGCGCCACCACGGCCAGCTCGAGCGCGCCGCCTCGATTCAAGAGACGGCGGTTCGGGGTGTCGCGTTCCGCATCGGATCCGTCGTGTTCCATCGCCCGCGATTGTACCCGAAAGCCGCGATCGAAAGAACGGGTCCGGTGCGCCGGCGTCTCGCTTCGCGACTACCGAAATCCGATTCGGCGCCGATAATGATACCGAGACGCGGGAAGGTCCGCCCGCGGCCCCTGTTCGGACGACCCGCTTCATGGTACAAGGAGCCCGGAGCCCCGCATGATCGTAGCGATTTTCGTCATAGCCATCCTGGCGATCTTCAGCGTCGTCGCCCTCGTCCTCGGAACGGGGCGTTATTCCGTCCCCAAGTACTACGCGAAGGCGTCTGCCGAAGGCTTCACCCTGGCCGAAGCCAAGGAACTCAGCGGGATCGCCGCGACGCTCGGCATCGACGAGCCCCTGTCCATCATGTGGAAGCCGGAAGCCCTCGAACAGGTGATCCGCATCGTCGCCGCGCGCGGCAAGGGCGCTGACGATCCCCGCGAGCACGACCGCTACCTCGAGCGCCTCTTCGACTGCCGCAAGCGCCTCGAGCAGGAAAGACAGGCGAACGGCGGGGGCCTCCTCTCGTCCAAGTTCATCGCCCGCAACCAGGGACTCCGCATCCTCATCCGCGGCCTCGGGGTCTTCAATTCGTCCGTCGTCGACAACAACGAGCGCTTCATGGTCTGTTCCGTCCCCCTCGGCATGCGCCTTCCGGCCGGCTTTTCGTGGCAGGGAAAGCGCGTTTCGGTGTACTTTTGGCGCCGGGAGGACGCGGGCTACGTCTACGACACCTACGTCATCGACGAGATCCAGACCAAGGGTGTCCCCACCCTGCACCTGGCCCATTCGGAAGCCCTGTTCCGCACGCAAAAGCGCAAATCGAAACGCATGGTCTCGAAGATCCCCGCCTATCTCTACCTCGTAAAGCGGCTCGAGGGCGCCTATGAAAAGCCGGAGCGCGCCCCCGGCATGAAGGCGATGATCCAGGACATCTCCGAAGACGGCTTTTCGCTCCTCGTCGGCGGCAAGGCCCGGGACGGCATGCTCGTCAAGGTCCAGTTCTTCGTCGAGGACGAATACATCGTGATGAGCGGCACGGTGAGAGCCGTCGACTACCTCAAGGACAAGAACCACTCGATCATCCACGTCGAAGCCGTCAAGCCGAGCGCCCGCATGGGCAACCTGATCCGCTCCTTCGTCTACGATTTCTACTCGGGCAAGTCCGATCCGGAGGCCGTCGTCTGAAGCGCGCCGGCCTCCTCATCCTCCTCATCCACTGGACCGCGCTCGCGGGCGTTCTCCGCGCCGAACCGGTCGATCCCGCGGCCCTCCGTCCCGAGCCGGACGCGGCGGGCGTCGTCTGGTACGTTCCGGCCTCCGTGCGCCAGGGCGATCCCGTCTTCGCGTGGGCCGTGCCGCGCCCCGGCTCCGCCCTCTCGGGCGTGCTGGCCCTCGTCACGCCCGACGGAAAGACCGCGTCGAAGGCGACCGCCTTCCCCTGTCCCGTCCCCGAAGCCGCCAGCCTCGTCGGCGTCGCCGTGGGAATGGAAACCTTCGCGAAACCGGGCGTCTGGACCCTCGCGTTCGCCGGTACCCTCGACGGCGCGCCTTACGAGCGGCGCTTGGAGTTGCCGGTCGCCGAGCGCGCCTTCCCGACGCAGACCATCAAGCTCGACGCCAAGCTCACGCAGCTGCGCACGAAGCCGAGTCCCGAACAGCAAGCGGAATCGGAACTGTATTCGAAGATCCTGTCGACCTTCGATCCGTCCGCGGTGTACCTCAAGGACGCCTTCATCGTCCCGACCGTGGACAAGCGCCGGAGCTCCACCTTCGGCGACACCCGGAACTACCGTTACTCGAACGGCAAAAAAAGCGTCGGCCGCCATCTCGGCATCGACTTCGCCGCCGCGAAAGGGACCGCCGTGGTCGCCTGCGGCTCCGCCCGCGTCGCCTTCGCCGGCCTCCGCATCCTGACCGGCAACACCGTCATCCTCGAACACCTGCCCGGCGTCTTCACGATCTACATGCACATGGACAGCCTGGCCGTCCAAACCGGCGCTCTCGTCCTCCGCGGCGAGCCGATCGGCACACTCGGCTCCACCGGCTTTTCGACCGGCCCCCACCTCCACTGGGAACTCCAGGTGGCGTACGTCGCCTGCGATCCCGAAGCCCTGCTCGACGAAGGCCCGCTTGACAAAATACGGCGCCTGATTACAATGAGCGCCTCGCCAAAAGGGAGGTGATCCAACTGAACCAGATCATCGTTGATGAGAGCGAACCCCTCGAGAAGGCCATCAAGCGCTTCAAGCGCCTGGTCGAAAAAGAGGGCATCATACGGGAATGGAAGAAGCGCGAATACTTCGAAAAGCCTTCCGCCATCAAGAACCGCAAGCAAAAGGCTCTTGCCCGTAAGCTCCTCAAGAAAACCCGCGGCCGGGGCGGCAAGGAATCCAAGTACTGATTCCAGCCGACTTACCAGTCAAATCAAAGCCTTCCGGATTCTTCCGGAGGGCTTTTTTATTATCTGAAACAAAGAAAAGGGCGCCCCCGCCGCCGTCGCGGCGGGCCGGGCTGTGCGCTGCAAGTCCTCATCACGGGGTTCCCCGCCGGAACCCCGTGATTCCGGGCTTTCCGCTCCCATCCCTGGCGCGAACACACCGCTAACCGTGGCCCCGTTGCCTCGAATCAGGATTCTATCGCATGCTGGGACCGATTTCGAGGAGGATCCCATGCGCCGAACCGTTTCGTCCTTCGCCGCAATCGCGGCTGTGCTCGCCGCCGTTTCGCTCTCGTCCTGCTTGAACGACAAGCCGAAAGACGGCGAACCGACGAAAGCCCAGGCGATCCTGAAGCGCGTGGAGCTCCGCGTCGGCCCGACGACCGTGCTCGCCGAGCTGGCCGTCACCGCCGCCGAGCACCGGACCGGGCTCATGTTCCGCGACAAGCTTGCCGACGGCGAGGGCATGCTCTTCGTCTTCGACCGCGACCAGCGCCTGTCCTTCTGGATGAAAAACACGAAGCTGCCCCTGTCCGTCGCCTACGTCGATTCCTCGGGCGTCATCCGCGAAATCCACGACATGCAGCCCTTCTCGCTCGCCACGATCGGCTCGGAGAGCAGCCTGCGCTTCGCGCTCGAGGTTCCGCAGGGGTGGTTCGCGCGGGCCAACGTGTCGGTCGGCGACCGCATCGATCTCGCAGCGCTTCGGAAGTAGCGCGGCGATAACGCGGAGAGGGTGCGGCGAATTTATTGGGACCGTATAGGTCGGGGGCTGGGGCATACAAGTACCCATGACGAATAGGCGAGAGTACTCGCAATATTCGTCATGGGTACTTGTATGCCCCACCCGTCGGTCGCATGCGGTTCTTCATCGGGCGCTCACTTACCTCAGCAACGCCGCACGACGGCCATGACGCCGAACGAATCGCGGCGGGCTTTATTCGGCTAAGAACCGG
>CAYZZW010000017.1:0-21533 GCA_964482955.1 uncultured Treponemataceae bacterium | reverse complement strand
CGGTTCTTCATCGGGCGCTCACTTACCTCAGCAACGCCGTACGACGGCCATGACGCCGAACGAATCGCGGCGGGCTTTATTCGGCTAAGAACCGGCGATGCGAGCCCCGCCCGGTGGTCGCATGCGGTTCTTCATCGGGCGCTCACTTACCTCAGCAACGCCGTACGACGGCCATGACGTCACGCCACGGGACGTGGCGCCGAATCGCGGCGGGCTTTCGTTATCCAAGTACCGTCCCAAAGCTTCCTCCTTTAAACCCTCTTTCCCTCTTCTCCGTGGCCTCCGTGGCAAAACTCCGAGACTCCGTGGTTGCCTTTCCGCGGGTCGGCCTCTTCGAGCCGAAGGCGTGAAGGTTGACCGGGGGGCGGGGAATCGCGTATTTTGGGGCGGCGGAGCGGGGGTATGATGGAGATCGTCACGATAGGGAATCAGGTGCTCGCCGAGAAGGCGAAGCCCGTGGAGAAGATCGACGCGGACGTCGTCAAGCTCGTGAAAGAGATGTTCGAGGCGATGGTCGCGGCGCGGGGGCTCGGGCTCGCGGCGCCGCAGGTCGGGAAGAGCATCCGCCTGTTCGTGACCGCGGTGGACGACGACAAGCCGCGCGCCTTCATCAACCCGGAGATCGTCGCCACGTCGCCCGAGGAAGTGTCGCTCGAGGAGGGCTGCCTCTCGATTCCGGGCGTCTACAAGAAGGTGAAGCGTCCCGCCGCCGTCAAGATCCAGGCGTGGAACGAGCGCGGACGGCCCTTCACGCTGGAAGCCGACGACCTCCTCGCGCGGGTCATCCTCCACGAGTTCGACCACCTGAACGGCGTGCTCTTCGTCGACCGCCTCTCGGCGTCCGGCAAGGCCAAGGCGCTCGAAGAATACGAAAAAAAGCTCAGGATGTGACCGGGATGCGCGTCCTCTTCGCCGGCAGCCCGGACGTCGCGGTTCCCGCGCTCAAAACGCTCGCCGCCTCGGCGCACGAGGCGGTCGGAGTCCTCACGAATCCCGAATCGAAAAAGGGCCGGGGAATGTCCGCGAGCCGCACTCCGGTGGCCGAGGCCGCCGCGGCGCTCGGAATTCCCGTCCTTTCGCCGGAGCGGCTCGACGCCGCCGCGCGCGAATCCGTCATCGCCCTGAAACCCGACCTCATGGCCGTCTTCGCCTACGGCACGATCTTCGGGCCGAAGTTCCTCTCGCTGTTCCCCGCGGGTTCGGTCAACGTGCATCCGTCGCTCCTGCCGAAATACCGCGGCTGCGCGCCCATTCCCGCCGCCATCCTGGCGCGCGACGCGGAAACGGGCGTCGTCGTGCAGCGCGTCACGCTGGCCCTGGACGAGGGCGACATCCTCGCGCGCGAGCTCGTGCCGCTTTCGGGCCGGGAGACGGCCGAAAGCCTTTCGGCGGCCGCCGCGGAGATCGGCGCGCGGCTCCTCGTCGACACGATCGCCCGGCTCGCCGTCGGCCCCGTCCAGGGCGAGCCCCAGGACGGCTCGAAGGCGACCTACTGCTCGATGCTCCGGAAAGAGGACGGTCTGCTCGATTTCACGAGGTCGGCGCTCGAACTCGACGCGCGCGTGCGGGCTTTCCACCCCTGGCCGGGGGCGTTCACGAGCCTCGGGGGCACGCGGCTCAACGTCATCGAGACTTTTCCCCATCCTGACGAGGACGGAGGCGCCGCCCCCGGCACCGTGGTCGCGCTGGACAAGTCTCGCGGAATAATGGTACAAACTGGAAAGGGTCTGCTCGCGCTCCGGCGCCTGCAGCTCCAGGCAAAAAAGGCCCTGTCCCACGGCGATTTCGCCAACGGGACGCGCGGTCTCGCGGGTTCCGTCCTCGGCGCGTAGGCCGGCCGGGCCCGCCGCACGCGGCGCGCATCCCGCGATCGGAACACGACGATGAAACTGTCATTCGACTTCAGGCATATCTTCTCGGGCTTCAAGAAGCTGGACGATCTCGACCGCGAGACGTACAAGACCGCGGTGGCCGCCCTTCTCGGCGTGATCGCCATCATGGTCCTCTCCGGCCTCATCGCCTTCTTCCTGTCCATCCGCGGCGAGGAGCAGACGCTCGTCCCGAACGTGTCGGGCATGGAGCTCACCGCCGCCCTCATCAAGCTCCAGGAAAAGGAACTCTACCCGCGCATAGCGCTCCGCGTGACGAACAAGGCGGAGGACAAGGGCCGCATCCTCGAGCAGAAGCCCCCCGCCGGCTCCATCGTGAAGGCAGGGCGCCGCGTGGCGCTCACGGTCGGCAAGGGCGCCGCCGTCGACAAGATCGAGAATTTCGTGGGGATGAGCCTGGACGAAGTGCGACTCCACCTGCAGACGCTCTTCAGCTCCGCGCGTCCGCTCGTGACGGTCAAGGATCCCCCGATCTACGCCTACAACGCCGCGGCCGCCGGCACGGTCCTCGAGCAGAAGCCGCTGCCCGGCACGGATCTCTCGGGTCCCGTCCAGCTCGAACTCGTCGTGAGCCGCGGTCCCGCCGAGGCGAAAATCGCGGTGCCGAACCTGACGGGACTCCAGCTCGCGGACGCGATCGTCCAGATCGAGAAATCCGGCGTCCCGTTCGGCTTCGAGGCGCGCGAGGCCGCCGGCAAGGAAAAGGCCGGCACGGTCGTGTCGCAGTTGCCCGCCGCCGGCGCCCAGGTGGACCGCACCCAGCCGGTCGCGCTCGTCTACGCCCTTCCGGCGAAGGCCGAGGGCATGACCTCCGGACTCATCAAGCAGACCATTCCCGAATACCCCACCGCGCTGACGGTGACCGTGAAGGCCAAGTATCCCTCGGGCGAGACCGTCAAGCTCGCCGAGGTGCTCCACATGGGCGGCCTCTTCACGCTGCCGTACGTGGTGCCCGAAGGTTCCGTGATATCGCTCTCGGTGCTCGAACGCGAGATCCTCAAATTCGAGGCCAGATCGACCCAGTAAGGGGGTACGCCGTGCCCGAACGCAAACCGGGATTTCCGTCTCCCCTCCCCCCGCGCGGGGAAAAGTCGCCTCGCCAGAAGGAAGTCGTCACGGTCCACACGCGGCCGGAGCTCGAAGAGCTGCCGGTCGCGCTGCCCGTACCCGCCGAGACGGTCTACGAGGTCGAGATCGTCTACATGGCGCTCTACGACGTCGGGGTCAACATGGATCTCGACGCGGCCGCGTCCATCCTGCCCTGCCGGTCCGATTCGGCGACGCTGAAACGTCGCGACGCGCCCGACTCGCTCACCCTCCCGAAGCCGCTCGTCCTCGATCTCGGATCGCGGCCGGGTCCCGTCGACGTCGCGACCTGCGCCGATCCGGCGCCCCACGAGGGCGTGTCGGCCGTCGCCAAGCTCTACGACGAGGGAGTAGTGTGCGTCCAGCTCCGCAGGCGGCTTCGGTCCACGCTGCGCGCCCTGCACGGCATCGAGAGCCAGAGCTTCGAGGCGCACGGCGTCCGCACGACGATGGCGCGCTTCGTCGAGACGAAGGCCCGCTCCATCGCCGAACTGATCGTCGAAACCGTCGACCGGGAAGGCTACGACCAGGGACTCCTCCACGAGAGCGAGCACTACGTCGTCTACCGTTTCTTCGACGTCGGCTCGGACCCGGACACGTTCTACGAGACGAACCGCCCCATGGTCGCCACGCTGCTCACCGGCGAGCACGCCGACGCGCCGCTCCACCCGAAGCAGCTCGGCCGCACGCTCAACAACCCCTACTCGTACCTGACGAACGACTTCGCGCTCTTCGACATGGACCGCTGCCTCATCATCGATCCGTCCAACGAGTACGAGGATCTCCTGCTCATCGTCGAGCACGCGAACTACCAGCTGCTCGAGCTCCGCGCGTTGGACCGCCTCCTCGACAAATGGCTCGACGAATCCGAACGCGTGCTCCGCGCCCATTACGTCGGCGGGCGCAAGCGGCGCAAGATGAAAACGGTACAACGCAAGTTCGCGGACATGCAGGCGCTCCGCATCGAAGCCCTCTTCATCCTCGAAAACCTCGAAAATAGCTCGAAAATCATCGGCGATTACTTCTTCGGCCAGATCTACGACCACCTCTGCAGCATCTTCAACACGCAGGGCTGGAAGTGGAGCATCGAGCGCCGCATCGACGCCCTCCAGGACATCTTCGAGATCATGCGCGGCGACCTCTCCGAGCGCCGCATCCTCACGCTGGAGGTCGTGTTCATCATCGTATGCGTGATTTTCCCGATCATACAGATCGTGCAGGTGATGCTGGGCTGAGTCTCCGGATCGCATGCTGTAGCCATGATCAGGCGATACGGGAAGGTGCGGCGGACGGTGGTCGAACCGAATCAACCGGCTGGTCGGGGTGTCAAAACAGGCGCGTCAAAGGCGCGCAAGTAAGCGCAAGCTTTGACGCGCCTGTTTTGACACCCCTCCCCGGCGGAGGCATTCGGTTCATCACAGGGCGCGGGCTTGCCCCAGTAGCGCCGCATGACGGCGCGCAGTAGGCACACCGAACGCCAAGCCCATCAAGCCGCACTCTTGTTTCCTAAGTACCGGCCTCGCCAAGACTCCCCGGCGGGTGCATTCGGTTCATCATCGGCCGCGGGCTTGCCCCAGTAGCGCCGCATGACGGCGCGCAGTAGGCACACCGAACGCCAAGCTCATCAAGCCGCACTCTTGTTTCCTAGGTACCGTTTATGAACATCATCAAGACGAACTTGTCTCCTAAATAACCATCTTCAAACCTTTTTCCATCTTCCTTCGTGTCCTAACGCTCGAGTACTCGCTAAGCTGCGCTCGTGGTAATTCTTCTCATAGCAGTCTTGTCGGCGAACCAAGAGACACGGTAGGATCTGCGGCATGAAAGGCGTCATCGTCGCGGCGGGGTATGGGACGAGGTTCCTCCCGGTCACCAAGGTCGTTCCCAAGGAGCTTTTGCCGATCGCGCAGAAGCCTTCCATCCAATACATCGTCGACGAGTTCGTCGCGTCCGGCATCGACGAGATCGTCGTCATCACGAGCCGGCGCAAGAAGGCGCTCGACGACTGGTTCGACCGCGAGGCCGAACTCGAGGCGCTCTTCGCGCGCGAGGGCAAGGCCGACAAGCTCGCGCTCGTCGCGCCTCCCAAGGCGAAGGTGTCCTTCGTCCGGCAGATCGAGATGCTCGGCACGGGCCACGCCCTGCTCCAGGCGGCTCCCTTCCTGGACGGCGGACCCTGCGTGGTCGCGTATCCCGACGACATCCACCTGGGCGAACGGCCCATGGCGCGGCAGCTCATCGACGTGTACGAAAAGACCGGCGCGTGCGTGATGGCCTGCGTCCACGAGCCCGGCGACGTGTCGCGCTACGGCGTCGTCGATCCGGCGCCCGACGGGCTTTTCGTGCGCGGCTTCGTCGAAAAGCCGAAGGCCGGAACGGAACCGAGCCACGAAATCTCGCTCGGCCGCTACCTGTACACGCCCGAGTTCTTCGAGCTCCTCGCGGAAGGCTGGAAGCGCCATGAAAAAGGCGAGTATTACCACGCCTGGGCCCTCGACAGGATGATCGAACGCGGCAAGGTCGCCTGGAAGCGCATCGAGGGGCAGAGGCTCGACACGGGCGAGCCCGAGGGTTACCTCCGGGCCATCCTCGAAGTCGCGTGGCGCGATCCGGCCTCCCGCGCCATCGTCAAGGAATACGCGGACAGGCGCGACTAGCCGATCACGGGGACGGCTCGAGGTCGGCCAACGCGTCGAGCACGATGTTCGCCGTGAGGATCTCCGGCAGGATGCGCGGTTCCGGCTCGCCGGGAAGGTAGAGGACGTAGAGCGGCACGCTCGAGCGTCCGAAAGCCGCGAGCGCCTTCGTGACGACCGGATCGGAGCGGGTCCAGTCCGCCTTGAACGCGCGCACGCCCCGCGCCCGGAAGGCGTCGACGATCTCTCGCGCGCCGAGCACGGTGAGTTCGTTGGCCTTGCAGGTCAGGCACCAGTCGGCGCTGAAGTCGACGAAGACGGGCGTCCCCGACGCTCGGAGTTCCGCGACCAGATCGGGGTCGAACGCTTCCCACAACGATTCCGAATCGGCGGAGGGCACGAGCTCCGGCGCCACGCTCCGGGCGCGGCGCCCGAGATCCTCGACGGCGGCGTCGCCTTCCGCGAAGTACAGCGCGAGCGCGAGCGACAGCGCGAACACCAGCAGGCCGCCAGCCGCCGCGATGCGCCGCACGGCAGTCGAACGATCGTACGCGCTCCAGCGGCCGTAGATCCACGCCGCGACACCCGTTCCGAGCAGCGCCGCGAGAGTCGGCGGAAGCGCCCCCGGGTCCGACACACGCTCGAGCACGGACAGAAGCCAGATGACGGTGGCGAACAACCCGAACGCGAGCAGCTGCTTCAGGCTCTCCATCCAGCGCCCCGCCTTCGGCAGCCTGCGCGCGAGGGTCGGGAAAGCCGACATGGCGACGATGGGGAAGCCGAGGCCGAGCCCGAGCGCGGTGAAGACCGCGAAGGCGGAGAACGCGTCGGCCGACAGCGCGAAGCCGATCGCCGCGCCCATGAACGGCGCGGTGCACGGCGTGGCGGCGACCATGGTGAAGACGCCCGACACGAAGGAGCGCGCGAGGCCGGTCCGCTTCGCCCCGCGCTCCGCGAACGCGGCCGCCCCGCCGCCGATCTCGAAGACGCCGAGCATGTTGAGGCCGAACGCGAAAAAGCAGAGCGCCAGCACGGCGACGAAGCGGGGTTCCTGGAACTGAAAGCCCCAGCCCACGAGCGTCCCGCCGGACTTGAACGCGAGAAGGACGGCGGCGGTTATCCAGAAGGACACGAGGATGCCGAGCCCGTACGCGAGCCCGTACGCGAACGACACCTTCCGCGACGAGCCTTCCCGCGCGATGAAGCCGTGCAGCTTGAGCGACAGGACGGGGAGCACGCAGGGCATCAGGTTGAGGATGAGTCCGCCCAGGAAGGCTCCCGCGACGGCCGCGAGCAAGGCCCCGAACGAAAGCGGCGCCGCTTTCGCCACGGGGATGACGAAGGCGAATTCGGCCTTACCGGGCACGCAAGCTTCCTTGCAGGCAAGCCATGTCACTTTGGCTTCGATGCGCGCGCTCCCTTCCGGAAGCCGGGCGGACGCCCGCATCGGCACCCGGAACGATACCGCGCCCGAATAGCCGAACGAATCCACGCCCCGGTCGGAAAAGCGCTCCGATTTCGGCCAGTCGATCGAGCCAGCGGTGATCCCCTCTGGCAAGGTCCACTCGATGGCCGTCGGCAAGCCCGTGTCGGCGGACTCGGGGCCGTAGGTATGCCAGCCCTCCGCGTGTTCGAGCGTCAGGGTCGCCGAGAACGAGGAACCCGGAACGATCGAACCGACGTCGAACGCCAGGCTCGCGCGCACCGGCTCGACGTCGGCGGCTCCTTGGGCGGCCCCCGGCGCGGGGGGAAGGGGAAAGGATTGCGCGGCCGCGCCCGCGAGGAAGGCGAACATCAGCGACGCGGCGAGCGCGCCCTTCGCGAAACCGCGGGCCGTCGCCCGATGTCGGGCAGGTGCGTGTGCAGGCATCCTTCGAGTATGGCGACGGGACGCGGCCCAAGTCAATTTCGTCGACGGCGTTGACTGTTCGTCGTCCCGGCCGTAGGATCGATTACCGGACGTCCGAACGGACGCGAGGAGGAACCGTGATCGTCATCGTCATCCACATCCGCGTGAAGCCCGGCACGGAAACGGCGTTCGCCGAGGCGACGCTCGAGAACGCGCGGAACTCGATCCGCGAACCCGGGATCGTCCGCTTCGACTTCCTGCGCGAGGAATCCGACCCGACGCGGTTCGTCCTCGTCGAAGCCTACCTCGACGAAGCCGCCGTGAAGGCGCACAAGGAAACGGCGCATTTCGCCCGCTGGAAGGAAGCCGCGGAGCCCATGATGGCGGAGGAGCGCCGCCGCACCCGCTACGAGGGACTGTTCGTCCCCGACCGCCTTTGAAAAGCGGCGGCGGCCGACCGTCCGGACGCTGACAATCCGGCGCCGGCTCGCTATATTGTGACTATGGATTACGCGAGGGCGAAAAAGATCTTTTCGAATCTCAAGCCGGTCTACGACCTGATGGGCGGCGACCTCGTCACGGCCTGCGTCGACGAAGGCATCCCCCCCGACATGATCGCGAAACTCATGCGCGAATGGAAGATGTCGGAAGAGGCGATAGACCGGGCGCTCAGCGTCATGCCCGACGATCCCGCGATGGACAAGCGGATAAGCGACGAGCTCATGCGCAAGTTCGAAGCCCTGCACGACGACGACGGCAACGTCGTCCTCAACCTCAAGCGGAGCTGAACGCGGTTCCTGGAGCGGAATCGGCCGTCCGCGCTTGACCGGACGGGCCCTCCCGGGCAAGATAGCCCACCATGTTCGCCACCATCGTCAACGCCATCGCCATCGTCGCCGGCGCCATCGTCGGCATATTCGTCAAGAAAGCCGTTTCCGACCGGACCGAAGACACCATCTTCACCGCCTGCGGCTTCGTCACCGTCGTCATCGCCGTCCAGATGTCGATGAAAACCGGCCACATCCTCGCGCTGGCCCTGGCCGTCATCGCGGGAGGCCTGCTGGGCACCGCGATCGGCATCGAGCGGGGCGTGCTCAAGCTGGGAGACTTCCTCAAGCGGAAGTTCTCGAAAGCGTCCGATTCGGGAGCCGACGGCGGTTCGTTCGCCTTCGGCTTCCTCAACGCGTCCGTGCTCTTCTGTTCGGGGGCCATGGCCATAGTCGGCTCGTTCAAGGCCGGCACCGAAGGCGACTTCACGATCCTCTTCACGAAGAGCGTCCTCGACTTCTTCATCGCCGTCATGTTCGCGAGCGCGCTCGGGCTCGGCGTCGCGTTCTCGGCGCTCTCGGTGTTCGCGTACCAGGGGCTCCTCACCCTGCTGTCCGTGTGGGTGAAACCGTGGGTCACCGAACTCATGCTGGCGGAACTCACGGGCGTCGGCGGCGTCCTCCTCCTCATGGTCGCGGTCAATCTCCTCAAGCTCAAGACGGTGCGGACGGGCGACTTCCTCCCGGCCATTCCGATCATGGCCGGACTCGTCCTCCTGTTCCCCCTCGTCCCGATCCTCTGATACGCTATATTGGAAGAAGGGAGGAGCGATGCCGGACGGGTCGAAGGGCAAGCGCCAGCATTTCCACACGGGTTTCGACGAGGAAACCGGGGCGTGGTACGCCCTCGACAACGCCGCGCTCCTCATGCCCGCCATCGCGGGGCAGGCGGCCACCTACCTCTTCCGCTTTTCCTTCGAGCTCCGCGAGCGGATCAAGCTGCCCGAGCTCCAGGCCGCGCTCGACCGGGTGTCCGCCCGCTTCCCCTACTTCACCGTCGAACTCCGGCACGGCCTCTTCTGGCATTACATGGAAAAGCGCCAGACCGGCCCTCGGGTGGAAGCCGACGACATCTATCCTTGCCAGTCCTTCGACATCTTCAGGCGGGGACGCTGCCTCTACCGCGTGCGCGCGCATGATCGGACCATCACGTGCGAGTTCTTCCACGTCATCACCGACGGCACGGGCGGCATCCGCTTCCTCAAGAACCTCGTGGCGGAATACTTCCGCCGCCTCGGCGTCGAACCCGACGCGCGCGATCCCGAACTCTACGACCTCGACGCGAAACCGTCGCCCGGCGAGTACGAGGACGCCTACAAGAAATCCTGCCCCGACGCGTACCTGAAACCCGAGGCGGAAGGCAAGGCCTACCACTACCGTTCTCCGCTTTTGCCGAAGGGCGTCTACCGCGTCACCAGCGGCATCGTGCCCCTGAAGCCCGCGCTGGCCAAGGCGAAGGAACTCGGGGTGACGGTGACGGAGCTCCTCGCGGCCGCGTACATCGACGCCCTGCAGGAAACCTGGTTCGCCGACCCGCGCGCGCGGAGGGGCACGGGCAAGATACGCCTCGAAGTGCCCGTGAACATGCGCAAATTCTTCGAAACCGAATCGAACCGCAACTTCACCCTGCTCGTCCGCATCGACCAGGACGCCCGCGAAGGCAAGCGCAGCTTCGAGGAGACCCTGAACCGTGTCCACCACCAGATGCGCTTCAAGCTCGACAAGAAATCGCTCCTCAGGCAGATCTTCCGGAACGTGGCCGGCGAGCGGATCATGGCCGTACGGGTGCTCCCCCTCGTCCTCAAGACCCTGTTCATGAAGTACCTGTTCTGGATGTACGGCGACAACCGCATCTCCGGCATCCTGTCCAACGTCGGCAAGATCGAGTTCCCCCCGGCGCTCGACCGCCACATCGCCGACGTCAACCTGGTCATGGCCCCGAATCCGGCCATCAAGACCATCTGCGGCGTGATCTCGTTCCGGGACACGCTCCGGATCACCTTCGGCGGGCTGTCGCGCGGCCGCGACATCGAGCGGCTGTTCCTCTCCAGGCTCGCGTCGCTCGGATTGAACGTGAGGGTGGAATGCAACATGGAGGCCCACGAATGAAGATATGCCCCGCCTGCAAGGTCGAACTCGCCCCGGACGCCGCGCATTGCCCGCTCTGCGGCAGCAAGGCCGTCGACCCGGATTCGCGCGAGCCGCACGACGCGGAACGGCATCAGATTTCGCTCATCGATCCGGACAACCGCGCCGATTTCAATCCCGAGGAAAAACGCACGGCCATCGCCGAAGTGGTGAGCGTCTCGGCGCTGATCGCGGCGCTTTCGGTGGCGGCCGTGGACCTCGTCGTGAACCGCCTGTTCACCTGGTCGCCCTATCCCCTCGCCGCGATCGTCTTCGTGTGGGCGAGCTGTTGCGTCCCGCTCGTCCTCCGCAAGCTGCCGGTATTGGCGGCCATTCTCGTCGGACTGTTCATTCCCGGCTTCCTCGCGGCGCTCGACGCGGTCGATCTCAAGCTCGATTGGTTCTGGGGCCTCGGCCTGCCGCTCGCCGCCGGCACCGAGCTGTCCGTCGCGGCCGCCATCGCCGGCACCGTCCTCCCGCGCCGCAAGGGCCTCAACCTGATCTCCTTCTGGGTCTTCGCGTCCGCGGCCGTCTGTCTCTGCGTCGAAATCGTCCTCGACCTGCGCTTCATGGGAACGATCTCGCTCCACTGGTCGAACATCGTCGCCTACGCACTCGTCCCCATCGGGATCTTTCTCTTGTACCTGCACTACCGCATCGCCCGGACCGCGTCGCTACGGAAGCTCTTCCGGGTGTGAAAGCCCCGTGGTTGCCTTTCGCGGGCCGGCGTCGGTATGCTCGGCGGCATGGATAGGGGAAGCATCGAAGCCGCGGTCAGGACGCGCGACGCCCGCAAGCCGCGAGCCTACGCGTTGAGCCTCCTCACCGGAATCGTCGGAGGACTCGTCGTCGTCGGCTACCGCGCGGCCATCGCGGGGCTCGAAATCCTGCGCGAACGTTTCGCCGCCGTCGTTCCAAGCGGTTTCGCCGTTCCCGCGTGGATGGCGATCGCTGCCGCCGTCGGCATCGTCGTCTTCCTGCTCGTCAAGGTTGCTCCGCTTATCGCCGGATCCGGCATCCCCCAGGTGAAAGCGGCACTCATGCGAAAGCTGGAACTCGACTGGACTCGGGAACTGCCGTCGAAGTTCGCCGGAGGCGCCCTCGCGCTCGGCGCCGGACTCTCGCTCGGCCGCGAAGGACCGTCGATCCAGCTCGGCGCGCTCGTCGGCGCCGGTTGCACCGACCTGGCCCGCAGCCCCGACCTCAAACGCTACCTCGTCACCGCGGGCGCCGCCGCCGGCATCTCCGCGGCCTTCAACGCGCCGCTCGCCGGCGTGCTCTTCTGCGTCGAGGAACTCCATCGCAGCTTTTCGCCGGTGATGCTGGCGTGCGCGATGATCGCATCGGTTACCGCGAACGCCGTGTCCTGGCTCCTGACGGGCGGAGGGGCGGTGTTCGGCCTCGATGTCGGATCGATACTGCCCCTCGAATTCATGCCGCTCGTCATTCTCGCGGGAGCCGCCGCGGGACTGCTCGGCGCGCTCTTCAATGCGGCGCTGACCGGCACCCAGCGCGTCATGAAGACGATCCTGCCCCGGTCTGGAACGCGCATGACGCTCGCGTTCGCGTTCGCCGGCCTCGTCGCGCTGACCGCTCCCGCGCTCGCCGGAGGCGGCCAGAACCTCGTCGAGTTCGCCGGCCGCGGAGCCGGTCCCGCCCTCGTCGCCGCGCTCCTCGCCGGCAAGTTCGCGTTCACGCTCATCAGTTACGGTTCCGGCGCGCCCGGCGGCATCTTCCTTCCCATGCTGGCGATCGGAGCCCTGCTCGGATCGCTGACGGGAAACGCGTTCGAGTCGCTCGGTTTCGCGGACGGATTCGCAGCCAATTTCGCCATAATCGGCATGGTCGGGTTCTTCACGGCGGTGGTGCGCGCGCCGATCACCGGCGCGATCCTCGTGACCGAGATGAGCGGCAGCCTCGGGCACTTTCCCGCGCTCGTGCTCGTGGCGCTCTGCGCGTCGATCGTCGCGGGGCTCCTCCGCTCCGAACCGATCTACGACACGCTCGTGAAGCCCTTCCTCGCGGCCGAGCCGACCGTCGACCGGAACGACGACGCGGCCGTCATCCACGTGACCGTGCACGAGGGCTCCGTCATCGACCGCTCCGAAAACGCCCAGACGGCGATGCCCGACGGTTGCGTCCTCGTCGGCATCCGCCGCGGCGAACACGAACGCCTGCCCCGTCCCGGCATGGACATCCAGCCCGGCGACGTGCTCGAGGCGCTCGTCTCCGAACGCGACGCCCACGCCGCCAAAGACCGCCTCAGGCGCCTCGCCGGCGCCTCCGAAGATTCTCTGGAATCAGTTCCCTGACCGTCACCTGAAAAGAAATCGCCGCGGCGAGAAGGCGCGCGCGGCGGTTCGCGGGACTGTGTACCCTCTTGAGGCGATCAGAAAAGGTGCGGCACGACGACTTTCACGTCGAACGAATCGCGGCGGGCTTTCGGTTAAAAAACAATCCTGTCACTTCCTCTCTTGAGCCCTCTTCCCCTCTTTCTCCGCGCGCTCCGTGGCAAGACTCCGCGTTCTCCGTGGTTGCCTTTCCGACTGTTCGTTCACCGCGAAACCAGCCGTTCGTGGACGGCGGCGATGGCGGCGGGGGACTGGGCGTCGGAGGCGCGGTCGAACCAGAGGTCGATGCCGTCGCGGAAGCGGCGCGGCACGACGTGGAAGTGCGCGTGGAAGACGGACTGCTGGGCGGCGCGGCCGTTCGCGGACAGCACGTTGTAGCCGTCGGCGCAGAGCCGCGCCTTCACGAGCATGCCGAGGCGCCGGCACGAGGCGATCATCGCCGAGAGGTACGGTTCCTCGATCGCGTCCATGTCGGCGAAATGCCGGTTCGGCACGACGAGGAGGTGCCCGGGGGCCACCGGACGCGCGTCCATGAAGGCGGTCACCCAGTCGTTCCGCTCGACGACGAGCGCGGGAATCGATCCTTCGACTATTCTGCAGAACACGCAATCTTCCGGCGTCCCGGCGCCCGGTTTCCCCATGCGTCACCTTCCTTCGCGCCCGCCATACCACGGACAAGCGCCATCCACTATATTTAATACCATGAAAAGCCTCACGAAGGAATTGTGGTTCCAGACGGCCAAACTCCAAGAGTTCGTCAACATCACGCCGACCGTGGCGGAGCTCGTGCGCGAAAGCGGCGTCAAGGACGGCCTCTGCCTCGTCAACGCGATGCACATCACCTCGAGCGTATTCGTGAACGACGACGAGAGCGGCCTGCACGCCGACTTCCTCGACTGGCTCGAAAAGCTGGCGCCGCACGAGCCAGTCTCGGGCTACCGCCACAACCGCGGCGAGGACAACGCGGACGCGCACATGAAACGCCAGCTCTTCGGCCGCGAAACCGTCGTGGCGATCACGGACGGGGAGCTCCACTTCGGCCCGTGGGAGCAGATCTTCTACGGGGAATTCGACGGACGCAGGAAGAAACGCGTCCTCGTCAAGATCATCGGGGAGTGAACGCCATGGCTGACACCGAACGCGATAAAAACCTCGCAGAGCGCATCGCCGTCCTCGCGCGCGAGTACACGGCCCTGCCTTCCGACACCAACACCGCCCTCGAGGAGGACGTGGCGCCCTTCTTCGAACGCTGGTTCGAATCGGTGCCGTACTTCCGCGAGCATCCGGAGCATCGCGGCCTCCATCCGATCCCGGGCGATCCGCTCCGCCGCCAGGTGGCGTGGGCCATGGTGCGCGGCCCCGGGAAGGCCGCCGTCGTCCTCATCCACCACAGCGACACGGCGGACATCCTCGACTACGGCCCGTACCGCTACAGCGCCCGCGACGTCGACGCGATCACCTCGGAACTCCGCGCCGCCGCCGTCGCCCCGGACGAGCGCGGCATCGAACTCTCGGAAGACGCGAAGGCGGACCTCCGCTCCGGCGACTGGCTCTTCGGCCGCGGGCTCTGCGACATGAAGGGCGGCGGCGCCGTGCAGATGGCGCTCCTCGAGGAGTACGCGGCCGCGGAAGACCGCCCCGGCACCGTGATCATGCTCGCCCTGCCGGACGAGGAAAACCTGTCCGCCGGCATGCGCGCGGCCCTCGGCCTCCTGTCGCGGCTCAAGGACGAACACGGCCTCGACTACCGCCTCATGATCGACACCGAGCCGCACGACCGCGACGACCCGAAGACGCCCGTCCTCCACGCGGGCTCCGTCGGCAAGCTCATGCCCGTCGTGTACGCGAAGGGCGCGGCCGCCCACGCCGGCCAGGTCTTCAACGGGCTCAACCCCGCGGCCCTGCTTTCGGCCATAGTCGCGCGCACGGAACTCGATCCGGCCTTCGTCGAATCGGTCGTCGGCGAGGCGCCGACGCCGCCCACCTGGCTCTGCGCGAAGGACCGGAAGTCGGGCTACGACGTCTCGCTGCCGCTCTCCGCGGCCGGTTACCTGAGCGTACTGTTCTTCGAGCGGTCCGTACGGGCCACGCTCGACCTGGTCGAGGCGGCCGCGCGCGAGGCGTTCGACGCGTTCATCGCCCGGATGAACGACTCGTACGCGACCTACCGTAAGGCGAAGGGACTCGCGCCGAAGGGTCTGCCGTGGAAAACGGACGTGCGGACCTTCGACCGCCTCAAGGCGGACGCCGAGCGGCGCGCGGGACCCGATTTCAAACGCGCCTACGGAACCAGGCTCGAAGAGCTCGAAGGCGAGCTCAAAACGGGGCGGATCGACATGGCCGAAGCCACGTTCCGCCTCATCGAGACGACCATCGGGCTCGCGGGCGTCGACGCCCCGATCGTCGTGATCGCGCTGTCCCCGCCGTTCTACCCGAGCGCCTCGACCGATCCGGCTATCCTCGACGCCGTCCTCGGCGAAGCGCGGCGACGGGGATCGGGCTGCCGCGTCGTCCGCTACATGACGGGCATTTCCGACTTGAGCTACGGCTCGGGATCGCCCGACGAGCGCCTGGAAAGCCTCATGCGCGGCGTCATGCCGCTCTGGGGCGGCGCGTACGTCGTGCCCTTCGCGGACATGGCGCGCGTCTCGATGCCGACGGTCAACATCGGGCCCTGGGGCAAGGACTTCCACAAGCTCGGGGAACGCGTCTACGCGCCGGATCTCTACGGGCTGACGCCCGCGCTCACGCGCGCCGCGATCGAAAACGCGCTCCGCTGACGTGGACGAAACGCGGTCTCCCGGGTAGAATGGCGCCCGATGCAAACAAGTGAATTCCGGCGGGACATGACCCGCATCCTGCGCACTCTCCTGGGCGAACTGAGCGCGAAAGCGGGCGAACGCGGCCGTTCCGCGCGCGACCTCGTCCGCAAGACCGCCGTGGCTTCGTTCTACTCGGGCGACGTCGACGGCGCCCGCATGCTGTGGCGTTCCGGCGCCAACACGGGTGCCGCTCCGGTTTCCGCGTTGCCCGGGCTACCGGCGGACTTCGTCCCCTTCGGACAGTCGGCCGAGCGCCTCCCCGTGCCCCTGTCGGCCGTGTCGGAGCTGCCGCGGCACGCCGCGAAACTGGCCGTGCTCAGCTTCCGTTCGGGCGACGCGCTCGCGGGGGCGGCGAACCTCGTCGATCGCACCTGCCGCCTCCTCGACGAGGGCCAGCTCCGCTTCCTGTCGGTCCGCGACGGCTCGGCCCGCGAACCGGCGGAATTCCACCTGCTCGTCGCCTGTCCCGACCCGAGGCGCCTCTGCGCCACCTTCCCCGCTCAAGTCCGTTACGCGCTCCTCCCGTGGCCGCCCCTTCCGTCGGAGGCTTCCCGCTCGCGGATCGCTCCCACGGCCGCCGCGCCGGCCCGCGTCACGGTCGACAAAGACGGCGCGCGGCTCGATGGCGACCGCCCGCTTCCGTCCGTCGAGGCGCCGGAGCCGCGCCCGATGGCGCGGACGGAACCCGTCCCCGACGCGCCGTATCCATCGCCCGACGGCGAAGCGACGCTCCAGGAAGTCGAGCCGTTCGAAACGCAGATGGCGGAGCTGCTCGTCGACCTCGTGTTCACCGACCAACCGGAAGCGCCCGCGACGGCCGGGGGGCTTGTTCCGGAATCAGCCCCCGCCCGCACGCGCGGGAAACGTCCCCGAATCGACAAGGACGTCGAGGCGATACCCGATCGGGCGCCGACGCGGAAGGCACGGGCGATCGGCGCGAAGACGGCCGAGGCCGCGGAGCCGCGAACCAAGACGACGTCCGCGACGTCCGAAGCGGCCGGCGGGGTCGATAAAACCGCGGGTTCCGTCTCGGCGGAACCCGGCGGAAGCCGCGGCATCGCGGGATCGTACAAAATCCGCTTCCCGCTCAGCATGAAGCTCGGCGTGATCATCTCGATCCTGCTCCTCGCCTCGCTCTCGGCGATGATCGTCCTCGCGTCATACTTCTTCCTGCAGGACGCCACCGTCCGCGTGGAGGAGAACAACCACAACCTCGCGCGCGTCGTGGCGCTCAAGATCGAGGACGACGTCCGCGGCCTCATGGACCGCGCCGGGCTGCTCGTCCAGTTGCGCTCGGGAAACGCGAAGGAGACGGCCGACGTCATGGAGCGCTTCTACGAGGCGAACGCGAACCTGCTCTACGTCGCGGTGCCGGGCCTCCTCGAGGCGCAGAACGACAAGGCCCTCGCGGCCGCCGACGTCGACAAGGCCGCCTGCGCCAAGACCGTCGAGACGGAACGCGCCGCCCTGGACCGCGCCAAGGGCGGCGCCGCGGTCGTCTTCAACGCGACGCCCCTCGTCGGCCGCGCCGCCATCGGCCTGGCCGTGCCGTACCGCGAAACCGGCTTCGAAGGCGCGTTGGTCGCCATCGAGCTCTCGGAACGCTACGCGGATATCCTCTCGTCGAGCAACAAGTGGACGACGCTCTTCGTGACGAACGACGAGGGACGGCTCGTCCTGCACCCGGACCTCTCGCTCCTCATGGGACAGGCCGATTACCGCTCGAATCCGCTCGTGAAGGAGATCGTCGAGAACCCGATCGGCAACGGCCTCAAGCGCTACGCCGAACGCGACGGGACGGATACCCTCGGAGCCTACCGCCGCACCGCGTTCGCGTCGCTCGGCGTGGCCGTGACGATGCCCGCGGCCAAGGCCTTCGAGGCCGTGAACGCCATCCAGCGCCGCAACCTCTACATCATGGGCATCGTGCTGTCCGCGGCCATCGTCGTCGCCTACTTCTTCTCGAAGACGATCACCGGGCCCGTGAAGACGCTCATGGCCGCCGCCCTCCGCATCGAAGCCGGCGAGTTCCGCCTCGACATCCGCCCGCGCACCCGCGACGAGCTCGGCGCGCTCACCGCGTCCTTCGTGCACATGGGGCAGGGCCTCGCGGAACGGGAAAAGATCAAGGACGCCTTCGGCAAGTTCGTGAACAAGAGCGTCGCCGAAAAGGTGCTCAAGGACGAGATCACCCTCGGCGGCGAGCGGCGCGAGGCGACGATCTTCTTCTCGGACATCCGGTCGTTCACGGCCATCTCCGAACGGATGCAGCCGGAAGCCGTCGTCGAATTCCTCAACGAATACCTGACCCTCATGGTGGGCTGCGTCGATTCGACCGGCGGCGTCGTGGACAAGTTCATCGGCGACGCGATCATGGCCGTCTGGGGCATGCCCGTCTCCACGGGCGACGATCCGGGAAACGCGGTCGAAGCCGCCCTCCGCATGCGAGCGGCCCTCGCCGGCTTCAACAAGAACCGCGGCACGCCGGACAAGCCGAAGATCATGATCGGCTGCGGCATCCACGCGGGCCCCGTCATCGCGGGCCAGGTCGGGTCGACGGAGCGCATGGAATACACGGTCATCGGCGACACGGTCAACCTCGCGAGCCGCATCGAGGGCCTCAACAAGCCCTTCGGCACCGACATCCTCGTGTCCGAGCACGTCCGGGAGACCCTGGGCAACCGTTTCATCCTCGAGCCGATGCAGAGCATCCGCGTGAAGGGCAAGGCCGAAACCCAGCGCGTGTTCGCCGTCATCGGCCGCTCGGACGATCCCTCCGCGCCGAAAAACCTCTCCGAACTCCGCGCGCGCCTCGGGATCGAAGACCGCAGGATCGACGCGACCGGCGTCGCGGCCGAAGAGGAAGCCAAGTTCGAGATCCTGAACGACGGGAAGTCCGGGAAGGGCGCATGAAGCTCAAGGTTCTCGACGTCGCCGTGCCGCTCGCGGGCATCCTGGCCGCGGCGCTCTTCGTCCGGCTCTACTACGACGACGTCGCGAAGTCGGCGGGCCAGGGCCGCGAGCCCATCGGCACCGTCGTCTACAAGCGCAAGGTCGCCCAACGCAGGCTCATGGACAGCCCGGTGTGGGAGGGCGTGGCCAAGGGCGGCATCGTGTACAACCACGACGCCATCCGCACCGTGGCGGATTCGGAAGCGACCATCACCTTCAAGGACGACACGCAGATCGGCATCGGCGAAAACTCCCTCGTCGTCCTCGACTTCGGCGAGGAAGGCGGCCGCATCGACTTCGTGGAAGGGTCGCTCCGCACCGACAGTCCCGCCGCGGGAGCGGCAGGCGGCACGGCAGGCGGCTCGGCCGGTTCCGCGCCCGCGCGCCTGACCGTGGTCTCGGGCGGCACCGAACTCGACGTCTCCAAGGGATCGGCCGATCTTTCGAAGGACAAGGGCGGCACGATGACGGTCGACGTCACCGAAGGATCGGTCGACGTGAAGTCCGGCGGACAAACCCGGGCGGTCGACAGCGCGGAGCGCGCGGTGGTCCGCGAGTCCGCCGACGAGCGACCCGCGACCGTCCAGGTCCAGGCCGTGCCCGTCACGCCCGTCGCGCCCGCGCAGGGCGCCTTCCTGCTCGCGAAGCGGGAGGGCGGCTCGGCGACTTTCTCATGGAAGACCGCCGAAGGCGCGAAATCCGTCGTCGAGCTCTCCGCCGACCGCGCGTTCGCCGCCGTGGCGGCGTCCGCCGAGACGACGAAGGCGTCCGCTACCCTCGCCGTCCGGCCGGGCGTCTGGTGGTGGCGCGTGCGCGCCGACGCCGCCGAATCGCGCGTCGTCAAGTTCACCGTCATCGAGGACGCGGCGCCCGAGCTCCTGTCGCCCGCCGACGGCGCCTCGTTCGCCTTCCGCGAAACGCCGAAGGGCGTCCGCGTCTCGTGGTCGGCCGTCGAATACGCGACCGCCTACGAGTGGGAAGCGTCCGCCGACCCGTCGTTCCGCTCCGTCGTCGCCTCCGGTTCCACGGAAGCGGAATTCGCCGTCGTGACGCCGAAGGCGGAAGGCCCCGTCTACTGGCGCGTGAAACCCGTGTTCGGCTTCGGCGGCCTCGGAACGGGCAGCGTCTCCGCCCCGCGCGTGTTCCGCTCGGCGCGACAGGCCGCCCCGGCCGCGCCGTCGCCGCTCGCGCCGCCCGACGGCGCCTCTTTCGCCGAACGCGACGTCCAGAACCGCGGCGTCGTATTCTCGTGGAACGCCGTCGACGAAGCCGCGCGCTGGGTGCTCGAAATCTCCGCCGATCCCGCCTTCGCGACGATCGCGGCGAAAGCCGAGACCGAAGACGCCTTCGCTCGCGTCAAAGCCCCGCTCGCGCCCGGCCGATACCTCTGGCGCGTCCGCTACGAAACGGCGGACGGCGCGATGTCGCCAGCCTCGGCGATCCGCGCCGTCGTCGTCGCGCCAAAGGCCGCGCCGCCCGAAGCCCTGTCGCCCGCCGACGGATACGCCGTCGAGGAAGGCTCGGCCGACGCCCTCGCGTTCGCCTGGAAGGGCGACGCCGCCGCGTGGCGCTTCCGACTGTCGAAGGCGCGGAACCTCTCGTCGCCCGCGGTCGAACTCGAGCTCGGCCGCGCCTCCGTGTCGCTGCCCGCGCCGGAAGCCGGCACCTGGTACTGGTCGGCCGTCCCCGCCGACGAACCGGACGCCGCGCCCGCGTTCACGAGGACGATCGTCGTGCTGGCCCGCGTGCCCGTCCCGATCCTCGACGCGCCCGCGGAAGGCGCCCGCCTGGAACTCGCCGCCGAACCCGCGCGCTTTTCCTGGAAACCGGTCGACGGCGCGGCGTCGTACCGCTTCGCGCTCGCGTCGGCCGAAGGCCGCATCCTCTTCGAAGAACAGGCGCCCGCGACCTCCGTCGCCGTGCCCGCCGCCAAGATTCCTTCCGGCGACGCGACCTGGTCCGTCGCGGCCCGTTCGGCCGACGGACGCGTCGGGACGGCAAGTCGCCGCGCGATCGCGTTCGAGCGCGCGCGGACCGTCGAGGCTCCCGCCGGCGCGGAACCGGCGGACGGCGCGAGCGTGGCCGGGCTCGTCGCCGCGCGGGACGGCGTGCTCCTCCGCTGGACCTCGGCCGAACGGGGCGCGACCTTCGTCGTCACCGTGTCGACCGACCCCGAGTTCTCGAAGCCGTCGTCCAAGACGGAGACCTCGTCGAATTCGCATCGCCTGGAGAATCCGGCACCCGGGCGGTACTATTGGAAGGTGGGGGGCGTGGCCGCGGACGGCATGGCCATTCCCGAATCGCGGCCGGTCTCCTTCACGGTGGCGCCCGTGCCGCCGCTCGACACGCCCGCGCGTCTTTCGCCCGCCGAGGGCGCGGTCGTGGACATGAGCAAGAGCTCGTATCTCGACTTCTCCTGGACCGCGGTGAAAGACGCCGCGAAATACGACATAACGCTCACGGAGCGGAAGACGGGGAGGACCGTGTTCACCGAGACGACGACGACGAACCGCTACCGGTTCACGAAACTCGAAAGCCTCGACGTGGGCGCCTTCTCGTGGACCGTCACCGCGGTCTCGAAAGCTGAGGCGGGCCTCTCCGCGCGCTCGAGCGCGGCCGCCAAGGCCTCGTTCACCATCAAGATCGTGCAGCCCGCCGGCACGACCGGCCTCGTCTCCCCGAGCGTGATCTATGTCGAGGAATGACCCCTCGCGCCGGGCGCGCCCGACGAACGGCGCCGAGCGCCGCCTGATCGCTTTCGCGGCGCTGTTCGCGATCGCCTTGTCGTCCGCGTGGGCGCAAACGACCCAGAACAAGCGGATCGAATGGAAAGCCGTTGAAGGCGCGCGCGCCTACCGCGTCGAGCTCCGGGACGCGGCGTCGAAGGAAATCCTGAACCGCGTCGTCGAGACCACCTTCGTCGAAGTCGACCTCTCTCCCGGCGAGTACAAAGTGCGCATCACCGTGCTCAACGTGTTCATGAAAGCCGCGTCC
>CAYZZW010000016.1:0-54105 GCA_964482955.1 uncultured Treponemataceae bacterium | reverse complement strand
CGAAGAAGTCGCCGGGCCCGAGGACGTTGCCGCCCTCCTCCTCGACGACCGAGACTTCCTTGGAAACGCGGACTTGCCCTTGGCGTATGATGAAGAAGCGGTCGGCGTTCTGCTTGCCTTCCACGATGATGTACGAGTCTTTTTTGAAGTTGACGAATGTTAATTGGAGCGGATTTTCCATCCCGTATTCCGTCGTTTCTCCAGGATGAGGCCCATCGAGGAGCCGCAAGACCCCCGAACAAGCTACTCGTTGCTCTTCATCGTTCACGGCGCGGAACTTCGACCGACCGAACCGCCCCCGCCCCGCAGGGCAGTCCACCTGCAAGTATATGGGCCACCCGATTCGATGTCAATGACGGAGCGGAACGCGCCTACCCTCCATTAACGGCCGGAACGGCGACGCTATTGAGGACGAACGGCCGTTTACGCGAGGATGCCGCCGCCGGGCGGTTCGTCGGATCCCGGGTCGCCCGGGGCTCGATCCGACGGCGCGGCCCTGCGGACGAAGGACGGACAGTGCGTTCCCGTCGCCCGGAACACTTCATACGAAGGAAGAGTCCTCGACTTGATGCCGAAGACGGCGCACGCCCGCGGCAGGGCCGCGTCCCAGCTGACCCGGTAGTTGAGGCAGACGAGGCAATCCGGCGCCCGCTTGGGCGGATCGACGCTATCGCTCATGGTGCGCCCGCGACTCTACCAAAATACGCAGGGAACGGGAAGCGAGGGACGTTCCCGGCGCGCCGCTTGCCTTCGACACCCGTCCCCGAATAGTGTAGACCCGCCATGAAAACAACCAACATCCTGCGCCGGCCGTTCCGGTACGCCTACGGCAACGCGATCCTCGTCCTCGTCGGACTCAACGTCTTCGTCTTCTTCCTCATGTACGCCGTGCGCGGGACCTTTTCGCTCCTGGCGCTCCGCCCGCTCCTCGTCGGGCGCGGCTGGGTCTGGCAATTCGCCAGCTACCTCTTCGTCCACGGCGATTTCCAGCACCTGTTCTTCAACATGCTGGGCCTCCTCGTGTTCGGGATACGGATCGAGCGCGACTGGGGGACGAAGGAATTCCTGCTGTTCTATTTCGCCACCGGGATCCTCGTGGGCGCGCTGACCGTCCTCGTGTCGCTCGTGGCGGGGATCGACATCGTGCTCTACGGCGCTTCGGGCGCGGTCTTCGCCATCCTCCTCGCCTTCGCGGTCAGCTACCCGGATTCCGTCGTGTTCATTTTCGGAGTCCTCCCCGTCCCCGCCCCCGTGCTCGTGCTGGTCTACACGCTCATGGAACTGGGGTCGATGGTCTTCGGCCAGGGCGGTTCGCTTTCGCACTTGGCACACCTTTTCGGATTTCTCGTCGCTTTCGTCTACTTTTTCATACGTTTTGGCGTCAACCCGATCAATCGGCTACTGCAACGCCGGTAATACTTTGCCACTCGTGCGAAATACCTTGACCATCCGCGAAATACGCAATATTATGCAATTCGAAGGGCGCTACTACATCATCTGCTGAATCTTCTTGCGAACCGCCTCCTTCCATTTCTGCCGCTCGGGATTGCCTCCCCCGAGCGGTTTTTTTATCTACGGAGCACCCTGGGGGTCTGTCCCCCGAGGCGGCCCGGGGGACAGACCCCCAAACCGCTTCACGGTCCTCGGACGCCTCGGCTATAATCGGTCTTTCCGCGATCGGAGCATCGTTCCGATCGCCCGAGGAGCCATCATGAAACGTCGTACTTTCGTCCTGTCCCTGACGATGCTCGCCGCCCTGTGCGCGGCCGCCACCGCCCAGAGCCCGGCCACGGCCTTCGTCGGCGTCACGAACGCCGGAGGCGACCCGCGCTACGATTATCTGTCCGGCACGCTCTACGGCATCGTCGCGTACGACCTTTCGTCGCAGCTGTCGCTCGTGGACCGGCGCAACCTGGAAGCGGTGATCGCGGAGCAGGAGCTCTCGGTGTCCGGCATCGCGGCGTCGGGCGACGAGGCGGCCAAGGTCGGCAAGCTCGTCGAGGCGGACTGGATCGTCACGGGCGATTTCGTCGTCCTCGGGACGGACGTGCTCTTCACGCTCTCCGCCGTGGACGTGGCCACCTCGAAGACCTCGGTGTTCAGGGAACGGGGAAGCGACGAGAACGTCGCGCACCGCGCCTGCGAACAGCTCGTGCGCAAGCTGACGGGCAAGACGGTCAAGCTGGCCGACGAAACCGCGCGACGTTCCATCCTGTCGCTGCGCGACGAGACGCCCGGAGCCATCGCGCTTTTCTCGCCCATCATCGACGCGGAGATCTTCCTGGACGGCTCTTTCGCCGGCTATACGACCGGCGACGCGAAAACGCCGTTCGAGCTCCCGAACCTGTCGCCCGGCAAGCATCGCGTCCGAGTCCACCTCACGAACCAGTTCGGCGTCGTGAAGCTGCCCGAAATCGCGTTCGCCGACTGGGAAGCCGAGATCGACGTTCCGGCCGGGAAGCGCGTCGTGGTCCGCGACGGCACGAAGCACCTGTCGGGCGCGTTGTGGGAGCTCATCGTCCTCGCGCAAGCCGACCTGACCGCGCCGCTCGATGACGTCAAGAAACTGGCGCTCGTCAAGGACCTGAGCTTCATCGACCGGAACGGAACGAAACTGCCGGTGATCATGACGCTCGCGCCGGAGCGCACGGCGAAGGGGCTCAAGCTGGTCGGGACGCTCAAGGCCGGTTCCGAGTCGAAGAACGTCGAGCTCGCGCTGGCGGTCGGCGGCGACGACGTCGAAGGCACGACGACCTGCGGGATCGTCAAGCTCGATCTCGACTTGTCCTACTCGGAAGGCGCGAAGACGTGGCACGTCGACTACTATGTCCAGCGGACCGACGTGACGCAGGATGAATGGATGAAGCGATGAGCGCGAAGCGCGACTTCGTCGCCGAGCTCGGGCGGCGCGTCCTCGTGCTCGACGGCGCCACCGGCACCTGCATCCAAGCCCGCGGGCTCTCGGAAGCGGATTTCCGCGGCGCCGAGTTCGCGGATACGGCGCTGCCGCAGCTCGGGAACAACGATCTTCTCGTCCTCACGAAGCCGGACGCGATCCGCTCCGTGCACGACGACTATTTCGCCGCGGGCGCCGACATCGTCGAGACGGACACCTTCAATGCCACGCCCGTGTCGCTCGCCGATTACGGCATGGCCGAACTCGCGTATCGGATCAACCGCGAAGCCGCGCGCATCGCCTGCGAATCGCGCGACGCCTTCGAAAAGCTCGACGGGAAGCCCCGCTTCGTCGCGGGTTCCATCGGACCCACGAAGAAATCGCTGTCAGTGCCGCCGCGGCTCGACGACCCGGCGTGGCGCGAGTACTCGTTCGACGAGCTCGCCTCGGGCTACATGGAGCAGATCGCCGGCCTCGTCGAAGGCGGCGTCGACCTCCTGCTCATCGAGACGGTCTACGATTCGCTCGTCGCGAAGGCCGCGCTGGCCGCCGCCGACGAAGTCCTCGGCGACCGCGACCTGCCGATCGCGCTGTCGTTCACCGTGGACAGGGGCGGGCGCACGCTCGCGGGGCAGGACGCGCGTGCGTTCCTCGCGTCGCTTTCGTCGCCGCGCGTCGTGTCCGTCGGGCTCAACTGCTCGTTCGGCATCGACGACATGCTGCCCTTCCTGCGCCCCATTTCCGAACGCGAACACCGCTTCGTGAGCGTCTACCCGAACGCGGGCCTCCCCGACGCGCTCGGCCGCTATGCCGAAAGCCCGGCCATGATGGCGGGGAAGCTCGCGCCCCTGCTCGCGGCCGGACTCGTCAACATCGTAGGCGGCTGCTGCGGCACCACGCCGGCTCACATCAAGGCGATCGCCGAAGTCGCGCGCGCGGGGAAGCCGCGCGCGCGGCGCTCCAAGCCGACGTTCCCCGTCTACTCCGGGCTCGAGGAGCTCCGGATCGAACCGGGACGCACGCTCGTCCGGATCGGCGAGCGCACGAGCGTCACGGGCTCCGCCGCGTTCAGGAAGCGCGTCGCCGAGGACCGCTGGGACGAAGCCGTCGCCATCGCGCGGAAACAGGTGGAAGCCGGCGCCGACATGATCGACGTAAACATGGACGACGCGATGATCGACGCGCCCAAGGCGATGGAAACCTTCCTCCGCCTCGTCAACGCCGACCCCGACGTCTGCCGCGTGCCCGTCATGATCGACTCGTCCGACTGGGCGGTCGTCGAGCGCGGCCTCGCGTGCGTGCAGGGCAAGTGCCTCGTGAACTCGATCTCGCTCAAGAACGGCGAGGGGGAATTCCTCGAGCGGGCGCGGATCGCGCGGAGGCATTGCGCGGGGGTCGTCGTGATGGCCTTCGACGAGCGCGGCCAGGCGTCGAGCTTCGAACGGCGGACGGAAATACTCGGGCGGAGCTACCGCCTCCTCGTCGAGCGCCTGGACTTCGACCCGCGCGACATCGTCTTCGACCCGAACGTCCTCACGATCGGCACCGGCATGGAGGAACACGCGAACTTCGCGGTCGACTTCATCAGGACGGTCGCGTGGCTGAAAACGAATTGCCCCGGCGCGCTGACCTCGGGCGGCATCTCGAACCTCTCGTACGCCTTCCGGGGGAACGACCCGGTGCGCGAAGCCCTCCACGCGGTGTTCCTGCGAGAGGCGCGAGCCGCCGGACTCGACATGGCCATCGTGAACCCGTCGAGTCCCGTCGACTGCGCGTCGATCGAACCGCGGCTCCTCGCGCTGGCGGAAGACCTCGTGCTGAACCGCCGCCCGGAGGCGGCGGAGGAACTCGCCTCGTACGCGGCCGCGTCGGGCGCTTCCGGGAAACGCGCGCCCGAAAGCGCGAAAGTCGACGACACCCTTCCCGTCTTGCCGGACGCGCGACTCGAGCGCGCGATCGTGCGCGGCGACGCGGCCACCCTGGACGCCGACCTGACGGCGACGCTCGACGCCGGCATGGCTGCCATCGACATCGTCGCGGGACCGCTCATGAAGGGCATGGACGAAGTCGGCAGGCGCTTCGGCGCGGGCGCGATGTTCCTGCCGCAAGTCATCAAGGCCGCGCGCGTCATGAAGCGCGCCGTCGAGATCCTCGAGCCGCGCCTCCGCGGCGCCGACGAACGGCGGGCCTCGGCCGGTACGATCGTGCTCGCGACGGTGCGAGGCGACGTCCACGATATCGGCAAGAACATCTTCGGCGTCGTGCTCGCGTGCAATGGTTTCGACGTGGTCGACCTCGGCGTCATGGTCGAACCGGAAGCGATCGCGGACGCGGTCATCCGGCGCGGCGCCGACCTCGTCGGGCTTTCCGCGCTCATCTCGCCGTCGCTCGAGGAGATGCGGAAGACCATCGCCGTCCTCCGCGAACGCTGCGTCGACGCGCCCGTGCTGATCGGCGGCGCGGCCGCGTCGGAACTGCACACCGCGGTGCGCCTCCGGCCCGAACGGCCCGGCCGCGTGTTCTTCGCGAAGGACGCCTCGGAAGGCGCGTCGCTCGCCAAGCGCCTCGTCTCCGCCGAGCGCGGGCACGTCGTGTCGGAACTCGAGCGCCATTACGAGGAACTCGCGTCGCGCCACGTCGAAGCCGCGGCGAAAGCGCCGCTCGAATCCTACGAACAGGCGCTCTTGAAGCCGCTGCGCGTCGATTTTTCGAAACGGACACGACCGACCGAAACCGGCGCGCGCGTCCTTCGCGGGCTTCCGCTCGACGAAGTCGCGCGCCGCGTCGACTGGGACCAGTACCTCGCCACCTGGGGACTGCGGCGGCCCGCCTCCGCGTCCGGGCAGGCCGCCCGCGCGGCCGCCGAGGAAGCGCTCGCCGACGCGCGCCGGCTCCTGGCCCACGCCATCGCGTCGGGACGCTTCGAGATCGACGCCGTCTACGGCATCTTCCGCGCGTCATCCGACGGCGTCGCCGTCGAAATCGACGGCCGCGAACGCGTGCGTTTCCCCCGGAGCCAGCGCGCCGAGGAAGGCGCGTTCCCGTCGCTCTGCGATTTCATCGCGACGGAATCCGACGGCGATCATATCGGCGTCTTCGCCGCGGGCGTGCGCCTGAAAGGAGCGTCGTGCCCCGCCTGCGAAGGCAACGCGATCGAGATGGAGCTCCTCGCGGACGCGTTGGCTGACGCGGCCTCGGGCTACCTGCACGAAACCGCCCTGCGCGAGTCGTGGCCCGGCGCGGCCGGCGTCCGGCCGGCGGTCGGCTATCCCTCCGATCCGAACCACCTGGACAAGGACGTCATCTGGCGCCTCCTCGAGCCGGAAAAGAATATCGGCGTGACGCTCACGGAAAGCCGCGCGATGCGCCCGGCGTCGTCGGTGTGCGGCTTCTGGTTCGCGCACCCGGACGCCCGCTACGTCAACGTGACCGCCATCGGAGATGACCAGCTCGCGCTCATCGCCGGCGCTCACGGCCTCGACATAGCGGAGACAAGGCGCTTCTTGGGAAAATAGCCCGCGAGCCGGGGAGTGCACCCATACGCGTCAAAGACGCGCAAGTAAGCGCAAGCTTTGCCGCGTATGGGTGCACTCCCCGTCTGGCTGTCTTCTCAGACGCGTCATCGGCGACCGGCATAGCCAAGTCGCGTTACTCGACGGCAATCATGCCAAGCCAGGCAACCGCGGTGACGGATCGCGCAGTACAACGCTTCCCTATGACCCGATAATGATTGCGTAGATCAGGCGGCAGGTTTTTAATTCCTATGGCACCGCCAAAAGCCGTCCATCTTGATACTCCGTCCTTTATTCCTTTCTATTTTCTCTCCCCTCCGTGCCTCCGTGTCTCCGTGGCAAGATTCTTCTATAGCCGGATGCTGGCTTCGAGGAAGAGGTGGTCGGAGGGGAGGAGGTCGCGTTGGGCGCGGTTCAGGGGGATCGTTTCCTCGATGACGCGGGCGTCGAGGACGTCGAGATCGTTCGAGCAGAAGATGTAGTCGAGCTGGGCGAAGTTCGGCTCGGGGCCGAAGTGGTAGTGGGTGCGGCGTTCGGACGGAGGCACGCCCACGGCGTCGAGGACGTCGCGGAACGGCAGTTCGAGGAACGGCTCGAACTCGAACTGGTGCTCGCCGCGGATGAGGATGCCGTTGAAGTCGCCCATGACGACGCACTTCGTCCGGCGCGCCATCGACGAGAGCAGGGCGACTTCGCGCATGCGCTGGGGGATGCCGCGGTCGGCGCCGTGCTGGGACTTGAGGTGCACGACGAAGACTTCGAGGTCGGCGCCTCCGCCCAGGATGCGGAGCCTGAGCAGGTTGCGCGAAAAGGCGCCGGGCATCGCCTTCGCCTCCACCTTCGAGAATACCTCGCGTTTCACGAGAGCTCCGGCGAAGATGCCGCGGCGCGAGTTTTCCTCGTGGAGGAAGCATTCGTAGCGGCCACCCAGATGGATGCGGTTGAAGTTGCGGAGCGTCTCCATGCCGCCGACCTCGACGATGCCGACGAGATCGTAGTCGCGCGAAAGGATCGTCTCGGCGATCGCGGCGATCTTGCCACGTTCCTTGTTCGGATTGTAGATCGACGCGTTCATCGCGAGGTAGGTTTCCTCGTCGAGCGCGTCGAGCTCCCCGCGGTCGTACAGCCTGTCGAGAAGCAGATAGAAGTTTTCCGCGTTGAACGACGCGATGCGTAAGCGCGTGGGCATGGAGCCAGTCTAGCCGCGCGAAGGGTGGATGTGAAGCGGGCGCTCCGGATAACGCGCGGTTGGTTCCGCGGTTCGTCTTGCGTCCGCCGGAATCCTCGGTTATCATAAAATACGAAACTGAAAATGGGGGTACCGCATGAGAAAATCGCTCGCAGTCATCGCCTTCGCCATGAGCATTCCGGCGCTGCTCATCGCGCAATCCGCCAACTACCAGGCCCAGGGTAAGTATTACTCGGCCAAGCAAGCCCTGCAGGACAAGAGCTACTCGAAAGCCATCGACTACATCACGCAATGCAAGGCGCTCCTCAAGGGCGGCAGCAACCTCCAGATACAGTACATCCACATCATGGCCGCGTATTACGGCGGGAATTCCGAAATGGCGCAGGCGGAGATGCAGCGATTTTTCAGGCTGGTCGAAAAAGCCGAAGCACCCGTTTCTTTCGACAAGTCCGTGGAGGATCTCACGGATGACGAAATCAAAGCGGTCACCAAGCTCATCGATCCGATCAACGAAGCCGTGGCGGCTTCCAGGAACGCGGCGGAACAGGAGAAGATCCGCAAGCAACGGGAACCGTACGACAAGGCGAGGGCCTTGCTGGCAACGTTCAAGAATAAAATCACCATCGCCAATCCGATGTTCCCCATACTCCCGGAACCGCGCGCGGAACGGACCTACGACGACGGCATCAAGGTGGGCGGCGGCTACATCGAGTGCCAACCGATTCGACAAACATTGGAGCTTGCGGCTTCCACACGCCAATCGGCGCATCGGGTCCTTCTGGATCTGAATCGCGCTGCCAAACGGATTCCGGTCAGCGGCATCGAATCCGTAAGCATGGAACTCGGATTCGTCATCATCAAACACGTAAAAACCGAGGCGACATTCGACATCGGCTTACGATACTACAAGGATGGAGTCCTTCAGGGCGAGGACTTCCTCTATCCCTTGACCAATTCGCGTCACTACTACTCACCGAATCCCTGGTATCTCGATAACTGCCCGACTTTGTGCTTTCTCAATGTAGACCGCGCCCAGGAGTACTACGACGCCCTGAAGCTGCTCCTTTCCGCAGAGCCTTCGTTCAAGGGAACGTTCAAGTAAGGGGGAATGAATCAGTAACTCTCAAGTTGACACGATCAGCGGGGGACCCCTACTTGCGCAAACGATGTCTGGATTGCATCAGCATGCCAGATGGTGGACTGAAATGGAGCGGACGATGGCTTCCGAGACCGATCTTCGACTTGCTGTTTTCAAATGGCTGAAGGATACCGAGCAGTTCACCGGAGGTGTCTACAGAGGTATCGACCTCAATAAAGGCATCAATGTTGCAGGACGGACGCTAACGCTCAAGGGACCCACGGGAATCTGGAAACCAGCGGGCTTCGAGCTTCCACTTTCGATAACAACCTCCAAGAAAGGTCCGTATGATCTTGATGAAATCGGCTTTGATGGCCTATTGACCTATGCGTATCGTGGTACGAATTCACAGCATCGCGACAATGTCGGCTTGCGTGATGCGTTGCGAACCAGAACTCCTCTCATCTATTTCAAGGAAGTTCATAATCATCGCTACCAGGCAATATGGCCGGTAATCGTTTTGGAAGATCATCCGGAATCACTGTATTTCCGGGCAGCTATCGATCCCGCATATGAAAACTTACGACCAGGCATCGAATTCACGGAAACCGCGCCTTCACCGCTCGATGTCCGTCGATATGCATGGGCCAATACGAGAATCCGTCTTCATCAGGGAGCATTCAGGGATATTGTATTGGAAGCTTATGATTGCCATTGCGCAATCTGCCGCCTACAACATCCCGAATTGCTCGATGCCGCGCACATCATCCCTGACAATGCGGAACACGGCCTTCCACTCGTAACCAATGGTTTATCACTCTGCAAGATACACCATGCCGCGTACGATCAAAACATTCTCGGAGTCAGCCCTGACTACCACGTTCATATCCGGCAGGATATTCTGGAGGAACATGATGGACCGATGCTCAAGCACGGGCTCCAAGAATTGAATGGCACGGCCTTGATTCTGCCACGGCGTATAACTGACTACCCGGATCGCGACAAGCTTGAAGAACGATTCAGATTATTCAGAACGGCCTAGTCAGCATCCTGATCCGCTAAAATTGGAGCGCCGCTGATAAAACGCGCTCCCCTTCCCCTACTTCAGATTCTCTTCCGTATAGAGACTCAGCTCGACGAGGCGTTCGAGGAGTTCTTCCTTGGTCGCTTCGGGGAAGTTGGCCAGCACGAGTTCCTTGGCAAAGAGGCGCGCGATGTAGCGGAGTTTCGTCATAGGGTGGCGCGACGCGTAGACGAAATCCGCGTGCGCGTTGTTGATGGTGATGACGGCCTGATCCGGATCGTAATGCGAGCGCCACAGTTCGCCGGGAGCCTTGCGGTAGGTGTAGCCCGGCAGGCCGCGGCGCGCGGCGGCTCCCTGTCCCTGCCTGTGCACGAGTTCCGCGGTGACGGTGACGAGGGCGTTCGCGACGCGGAGTTCCTCGCCTTGCATCACGCGGAGCTCGATGGAGACGACGCAGGGTTCCTCGGGCGCGGCGTATTCGGCGTATGCCGCGTCGATGCCTTCGAGCGAGCCGCCGCCGTCCATGATGCGCCACGCGTATTCGAGGCCCGTGTCCACGACGCGACCCGAGCGGTCGCGGGCCACGGCTTTGAGCTTCTTCCGCTCGCCGATTCCGATGACCGACGAAGCCGGCGAGATCATGAGCTTGTGCAGGGGGCCGGCATATTCGAAAAAATGCTTTTGCCCGGTTTCATCGGAAGATTCCGGGGGCAAGTACTCGCCGAAGCTCGCGTCGTCTCCGGCACCCGTTCCATCCGGGGACGATGTACCGGCGTGAGACGTGGGGCCACCCTGGTCTTCGTAGCCGGGCCCAGGGGCGAAGGTTCGCCGGGAATGTCGCGCGATCCGCCCGGACCGCCGCCGGAACCGTCCCCCGTTCCGCCTTTTTCGTCGCCGTGCCGGCGGCTTTCGCGCGTCTTGGCGGCGAGCCACCCGTACTCTTCGCTGGGCAGGTGGAGGAAGGCTTCGCGGAACACGCGCGTCACGCGGCCGAGGGTCTGGCGGCTGGCTTCCTCCTCCTCGGCTTTCTTGCGTTCGTCGAGCAGGGCTTCGAGCGCGTCCTCCAGAGGTTCCAGCGCGACGCAGAGCGATTCGTACGCCTCGTCGAGCACGACGCCGTCGCGCGTTCCCGGGGTCAGCTGGAGGAAGGGGACGTCGAGGATGCCTTCGATATACCGCGAGGTCCACGGAGAACGCTGGAAGCGGTCGAGCCTGGAGATGTCCGGTATGACGCGGGTTCCCTGCTTGTGGACGCCGACCGTCGCGTCCTGCGACGGTTCGGAAAAATAGAGTTCGAGGTATACGTCGCCGAACGGGCAACGGACTTCGGGCAACTGGTAGATAAGACGGCCCTTGAACTTGCGCGGCTCGACGACGAGTTCGCGGCGCGATGCGTGGTCGAGGATGCGGATGCGGACGCCGCTTTTCGAAATGCGGTCGCGCAATTCCGACGCCAGGAAATTCTGGATCTTGTCGCCCGACAGCGCGCGGACGCCCGCGAGTACCGGCGTGATGACGAGCTCGGTGCCCGTCCGGCCGAACAAGGCTCCCGCTTCGCCAATGGCATAGGCGGGATTTCCCTTCACGAGCCGGAGGCTGCGCGCGACGCCGTCCTCTCCCGTCGACGTGATGACGCAGGTTCCGCCGACTGTCCAGAACGACAGGAGCCCGATGCCGAACTCGCCCTGGATGCCCCGTTCGCCCTTTTTCTTGAGCTGACGCTTGATCGAATCGCCGATATGAGTGGCCACGTAATGGAAATCCTTGATGCCGTGGCCGTCGTCGACGATCTTGAGGTACTGATCGTTCCTGTTCTTGCCGCGGACGATAGTCACGTTCTTGGCGCCAGCGTCTATGGAATTTTCCACGAACTCGGCGATGGCCTTGAGCGGGTTGTTCTGCGACAGGGCAATGATGGTGATGGCATTCCAGTGGTCGCCTATCCTGAGCTTTCCGGATTCAGTTTCTTCCGTGCGCGGCATACCGCATGATAGAACGTCTTAACCGACAAGGCAAGAGAGCCGCTTTTGACAGTCTTGCGTTCGCTTTTTCGGGGAGATGTATTCCGAGAACAGCCCCCCATTTTCCCTTTTTCCCCGCAACCGCCACTCCGTTACATTTGACTCAGGGACCACGACGGGAGGCGCGCGATGGGAAAAGGATTGGTCATCGTCACGGGCTGCGATTCCGGCATCGGCGAAGCGCTCTGCGCGCTTTTGCTCGATCGGGGCTACGATGTCGCGGCGGGATATTTCGAGCGCACTCCGGCTCCAATCCGCGAGCGGCATCATCCTTTCGCGCTCGACCTGCGGTCGGAGGATTCGATCCGCGCCTTCGCGGACGCCGCGCTGGCGCTCCCGTCGGCGGAACTGCCCCTCACGGCGGCGGTGCAGAACGCGGCGGTCGTCAACGCCCTGCCTTTCGAGGACCTGCCCGTGGAGCTTTACCGCGAAACCTTCGAAGTGAATTTCTTCGGCCTCGCGTCGCTCACGCGGAAGTGCGTGCCCGCGCTGATCCGCGACCGGGGCCGCCTCGTGATCGTCGGGTCGATGGCCGGCCGCATCGGGCTGCCGTTCTTTTCGCCCTACGTCGCGTCGAAGTTCGCGCTCGAAGGCCTGTGCGAATCGCTCCGGAAGGAACTGGCGCCCTTCGGGGTCTTCACCACCATCATCGAGCCGGGAGGAATCGCGACGCCGATCTGGAACCGCAGCTGGGAGCGGATTAAACGGATCTATCTTCCGCTCGTCGGCGAACGGTACCGGACCGTGTTCGAGCGAGCCGCCGGAAACTTCGTGGCCGGCGGCAACGAGGGCATGGAGGTCGGCAAGGCGGCCGGGCGCATCGCGCGCGAACTCACGCGGTCCCGGCCGCGGCCGCGCGTCATCGTGTCGCGGCGCCCGTGGATGGAACGCCTCGAGACGATGCTGCCGACACGCCTCATGGACTGGCTCATCGGAAAACTGTTCCGCATGGACGAGTTGAAGCCCGAAGCAGTCGGTCGTTCCCGCGCCAGGGGCAGAAGCGGAAAGCCCGGAGCGCCGTGACGATACCGGTCGTCACGGCGCGAGGACTTGGAGCGGATGACCCGGCCGTCGCGAAGCGACGGGGCGCCCCATGAGCTTGACGAAAACGCGGGTCGCACGCACAATGCGCGTCCCGTGAAAAACCAACAACGACCCGCGAGCGTGTTCTTCGGACTCTCCTCCTTCCAGGCGCTGGCGATGTTCCGCCGCGGGATCTTTTACACGTTCCTCGGCGTGTACTTGCGCGGCTACCTCGGGCTGAGCGTCACGGAGACGACGCTGTTCGAGACCATCCCCATGATCTTCAACATCCTCTTCCAGACCTTCGTATGGGGACGGCTCACGGACAAGCTGCAGCTCAGGCGCAGCCTCATCATCGCGGGCGAGCTCATGGCGGGCGTCGGGCACCTCGTCATGTGGTACCTCCACTCCGTCGGCGCGGATCCGCGCGCGTCCGGCTGGGCGATCATCTGGAGCCTCACCGTCATCGAGATCTTCTGGTCGATGTCGAACATCGGGTGGAGCGCCTACATCTCGGACGTGTACACGGCGGAGGAGCGAAACGCGGTGCAGGGGAAGCTCGCGGGCATCGGGGGCGTCGGCAGGATAATCGGCGCGGTGCTCGGCGGCTTCCTGTACGACAAGCTCGGCTCGGCGTACGCCGGCTGGGGTTACAAGGACGGCGCTATTTTCTTCTGGTCGGCGGCGGTGATGTTCGTCTCCACGATCCCGCTCTTCTTCATGCCGGAAGGCGGCATCGGCCACACGGAAGCAGCCAACGCGCGAAATATCGGCGCCGCGGGCGCGGGCACGAAGGGCGACTTCCGCGTGTTCGCCGTGTTCCTCGCTGCGATGCTGCTCGTCAACTCCGGCGTCAACTCGCTCGCGGCCATCAAGGGACAGTTCCTCGACTTGAAGGACGGCTTCGCCGCGACGCCCGCCGAGATCAGCCTCACGTCCAACGTCGAGTCGCTGTCGCTCATCGCGATCGGCTTCTTCCTCGGGCTGCTCGGGCGCCGGCTCGGGCTGTCGAAGCTCCTGGGGCTCGGCGCGATCCTCGGAATCGCGTACCTCGTCCTCTACGCGGTCGCGCCGAGTCTCGGGTGGATCTACCCCGCGTCCGTCTTCAAGGGACTGTCCGACGGCTGCGTCGCCGCGTCGTCGTACGCGTTCGCTTCCATTTTGATCCCGCCGGAAAAGCGCGGCCGCTACTTCGCCGCCTACAACGCCACCTTTTCGCTGAGCTGGGGCACTTCCGCCACGTTCGTCACGGGGCCGATCATCGACGGCTTGTCGCGCGCGGGGCTCGGGGCCGTCTTCGCGTACCGCATGGGCGCGCTGTCCTCGGTGGCCACCGCGCTCGTCGGCTTCGGGCTGCTCCTGTGGCTCTTCGCGCTCACTCGGAGGAGAAACGCCGCGCCCCATGCGACCATGACTTGAGGAGGCGGAGCGGCATCCTATCGCCGGGCGGCGGGGTCAGCCAACTTGTCGAGCGTCTCTTCGACTTTTTTGACGGCTTCCTCGACGGTCGCGCATTCGGCGCTACGCCCAAGATCGTCGATCCGGGAGCGGACCGTCGCGACTTCGTCGTCGGTAGAGGCGATGGACGCGGCCCGGGCAAGAGCCTTCACTTCCTCGGAGCCGCTCAACTTGCGCACCGAAAGCTCCAGCAGCGTCGCGAACTCGGGAAGCTCCCGTTTCGCGCTGGCCGCCGACTCGGCGACCGCGTAGATCACTTGCGTGTGAAAGCCCACGCTTCCCATCAACCGGGCTGCATAGACGAGCGCGTCAAGATTCCGCTCCGCTCCGGCGAGCAGAACGGCCGTTTCCTCGATCATGCCGTGGTGCATCGCGGCTTTCGAGTGAAGTCGACCGATCTCGGCCAACTTGGCGCGCTTGGCCGGGTCTGCCGTCGAATCCATGAGCAACCTGATCTTGGCGCTCGGAGCCCTGATGCCGCAGGACACGAGAAAAGCGCCCGCAAGCGTCGCGCACCCCACGATCGCCACGATCGCCACGAGCGACACGCGCACCCAGGCGGCATGCGCGCGCGTCGCGACGGAACCATCCTTCACCGTTCCGGGAAAATCCGCATCGAATCGTTTCATGTCATTCCTCCGAAGAAATCCGTTCATGCCGCGGCGAAAGGCGCCGCGGTCGTACGGAACGGTAGCCGCCCGGATTCGACGCCGCAATCGCCCGGAGGGGTGAACGGC
Organism: uncultured Treponemataceae bacterium; assembly: GCA_964482955.1. Lineage (GTDB taxonomy): Bacteria > Spirochaetota > Spirochaetia > Treponematales > UBA12059 > JAPLSN01. The sequence continues at coordinate 39,167 of CAYZZW010000016.1, read as the reverse complement.
GCCAGAACGGGGGGTGATTTCGGGGTGATTCAGTCTCCGCGACGCGCCCGGCCGATCAGCTCGAGGCGATCACGCGCGCCTGTTTTCCGGTACACCGCCTTGGCATGGCTTTTCACGGTATCGACCGAGATGCAGAGCGTTTCCGCGATTGTCTTGTAACGCTCGCCGGCTGCCAGCCTCGAGGCGACGTCGCGTTCGCGGAGGGACAAGCCGCACGCCTCCAGAAACTCGGCACCGTCTTTCGCCGGAAGCGCGCGCGGAAGCGAATAGTGACGGCGGTACAGCCCGACGGTGAGGACAAGGAAACCGACGAGCCTGAGCGCCCGCGCGGGCTCGGGACCGAAAGCCGGAACGACGCGCTCGGCGAGCCAGCAGGCGGATTCCAGCGGCATGAAGACGCCGAGCGCGGCCTTCGCGATCGCGGAAAGCCCGCTCGAGAGCCCGCCGCCTTCCGGCACGCGGATCGCCCGGACGAGGAACCATGCAGACAAGACTCGAAACAGCGCCTGGAGCGCCGCGGCGGCGTCGAAGCTCCCGAACCGAGGCGACCCGAACGCGAACACGACGAGGATCGCGATGATCCACGCGAGCGCCGCGGACGTCGCGAACTCGGGCGCCCGGCTCTTTCGCGTCCGGCTCCCCCGACCGAAACCGGAGGCGGCGACCAGCCACGAGCCTTGCCCGATCACGACGAGGACGCCGAGGATATCGAGGAACGCGGACGCGAGGGATTCGTTCGCCGCGAGCGCGACGAAAAAATCCTCGAGCCGATACGCGGCGGTGGCGACGGCGTCGACCAGTACCAAAAGCGAAACGCCGAGATACGCGACGAAAGCCCGCGCGCAGCCCGGCTCTCGGCGCGAGACGGCATGACCGGCCATCACGAAGACGAGCGGAATGCCGGAACAGCAGACGAGAAGTTGGACGAGGACGAGGATCGCGCGCATGGGCCTGACCGTGGCACGATAGCCGGGCGTCGTCAAGCCCCGACGCGCGAAAAGACGGAATCGGCGCGTCACGCGATCGGCGGCGACCGCGCCTCGTGCTTGACAGCGCCGCGACTCAAAAGATACGATTTCGGCTATATTGCGGTTTGTCGATCATCGCGCGAACGCAACGCCCGACAAGGAGCCTCCCATGAACCTCGAATCCTATTTCAAGCCCTTCCGCGACGGCATCATCGGCATCGACGCGACGATGAAGCTCGCCGACGGTACGGTCAAGCCCGTCGTCTACGCGGACTGGACCGCCTCCGGGAGGCTCTACGCGCCGATCGAGGACTTCATGCGGAACGAGATCGCGCCGCTCGTCGCGAACACGCACACCGAGACGACCTACACCGGGGTCGCGATGACGCGGGCGTACCACGCCGCGCGCGAAACCATAAAGCGCCATGTCAACGCCGGCCCGCGCGACTCGCTCTTCTTCGTCGGCTTCGGGATGACCGCCGCGATCAACAAACTCCAGCGCATCCTCGGCCTCAGGCTGCCGGAGGGCTGCGCGCGCGATTGCCGGAAGGGCAAGCGCCCGCTCGTCCTAGTCACGCACATGGAGCACCACTCGAACCAGATCACGTGGGAGGAATGCGACGTCGACCTCCTCATCGTCCCGCGGGACGAGGCGACGGGACTGCCAGACCTCGCATGGCAGGAGCGCATGCTCAAGGAGCACGCGGACCGACCGCTCCTCATCGGCGCCTTCACGGGCGGATCGAACGTCACGGGGCTTCTTACGCCCTACGGAAAGATGGCCGCGCTCATGCACAAGTACGGCGGCCTGGCCTTCGTCGACTTCGCGGGCGCGGCGCCGTACATCGACATCGACATGCATCCCGCGAATCCGGAAGAGCGGCTCGACGCGATCACCTTCTCGCCCCACAAGTGCCTGGGCGGCCCGGGATCGTCCGGCGTGCTCGTGCTCTCCAACGAGCTCTACAAGCGCTCGGTGCCCGAACAGCCCGGCGGCGGCACCGTGAAGTGGACCACGCCGTTCGGCACGCACGCCTACGTCGACGACATCGAGGCGCGCGAGGACGGCGGCACGCCCGGCTTCCTGCAAGCAATCCGCGCGGCGCTCGCGCTCAAGGTGAAGGAGGCCATGGGAACCGCGAACATCCTCGCGCGCGAGGAAGAGCTCATCAAGATCATCGTCGACGAATTCCGCAAGGAGCCGGCGATCATGCTGCTCGAGGGCGACCACCTCCACCGCCTGGGCATCCTTTCGCTTTACGCGCCCGGCGAGCACCACAATCTCATCGTGCGCCTCCTCAACGACCGCTACGGCATCCAGACGCGCGGCGGCTGCTCGTGCGCAGGCACCTACGGCCACATCCTCTTCAACATCGACAAGTCGGTGTCGCGCCGGATCACGGACATGATCGACTCGTGCGACCTCTCCGACAAGCCCGGCTGGGTGCGCGTGTCCGTGCATCCCACGATGACGGACGCCGAGGCGCGTTACGTCGGCGCGTCGGTCGCGGAAGTCATCCGCAACTACAAGGCCTGGGGCGCGGACTACGTCTTTCACAAGGACTCGGGCGAGTTCACGCGGAAGGACGGAATCGACACCGCCCCCGACCTCATGTCGCGCTTCAAGGCGGTGTGAACCGGACCCGACAACGACGCCGTCGAAGCCGTGCTCCGCGCGGCGGCGAGCTCGCTCGAGCTGTAGCGGAAACGCCGACCGCGGATTCGCGGTCACACGGCCCTTCCCTTCGCTATCTTTGAAGGTGGAGGCTCGACATGGCCGAGAAAGTCGCGATCATGAATTGCCCCGCTTACGACGTGGACTCGATCGAGGGGAAGCTCCGCGAGGCGCTCGAAGCGCTCCGCGTCGAACTGCCGTCGAGGGCCCGGGTGCTCGTCAAGCCGAACATCGTGTCGCAAAACACGCCGGAACAATGCACGTGCACTCACCCCGCGGTCGTCGAGGCGATCTGTCTCCTGCTCGCGGAGCGGAATTGCGCGATCGCGATCGGGGAGTCGTCGGCCTTCTACGAACGCGGCTACACCGACCGCGGCTTCGTCACGTCCGGCATCGCGAGGGTCGCCGCGAAATTCGGCGCGGAACTCGTCGCCTTCGAGCGGGACGGCGTGGAGCTCGCGCGGAACCCGCTTGCCCGCGAACTGACGTCGGTGCTCATCGCGCGCCGTTTGCGCGAGGTCGACTTCGTCATCGACGCGGCCAAGCTCAAGACGCACGGCTCGACGGGCATGTCGGGCGCCGTGAAGAACCTGCTCGGTTTCGTTCCCGGCGGCGCCAAGTTCGAATACCACTACGCGGGCACGCCGGGGCGCGCGGGCTTCGGCGAGCGTATCGCCGACGTCTTCGACGCCGTGCGGCCCGGGCTCTCCGTGCTGGACGCCGTGTGCGGCCTCGAGGGGCCGGGCCCTTCGTCGCTCGGGAGACCCAAGCGTACCGGCGTCGTGATGGTCTCCGGGAATCCTTGGGCGATCGATTTCCTCGCCGCGCGCATGATCGGGCTCGATCCGTACTCATACGAGATTCTGCAAGCGGGACTCGCGCGCGGCTTCCTGCAAAATCCGGAATCGATCGAAGCAACGGGCGATTTTTCCGAACCGCCGTACGTACCGTACCAGATTCCCGCGCCGTCGAAGGAACCGCCGCGCGAGAAGAACCTCCTCTACCGCCTGATCGGGTTTGTCCCCACGGTGCGAAAGGGTGCCTGCCACCGTTGCGGGCACTGCGCGGAAGCATGTCCCGTCGGCGCCATCGCCTTCGACGGCGTGCCGGTCATCGACCTTTCGAAATGCCTCCACTGCTACCATTGCGCCTACGCGTGCCCCGCCGGAGCGATCCGCCTGAAAGGCCTCACGCCCTGGAACGGGCTCGCGATGGCGCTCAGGAAGCTGCTCGGAATCTGACGATCCCTCACGCGCGCTTCATCGCGGCTATCGCCTCCTTCGCGAGGCGGGGCGCGTCCGAGAGCGGCACGAGGCGCTTGTCGCGTTCGGTGCGAAGCTTCCACTCCACATGGTCGGGCAGGTGTCGATCGCCCACGACGATCTGGATCGGATAGCCGCACAGGTCGGCGTCCTTGAACTTGACGCCGGGCCGCTCGTTCCGGTCGTCGAGGAGGACGTCGACGCCGAGTTCGCCCAACGCGTCGTGCAGGCGCAGGGCCGCGTCGAAGGTGGCTCCCTCGCGCGAGATGGGGATGAGGGCGACTTCGTACGGCGCGAGCGCGGCGGGCCAGACGATGCCGTCCGCGTCGTGGTGCTCCTCGATGACGGAGGCCAGGGTGCGGTCGATGCCGATGCCGTAGCACCCCATGAGGGGCAGGCGGGACGCGCCGTCCTTGTCGAGGAACGAAAACGACATGGCCTCCGTGTACTTGGTCCCCAGCTTGAAGACATGGCCGAGCTCGTTGCCCTTGCGCGCCTTGAGCGCCGCTCGGCAGGCCGGGCAGGGATCGCCTTCTCGCACGGAGCGGAGATCGGCGACGAGATCGGGCGCGAAGTCGCGGCCGGGCACGACGTCGACGAGGTGCGCGTCCGCTTGCAGCGCGCCGACGATCGCGCGCGGCAACGCCATCACCGTCGGGTCCGCCACGACGGCGGCCCCGCGGAGGCCCACCGGTCCCGCGAAGCCGACCGGCGCGCCCGTGATCCGCACGACATCGTCTTCCACCGCGAGCACTACTTCCGACGCCCCGAGCGCCGAGGCGAGCTTCGTTTCGTTCACGTCGAGATCGCCCCGGACGCAGGCCGCGACGAAGGCTTCATCCGGCATCGAGACGGCGAAGGGACCCTTCGAGGGATTCTTCACCTTATAGAGAAGGGTTTTCACGAACGAGCGAGCGTCCGAGCCGAGGAAGACGACGAGCTCGTCGATGGTGCCGACCCCGGGCGTCGCGATGACGCGCGCCGGACCGACGGTTTCCGTGCCGATCTCGCCGGCGCATTCCGCTGCGTCGGGAGCGCACGCGGCCTTCTCGACGTTCGCCGCGTAACCGCACGCGGAACAAACCATGAGGGTGTCGTCGCCGATGTCGCTCTCGACCATGAACTCCTCGCTCGCGTCGCCGCCCATGGCTCCCGTGTCCGCTTTCACTTCGATGGTCGACAGGCCGCAGCGCGCGAATATCCGGCGGTACGCGTCGGCCATCGCGCGATACGAAAGGTCGAGCCCCGCCTCGTCGACGTCGAACGAGTAGGAATCCATCATCGTGAACTCGCGGGCGCGCATGACGCCGTAGCGCGGTCGGATCTCGTCGCGGTACTTCGCGTTGATCTGGTAGAGGTTGAGGGGCAGGTCGCGGTAAGACTTCACCTCGCCGCGCGCGATCGCGACGAAAACTTCCTCCGCCGTTGGACTCACGACGAGTTCCTCGCCCAGGCGGTTCCGCGCGACAAGCATCGCCTCGCCCATCGAGCCGAACCGGCCCGACTCGTGCCAGAGCGATGCCGGCGTCATGACGGCGGGCTTGGCTTCGAGAGCGCCCGCGGCCGCGAGTTCCTCCCGCACGATCGCCTCGAGCTTGCGGAAGGCGCGGAGGCCCGGCGGCAGGTACGCGAAGAGTCCGTTCCCGACGCGTCTGACAAGACCGGCGCGGAGCATGAGCGCGTGGCTGGACGCCACGGCGTCCGAGGGAGTTTCGCGTTGCGTCCGGATGAACGCCTTCGAATACAGCATGGTCGCTCCTTCACGATAAAAAAACCCCGCGGCGTACGCGGGGCTCGGTTCCTGGCTCGGCGCCGTCTTACGACGGCGACACCGTCCAGAGACGGCGATGGACCGCGTTCCGCGAACGGGCGCACGGGGTCGGGCACGGCGGGAAGGCCAGGCGGACGGGGCGGACACGGGCGCTTGCGCGGTTCATGGGGTGATGGTAGCGCGGGGGGCGTTTTCGGGTCAAGCGAGGGACAGACCCCGAAGCTCGGTGGTCTGTCCCCCGAGAAGGTGCAGGCTGGGGGTCTGGCCCCAAAAGGACTGCAACTTCGGGGTCTGTCCCCCTCAGTGGACCGTTATTCTGAGGGTCTGTCCCCCCGAGAAGGTGCAGGCTGGGGGGTCTGTCCCCACCGGTTGCGCGGTTCAGTTCGAAATCGGATACTGTTTTCGGAGTATCGGGAACGATACTGCTGGAGGTCGACAGCATGAATACAAAAGCAGACGCCACTTGGGCCCTCGTCACGGGAGCGTCGTCCGGCATCGGGCTCGAGATGGCGAAAGAACTCGCCAGTCAGGGGATGAAACTCGTGCTTGTCGCACGAAGGAAGGAAGCCCTCGACTCGCTCGCCGCGGAGCTGAAAGTTCGCGGCACCGAGGCGATCGTCGAACCGGCCGATCTATCGAAGCCAGGCGAACCGGAGCGGCTCTTCGCCTCTCTCGCCGCCCGGAAGATCGCCGTATCGGTACTCGTCAACAACGCGGGATTCGGAAGTTACGGCCCATTCGACGCGATCGACCCGTCCGTCGAAGAGGGCATGATCGATCTCAACATCAAGGCCCTCGTCCGCATGACGCGCCTGTTCGTCGCCCCGATGAGGGCCGCGGGCTTCGGCCGGCTGCTGTTCGTCTCGTCGATCGCGGCCTTCCAGCCGTCCCCCGGCTACACGACCTATTCGGCCACGAAGTCCTTCGTGATGAGCTACGCCCTCGCCGCGCGCCGGGAACTCAGGAACGCGGGCGTGAGCGTGACCGTGCTCTATCCGGGCGTCACGGCGACGGAATTCCACGACATCGCGCAGGACGCGCTCCACAAGAGCGCCTTCAAGAGAGCGACGGCGATGAGCGCCCAGGCGGTCGCCAAAGCGGCCATCCGCGGACTGCTTTCGGGCAAGCCCGAAGTCGCGCCCGGCTTCGCCAACAAGCTGATGATCTTTTCGAACCGCTTCGTGCCGCGCACGCTGGCGGCGGCGATCGCCGGCAAGCTCATGAAGGTTTGACGTAAATTCGGACAGCCGACCGCGAACGACGGTTTGCCCGAAGGCGCCCGCCAAGACGCGGCCGTGAAACAGCCCGCGCATCTTCGGCCGCGCCAGGGGGCGAAGCGGAAAACCCGGAGGTCGCGCTTTGAAGCGCGACCGAGGATTTGAAGCGGAGCACCCGACCGCCACGGGCCCGCCGAAGGCGGGTTCGCGGCGGGGCGCCCACACTCATTTATCGCGAGTACACGCACATTCCATGCCGCTGATAACTGATCCGCACTCGGGATGGCGTCAAAAAGGACTCGATTACGGCAGCAAACTCCAGACGCCTTCCGCGATGTCTTGAACACGATCGGCCGTCATCGAGAGAACCGCCGGTGTTTCGGTCGCATAATCACCAGAATCAGGTGCGTAACCCGTCGCGGCCGCGTTGCCGTTCATATCGATGAACGCGTAGCCATCGTAGGTGCCCGAAGCGATGCCGCTGACCGTGTACGTCGCGCTCGTTGAGGAGAACGCGGTGGACATAGCCGAGTACAGTGCCGCGGCTCCAGCACCGGCTCCCGGAGTCACCAGCTTGAGGTAGGCATATTCGCCGTCCACGCCGGATCTGGACAGGGTGCCCGAAAGGGTGTAGGTCTCGGCCGGGGAACCGCTGTCATCGCAGCCCGAAAGCGACAACGCGAACAGGACCAGGAATACGAGCAACAAGCACTTTGTCTCATTCCGCCGCATGGTACCGACTCCTTGATTACCGGCGGCATCCGCGGTCACCGGTGATTCGATTGCATGGATTGCATGATAGACGCATTATGGTCTCCACACAAGCGTTTTTTGGCGTCTTCGGGATGAGTACCATCATGCGGGGGTCTATCCCCAAGGGTAGTAGCGACATACGCCAGCCATCGACGCACTGCCGGCGGATGCGCCCGCAGTCTATCCTCCGTTGTATCGGGATAAATACGTACTGGTCGTTGTCGTGGGCGATCCGATTGCGAAAAGCCCGCCGAAGGATATGCCGGTTTCGTGCTGATCGCGATGGCAGCACACGTCGACTGCGGCAAGACGAACATGGGACGGCCGACCATGAAAGGCGGTCTACTTCTTGTAGCCGCTCTTCACGTTGCATCCGATGACGATCAAGGAGGTCAGCGGCATGCCGAGCGGCGCCGATTCGAGCACGACGGCGATGCGAAGCCCTCCCGGCGCGGGCACGTAGCCGATGACGCGGAGCTCGTCGTCGTCCATGCCCTTCTTCCCCGAATAGATCGTCTTGACGCCGAGTTTTTTCGACCGGGCCCTGACGTCGTACTCGAGTTCACCCTTCATGGCGATCTCAACCGAGATCGTATCGTCGGTATCGTATATGACATACGGAAGCTCCTGCATGCCGAGCATCGCGTGCTGAATGCCAAGCCTTTGGAGGTTCGCGTCGATCTCATCCCCGACGATACCCCACGCCTCGGACACGGAGCCGGGCGGGTACGGCGTCGTGTCCTCCGGGCCGCCCATGAGCGATTCGTCCCACGATTTGAAGAAACTCCAGGCGATTTCGTCGGTCACGAGATCTTGAACCTGGATTGATAGATCGACATGCCGGGCGATCTGCATGGACTCGCGCCAAACGCCGTAAGCGAAAAAGCGACCATCCTTCGTCCACCCGACCGGGAACAGGCCGCTTCCGTTCAACTCCTCGGCATAGTAATAAAAAGGCTCCGCCGAAAGCGGAACGAACGCGAAAACGAGCGATGCGATGACGAACAGACGGCAGGTACGCGCTCCCATGATCCACCTCCGCGCGAACGACGTTCAAGCGATGGGCAGGCGACGCGGCTCATTGTTTTTCCATAGATCCAAATCTCGCGCTTTCGGTCATGAAGGGCAAGCCGACCGTGATTCGCGGCGATTGTCGGATTGAGGGTAGGAGCGCCCGGTCGGGAAACAACCGGCTATTTGAGCGCCTTCAGGAACGCCTCGACTTCCTTCCAGTACGCGTCTGAGCCCTTCGTCCGTTTCCACAAGGCCGACGAGCCGTGCTGGCCGTCCTTGTCCGGCAGGAAGGATTTCTTGCCGGGAGCGCGGATCGCGTCGAAAATACCCGCCCAGTCGCTCTTTTCGTAGGGACTGGAGGTGATGAATGCGGGAACCTTGATGGAGGCGGCGCTCTTCGCGATGAGGTCTTTCGGGGAAAAGTACTCGCCGGGAGAGAACGCGAGCACCGCGTCGCACGACGCCGGATCATCCCCCGCGATCTTGAGGACGAGCGAGGCCGAATACGAGCTGCCCCAGAGGATGAGTCTGCCTTTGGCGAGATCCTTTTTCGCGTAGGCGATGGCGGCCTTGAGGTCCGGCATCGCGTCGAGGTAACCGGTGGCCAGCTTGCGCGCCTGGGCGAGCGCGGCGGTCTCGTTCTTGACGCCGTTCACGGAACTGCCGGATCGCTGGTCGACCGCCATGACGTTGAACCCGAGCTCGTTGAGCTTCGGGGCGATTTCCTCGTATTCGCCGCGGCTCCAGCCGGCTTGGTGGAACAGGAGGATGCACGGAACCGTCTGGGGATGCCGGACGTAGAGGTCCGCGGTCACCGTCAGGCCGTCCGCGGCCGGAAACGTGACGGTTTCCGCGACGGACGCGGCGCCGGTCACGATGGACAACGTCATGCCAAGCCAGATCTTCCTCATGCGTCCCCTCCACCGAGCGAGATGGTAGCGCGAGTCTCGGCCGGGAACCGGCCACGCGCCGCGTTGGTCCCCTTTCGGGCGACAGGGATAAAGATATGGAAAATCCGGGAATCGTCAACCTGAAAATACCGCTCGAAAATCGATCTTGGCGATCCCCGGATCGTCCGAATTCGACTGTTTTGCCGTCAGCATCCCCAGCCGCAAGGGCCGAACGGGCCGTCCGGAAGCTCGATTTGACCGATTTCCGGTTCAAACTCGGGGTCTGTCCCCGTCTGTGGCGCCCCAAAGCCGTTCGGAGCGCCCGTTTCGAGTCCAAGCGCCGCTCGGACGGGCGGATTCCCCAGTACCCCGGTGCCCGGATTCATCGCTTCGTTCCATACCCCATGACGTACTCCTTTTCGGGATGACTCCCGAGAAAAAAAATCGGCTCCCCGAGGGGAGCCGTGTGGTTCGCTGTCGAGCGGACGCGCCTATATCCCCGAGGGTTTCCTGAGGAGGGGATAATAAAAGAAAGCGCGGCGCTGTTCGGTGTGCATGGATCGATCATAGGAAGCCGTCGGCGCTTCGTCAAGGGCGGACATTCCCAGCATGCTCCGCACGATGGATACGCTCACCGCGCGGCATCCATCGACAGTGCCGTTTTTACGCCGAGGGTAAGCGCGAAGATCGGGCGACCGCCGGATTCGGGACTCAGGATGGGTAGTGGCTGTACGGATGATGTGCCTTCGAGCGTAGGTCGCAAGCCTGTCGGATTCGCGTGCCAGCCGACTCGGATACCAAGGTAGCCCCCGAACGCGCCGAAGTCGCGGGACAGGCGGAGCGTCGCGAAGACGCGGTGCTCGAGCACGTCGTCAGACAGGAACTCGGTGGTTTCGGGGGCTTTCGGATAATCGTGCCAGGGATTCGCGGGCGAGCGCTCGCCGTTCACGACGTACTCCACGGAAGCCGACAGGTCGAACCACGGCAAGTCACGTTCGTAATCGGCCCGGATCGCCAGGGAATTCTCGCCGTACATGAAGCCGACCGCGTTTTCCTCCGGGAGGAGCGGAAACTCGTCGCCGTCCAGTTCGTAGGACGAGGCGTAAGTGTAGGAATATCCGTACTGCCGATCGATCGACGAACTGCCGTAGGCTTCGTACGTGTACTTCGTGGCGCCTCCCACGTGCAGCCCGACAGCGCCGAATTCTGCGTTCCACCGTCCGCCGAGCGAGAAGCCGAGCTTGTCGGGGATCATGCGCCCGTCGGGATTGAAAAACCGGTTGAGATTGATGTCGTCGACGAGGAGTTGCGCGTAGGCGTAGACGTCGCGCTCGTCGTATTCGCAGAAGAGGCCCATGATCGAATTGTCGTTGACGTCGCGCTCCCACGGGGCGCCGGAGGTCGTATCGACGTGCTGGGTGATGAAGCCGGGCCACGGGATGAGGAAATACGCGGCGTCGAAGGCGCCCGGCCGGACGAAGACCGAGGCGTCCTGGATCCCGAAGGCGATGGGCCCGAAGCGCGCGCCGATGACCTTGTAGACCGCGCCCCGATCGGGCACGGCGTCCTGGTACACCGACAGGCACAGCCACCGGGTTTCATAGAAAAAGCGACCGAAATCGACCCTGAGATCGAGCTGGTCCGAAGGATGCCCCGACGAGTTGACGAACTGGGAATAGGGCGATTCCACTTCGTCGAAATGCGGCAGGCGCCCCGCCTGAGCCGAAAGAGCGCCGGACTTCCAGACGAAGCCCGCGCGGGTGATGCGCGACCAGACCCCGCCGAGATAGCCCTGCGAGGCGACCGACGCGTAACGTCCGTCGCCCGTGAGCTCGAGATCCGTGAACACCGAGAGTCCGCCCGCGAAAAATGCGCCGCCCGCCTCCATGCGGAAAGCGGCGGCGTTCGGCGCGTCGAGATCGCACAAGCCTTCGAACGCGGTGCGCATGCCGAAAACCGGATCGTTCCCGAAACGACGATACTCCGGTCCAAATTCCCAGCGGAACGTCTCCGTATCGGATGTTCCGGCGAGCCCCGATTCCCCATTACCCGCTTGTGCGACGACCGGAACGAGCGACACGAACGCCACAAGCAACGATATCAAGCCCTTCATGAATCCACCTTACAGCGCACGCGCGCGATCGTCGTTCAGCGAAATGCGACCGTCGCGCCGATCGCCAGCTCGAGGAAGAGCGCACGATCGCCACCCACATGGGCAACGTTCTCGATATCGACCAGGGCCAGCGTCGATGACAGTTCGAGGAACTCGAGGACGTTCCACGACGCGGACAGGACGGTTTCGAAGCGATGCTCGACGGTGCCGGACGGCGTCGTCAGACCAAGCTTGTCGTCGAGATCGGGATCGGACGGATCGGGGAACGTCGCGAGGAGGCCGTTTTCGCCGCTCGCCGTCCACGTGAACCCGGCCGAGGCCTTCCACGCGGCCGGCACTTCGTAACGCGCCGAACAGGCGAGCACGATCGCGTCCGGACCGGCGGCGTATCCGATCGGCTTCACGGGCCAGAAACCGCTCTGGGGATCGACGAAGCTCCAGATCCTGCGCTGCCAGCGGTAATACGGCGCCTCGTAGCGGTTGTACAGCCAGGGATCGGTCAACGCGCCTTCCGCCACGCAGGACAGCACGCCATCGCCGAGCGCGAACGCGGCCCTGACGCCTCCGAGCCAGCCGAAGGCCTGCGGCTTGCGGTCGCCGACGGCCGCCTCGGGACCGGTCTTCGCTTCGTCGAGGGCGAACTGCCCGTACAGCGCGAGCCCCCGGGCGGGCGTCACGGTGAGTTCCGCCGTCATGAGCGAGTTGGCGCGGGACGGCGCGAGCCAGCCGTGATACACGAGGAGCGGATTCAGGTCATGGATGAGCCCGAGCGGCGAGTCAGGCCTTTGGATCGCGACGGACTCGGAAAACGCGACGGTGAACAGTTCGCGGAAACGCAGTTCGAGGCGATGACAAGCGAAGCCCGCCGGGGCCCGCGCGGGATCGTCCTCGTCGGATTGGATCGCCGCGAACACCGACGTGAACGAGAACCAATCGCCGAAAAACCGGAGTCTCAGGAAATCGTGGTAGTCGGCCGTGTCGCCGAGCATGAGGTTGCCGGTGAAGCCGTTGCCCCACGACAGGTTGTCGCGCCCGAACTGGAGGGAGAACGCGGTTCCCCCGAACGCCACCCACGCCCGGAAGGGGAGGAAGGTGTCGTAGCACAGGGGCGGAACGACGTTGAGGGACACGGGCCAGAGTTCGGACGCGGGTTTCGGGGGGTCTGTCCCCCGAACGGTCCATGAATCGTCGATGGCACGGTAGTCGTCGCGGAGTTCCACGGTCAGATTCGCCGCGATCGATTCCCCCGCCCACAAGGAGAGAGGCAGATCGACGAGAGGCAGACGCCTGCGGTAATCGACGACGCGCGCCAGGGCATCGCCATCGACGCCGCCTTCGAGCGCGATAGGGGCGAAACCGTAGGCTTCCACCGACGCGGCTGGATCGGCGTCGAGGGCAAGCCCGTTCGCCTCCGCGATTCGGGAGTTCACTTCAAGTTCCGCCGCGCAGGCGGCCACGAGTCGTCGTGCGGCGGGCGATTCCAGATCGCCGTCCCGCTCGAATCGCGCGAGAACGAGCTGCGCCTCCGCCCGAGACCACGGTCTGGCAGTGAACGGGAGGGACAGACCCCCAATGAGGGCCAAATCGTCGATCCAGCGGTAGATCGGACTGTCCAACGGCACGATATCCTGGCGATTCTGGGCGAACGTACCTGAAACGCATGCGAATATCATCATGACGAGGACGGGACGACCGCGCTTCATGAAACCACTAATCGCGACGCCCGGTCAGCTTGATGATATGGAAGCCGAATTGCGTCTGAACCACGTCCGAAACCGAGCCCACGCCGAGGTTTTTGCATGCGTATTCGAAGGCTTGTACCATCTTGCCCGGTCCGAACCAACCGAGATCGCCACCGGAAGATTTCGACGGGCACGTGGAAAATTCGCGCGCGAGACTTTCGAAGTTGGCGCCTTGCTTGGCTTTCTTGAGGATTTCCTGAGCGAGCGCGCGATCTTTGACAAGTATGTGGCTGGCTTTCCATTCCATGGGGATATTTCTCCTGATAGGTACGGGAGTGAGTTCGGGGACAGACCCGCAAAGTCTTTCAAGTTTCGGGGTCTGTCCCCTGATATCAATCAATGGGGACAGACCCCTATGGCCGGTATGCTCGGGGGGACAGACCCCTTGAACTGAACGCTCTTGGGGGACGGACCCCCACAGTGCGACGGTACTCCAGGGATTCAAACGCCCCTTGCCTCGATTCACCGAAAGCTCCCGCGCCTGTTGAGACGTCTTACTTGTACTCGGCCTGGAACTTGGCGATGCGCTCGACGACATCCTTGATCCGGTTCGTGGGAGGCAGGATGGTCGTGCGGAAGTGGGCGGTACCGGGAATCTGTCCGAATCCCGATCCGGGGACGACGCAGATGCCGGTCTTTTCAAGGAGCGCCATGCAGTACTCCTCGTCAGTCCGCCCAGCGGGCAGAGCGACCTTGGGGAAGGCGTACATCGCGCCGGCGACTTCGTTGCAGACGAAGCCGGGCACCTTGTTGAGGCCGTCCGCGAGGAGCTTGGCGCGCTCCTTGAGGGTCGACAAGATGCCGTCGCGCTCGCGTTCGAACTGCTCGAAGCTCGGTTCGCCCTTGACCGGCGGCTTCACCATGCAGTACACGGCGACCTGGCCAGGGAGGTTCGCGCACAAGCCAACGGACTGGAGCTTGAGGATCTGAGCCGCGACATCCGATGGAATATTGCGGATCTCAAAATAGCCGCCGCGATGACCGCACTCGCCAAGATAACCTTTCGAGCAGGAGTGGAAACTGAACAAGGAGACGTCCTTTTCCCGCTTTTCCACCATCGCCTTGGCGAAGGAGACGAACTTCTCGCCCTGCCGGTACACGTTTTCCTGATAGACTTCGTCCGCGATGATGCTCAGGTTGTGCTGTTTGGCGAAGTCGATGATCAGGTCGATGTTCGCCCGGTCGATGACGGCGCCGGTGGGATTGCCCGGGTTGATGACGCAGATCGCCTTCACCTTGACGCCGTAGCGGTGCGCTTCCGCAATGGACTCCTCGAGAAGCGTGCGGGAAAGCTTCCAGTCGTTGCCTTCATCGAGGTAGTACGGAACCTGCTTGCCCTCATACAAGGTAATCGTCGCTGAATAGAGCGGGTACTGCGGGATGGGGATCATGATCCCGTCGTTCGGCCCCGAGATGAGCATACGAAGCGCCGCCTGGACGCCCTTGCTGGCGCCGTCCGTAAGGAAAATCGCGTCCGGATCGGCATCGATGCCATCCCGTCTCTTGATGAACTCCGCGACGGCTTCGCGGATCATCCGGACGCCCTTGCTCTCGCTGTAGGCGCCGAGGCCGTGCTTCGATCCCTTCAAAATCTTTTTCGCGGTTTCGACAGTGTCGGCCGGGAACACATTCGGGGCTTTTTCGGTCAGTTCGGGATATTCGCAGAGGGCGAGCACCTGCCTGAGGTACGTAAGCGGTTTCTGCTCGAGCGCCTGGGGGTTCCCGATGTTGCAGTAGATGATTTCCTTGCCCTGCTTTTCGAGCTCCTGGGCACGGGCGACGATGGGTCCGCGGACGGCGTATTCGGTTTCGATGACGGCCTTGCCGAGATCTTCGGTGCGTAGGGACATGGTGATCCTCCAGCGTGTATTCATTACCCGAGACGCGGGCATATTTGACGACACCATGATACCAGAGGCCTGAGGGTCGGGCAAGATCGACTACCTCGGGGGTCTGTCCCCCAGTGAAGGTGCCCAGCCGTTCACGAAATCCCGGCCAACCTGGGGACAGACCCCCAATTTGCCCCCAAGTTGACCACATCGACTCCCTCGCGTCCGGTCGGTATACTCAAATGTAGCCGGGTTGGCACCAGCCCAAAGGAAACAAGGAACCCCATGCCCGCGCTTTATTTCTTTTTAGGAATCCTCGCTCTCACCGGGCTCGGAATCCTGACCTGTGGTGTCATCGCCTACAGATCTTTGATTTTATATAGAAGAAAGTCGCTCGAAGAGATCAGAACGGCATGTGACAACGCGGGCAACGTGCCGCCCGCATATTTCGAGTTTCCTTGGATTCGCCAGGACATTGAGACACCAGACGGGTATCAGGTTGCCGCGTTTTCCCTTCCGGGGACAGACCCCCGTCATACCATCGTGTTCCACCATGGACTCGGCTGGAATCGCTTCGCCGTGTACCGTTACATGGAGCCGTTCCGTCAAAAAGGATGGAACCTCGTCTGTTTCGATGCTCGGGGCCATGGCGATTCGGGCGGCGGCAATCCCACCTTCGGCGTGCTGGAGAAGCGTGATCTCGGACTCGTCGTGGACTGGTCGCGACGATCGTTCCCCGCTACCGGGTGCCTCGTCCTGTTCGGCGAATCGCTCGGCGCCGCGACCGTGCTGCAATACGCTCCGCTCGATTCCGATATCGGGGCGATCATCGCGGACTGTCCCTATTCCGACGCGGAAACGGTGCTCGATCACAACCTGCGCGCGTATCGAATGCCACATCTCCTGCGCCGCGCGACGATCGGCATCGTGAACCTGCTGACGCGGGTCCGGGACGGCTTCGTTCTTTCGGATGCGAACGCGGAGCGCGCGATCATGGCGGCTGACACCCCGGTACTATTGATCCACGGGACCGAGGACGGGTCTGTCCCCGTTGAAATGTCCATACGGTTGTACGACGCGCGGCGAGAAAAGGCGCGTACCGAACTTGCCCTGTTTCCCGGGGCGACGCACGCTCATTCCTATGACGCCGATACCGCGCGGTATTTCGCCATTATCTTCGATTTTCTCTCGCGGGTAGAGCTGGAAGCCCGCAATTCCCGACCCATAGTGGAGCGATCATGACCGAAACCAAGGAAACGGCAGCTAGGCCGGAACAGGTATTTCTCGTCGGAGTGAAAGACGAAAACGTTCGCCAAACGGAAGCCGCGAGCCTACTCCGGGAACTCGAAGGACTCGCGAAAAGCCTCGGACTCGAAGTCCGCGGCACGCTCATGGCCAACCTGCGCGAAAAGCACGCGGGGTACCTCCTCGGATCGGGCAAGGTCGAGGAGATCATCGCGGCGGCGAAGGCGGCCGAAGCCGACTCGATCGTGTTCGACCATCCCCTGTCGCCGGTACAGCAGCGGAACTGGGAAAAGCAGGCCGACTTGTCCGTATACGATCGCCACGAACTCATCCTCCGCATTTTCGCCGCGCGGGCGAAAACGAAAGAAGCGGCGCTCCAAGTCGAGCTCGCGCAATTGCGCTACGCCCTGCCCCGGCTCGCCCACTCGCGTGAAGACCTCATGCGCCAGCGCGGCGGCCGCTACGGCACCAAGGGTTCGGGCGAGCAGCAGATCGAGCTCGACCGCCGGGAGATCGAAAAGCGGATCGCCGACATCCGCGACGAGCTCGAGTCCGTGCGGAAATCACGGGCGGTCCAAAAACGACAGCGCGAGCGCGCAGCCGTGCCGCGGGCGGCGGTCGTGGGCTACACGAACGCGGGAAAATCGTCGCTCCTCAACGCCATCACGAACGCGAGCGTCCTCGCCGAAAA
This sequence comes from uncultured Treponemataceae bacterium, assembly GCA_964482955.1. Taxonomy (GTDB): domain Bacteria; phylum Spirochaetota; class Spirochaetia; order Treponematales; family UBA12059; genus JAPLSN01. Next base: position 21,997 of record CAYZZW010000016.1, on the reverse strand, counting down.
CAAGCTCTTCGCCACGCTCGATCCGACGACGCGCCGCATCGCGTTCAAATCGGGGGGATCGGTCCTCGTCACCGACACCGTCGGCTTCGTCCGCAACCTGCCGCACGGCCTCGTGGAAGCCTTCAAGTCGACCCTCGAAGAGGCCGCGGACGCCGATGTCCTCATCCACGTGGTCGACGGGTCTGACCCCGAATTCGAAGCGCACATGGAGACGACGACGAAGGTCCTTACCGAAATCGGCGCCGGCGGGAAGCCTACATTGGTCGCGTTCAACAAGATCGACGTGGTCGACGATCGGGGAACCATGCTTGCGGCGTCGATCAAGCACGAGGGATCGCTACTCGTGTCGGTCAAGACGGGGGAGGGAATGCCGACGCTTGTGGAGGCGGTCGAAAAACTGCTGACGTCGAAAGCGCCCGAGCTCAAAGTCCGCATACCGGACGCGGAGTACGCCCTCGTGGCGCTGGCGCGGCGGGAGACCATGATCGTCGAGGAAGGACGCGAGGATGACGCGACGCTGCTCACGCTTCGGGTGCCGGATCGACTCGTAAAACGTTTCGCGCCGTATGAGGTGAAAGCATAAACATGCCTGCGACCGCGCTCCTCCGCGCGAGCCGCGCGAAGGGCCGCGCCCGGCGAGGGCGCGGGTTCCCCGACCGAAGGGAGGGAACGGAACCCCGGAGCGCGGCGACCCGAGCCGCGGGGCGCGTTGGCCGATCCGTATCATGATGCCCGACCTGGCGCGCCCCGAGGCGAGGGACGCGCCCGCACTTTGCCGACGAGTTGGCTCCCGTGAATCGGCGTCGGCTATGTGCAAGGCGAGATGATGCTCAGGTCGCCTATTTTGCGATGGTACGCGCCCCCGAACGGCCAATCTTCGGGCCGGTCGGCGATGCGCGCGCGCACCGGGTTGTTGCCGATGTACTCGAAAAGTTGCTGGAGGGCGCGCATGTTCGGGACGATCCACGACTTGTAGCGGTCGAACCAGAAGTGCCCGAAACGGTTGAGGCGCTTGTTGATGGCTTGCGCCGATACGCCCAGGATCCATTGCATGATCACGGGGAGGATGTCGCGCCCCTCGGGCTTGATGACGAAATGGAAGTGGTTCCCCATGATCGTGAAGTCACTGACCGTGAAGGAATACTTTTCTTTCGCCCGTCGGATGACGGATTGGAAGAGTTCTTTCATTTCTTCCGGCCCCATGAGCATCTCGCCCGCGACGGTGCGGGAGATGACGTGATACGTGGCTCCGTCGAGGAGCAGTCGTTTGTGTCGCATACAGAGGTAACGACGGGGAAGGCAGGTAGTGCGGGGACGTAGTGGATAAATTTAATAACAACGGGAATTTTAGAGTATTTCGGGGGTCTGTCCCCCTCGGGGTTGAGAGAACATATCAGTAGTCTGGGGGTCTGTCCCCTCATGCCAGTCGTCTGAACGCAGGCGGCTAGAGGGGACAGACCCCGAACAAGGCTCCCATTTGAACAAGCTGTTTCTATATATGAAAACTCTTACTCTTCGCCTTTTATGTAGTACTTCAAAAGCTGGACCATATAGTAAATGCGCTTGTACGTCTGGATCATCCACTCGCGCAGCGGGCGTCCCGCGGCGTTCTCCACATCCTTCCAGTTCAGGACGATTTCCGGGTGGGTCTTGGCGAGATCATCTATGAGGTTCTTGTAGTACTTACCGAGAGCGATGAGGTTGAGGGCCGCCTTGTTGACGATGCCGAGGGCCCGGTCGTTGATGTCCTTGAGCAACTGGCGCAAGTACTTGAGGGCGTCCTTGTCGCGGTCGCTCTTCATGATGGCGGTCCTGAGCCTATTGCCGATCTCGGCGTCGTCGGCCATGGCGTCGTCGAATTCGACGATCTCGTCGGACACGTCGAGGAGCGCGTGATACGCGTCCGACAGCTGCTGCGATTGCAGGTTGGTCGACCATTTCCCCCGGATGATGACGTGATCGGACTGTTCCCGGACATCCTTCTTGAGATAGTCCATGAGGAAGGCGCGCAGGAAATTGAGCGGCGCGGTTTGCGTGAACCCGCCGAGCATCTTTTTCGAAAAGGTGGCGTTCGCCTTGTCGCTGTAGTTTTTCATGCGTACGACGACGGTCGTTCCGAAGATGGCGCTCGACAACTCGTCGATCTTGGCGTTGCGTTTCTCGGCGTTGATTTTCTGCAGCAGCATCTCCACCTGGTTGCGGAGCTTGTCCATGAAGGGCTCGACGATGCGCTCTCCGGGAGTTTTCGGAGTCACGACGGTCTTGGGATTCCCTTTCGCGTGCTTGACGATCATGTCGAGAACGTGGCTCTGCCTGATTCCTTTCAGGATGGGGACCAACTTGAGCCACAGCTCGATCTGGATGACGTCCACGTGCCGGTATTCGCGCAGCGCCTCGAAAATGCGCTTCCAGTCGGCGTCGAGATTGAGCGGAAGCAGCACTTCGAGGAAGTCGTTGAGGTCGTCCGCGACGTAATCGGCGGAGATCGCCTCGAACCTCGGATGCGCCGAAAAGGATCGCTCCACGAGGGATGAATCGAACTTCTTGAGAAGGAAGTAGAAATCGAACGCGGTGAAGTTCACGAACGAAAGCAGGGTGTTGTAGGCCGAATCGACCTGGTTCGTCTTGTCCGTGTCGAAAACGGTGAAGAATTGCATGAGATCCTGTTTCGTGATCTCCGCGAGATCCTTGACCGGGACCGTCTTCGCTTTTTCGACGATGGCCTCCTCGGTCAGGCGTTCTGAGAGCGCGCGCTGGTCTTTCGAGAGGAAGGATTCGATCACGAAGGACTTGAGCACGCCGGACGTGACGACGCTTTCGAGCAGTACCTGCGCGGGCGCGATGACTTTGTAGACTTCCCAGAAAAACCGTGCCAGTTGCGGCAGCGCTTCGCGGTTTTTCGGTCGGTAGAACTTGTACGGGGATCTGAGGAGGTCCCGCGCGATCAATTTGAGCTGCTTCTTCCGTTCGACCTCGGGATCGCCCAGTCCCATGAAAAAGGAAAGGATCTTGTCGAGGAAATTGGCATTCGATCCTGTGTCTTTCTCGGGATCCGCCGGGGGAGGGAGATCTCCATCGAGGTCCAAGGGGGTCATAGCACTACCTTAATTGCCTGGCGCTGGATCAGTCAATCCCTGAATGAACGGACACAAGTTCTCCGGACGCGTATGACTCCCGGGAACCGTCGGCTCGCTCGAGGATCAGCGCCCCGGAATCGTCCACACCCGCAAGGATCGCCTCGACATGGTCGGCGCCAAGCCCGGGCGCGAAGACGACACGCGCCCCGATCCCGTCAAGAAGACCTTCGTACGCGGCTTTCCACGCCGGATCGTGGCTGGCTCTCGGCAATTCCCGGAGAATCCGGGACAAGAGCTGAATTCGGTCGGGCTTCATTCCCCACGCCAAGAACAGGCTGGTGGGCTCGCGTTTGGAAGGGGAACGCAAATCGAATCGGGTTTGCAGACAATTGACGCCGATTCCCGCCAAAACTCTCCCCGAGCATGCCTCGCAGAGAATGCCCGCGACCTTTTTTCCGCCCACGAGGACATCGTTCGGCCATTTCAACGCGATGCGCGCTTTATCGGCTTGGGGGGTCTGTCCCCCGGATATCCGCTCCCGAGGGGTCTGTCCCCGGAAAAGCCCTCTTCTTATAGGGTCTGTCCCCTCGAAAGGGAGCATACGAAACACATCTTCCTCGAGTGATGCCACGGCGCGCGCGACGGCGATACCGATTTTGAGGGGGATCGCTTGGGAATTCGCGCCATCGAGAATGACGGTAAACAGCAGACTCTCGCCGCCCGAGGCTTCCCACACGCGACCCGGCAGACGCCCTCTGCCGGCGCGCTGGCGATCCGCCATCACGAAGCTGCCTTCGGGTGCGCCTCTGATCGCGAGCGCTCTCGCATCGCCCATGGTCGATTCGGTCTCTTCCATATAAAAACCATCCGCACCGGCGAACGGAGAGTCGATAGTGAGTTTTCGCATGATTGCCCCGAGCTTCGGAACGTCGCGAAACTATCCGGTTTCCCCGGCATCCGCTTCGCGACGTCCCACGTAAGGTTTCCCGTTTACTTTTTCGCCTGGGCTTCGAAGAACTTGAGGAACTCCATGGGCAACGGGAATAAAATCGTCGAATTCTTCTCGACGGCGATCTCGGTGAGCGTCTGGAGGTACCTGAGCTGGATGGCGCTCGCTTCCTTGCCGATGACCGCGGCGGCTTGCGAGAGTTTTTCGCTCGCCTGGAGTTCGCCTTCGGCGGAGATGATCTTCGCGCGACGTTCGCGTTCCGCTTCGGCCTGCCTGGCGATGGCGCGCTTCATGCCTTCGGCGAGCTCGATAGCCTTGATCTCGACGGCGGTCACCTTGATGCCCCACGGATCGGTCGCCACGTCGAGCTGTTCGCGCAGGGCGCTGTTGAGTTCATTCCGCTTGGCGAGCATCTCGTCCAGCTCGTGCTGACCGAGGACGGAACGCAGGATGGTTTGGCCGAGGTAGCTCGTGCTCGAGCGGAAATCGGCTACCTTGTTCACCGCCAGGTCGGGATCGAAAATGTTGAAATAGACGACCGCGTCGACGAGCACCGGCACGTTGTCGCGCGTGATGACTTCCTGCTTGGGAACGTCGATCGTGAAGGTGCGAAGGTCCACCTTGCGAATCCGGTCGATGCCAAGCGGGAAGACGAGATTGAGTCCCGGTTCGAGGATCGCCTTCATCCGACCGAGACGGAACAGCACTGCCCGTTCGTACTGGACGATGATCCTCACCATCGGCGGAAGCACGAGCAAGGGGATGACCATGAGCGCGAAGGCGACCGGCGGAAAAGTCTGCGTGAGGAACCACGCTCCGGCGCCGAAACATGCCCCCGAGGCGACGAGGAACGCCAGAATCACGAACGCCTTTTTCGCAAGCGCGACGAGACACCAGATGAGCCACCAAACCAGCTCAGCGACGAGCACGATCACGACGATGTCGTACATTGAGTCCTCCCGGAGTACGGCGATCCCATCGCGGTACCCTTCCCATAGTATCGCCGAACGTTCAAGCCGGGACAAGGCTACAAAGGGGGACAGACCCCCAGGGTACGCGAATACCATTCTGCCCAGTCCGGGGACAGACCCCTGAGTCGCCGTTGCACATTCCGCCTCACCCAGGGGACAGACCCCCAAGTCGCCCTGCCCGTAATCCCCTTCGTTTCACGGCCCGTGAAACATCCCGAATACAAATTCCGGAACGTTGACACGCCACCCCGAAGCGCGGAAAATGCGAAGTCCGGGGGCATGCCCCGGCGCGATGGAGGAAACTGTGAAAACTGGTTTCGACAACGCGAAGTATCTAAGCGAACAGGCTTCGTACATTCGCGAGCGCATGGCCAAATTCGACGGCCGTCTGTATCTGGAATTCGGGGGCAAGCTCCTCAACGACTTCCACGCCGCCCGCGTCCTGCCCGGCTACGATCCCAACGTGAAAGTACGCCTTCTCAAGGAACTCGAGCGCGACGCCGAAATCGTGCTCTGCATCCACGCGGGCGCCATCGAGCACCGGAAGATCCGCGCCGACTACGGCATCACCTACGACGCCGACGCGATGAAGCTCATCGACGACCTGCACGAGTGGGGCCTTTCGGTCTCGGCGGTCGTCATCACGCGGTGGCTGAACCAGCCGCAGGCGAAGGCCTTCCGCACGAAGCTCGAAAACCGCGGCATCCGCGTGTACGTCCACGAACCCACGAAGGGCTATCCGACCGACATCGATCGCATCGTGTCGCCGGAAGGGTACGGCGCGAACCCGCGCATCGAGACCACGAAGCGCCTCGTCGTCGTCACCGGCCCCGGCCCGGGCTCGGGCAAGATGGCCACCTGCCTCTCGCAGGTGTACCACGACCACATCCTCGGGATGAACTCGATGTACGCGAAGTTCGAGACTTTCCCGATCTGGAGCCTGCCGCTCAAGCACCCCGTGAACATCGCCTACGAGGCGGCGACGCTCGACCTCAAGGACTTCAACCTCATTGATCCCTTCCACCTCGAGGCGACCGGCGAGACGGCGGTGAACTACAACCGCGACGTCGAGTCTTTCCCCATCCTCAAGGCGATCCTCGAGCGCATCACCGGAAAGGCGTCGCTCTACCGCTCCCCGACCGAGATGGGCGTGAACCGCGCGGGCTTCGCGATCGTGGACGACGCGGCGACGCGCGAAGCCGCGAAACAGGAAGTCGTCCGCCGTTACCTGCGCTGCGCCTGCGAGTTCATGATGGGAATGGCCGACCAGGAAGCCTTCACGAAGGCCGACCGCATCATGAAGGAACTCGGCCTCGACCCGTCCTTCCGCGCGGTCGTGCCCGCGGCGCGCGAGGCGGCCGCCGAAGCCGAAGCGTCGACCCGCGCCGCCCCGGAACATCCGGACGCCAAGGGCGTCGACGACGTGTTCTGCGGAGCCGCCCTCGAACTGCCCGACGGCGAGATCGTCACCGGCAAGAACTCGAAGCTCCTCCACGCGGCCACCGCGGCGGTGCTGAACGGCGCCAAGAAGCTCGCGGGCCTGCCCGATACGATCCACCTCCTCTCGCCGCAGGTCGTCGAGTCCATCGCCCATTTCAAGAAAGGCATCCTGAAGGGAAAGAGCGCGAGTCTCGACGTCGACGAAGCGCTCATCGCGCTCAGCATCAGCGCGACTCTGAATCCGACGGTGCAGGCGTGCATGGATCAGCTCCCGAAACTGCGGAACTGCCAGATGCACCTCACGCACATCCCCACGCCGGGCGACGAAGCCGGCCTCAGGCGGCTCGGAGTCAACCTGACCTCCGATCCGGAATACGCCTCGCGCAGGCTGTTCGTCGAATGAAGCGTTCCCGTCCCGCGATCGTCGCGGCGATCGCGGGAATCGTCGTCATCGGTCTCGTCGCGTTCGTTTCGATCACGCCGCGCGGACTCGTCAGCCCGCCGACCGGGCTCGTGCTCAAGGCCGCCGCCTTCCTGTCGGCCGGCAAACCGGTCTCGTGGGACGTCGCCGACCGGCGCGTGAAAAACCTCGCCGACGCCGCGATCATCTCCCGCGTCGTCCGCGGCCCCGTCGCCGTCGAACGCGCGACGGCGACGGGACCCAGGGGCGACCTTCCGCTCCGCGTGTACCGCCGCACCGACCTCGCGCCGAACGGCGTCGTGCTCCTCTTCCACGGGGGCGGCTACGTCGTCGGGAATCTCGACACGTCGGAATCGTTCGCAAGAAGCCTTTGCCTCGAGTCGCGGGCCGCCGTCGTGTCCGTCGACTACCGTCTCGCCCCGGAACATCCCTTCCCCGCCGCGGTCGAGGACGTCCTGGCCGCCTATGAGTGGGCGCTCGCGCGCGTCGAGGATAGCTTCCTGCCTTCGGGCGGCGTCTTCGTCACGGGCGATTCGGCTGGCGCGACGCTGTCGACCGTGCTTTGCCTCGAGGCGAAACGGCTCGGCTTGCCGCAACCACGGGCGCAGATCCTGTTCTATCCCGCAACCGACGTTTCGCGTCTCGATACCGAAAGCTACGACTTGTTCGCCACCGACTACATCCTCACGCGTGAGGAGATGGCGTGGTTCGTCGACACGTACCTGCCGAACCCGTCCGATCGGATCGATCCCCGCGCGTCGCCGCTCCTCGCCCCGGATCTCTCGGGACTCCCCGAGGCGCTCGTCGTGACGGCAGCATTCGACGTCCTCCGCGACGAGGGCGAAGCGTACGCGGCCCGATTGCGGGACGCGGGCGTCGCGATCCACGCCCGACGCGTGCCGGGAGTCATCCACGGCTTCGTCTCGATGAGCCGCTTCGAGCCGGCCGCGGAGGCCGAACTGCGTCGCGCCGGCAAATTCATACGCGAGCGCGCGGGCCGTTGACCGGCTCGCCGGAGGAAGCATGATCCCCTCGTTCTCCTTCAGCTCCCCCTCCCGCCTCGTCTTCGGACCCGGGAAAGTGACCGAGACGGGCGCCATCGCAGCCGGACTCGGCGTCCGCCGGCTACTCCTCGTAAGCGGCCCCGGCAGCACCTCCCGCTCGGCCGGACTCGCCGCGGCGCGCGCCTCGCTCGAGGCGGCCGGCATCGCGGTGATCCCCTGGCCAAAAGCATCGAGCGATCCGACGGTCGAGCTCGTCGAGGACGCCGCCCGCGCGCTGGCTGCCGAGGCGTGCGACGGCGTCGTCGCGTACGGCGGCGGCAGCCCCATCGACTGCGCCAAGGCCGCATCGCTCCTCGCCGCGGCGTCGCTGCTGCCCGGCGCGTGCAACCCGGGCTTGGGCTATCGCGACTTCCTCTACGGCCGCGCCGCGTTCGACGCGCCGGGCCTCCCGCTCGTGGCGATTCCGACCACCGCGGGCTCGGGGAGCGAAGTGAGTTCCGCCGCGGTCGTCGTGGATCCGGACCAGTCGCGTAAGTCTGGCCTTTCGAGCGATTTTTTCTTTCCGAAAGCGGCGATCGTGGATCCCGACCTCCACGTGTCGATGCCGCCGGGCCTGACCGCCGCGACCGGCATGGACGCGCTCACGCACGCCGCCGAATCCCTCATGTCGAAGCGGGCCACGCCGCTTACGGGCGTCCTCTGCGCCGAAGCCGCGTGGCGCATCGTCGCGGCCCTGCCGCGCGCGTTCGCGGACGGCTCGGACCGCGAAGCCCGCGCCGACTTGGCCTACGCGAGCTCCGTGGCGGGCATCGCCTTCAGCCAGACGGGGCTCGGCATGGTACACGGCTTCGCGCACCCGGTCGGCGCGCGAGCCGGCGTGGCGCACGGACTCGCGAACGCGGCGCTCCTCCCGTGGGTGCTCGAGGCGATCGCGGAGACCAATCCAAACGCGGTCGCTCGCTTCGCCATGGCGGCCGGCGTCGGATCGCTCGGCTCCACGGATACGGACAACGCGGCCAAAACCGTCGCCATGGTCCGCCGGCTCGGGGAACGCCTCGGCATCCCCCGGAACCTCGAAAGGCTCGGCGTCGAACGGAGCGACCTGCCGGGTATCCTGTCGGACGCGATCTCGTACCGCGGCCGCCCGGCCAGCCCGCGGGCCTTCACTGACGACGAACTCGGCGTACTGCTCGATCGGGCATACGCCGGTTGACAGGTCACCCTCGGCGTCCAGGGCTTTGTTGACGGGTCGCCTTTAGGATCCGAGGGCTTTCCCGAGCCCGTCGACGAGCTGACCGAGAAAGGCCACAACCCGCGGATCGCACGATCCCGAACCTTCGAGCCGAGCGTAGTCGATGGCGACGACCGCCTTGAGTTCCGCGATTCCGAGCAATCTGCATTCGATAATTTCGTAGACGAGCTCGAGCGCCGCCCGGTAGCCGTGGCCGCCCGAATCCATCATCGTCCTGAAACCGTCGCAAAACGCGTCGAACGCCGCTCCCGAGCCGGGCAACGTCGCTTCGCACGAATTCCTGACGAGCTGGAGGAGATACTCGTAGCGGAGCCGCTGTTTGTCGTGGCGGGGCAGGCGCGGGAAGCCCCGCTTGAAGAGGGCGGCGAGCCCCGCGTACGCGGCGTCTTCGTCGGAACGGACTCCCGAGCCCTCCCAAGAGCCGCCGAAACGATGGCGGTTGAAATCGCGGAAAGCGGCTTCGTACTCGGCGCGGATGCGGATAAAATCGTCTCCGCCGCTCCCGTTCGCGTCCGGATGGGTCAGCTTGGCGAGCGCCTTGAAGTCGGCCTTGAGCTCCTCGATCGAGTCGATGTCGCCCGACTTGATGCGTTTTACGAAACGGTTGTGCATGGGGGTCTGTCCCCCGATCATCGCATGAAGAAGACAAAAACCTCAATCGACCCGGGGGTCTGTCCCCCAGGATCGATTTTCGCAGCCGGGGTCTGTCCCCCTGGGTGGTTTTCGTAGCCGGGGGGGACAGACCCCGAACGCGACCGAATTGAAATCATGTCTGGAAGCGGATATGGTAGTTATTACCCTGATCGACTTGGTCAAAGGAGGAGCGTCATGACTAAATTCCGGATTTTGTCACTGATCTTCGCGTTCATCGCGGCTTCCGCGTGGTCACAAGTCTACGGCACGGGCGACGGCCAGCTCGACGGCTTTCTCGTCGACATGAACGCGAGCGCCAAGCTCGATCTGCCCGGTTTTTACGCCGAAGTCAACTTCGACTGGGGGATTCCGGTCGCCACCCTCAAAGCGGCGGGAGCCTCATTGGATCCCGCGGGAGTCTACATGGCCGCCGCGATCGCGGCACTCGGAAAGCAACCGTTCGAGACCGTCGTCTCGACCTACAAGGCGAACGCCGCCAAAGGCTGGGGCTTTATCGCGAAGCAGATGGGAATCAAGCCGGGCTCCAAGGAGTTCAAGCAACTGAAAACCAAGGCGGAAGCGAAAGCCAAGAAGCTGAAAAAGAAAAAATAGGACATTCCAAGGGGTCTGTCCCTGCCCTGCATCACCTGGGGACAGACCCCCGATTTCCCTTTCCTCGAACGCCCGGTTCCGCTACGCTCGGGCGCATCGGAGCTCCCATCATGAACGTTCGCCAGCTCGTCATCGATCTCGTCATCCTCGTCGGCATCGCCGGCATCGCGGTCGGGCGCCTGCCGCGCCTGCGCATGAACCGCGCCACGATCGCCGTCGCCGCGGCCGCGCTCCTCGTGGCGGTCGGCGGCCTCTCGTTCGACGAAGCCCTCGCTGCGATCGACGGCGGCACCATCGTCCTCCTCTTCGCGATGATGGTCGTCGTCGCCAACCTCCGCATCTCGGGCTTTTTCGAACTCGCCGGCTCGAAAGCCCTGGCGATCGCGCGCGGCCCCCGAACCCTGCTCGCCGTCGTCATTGCGGTCTCGGGCGGTCTCTCGGCGCTGTTCGTCAACGACACGATCTGCGTGATGCTCACCCCGCTCGTCGCGGCCATGACGATCCGCGCCCGGCGGGATCCGGTGCCCTATCTCGTGGCGGTGGCCACCGCGGCTAACGTCGGCTCGGGCGCCACGATCATCGGCAATCCCCAGAACATGCTGATCGGCTCGGCGAGCGCCATTCCCTTCGGCTCGTTCTTCCTCGAACTGGCGATGCCCTCGCTGCTCGGACTGGCGGTCTGTTACCTCGTCATCACGCTCGCCTTTCGCCGCGAGTTCGCGTCCGGCGAGCGCATCGCGGCTGCGCCGCGGGACGAACCGGTCGCGGTCGACCGCCTCCTCATGGGGAAGAGCCTCGCCGCCGCCGGGCTTCTCCTCGTCCTGTTGCTCCTCGGCGTGGACACGGCGTTCGCCGCCCTCGTCGCGGCGGCCATCCTCCTCGTCACCAGGCGGATCTCGCCGGAAAAGGTTCTCGCGGAAGTCGATTTTACGTTGCTCGTGTTTTTCTCGGGCTTGTTCGCGTTGACCCGGGCGGTGGAGCGCACCGACGCGTTCGCCTTCCTCATGGAAGCCGCGGCTCCGTTCATGAAGTCGTCGCTCGGGGCCTTCGCCGCGGCAAGCGCGGCGCTGTCGAATCTCGTGTCCAACGTGCCGGCGGTCATGCTGCTCAAGCCGTTCATCGCGGGATTCGCCGATCGGGAACGCGCGTGGCTCGTCCTCGCCATGTCGGCCACCTATGCGGGAAACCTGACCCTGCTCGGATCGGTCGCCAACCTCATCGTGGCCGAAGGCGCCAAGCCCTTCGGCGTCCACGTCTCGTTCGGGCGTTACTTGAAAGCCGGCTTGCCGATCACCATCCTGACGGTGGCGATCGGAACCGCGTGGCTCACCCTGTTCTGAAACCGTAGAAGGCTGGAATCCGGACGTCCGACCGAGCCGAGTCCGTTTGATCGCACGCTACACCTTGGCGGCGTCCGCGATGCGCTTCCACCCCGCCGGATCGTCTCCCACCGCCAGGCCAGAATCCGAACGGACGATCGGCGTGGCGAGCAGGAGCGGCCGTTCGAGGAGCTCTTCGATCGGATCGAAGTCGCGGTGGGCGTAGCCGCCGTCGATATACGCCTTCGTCGTCGTCCCCACGAGCTTCGCGGCCCCGAGCGCGGCCGCGAGCTTTTCCAGCTCGCCCTTCGACGGCGGCTTGTCCCTGACATCCCGGGACTGGAACGGCACGTCGCGCTCGCGGAAAAAACGCTCGGCCTTGCGCGTCGTTTGGCATTTCGGGGTCCCGAAAATCTGGATGATCATGCCTGCCGCCTAAAAGAGGGCTTTCTGTCGAAAACCTCAAAAATCGATCGCGACCCCGACGTGCCCGGCGAACGAACTCCTGTTGTAGTCGAGGACCGACTGGCCGTACCCGTTCCACAGCTGGGCATACAGGTGCAAGTTCCCGACCAGGTTGCCGAAGAGCAGGTCGACCTGCTGCCAACCCTTCAGGAAATCGAAGGCGTGTCGCCCGCCGCCGGGACCGGCCGACACGGTCAATTTCTGCGGGATGAAGAAAATTGGCATTTCCTTGAAGCCCACGGCGAACTTGAATTCGAAATTGCTCGTGTAATCCTCTATGTCGGGATTGTCGCGAAGGCTGAAAAAGGCGCCGTCGAAGCTGTCGACGTCGAGGTACCAAAAGTATTTGGCGCCGAGCTTGGCGTAAAACGCGTCGCCGACGCCGAGCATGAGCTCGCCGTACACCCGGTCCCAGCCGTGGGACAGCGTCCCGGCCTGGCCGTTCGAGCGGTGTTCCCAGCCTCCCTGGACATAGTCGACACCGGGAATCACGAGATCGCCCGCGAAATTATGGCCGGACTGGAAGCGCCAGAAAAAGTCGGGGCTGAAATTGATTTCCCTGAACGGTCCCGACTCGCCGAAAAAGTCCCAGAACATCGTCTGGGTATAGCCGATGAAGAATCCGAGCTTGTGTTCCGGGAGCGGCTCGAATTTGAGCGACACGTTGATCTTCACCATGTCGTCCGAATATTCGGATCCGTATCCCGCGATGCAGTAGATCGGCCGGTAGGCGCTCAAGCCTTGCGACCCGTCCTCGTTGTCCTGGGCGTACGCTCCAAGGATCAAAGCGACGAGCGCGATCGCCGCGACCACAGTGCGTTTCATGGCAGCCTCCTGTCTTTCATGCTTCGGGATACGGACAACGAACGTCCGCCATCGATAATGCTAGCATGCCCCGGCCGCTTCCACAATCGACAAACCGGACGACACAACGGCGTTTCGGGTAAAAAAAAACGGTATGCCTGGACGTCGGTGCATACCGTTTGCGCAGCGAGTGCGACTTGCGGCACGATCGCGGTCTCGATCCCATCGAAAGAACCGGCGCCACGCCCGTGCCATTCAGATTATCGGGAATACGATTGAGGTACTTGAGCCGATTTTCGCGTTTTTGAGTGCACCATGGGGGTCTGTCCCCTTACGTCCACTACCACCCAGAACCACCGAAGGGGACAGACCCCCAATGTTCCCAGAATCCGGGGACAGACCCCGAACAGCCCGCTAACGGGCCATACTTCCGCAAAAACCACGGCAATCGACAAAAAAAACCGCCCCGGCGGAACCCGGGGCGGTCAAAGTCGCGTAAACCAGGATCACTTGGCCCGATTAGCCCACCATTCCTTGTCGGACACGGAAATCGACGGGCGGTTGTCGATGAAACCCTCTTCGAAGAAGCGCGCTTCCAGGAGGACCCAGCGCCGAGCGCCGGCCCATTTTTCATCACCAAGCTCGAGGTACTTGAGGTAGGTCGTGTTGTACGCTTCGGCCATCAGGGTCTTCGTCAGGGGATTCCAGTCGCCCACTTCGAACGGGAGTTTCGGCAGCGTGAGGACCTGGTCGATCTCGATGATCTCGGGATTGTTGATGATCCCCTTGTTCGCGTACCAGACGGCCGGCCACACGCGGTAGTCCTTGTACATGTTCGCGGCGATGGTCCGGAGCGTATCCCCGGCTTTCACCGTGTAGTCGCCGAGCTTTTCCTTGACGAGGGAATCCATGTCGGCGCCCGTCGGCACGGCGGGCACGCTGGGAAGCGTTTGGGCGGCGAGCCCGGCCACCAAGCTGAGCGCGAACAGGACGGCGATGAGTTTCTTCATACGGAACACCTCCGAAAATGATTGATGCTCACGGCCTTCACGATCGATACCCTGAAGACCGTCCCCCGAATCGAATATCCCTCCTTGTCATGGAAGGATACGGATAGGCGGAGGATAAGGAACGATCGGCCGAGTCACGTCCGTGCCCCGACCGACTACCCCCATTATAGAGAAAGGAACCGTGCGATTCAAATCAGCCTATGGTGTTTCAGCATTAATTCTAATTGACATCGGGGACCCATATGTCTGTTTCAAACCAGACAAATCGGCCATTACATGCACAATACGCTGAAAAAGCGCTACACTCGAACGCGCCGCACCTCGGGGGTCTGTCCCCCCAAGCCCCGGACGGGCACGCCCCCGATCCGAAGGAGAATCCCATGGACCAACGCGAACTCGAGGAATTCTACTATCGTTGGCACAAACTCGAAGCCGCAAACGGCGTGGAAATCATCGACTCCGACCTCCTCGCCGAGCGCGACGCACACCCCGGCCCCTACCGCGACCGCTCCGAGGTCAAAACCGTCCTCGACGGCCTCATCCACCGGGCGGGGACAGACCCCGCAGTCACTCCCTTCATCAAAGCCAAACTGACAGCTTGCGACCGCTACCTCCGCGCCCTCCAGGGCGAGCGCTTCGACTTCCGCGACTACATCGAAGCTACCGTCGGGGTCAGACCCCACCCGATCCCCGACGGCTTCCTACGCGAAAAGCTCGAAACCGTCAAAAAACTCTTCCGTGACTGCGGCTACGACTACACCGCCGACGATTACCGCGCTTTCGTCGCCGCCACCCGCTACCCGGACGCCGCCACCATCAAAACCCGCTTCCAGGGCTTCGAGCGACGCGTCGTTCCCGCCGTCCTGTCGTGGCTCGGCCTCGATTTCCAGCTCGACTACGACGTCGACTTCGTCGAAAAGGACGCCTACTGGCTCAACTGGCTCGGCACCGACGAGCGCGCCCGCCTCAAACTCCAGTTCAACATGCACGAACGCAAACGCTCCCAATGGCAGGACAGCGTCGAGGAAATCATGGTCTTCCATGAAATCTGCGGCCATGTCGTCCAGAATCTCGCCTGGCAACAAAGCGCCCGCGAAGGACGTATCCCGCGCTCGTGCGCCCTCACGAGCGTCTTTTCGCCCGAAACCTTCAGCATGGAAGGCATCGCCCAAACCCTCTTCGACTTCTTCCCCGATCCGCCCCTCTCGACCATCGGGAAGTTCTTCGCCGAACGCTCCGTCCTCGTGCAGATGGCCCTGTCGAACGCCCACATCATGGCCAACGACGGGCTGCCGGCCGAGGAAATCCGCGACTACCTCCTCCCCTATCAGCCCGCCGTCGACCTCGACGCCCTGAAACGCACCCTGCCCGAAAACACCAAACACCCGCTCTTCCGCACCTACCTGTACGTCTACGGCATCTCCGCGTACTACCATCGCCTCCTGGCCGCCCGCCTCGACGATGCGGGCAAGCGCCGCTTCGTCCTCGAGTGCTATCGGAACATCCTCATGCCCTCCGAAATCATCGCGAAAGCCGCGGGCGGGAGCTGATTCTCCGTGCGGGCGCGACGGCGCTCCGCGCCGTCGGGCTTTCCGCGGGTAGTCCTCGGCTTTGTCACGCTCCGTCGGGAGCGCGACAAAGCCTCCGGGCTACCCGCTCCAATCCCTCGCGCTCGGGGTCTGTCCCCCAACGGGCTTGGCAGTAACCTACTTGGGGGTCTGTCCCCGGGGCTCCGCAGAAAACATGCGAATTTCGGGGTCTGTCCCCCGAGGATCCCGGCAAACCGGCGGACCAACCCGAGGGACAGACCCCGAAAAACCTGAAAATCGACCGGAAACCCACCAGGTAAACCGTTTCACGCGACGCCTCGGAACTTGACGCCCGATTCCCCCGCCATGACAATGCGTCAACAAAGGCTCAAGCAAGACCGCAGGCCGCCTCTCGGAGGAGACACGCACATGAACATCGGAACCAAGCGCCGGACCGCCCCGCGCGCGGCCTGGATCGCCGCCTTCGCCCTTCTGGCGTGCGCCGCCGCCGCGACCGCACAGGAACGGAAATGGACCACGCTCGCCATCATCACGGTCGACTATCCGGAGAAAAACATCCAGAAAGGAGTTCCGCCCGGACAGCCGAACGGCCCCGATGCCGCAATCCGGAAAACTTTCACGATCCCGTCGCACGGCCTCCTGCGCGTCACGCACTGGGAAGAGCCGTACTACGCCTACGGGCTGTCGTCCAAGGATCCCAATTCGGGAGGCCTCGGCATCACGAGGGGAGGCGACGATACGCGCATCGGCGCCGGAGTGTGGGAAACCTCCGAACCGAAGAATCCCGTCAACGGACAGCTCCTTAAAACCTGCTTCGTCCGCGAAGTGGATCCGCAGGACGCGTGGGTCGAAGTGGCGCCGGCGCTCCACGATTCCGGGTACCGCCAACTGCGCCTGGTCCACAAGGTGCTCGTGGAGTTCTCGCCGGGCCGCCCGATCCCGCAGGAAGTTTTCCGCGCCCCGGATAAAGTTCCCGCGCTAACGCCGTCCTCCGACAGTCCGTACAAGGACATCCTCGGCACGTGGAGCGTCAACGGCAACGGATACACGGGCAAGCTCGAACTGAGCGTCGGCTCCGACGGCCGGCTCGCCGCGCGCATCTACTACGACGTCGCGAAAAAATGGGAATCCCTCGTCAACGTGCGTTACGAGAACAAAACGCTGAGCTTCACGCGACCCTGGACGAACAATCCCACGTTCCAGCAGTACGTCGCCACGTTCTCGGGATCCTCGTTCATGGGCACCTTCACCGACAACAACACCCCGGGCCAGAAGTTCAACTGGATGGCCGCGCGATAACGACAGAGTATTAAGAACCGATTTTCTCGATGGGTATTCGAACGCGGCTGGAGTGATATGGTTTTTTTACTAGGGGCGCCCCCGTATCGGGAACATCGCGGATGTTCCCGATACGGTCGGGTGCTCCGCTCCAAATCCTCGCCGACGCGGCTCGAGCCGCGTCGGCTGCGGGTTTTCCGCTTCGCCCCCTGGCGCGGGATCACATCCCCAGGTGTTCCATGAGCTTGTAGATCAGGAAAATCGGCCACACCAGGGCTTTCAGGAAGCCGAGGACGCCGGCGCCGAAGCTGGCGGCATGGCCGATGTAATAGACGACCGACGCGATAAAGCCGAGACCGTAGATGCCGCCCGACGCGGCGGCTCCCCCGACGTGCTTGTCCGACATGTTGTCCTCCGAAACCTCAACCGTTCACGCCCATGCGGGCGAGTTCACGAATCATGCCGATAAAACCACGCAATCGCGCTCAGGTAACGGTCTTCCGGGCGATCGCTTCGAAGGTCGGTCGGAGGTCGACGCCTTCGCTCGCCGCCTGTCGGAAGAGCGATGCGAACGCGCGCCTCTTGTCCTCGTAGCGCTCCGGCAATCGTTCGCGCATCATCCCGAGAAGCTCTTCCGTCTTGTCGACGATGCGACGGAAATACGTCTCGGCCTGCCCTTCTTCGTTTTCCACGACGTTGTCCCGCATAGCTTCGAAACCCGCCGACGCGATATCGCGCTTCAGCATTTCGATGTCCACGGGAACCACTTCGCACATGCCGTCGCCGATTCCCAACAGGACGTACAGTTCGTCCTCGAACGCGCGCAACGCGTCCATGTTCCTGATCGCGACCGTGTCTCGCCTCGTGTCCTGCACGTTGACGTAGACCGTGCCGCCCAGCGCGAGCACGCGGCAGGCCTCGGAGAGGGCGGCTCGATACTCCGGGATATGGTCGACGGCGCGGTACAAGAGCGCCGCGTCGAAGGAATCGTCGGGGAATTCGAGGCGATGCGCGTCCATCACGACCGCCCGGACGTTTCCGATGCCGTGTTCCGCGCAGTACGCCGCCAGGTTCGCCACGCGGGCGGGATTGATGTCGATGGAGGTCACGGTCCCGAACTTCGCCGCGACGTTCCGGGTGAAGAGCCCGTTGCCGCATCCGATGTCGACGACGTCCTTCCCTTCATCGTACAAATCCTCGTACAGCATCGTCCTAGTCATGGCGGGCTTCCCCGAAGGCGCGCGCGTAGCGTTTCAGTTCGGCCGCCGGCATGCCGTGCCCGGCCAGCGCCGGCAGGAGCTTCGTCGCGACGATGCGGACCATGCGCGCGGCGATGGACTTGAACGTGAAGTAGCCCAGGTCGTCCCAGCCGTAGGGGACGCACACCTTGAACGAGTGCTTGTCCCGGAAGAGGAGTTCGTAGCGGAAGCCCTTCGGAAAGGCCTTGATCACGTCGAGCGGCCCCGTGACGATGCGGTCGCGCGCGCGCTCTCCGATCTTGCGGCGTATGAGCGAGAACCGCGCGCGGTCGCCGGGGTCGAGGAGGCCGAGCGCGAGGCCCTCGAAGTCGCGGCGGAACTTGTCGCCGTCGATCTCCGAAAAGCGCAGGAAACGCGCGCGCGAGATGTACGACGCGTCGCACTCGTCGCCGTAGCTCCGCATGACTATCTGCACGAGCTCCTGGAGGTACAGCATGAGGCGATGCGCGCTCACGAGGAACGCGTAGTCGGGATCGGTCTTGTCCTTCCCCCCGGCTTCCGTGAACCCGATGCGCTCGAGATCGTGCCCCAGGTTCCGCATCGCCCCCACGTAATCGTAGACGCGGTTCACGTAGTATTTCATCGAAAAATGCCACTCGACCGGCGACACGAACGGGCCCCGCGCCTCGATCCAGCGGGACGCGAGCGCGAAGGGCTTCGAGCCGAGCACCGTGTCCACGTGCAGCCTGTCGCATCCTCCGTCCGTCAGGATGGGCAGCGCCTCGACGCCCGCGTACAGCTTCATGAAGCTCGTCTTCGGGCTGCCGAACCCCAGGAAATTCTCGAAGAGCAGGAAATCGGGCAACGCGCGGACGCGCTCGAACACGGAGCGCCGGATCGATTCCTCGTCCTTGATGACCTGGATGCTGCCCGCGTTGGTCTTGTAGAAGAGGATGCTCGGGCCGCGGACCTTCGCGTCCTGGTGGGCGATCCGGGCCGCCACGTCCTTTTCGCGCAGGACCGTGAACTTCGGGTCGATCTCAACCGGCACCTGGAAGTGAAGGTGCGCCGCGTCCTTCATGGCGTGAAGTTCGCGTTCGATGCGCGCGCGCTCCGCCGCGGTGACCGTGTCCTTGACCACGATGTTGAAATCCGCGTCCGTGGAGTGCTGGACGCCCGCGTCGTTGTACGTGGAGAAGATCCTGCCCAGTCCGAACATGAGGAGATTCTTCCGGATTTTCGGCGGTAGGGAGGGGAGGAACACGTGCCGCGCCCAAGACGAGAGCGCGAAATTGTAGAGGTCCCGGCGCGGCAGGAGATAGTCCTTCGCCACGGTGCTCGGATCGAGCGCCTTGAAGTCCAGGTTGCGGATGGTCCGGTTCCGTTCGGTAAAGGCGTCGACGATGAAACGCGCGCGTTCGTCGGGACCGGCCCCGGCTTCGGCCATGGCGTCGAGCTTTTTCTCCAGCGTCTTGAACGCCGGATCCTTGTACGGGCGGATTTTCGAAAGCGGCGGCTGGTCGGACGGCATGGCGGAAACGGACCCCTTGAAGGGCTCCATTGTCCGGGGAAGCGGGCGTGCGTGTCAACCTCGCGGCAAAAGGCTCGGAACAGAGCCCTTTGCCGCGACGACGAGCACGCTCGTCGATGAAGTTTACGCGGCCCCGTGACGACGGGCTTCGCTCGTCGAGTTCATTCGCGCCGCTCCGCCCGCCGCGCGGCCCCGCCGAAAGTCCCGCGCGGACGGGGCCGACGGGCGCCCGCGCCCGGTTTCGCCTATACTGGTCGACGATATCCCGATCTGTCCGCGCGGCGTTCGTACGGAAGGAGCCTTCATGGGCACACTAAAACGGAACCGAAGCTCTCTCGTCCCGCTGTGCGCGATCCTGGCAACGCTCGCGTGCGCGTGCGCGTCGGACGGAACCGCGGTCGCAAAGGCGGATTCCGACGGCGGTCGGACGGCGTCCGCCGCGCCGGGAGCCTCGACCCGGGTCCCGACATCCGCGAACCAGCCGAAACGCGATGAAGCGCCCGCCATCCGGGGCCAAGCCGCGTTCGAAGCCCTCGGCTTTTCCCGCGCGACCATGCGGCCCGCGACAGGATTCGTCACGGCGGACGGCTATGCCGCGTTTACCCTGCGCGGCCGGCCCGGCTGCGTCATCAGCGCCGCCTACGCGAAGGGCGACGTCGAGCTCACGTCCTTCGTGTCGGGCGGCGACCGCATCCTCGTCGCGGCCGACGGCGAATCCTACGAGCTCACGGTTCTCTTCCCGGAGGCGGGGCTCTTCACCGTCCAGTTCATCTGCCGGGGCAACGACGCGGCGGGACGCGAATCCTATTTCTTCGTACGCTACCTGGTCGAGACGACCCGCGGCATGTCGCCCGCCGACTATTGGGCCGGCGGCCCGAAAGCCGTCAAAATAGCCGGAGAGAACGCGTTCGCGGCGGCCGGCTTCGCGCGCGGAAGCCTCGAGCCGAGGAATTCGTCTCTGTCGGCGGACCCGGTCGCGAAACTGCTCCTCAAGGGCCGGCCGGGCGCGGCGTTCGACGCGACCTTCGTGCCCGGGCGCTCGGACGCGATGGCGGGAGGTGCGAAGGCCGAGCGTTTCCGCTTCAGGGATTCCGAAGGGTACTATCGGCTCCTCGTCGGCTTCGACGCTCCGGGCGAGTACACCCTGTTCGTGCGCGGACTCGTCCAGGGCCCGGACGGAAAAGGGGAATTCACCCTCAGGCTCTTCGTGAACGCGAAACGCGGGGTCGGATCCGACGAATTCCTCGAACTCACGTCGGACCCGCCGAGCGTCCGGAACCAGGCCCTGGCCGACGCCTGCGGCCTGTCGCTTCCGTCGATCTCCCGGCGCCGCCCTCCGGACGCGGGGGGACGGCTGTACTCGGTCGAGATGACGGCCAAGCCCGACGCCGACCTGCGCGCCACGCTCCTGGACCGCCAGTTCGGCGGCCTCCGGCTCGCCTTTCCGGAGCGCGTGGTCATGTGGCGGGACGGGCCCCAGATTCGCTTCGCCGCGTCGTTCCCGACATCGGGCGACTACGCGCTCGTCGTCGAGGCGCGGACCTCGTCCGGCGCGCCGTACGAGGCGGCGCTGCTCGTCCCGCTGGAAGCCTGCGCGGCTTCCGCCCCGGCCGAATCCGATACCCTGTTCGCGGGCGCGCGGACCGAGGCGTCGCGGGCGGGCGACGCGCGGCGCTGGCTCGTCATGTCCCGGAACGTCCGCATGCGGACGGGATCGCTCGAGCTCCTCGCGTACCACGAGGCGCCGCGCGCCGGGATGATGACAGCGTACCTGGATACGACGGCGGCGTACCTGCCCGCCCTGGAACGCTATCTCGGTTCCGACTTTCCGCACCGCCGCCTGGCCCTGGTGCTGGACGAGACGAACGCGGGCATCTCCTACCAACTGTACGGTTCCGGCGTGAACCTGTCGCGCTCGCTCGCGGTCAAGAGCCAGCCGCCGGTGTTGCTCCACGAATTCGCTCACTTCTATACGGGCGGCTGGTTCGGCGAAGGCGTGGCCAGCTTCCTCCCGATCGCCATGGCCGAAGCGGGCTATCTCGATCCCTCGGTCGTTTCGAAAGAGAGCGTGTACCTGCATTGGGGCTTCAAGGACCCCGCGCGAAAGGGCGACAAGCCGGTCGGCGAACTGTCGTCGTACGACAATCCGTACCTGTACTACACCAAGACCTTCAAGCTCCAATACCTGCTCTGGCGGGAACTCGGGGCCGACGCCTACCGTCGCTTCCTCGCGGACATCTTGAAGACGGGCACGGGCGAAGGGATCTACGCCTTCGCGGACTTCCTCGCGGCGTACAAGGCCATCGACTGGCGCGCGTTCCTGTCCGGCTGGCTCTACGCGGGTCCGTACTCGGTGTTTTCCCCGGATGACTTCCGCGACACGGACAAGAACGGCCTGCTTCAGATCGAAGACTATTACGCCAAGAATCGTAACCGTCAAAACAACCCCGTCTTGAGCCGGGAATCGCCGGGCGGCATCTTC
>CAYZZW010000015.1:50116-55018 GCA_964482955.1 uncultured Treponemataceae bacterium | reverse complement strand
CGCCCGGCTTCATCGACACCGCGATGACCGACGCCATCCCCGAGGAAGCCAAGGAAAAGCTCAAGACGACCATCCCCCTCGGCCGCACCGGCAAGCCGGAAGAAGTGGCCAAGGTGGTCGCCTTCCTCGCCTCCGACCTGTCCTCGTACGTCACCGGAGAAGTCATCAAGATCGACGGCGGCATGGCCATGTAAATGGTAAAGGACATGCCGAGGCATGGCCATGTAATTGTTAAAGGACATGCTTCGCCGCTACTGCGGCGCGGCATGGCCATGTAAATGAAGATTCGGGCGCCCCCCGCCGCGCTTCGCGCGGCGGGTCGGGTGCTCCATTCCAAATCCTCGGAGCTACGCGTCGTTCCGTCGCTTCGCTCCTGCGGGTTTTCCATTTCGCCCCCTGGCGCGTAAGTCAGCCGTATTCGCCCACCCGGACCTCGAACGGTGTTATACTGTCAACGAGGTCGACACCATGGCAAAAACGGATCACGTCGTCACGCCCGGCGCGCCGCGTCCCTTCGGCGCCACCGTCCAATCGGGCGGCGTCAATTTCTGCGTATTCTCCCGCAACGCGGGCTCCGTCACGCTTTGCCTCTTCGCTTCGTCGAACGACGTCGAGCCGTCGTTCGAGTATCGCCTTGATCCGCGACAGAACCGCACCGGCGACGCGTGGCACTGTTTCGTCGAGGGGCTGCGGCCCGGCGCGCTGTACGGCTACCGCGTGGACGGCCCCTTCATTCCGCAGAAGGGCCACCGCTTCAACCGTCACCTCGTCCTCCTCGATCCCTACGCGAAGGCGGTGTCCGGCGACTTCATCTGGCAGCTCGACAGGGCGCTCGCCTACGACCCGCACGATCCGGTCAGGGATCTCTCCCAATCGACGGTCGACGACGCGGCCGTCGTGCCCAAGGGCGTCGTGGTGGACGACGCGTTCGATTGGCGCGGCGACCGCCCGCTCAATTATCCCCTGCGACACTGCGTGCTGTACGAGGCGCACGTCCGCGGCTACACGATGCACCCGTCGTCCGGCGTCGCGCATCCCGGCACGTACCGCGGTATCGTCGAATCCATCCCTCGTCTGAAAGAGCTCGGCATCACGAGTCTCGAACTCCTGCCCGTGCAGGAGTTCGACGAGTTCGAGAATCATCGCCAGAACCCGCGCACGGGCGATACGCTCGCGCAATACTGGGGCTACGCCACGCTCGCGTTCTTCGCGCCGAAGAGCCGGTACTCGTCGTCGGGAAAACTCGGGGAGCAGGTGACCGAGTTCAAGGAAATGGTGCGCGAACTCCATGCCGCGGGGATCGAGGTGATCCTCGACGTCGTCTTCAACCACACGGGCGAAGGCAACGAACTCGGGCCGACGCTGTCGTTCCGCGGCTTCGACAACGCGATCTGGTACATGCTCGACGAGGACCAGCGCTACTACAAGAATTATTCGGGCTGCGGCAACACGCTCAATTGCAACCATCCCGTGGTGCGCTCCTTCATCATGGATTGCCTTCACTACTGGGTCGTCGAGATGCACGTGGACGGTTTCCGCTTCGATCTGGGCTCCATCCTGGGCCGCGACCAGAAGGGGCGCATGCTCGAGAATCCCCCGGTCATCGAGCAGATCGCGGAAGACCCGATCCTCCGCCACACGAAGCTGATCGCGGAGGCGTGGGACGCGGGCGGCGCCTACCAGGTGGGCTGGTTCCCCGGCGGCCGCTGGGCCGAGTGGAACGATCGCTACCGCGACGACGTCCGGCGCTTCTGGCGCGGCGACGACGGCGCGCTCACGCAGTTCTGCACGCGCCTGGCCGGCTCGAGCGACCTCTACCTCCGCGACGGCCGCAAGCCGTTCCACTCGATCAACTACGTCGCGTGCCACGACGGATTCACCCTCAACGATCTCGTGAGCTACAACGGCAAGCACAATTACGACAACGGCGAGCGCAACGACGACGGCCACAACTCGAATTTCAGCTTCAACCACGGCTACGAGGGCGCCACCGCCAACCCGAAGATCGAAGAGCTGCGGGGACGGCAGATCAAGAACTTCCTCGCCACGCTGCTCCTGTCGATCGGCACGCCCATGCTCCTCGCGGGCGACGAATTCCGCCGGACGCAGAAGGGCAACAACAACGCGTACTGCCAGAACAACGACGTCTCCTGGGTCGACTGGTCGCTCCGCGAACGCCATGCCGACGTGTTCCGTTTCGCGAAAATGGCGATCGCGTTCCGGCGAGCGCATCCCGCCTTCCGCCGGCCGGAGTTCTTCACGGGCGGCGATTCCCGGCACGACGTTCCGCCGGACGTGGAGTGGTTCGCTCCCGACGGCGAGGTCCCGGACTGGGGCCGGCTCGAACGCACGGTCGCGGTGCGCGTGCTCGGCTCGAAGGCGGATATCGTCGCCGACCGCGACGACAACGACTTCCTCATCCTCTTCAACGCCTCTCGGGAACCGGTTCCGTTCGCCGTGCCGCCCGCTCCCCCGGGCATGGGCTGGCATCGCGCCATCGACACCTGCCTGCCTTCGCCCTCCGATTTCCCCGAAGCGGGAGCCGAAGCGCCGTTGGCCGGCGCCGACCGGTATGTCCTCGGCGCGAACGGGTACGCCCTGTTCCTCACCAAGCCGTCCATCGGCGCTGCGGAGCAGCGTGTTCGTTCAACGTAAGCCGGTCGGTGTCGCGTGAGGCGCGCGTGGTTCCGGTTGACGGAGGCCGCGGCGGACTTGCCGAACGGAGCGGACGTGGTTATTTTTCCCTGTATATGAACGCCGGATCGCACGCGACCGTCCATCGAATCGATGCCGAATTCCGCCGAGGCAAGCGCCTCTTGGCTTCGCATGCCGCGGTCGACGCCCTCCGCGCGTTCCGGCTGGCCGTCGAAAAGACCGCTCCGGGGGATCCGCGTCTGCCCGAGTACCTGTATTGGTTTTCGGTCAGCCTGATCCGGTTGGGCCGGCTCGAACTCGCCGCGCGGAGCCTCGCGTCGGCGCGGGCGTTCGAACGGCGCGGGCACGCGAGCCGGCTGTTCGGGCGCATCGTGAACGGCTACGGCATGGTCCGGACGGATTGCGCGGAACACGACGATTTCCGCGCTTTCGCCTCGATACAGATCCGTAACTATTTGGCGTCGAAAAAGCGGCGTTCCTTCGGCAGCATCGAAGAGCGCGACGCCGTCGTCAGGGTGCTCGTGGACGGTTGGGCGCGCGTATCCGCGGAGGGCGCCCTCGAAGGCAAGAGCTGCGCCGAACGGCTCGAGCATTTCCGGAACTGGCGCATGAGCTTCCCCGACCGCGTCGTGGGGTGCGGATGCCCGGTCATCCAGGCGGATTTCCGCACGGGCAGGCGGGTGAACACGGACGATCGCTGTTCCTGCGGCTCGGGTTTGCCCTTCCGCATGTGCTGCGGCCGCACGAAAACCCCCGCTGAATACCTGAACGGGTGATTTCGACACACAAAATCCCCCGTTTCGGGCGGTTGTATGCTTTTGACACAACGAAACACCCGGCGTCATTTCTAACGCCGCCATTCGCCAGAAATCGCTTTGTAAATCGTTAACCCACAATAAAATACCGCCGCTATACTCCGCCGACAAGAAAAATCGAATTGGCACGGATATTGCTTAATAGTTGGTGGAGGTACGTATGAAGACCAACAAGATCATGAATGCGACGACTCGGACCGGCAACGACGAAAACGTTCTTTCCATATACCTGAAGGAAATCAACCGGATTCCCCTTCTTTCGCGCGAAGACGAAGACAAGTACGCCCGTCTCGCGGCCAAGGGCGACAAGGCGGCCAAGGACATGCTCGTCAAGTCGAACCTCCGGTTCGTCGTGAACGTCGCCAAGAAATACCAGAACCAGGGCATGCCCCTTTCCGACCTCATCAGCGAAGGCAACATCGGCCTCATCAACGCCATCGAGCGCTACGACGTCGACAAGGGCTATCACTTCATTTCGTACGCGGTCTGGTGGATCCGCCAGGCCATCCTCAAGGCGGTGTGCGAAAAGAGCCGCTTGATCCGCCTGCCGCTCAATCGCGCCAACGAGCTGGTACAGATCGAAAAGGCCCGTAAAATGCTGGAAGGCGGCTATTCCGAGCGCGGCGAGATCGATGAAATCGCCAAGATGCTCGACATGGACTCCGAGCACGTCGCGGATCTCGTCAATATCGCCCGCGATCTCGTCTCGCTCGAAACCCCCGTGTTCGACGAGCGCGATTCGTCGGTGGTCGGGGATTTCGTGGAAAGCGACGCGTTCGCATCGCCGGAAGCCCAGGCCGTCGACACCAGTCTCCGAGACGACATCAACAAGACGCTCCAGACCCTCGGCGACAAGGAGCGCGAAGTCATCCAGTACCGTTTCGGGCTGAACGGGCGGCGCGCGTTGTCCCTGAAGGAGATCGGCGACAAGTTCCACCTGACCAAGGAGCGCATCCGCCAGATCGAAAAGAGCGCGCTCGGCCGCTTGTCCCAGCCCGCCCGCAGCGAGGCGTTGGAGTGCTATATCGCGTAAGGGCGATCATGCCGCTTGCAGCCCCCGGACCCGTTCCGGGGGCTTTTTTTATACAAAAACGTCGAGCCTGGAAAAAAGTGTTTCCCGAGCGACCGACGGTCGGGCGCTGGCGCGCCAAGCTGAGTGGAAGTTATTGACGTGCGCCGCTCGACGCGGCGCCTCAGCAACGAACCCGTTTCACGAGTACAAAAAAAGATGCATTTCGAGCGACCGACGGTCGGGCGCTGGCGCGCCAAGATGTGTGGAAGGATTGAAGGCGCCGCTATTCAGCGGCGCTCATCAACGAACCCGCTTCACGACCTCAATATAAATGCTCCCTAAGCGATCGACGGTCGGGCGCTGGAGCGCCAAGATGTGTGGAAGGATTGAAGGCGCCGCTATTCAGCGGCGCTCATCAAC
>CAYZZW010000015.1:0-50016 GCA_964482955.1 uncultured Treponemataceae bacterium | reverse complement strand
GACCCCGCTTCACGAGCTTGGGAAGCTCGGGTAATACCACGGTATGTTACAAGAATAAAAAATGTTTCCCGAGCGACCGACGGGAGTCGAACCCGCTTCACGAGCTTGGGAAGCTCGGGTAATACCGGTATACGACGGTCGCTCGGGAAACACTTATGTTGGCGATGCGCCAACGGTCGAATAATACGGGAGCTGGCCAGCCGTTGTCAACGGTGGTCAGAATTCGATGGTGAAGTCGGGGTAGATGGCGCGGTAGGGAATTGGTTTGGACTCGACGGATAGGACGCGGGCGCCGGGCGGGCCGTGGTCGAGCCAGGCGCGGAAGGCGCGTACGGCGGATGACGGGCCTTCGCACTCGATTTCGACCGAACCGTCCATGTCGTTGCGGATCCAACCCGTCACGCCGAGCGTCTTCGCCTTCGCGCGGGCGGAGTAGCGGAAGCCGACGCCCTGTACCATGCCGCGGACGCGCGCGTGGAAGGCCGCGGGCGGCTCAATGGCCCCGGTCATTCCGGTCGTCGTCGAGCCCGAGGACGCGGCTCACTTCGGCTTCGAGGTCGGAATAGTCGAAGGGCTTGTAGATGACTTCGAAAGGGATGTGGAAATCCGGCTTCAGGAAGCCGGAGGTGATGATGACGTGCTTGTCCGCGCAGAAGCGCTGCAGGAATTTGATCCAGTAATCGCCTCCGAGCACGTCCATGCGGTAGTCGGAGATGATGATCTGGAAATCGTTGTCGAGGATCTGCTTGATCGCGCCGACGCCGTCGGAGGCGACGTAGACTTCGTAGCCCTTCTTCTTGAGGTAGTCGCGGAGCGTGAGCCTGATGGCGTCCTCGTCCTCGACGACGAGGATCAAGGGTTTACTGGTTCCCGGCATCGAGTTTCACCTTTCCCATGAAGTCGTTCAGGATGTCGACCGCCTGCGTGAAGTCGAGCGGTTTGGGCAAGAAGGCGTCCGCGCCTTCGGAGAGTATGGCGTCGCGGACTTCGTTTTCCAGCATGCCGCTGACCGCGATGACGAAGGGTTTGCCGAACGACGGCTCTTCCTTCACGCGCTTGCAAATGACGTGACCGTCGATGCCGGGCAGGCCGATGTCGAGGAACACGTAACCCGGCCGGCGTTCCGACAGGAGCTTGCCTGCTTCGAAACCGTCGTAGGCCTTGAGTATCGAATGGCTCCTGAACATGCGCTGGAGATAGCGGGAAAGGAGGTCGACGAGATCCTCGTCGTCGTCCACGATCAGGATCGCCTTCCAGTCGACGTCGTCCCGGAGTTCCTCGAGGAATTTGTCCGGGATGGCCATGCCGCGGGATTCGAGGAATTCCGTCAGGTCGTGGGCGTAGATCCGGTATTGCCCGCCGGGGGTCATGAAGGCCTTGAGATGGCCGTTGCGTATCCAGTTGATGGCGGTCTGATGGACGACTCCGCAGAGGTTCGAAACCTCGAGCGCCGAGAATATCCTGATTTTTTCCCGTCTGCGGGCCATATCCGTCCTTCGGCGATTGAAGACCCTGCGGGCCTCCGGGCGTGGATGACGACGCTCCGGAAACGCGGAAGCGCCGCCGGAGGTTGGCACATTATATGCCATACGGGTCGAAAGTCAATCAAAGGTACAAGGCGGCGAAAGCGAACAAGTAATCGTTTTGTATACGTTTATGGCCGAATTCCGTCCTGGCGGGCGTCCGATGCCCGAAACTCCTTGCCAAGCGGGGCGTGAATCCGTATCGTATCGGCCGGTCCGATCCGCGGGATCCGGCCGGCGAGGAGTCGAGATGGAAATCACCCAGGAATTCGTCGAGGGACTGTCGGTCAACGAAGTCGCCCTGCTCAAGCGCATCGCGTCCGAACTGAACATCCGGCCCGAACAGGCGTCGGCCGTGGTGACGCTGGTCGGCGAAGGATGCACGATCCCGTTCATCAGCCGCTACCGCAAGGAGCGCACGGGTAGCCTCGACGAAGTCCAGGTGCGCGACGTCTCCCACCTGTTCGTCTCGTACAAGAACCTCGAGGAACGCCGCATCGAAGTGGCCAAGGCCATCTTCGCGCAGGGCAAGCTGGGAGCGGAGCTGTTCGGCTTCATACAGAAAGCGGCCACGCTCGCCGAGATCGAGGACATCTACGCCCCGTATAAAAAGAAGAAGAAGACGCGCGGCATGATCGCGCAGGAAAAGGGACTCGAGCCGCTCGCCGAGCTCGTGCTGGCCGGCGACGACGCCGCGGTGGACGCCGCGGCGCCCGGCTTCGTGAAGTCCGACGCCGAGCGCCCGGAGCTGTCGGTGGAAAGCGCGCGCGACGCGATCGAGGGCGCGAAGGACATCGTCGCCGAACGCGTGTCGCAGTCGCCGGAAAACCGCGCGGCCGTGAAGGATTTCTTCCTCAAGACGGGCTTCCTTGTCGTGAAGGGCATCGGGGACGAAGCAAAAAAGGCGAAGAGCGTCTACCAGATGTACTGGGACTACCGAGAGCCCTTGAACCAGGTGAAGCCGCACCGCGTCATGGCGGTGAACCGCGGCGAGCGCGAGGGCGAGCTCGAAGTCGCGCTCGAGGTCGACCAGGAGACGGCGGCGACCATGCTCAAGAACCGCGTCGACGCGCGCGGCGCCTACCACGCCGAGGCGGTCGAAGACGGACTCATCCGGCTCCTGTCGCCGGCCGTGCTCCGGGAGATCCGCTCCGATGCGGGCGAGGCGGCCGACGGCCACTCCATCGGCGTGTTCAGCGAAAACCTCAAGAATCTCCTCATGCAACCGCCGATCAAGGGCACCCGCGTTCTCGGCCTCGACCCGGGCATCCGCACCGGCACGAAGTGCGCCGCGCTCGACGAGACGGGCAAGTTCCTCGATTACTTCGTGATCAACCAGGAGCTCAAACCCGAGATGGCCAAGCAGGACATCGCCAAGGCCGTGAAAAAACACGCCATCAAGCTGATAGCGGTCGGCAACGGCACGGCGAGCCACGAAGTGCAGGCGGTCGTCGCGGCGGCGATTTCCGAGAACGCGCTCGACGCCGAGTACACGGTCGTCGACGAGGACGGGGCGTCCGTGTACTCCGCGAGCGACACCGCGCGCGAGGAGTTCCCCGAGCTCGACCTGACCATCCGCGGCGCCATCTCCATCGGCCGCCGCCTCCAGGATCCGCTGGCGGAGCTCGTGAAGATCGACCCGCAGAGCATCGGCGTGGGCATGTACCAGCACGACGTGAACCAGAAGCGCCTGTCCGACAGCCTCGACGAAGTGGTGGGTTCGGTGGTGAACAACGTGGGCGTCAACCTGAACACCGCGAGCCATTCGCTCCTGCGCTACGTGTCCGGCATCAACGCGGGGCTCGCGAAGAAGATCGTGAAATTCCGCGACGAGCACGGCCGGATCGAATCGCGCAACACCTTGCGGGACATCCCCGGCTTGGGGGACAAGTCCTTCGAGCAGTGCGCCGGCTTCCTCAAGATTCCCGAGAGCGCGAACCCGCTCGACAACAGCTGGGTGCACCCCGAGAACTACCAGCTCGCCGAGGAGATCCTGCCGATCGTGAAGAACGGCGCGGACTTGAAGCGCGATGCGCGCGACGCGCTCAAGGCGAAGTACGGCGTGGGCGACACGACGCTCGACGATATCCTGAACGAGCTCAAGAAGCCCAACCGCGATCCGCGCGAAAGCTTCCCGAAGCCGATCATGCAGAAGGGCGTCCTCAAATTCGAGGATCTGGCCGAGGGCATGGTCGTGAAGGGCAAGGTGAAGAACGTCGTCGACTTCGGGGCTTTCGTCGACATCGGCATCAAGGAGAGCGCTCTCATCCACGTCTCGGAAATGTCCGACCGCTTCATCAAGGACCCGATGGAATGCCTCAAGGTGGGAGACGTGAAGGACTTCCGCATCATCAGCCTCGACACGGTGCGGATGCGCATCGGGCTTTCGCTCAAGAGCGGGTCTGCGGGTCCGCGACCGGCGTCTTCAGGCGATGCGCGCCCGGCCGAAGGCGCGAAGCGGGTCGTCGTCGCCAAACGACCCGTGGACGCGAAAGGAGCCGGACAGTCGGTTTCCGCGCCGCGCGGCGCCGATCGAGGCGGCTACGGCCGAACCGATCGCGACGACGACGGCACGACGTACAATCCGTTCGCCGACTTGCTCAAGAAGAAATAGCGAACGACGTTCGTGGCGGCGGGCCGGGCGGTCTCTCGCGGTCGTTCCGGCGCGTCGCCGGTCAGGACGCCAGCCTGACGCAGATCCACGTCGCGAACGCGGCGGTGGCGAGGTTGACGGCGACGAGCCAGACCTTTGCCCACCGTTTGTCGTTCGCGATGCCGCGCGCGAGAAAGTACAGCGTCGACAGGTATGGCGCTACGATGAAGAGGAGCAGGGCGGCCGCGCGGACGAAGGCTTCCGGCTTGTCGTCATCGAGCAGGGCGAGCAGCGGAACGCCGAGCGAGACGACGGCGGGGAGCCAGACGGCGATGAACCAACGCTTGGGCAAGATCGGCACCGGCCGGCCGGGTAGGTCCGCGTTCCGTATCGCCAGGAACGCCGACACCGCGCCCGACGCCGAGATGAAGAAAACGGCCACCCACGAAAGCGACGCGATCGTGTGACCGACGCGCGACTCGACCGTGTCGAACAGGAACTGGAGCGACGGGTACGCGATCACGATGGCGCCCGCGATGCCGGCGAGAAGGGCGGTGCCGGCTCCGCCGAACCCGCGCGCCTCCGCTTCTTCCCTGAAACGCAGAAGACCGACGGCGAACACGGCGAGCGCGATGCCGATCGCGATCCAGTACGGCCATCCGTCTTCGCGCACGATGATTTCATAACCGCGCAGTTCCTCGATCTCTTCCGACTTGCAGCCTTTGACGCTCAAGAACGGCAGGAAGAACGCGGCGAGCCCGATCAGGGCGGTGACGCCCGATGCCAGCGGCCTTTGGTCCCGACGGGTTCCGGTGTCTTTCGGCGGATCGCTTGTGTTCATATGCACAAGGATAGGGTCTGGAAGGGCGATTCGCCATGTTAACGACCCGGCAACCGGCATTGTTGCATTGAGTGATTGAAAGGCATGAAAAACGCGCCTTTTTTATCGAATGGCAGGCCGCAACTCCATGCTCGAATTGAACTTACGCTTGACGATTCAATTTGACGAAGGTATCCTGTCGACGCCTTGTCGGGTGCGTGTCACGTTCGCCGATCCGGCGCGGCTTCCGACCAATCCCTTGTTTACGGATCTACCCGCTCCGGGCCTCGAGGCACTCGCCGCGCGAAGGCTCGCCGCACAAGGAGTCAAGCACGACCATGACGAAGAAAACCTTCTGGGGCGGCGCGCATCCGCCCGAGCGAAAGGAACGGACCGAAGAGCTGCCGCTCGAGTACGTGAAGTCCGTCAAGCAAGTCGTCATCCCCGTCAACCAGCACTTTGGCGCGCCCATCCAGCCGCTCGTGAAGGTCGGAGATGCCGTGAAGCGTGGCCAGAAGATCGCGGACGCCGAGGGCAAGATGACCGTGCCGCTCCACGCGTCGATCTCGGGCGTCGTGAAGAAGATCGAGCCGTGCATGCAGCCGAACAACGTCGACGGGCTCTGCATCGTCATCGAGGCGGACGGCTCCGACGCGACCGACTTCATGCCGCCGCTCGACGCCTTCGCCTGTTCGAGGGACGAGGCGCTGGCCCGCATCCGCGAAGCCGGCATCGTCGGCATGGGCGGCGCGGGTTTCCCCGCGCACGTGAAGCTGTCTCCGCCGCCGAACAAGCCGATCGAGTACGTCATCGCCAACGCCGCCGAGTGCGAGCCCTTCCTCACGATCGACGCCCGCATGCTCGAGGAGAAAGCGGCCGACGTCGTCGAGGGCCTGGCCATCGTGATGAAGATCCTCGGCGTGAAGAAGGGCGTCATCGGCCTCGAGGACAACAAGGAAGGACTCGCTCCCGAAATCCGGAAGGCGATTACCGAACATTCCCACGGGCTCGACATCGGCCTCCAGCTGCTCGTGACGAAGTATCCGCAGGGCGGCGAGAAGATGCTGATCACGGCGATCACCGGGCGCGAGGTTCCGTCCGGCGGCTTGCCGATGGACGTGGGTTGCGTCGTGTCGAACGTCGGCACGCTCAAGGCGGTCTACGACGCCTTCTCGAAGGGCATGCCCCTCGTCGAACGCGGCTTCACGATCACGGGCGGCGCCTGCGAGACGCCGAAGAACCTCGTCGCGCCGATTGGGACGCTCGTATCCGACCTCGTGCCCGGCGTGGTGAAGGTGAACGACGCGGAGCTGAAGCGCGTGGTGGCCGGCGGCCCGATGATGGGACCCTCCGTCCCGAGCTACGCCTTCCCGATCCAGAAGAACACCTCGGGCGTCCTCCTCATGACGAAGAAGGAAGCCGAGGCGACGGAGGAAGGCACGTGCATCCGCTGCGGCCGCTGCATGCGCGCCTGCTCGTGCCGGCTCTCGCCCGCGCTCCTCAACGAAGCGCTCGTCGCGAACGACCTCGAGGCCGCCGAGGAGATCGGCGTGCTCGACTGCGTCGAGTGCGGCACCTGCTCGTACGTGTGCCCCGCGCGCGTCCGGCTCGTGCAGCGCTTCCGAGTGGGCAAGCAGCTCCTCAGAGCCAAGAAGCAGAAGGAGGCCCAGAGTGCCCGCAAATAGCATGCTGCTCTCGTCGAGCCCGCACGTGTTCGCGAAGGTGGACACGCGCAAGATCATGCTCGCCGTGATCCTCGCGCTGACGCCCGCCACCGCGTACGGCATCCTGCTTTACGGGATTCCCGCGGTCGTCGTCATCGCTTCCTGCATCGGGTTCGCGGTCGCCGGCGAGTTCCTCTTCGAGCTCGCCATCGGGAAAAAGCCGAGCGCGACCGACCTGTCCTCGGTCGTCACCGGACTCCTGCTCGCCTTGATCCTGCCCACGTCCACGCCCTGGTGGATGGCCGGTCTCGGCGGCCTCTTCTCGAGCGTGTTCGCCAAGGGCTTCTTCGGAGGCCTCGGCGCGAATCCCTTCAACCCGGCGCTGGCGGGCCGCGCCATCCTCATCATGAGCTTCCCCGCGGCCATCACCACCTGGCACAAGCCGTTCGGGCCCATCGTCGACGCGACGACCACGGCGACGCCGCTCAACGTGCTCAAGCTCGGCGGTTCGCTCCAGGACGTGGCGTCCAGCGTCGGCGCCTCCGGCATCGGAGACATGTACCTGAAGCTGTTCGTCGGCGCGCGCGCCGGCTGCATCGGCGAAAGCTCGATCATGCTGATCCTGCTCGGCGGTCTGTTCCTGCTGGCGCTCGGCGTCATCCAGTGGATCACGCCCGTGTTCATGATCGGCACCACGGTGCTCGTCTCGTGGGCGCTCGGCATGGACCCCGCGTTCGCGTTCCTCTCGGGCGGCATCGTGTTCGGCGCGGTTTTCATGGCCACCGATTATTCCACCACGCCGCTCACGCCGGTCGGAAAGGCAATCTTCGGCGTCGGCGCCGGCGCGATCACGTCGCTCATCCGCGCGTTCGGCGGCTTCCCCGAGGGCGTCACCTACGGCATCCTCATCATGAACAGCCTCGCGCCCTACCTCGACAAGATCCGCGTGCCGAAATACGGCAAGGTGAAGCCGACCAAGGCCGCGAAGGAGGCTTCCAAATGAAAGCCCTCTTCAAGAACGTCATGAAGCTCGGCCTCATCCTCACGGCCTATACCGTGGTCGCCTGCGTGGGCCTCGCGTTCATGGATCAGATCACGCGCCCCATCATCGGCGGGCACGAGGCGCGGCGCACGGAGCGCTCGCTCAAGTCGCTCTTCCCCGACGGAGACGGCTTCGAGGCGATCGAGGGCTTTTCCGCCGGCGCGGACAAGGTGAAGTTCCTCGCGGCGTACAAGATCACGAAGGGCGGCGAGCCGGTCGGCGTCGCGGTCAAGGCGGCCGGCCCGTCGTACGGCGGCGACATCACGGTCCTCGTGGGAGTCGCCCGAGACGAAAAGATCGCCGGCGCCATCATCCTCTCGCACAAGGACACGCCGGGTCTCGGCGCGAACGCGATGAACCCGAACTACTTCGTCGACAAGAAGACGAAGACGACCTTCCCGGGCCAGTTCGCGGGCAAGCCGGTATCGGATCCGTTCGAGCCCAAGAAAGACGTGATCGCCATCACGGCGTCCACCATCACGAGCCGCGCGGTGTCGACGGTCGTCAAGCGCGCCGGCGAGGCGGGCAACGCCTACCTGGCGGGGGTAGTCAAATGAAACGCTTCTTCAAGCTCTTCACCGCGGGCATCATCTCCGAAAACCCGCTCCTCATCCTGATGATCGGTCTCTGCTCCGCCGTCGCCGTCACGACCTCGGTAGCGAACGGCATCGGCATGGGCATCGCGATGACCTTCGTGCTGCTCTGCTCCGAGGTCATCATCTCCGCGTTCCGCAAGCTGATCCCGAATTCGATCCGCATTCCGATCTTCATCATCGTCATCGCCGCGTTCACCACCATCGTCGATCTGTCGATGAAGGCGTGGACGCCCGAGCTCTCCGAGGCGATGGGCGTGTTCATCCCGCTCATCGTCGTCAACTGCATCATCATGGGCCGCGTCGAGGCGTTCTCGTCGAAGCAGGGCATCTTTCCCTGCATCGTCGATTCCATCGGCATGGGCCTCGGCTACACGTGGGTGCTCGTCGGCATCGCCGCCGTGCGCGAACTGCTCGGAGACGGAAAGCTCCTCGGCATGCAGGTGATGCCGGACTCCTTCCAGCCCATCCTGTTCTTCACGCTGCCGCCGGGAGGCTTCCTCGTGTTCGCGCTGTTCATATCGCTCAACATCTGGCTCAAGAAACTCATCGACGACGCCGCGGCCCGGAAGGGCGCGAAGGCCAAGGGGGCCGCCGCATGAATCTCGTAAAAATCTTCCTGACGGCGCTCCTCATCGACAACGTCGTCCTCATGCGCTTCCTCGCGCTCTGCTCCTACGTGGGCATGACGGCGGACGTCGGGCAGTCGGTGGGCATGGGCTTCGCGGTGACCTTCGTGACGGTGCTGGCCACGGCCGCGACCTACCCGATCTACCACCTGATCCTCGTGCCGCTCCACATCGAGTTCCTGCAGATCCTCGTGTTCATCATCGTGATCGCGGCGCTCGTGCAGCTCGTCGAGTTCTACCTCAAGAAGAACGTGCCGGGCCTCTACACCGCGATGGGCATCTACCTCCCGCTCATCACGACGAACTGCGCCATCCTGGCCGTTACCTTCGACAACATCACGAAGGGCTACAATTTCGCCGAGGCGATCGTGTACTCGGTCGGCGTGGCGCTCGGCTACCTCATCTCGATGGTGCTCCTCGCCGGCGTCCGCGAACGCACGAGGAACAGCCCCATCCCGAAATTCCTGCAGGGCGCACCGATCCTGTTCGCCGCGACGAGCCTCCTGGCCGTGGCCTTCATGGGCTTCGGCGGGCTCATAAAGTAAGGGGGTCGCCATGCCGGTCATCGTGATTGTCATCCTGATCACCTTCGCCTTCTCAGCGATCCTCGCGTTCGTCCTCGGCGGGGCGCTGGCGCTCTTCCAGGACATCTTCAAGGTCGCCCGCGATCCCAAGGTCGACGAAGTGCGCGCGGCGCTGCCGGGCGTGAACTGCGGCGGTTGCGGGTATCCCGGCTGCGACGGCTACGCGGAAGCCGTGGCGGCGGGCAACGCGCCCGTCACCAAGTGCGCGCCCGGCGGCAAGGACGCCGCCGACAAACTGTCATCCATCATGGGCGTCAGCGCGTCCACGGAGCCCGTCGTCGCCGTCCTGCTTTGCCAGGGAACCAAAGCCGTGGCGCCCGACAAGGGCGAGTACGTCGGCATCCCGACCTGCCGCGCTTCGAAGCTCTCGACCGCGAGCGTGAAGCTCTGCGCGTACGGCTGCCAGGGTTTCGGCGACTGCGTGAAGGTCTGCAAGTTCGACGCGCTCTCGATGGGCGCCGACGGATTGCCGCACGTCGATTACGACAAGTGCACGGGCTGCGGCATGTGCGCGCAGGAATGCCCGCAGCTCCTCTTCGCCATGACCCCGAAAGCCCGCGTCGGCTCGGTCGTGCTGTGCTCCAACCGCTCCGTCGTCAAGGCGAGCGTGATGAGGAATTGCAAAGTCGGCTGCATCAAGTGCGAAGCGTGCGTGAAGGCATGCCCCGAGCAGTGCATCGCGATGGTGAACGGCATTCCGGTCACCGACTACGCGAAGTGCACGAACTGCGGCGCGTGCGTCGAAAAGTGCCCGACGAAATGCTACCAGCTCCTGTGCGACGTCAAGGCGGGAACCAAGGCCGTAAAGGCGGCGCCCGCCGCGGCTCCGGCGAGCTGAGTCATGTAAAGCGGAAAAAGCGCCCGTGCCGCTTTACGCGGGAGGGCGCCCGGCACGTAGCTGAAACACGTGACGCGTTTCATCTACGTGCCTCTGATTTGCTCGAAAACCGAACGGTTTTCTGCGCTAATCCTACGTTATGGTAATGTCGAAAAAGCCGCTTTCGGCTTTTTCGACATCGTGTTATGGCGGGGCGTTCCGGGCGACCGGACCGGCCACCGCTTTCCATAGCGCGGCGGACGCGGAATCGGCTCAGGCCGGTTCTTCGCCCGCCGTTTTCATATCCTTCGCCCCGAGCCGAAATGCGCTACACTGTGTTCGGGGGAATCATCGATATGGATACCTACGCGTTGCTTTCCGGCGCCGAAATCGATTTCATGGCTGCCGTCGCCCGTCTCGCCCTCAGCTTCGTCGCGTGCGGATTGATCGGCATCGAACGCGAATGGCGCCGGCAGACGGCGGGACTCCGCACGCACATCATCATCGGGCTTGGCGCGACGTTGCTCATGATGCTTTCGGCGTGGGTGCCACAACGGCTCGCGCCGGGAAACGACCCCGGGCGCATCGCGGCGCAGGTCGTGTCCGGCATCGGCTTCCTCGGCGCGGGCGCCTTTCTCAAGATCGGAAACAACGTGAAAGGCCTCACGACCGCGTCTTCGCTGTGGTTCGTCGCGGGCCTGGGCCTCACCATCGG
Organism: uncultured Treponemataceae bacterium; assembly: GCA_964482955.1. GTDB lineage: Bacteria > Spirochaetota > Spirochaetia > Treponematales > UBA12059 > JAPLSN01. Next base: position 39,036 of record CAYZZW010000015.1, on the reverse strand, counting down.
CGCCGGCATGTTCGAGATTTCGATAGCGGGGCTTGGCTTCGCGTTGCTCACGCTCGTGCTGCTCGAAAAAGTCGAGCGGAGGCTTTTCCCGTCCGAGCGCTACAAGGTGCTGCAACTGTGGTACGAGGGGAAGATGCCGCCGCGCGCTTCGATCGAAGGCGTGCTCAAGCGCTATCGCATTCCCATGCAGAGCTTCGACGCCGAATTGTCCTTCGCCAAGAAGAGCGCGCGCATCAGCATGCTCGTGAAAGTTCCTTCGCGAGTCGATTACGACGAGCTTTTTTCCGACCTCAAGGCCGTGGGCAAGGTGCAGAAGGTGCGTCTCCGCGAAGATTACTGACCCCGGTTTCGGCGCCTCGATTCACCGGTCGTCGCGGAGCCGTCGTCGACGGCGCAAAAACAAAGGGCGCCCCGCATGGAGGCGCCCCGTCGGTCACGTCGCGGACAACCGGACTACTGGAGGAGCTGCAGTATCTGCTGCGTCTTCTGGTTGGCCTGGGCGAGCATCGCGTTTCCGGCCTGGGCGAGAATGCGGTTCTTGGTGTATTCCAGCATCTCGTTGGCCATGTCGGCGTCGCGGATGCGGCTTTCGGCCGCCTGAAGGTTTTCCGCTCCGATATCGATGCCCTTGATCGAGTACTCGAGGCGGTTCTGGTAGGCGCCGAGGTCGGCGCGCTGCTTGGAAACCGTCCTGAGCGCCGCATCGAGAACTCCGATGGAGCGGTTGGCGCCATCGGGCGACGAGAAGGTCATGATCGAGTCGTCGCCGATGTTGCGGATACCGAGGGCCTTGGAGGTCATGGTTCCGATGAAGGCCTGCTCACGCTGGTCCATGTTGGCGCCGATGTGGAACCACATGGAAGCGGTCACCGTGTTCTCCCCGGTTTCGCGAGCGAAGCGACCCGTGAGGAGATTCATGCCGTTGAACTGGGCATGACTGGCGATCCGGTCGACTTCGTCCACGAGCTGGCTGACCTCGACCTGTATCTGCATCCGGTCTTCCGCCGAATAGATACCGTTCGATGCCTGCACCGCGAGCTCGCGAAGCCGCTGGATGATATCCTGCGAATTCTGGAGGAAGCCTTCCGCCGTCTGGATGAACGAAATGCCGTCCAGCGCGTTCTTGGAAGCCCTCTGCAATCCGCGGATCTGCGACCTCATCTTTTCAGAAACCGCAAGGCCCGAAGCGTCGTCGCCCGCGCGGTTGATCCGCAAGCCGGACGAGAGCTTCTCCATATTCTTGTCCACATTACCGTTCGTAACTTTGAGAGAGCGATCAGCGAACATCGCACTGAGGTTGTGATTGATGATCATACCCCGTACCCCTTTCCGTGAAGTTTCCGACGGTCCGTAAGGCCCGTCGCGGCATCCCTGCCGGCATCGTGTCGATTTTCGACTTCGCTTCCCCCAACATTCCGGAGGTACGCGAACGTGATACCGCGAAGGTCGGACCGCATCCGCGGCCCGTGAAGACGGATATTCCGTCGGCCCCTTCAACTACGTTTATCGGAATCGGTCGGCGCGACTTTACGAAAAACTTGTTTCGGCAAGATGAACGGCGCGCGGGGTCGATTGATGGCGGAGCGCCAATCGTGTTAAGATGCGGCCACACATGAAACTACGCGAAATCGCCGACATCTTGGACGCCAAGATACACACGAAAAACGTCGATACCGAGCTTGAAGTGAATTCCGCCTGTGGCGCCGATCTCATGAGCGACGTGATGGCTTTCGTGAAGGATCGCGTCGTCCTGCTCACCGGGCTCGTGAATCCGCAGTCGATCAGGACCGCCGATCTGCTCGACATCAAGGTGGTCGTGTTCGTGCGCGGGAAGGTTCCGTCCCAGGACATGATCGAAAACGCCGAGGAAAACGGCATGACCCTGCTTTCGACCAAGTATTCCATGTTCCTGGCGTGCGGGCGCCTGTACGAGGCGGGTCTGCGCGCCGGCGGTACGCGCGAAATCGGCTAGGAGTTTGTCGGACTTGTCCGCGAAAAAAAAGGAAAATCGCGGAACGCGATTTTCCTTCCCCGCAAACTCCGAAAGGAGCCTACTGAAACAGGGATTTTTCACGCTGAAAGCGAGAAAAATCCACAAGCCCGACAGGATCCTTGGGTTTCAAACCAGGATTCGGTTACGCCTTTCGGCGTTTCGACGGTTTGTGCGCGCGGATTTCAGTTCCCGTTCGAGCGTCGTCGACTTCCGGCAGGTGATGCGGATTGCGGCTGAAGCTGTAGAGCAGGCGGTAGCCGTCGCGGATGCGTCGGGTGAACAGTTCGCGTATCTTCCGATCCATGTCGGCCACCGTGTCGAACGGATAGACGCGTTCCCGCTCCTTGCCGTCGCCGACGCGCCACGCCGCGGTGAGGGCGTAACGGGCCGTCAGTACCGGCTGACGGTCGTGGATCGTATAGAAATGCAGTCGGCCGTCTTCGGCCTTTTTGTACAAGGTTATCAGCATGGTCGTTTCGATCATCGGCACGTCGTTGCGCGAGGGTGAGCCGAAACGCGTCCGAAAAACGAAGAGGCCGGCGCGAATGGCCGGCCTCCGGAATGTCCGCGCTCTGGGCTCGGACGCTATGCTTGCGAAAAAGCATAGAAATCATATAGGCGAGTGAATAATCTCACTGCGCGAACAAGGTGTTAGGCCGGCTTCGCGCCGGCGACGCAGGACCGGAGGTTCTTCCATAAAGGCCTCCTGAACGGAAACCCGACGAAGAAAACGGCGGAAGGCCGTTTATCCGATGCCTTACCTACATGCTTTTCACGGGGTGATCATGCGATACCCCAAGAACCACACTATGAATTTAACCCTCTTTCCCGGGAAATCAAGGGCTGTCGTCCTTTATTTCACGCGGCTGGCCTGCTCGGAAGTATCGTATTTTTACTATTTGTTTGACAAATGAATCCATCGAGACTATATTTTACCTGTTTTTCCCGGCAATTTATGCCAAATTTCAGAAAACCATGCGGTATTCCGCAGGATTTGAGCGATGAATCGGGAAAAGTGGGAGATCAAACCAGCTTTCGCGCGTGAAAACGCGCGGCGATCCCCATCACGGGCGGCAATGCCGGACCGACTCGCGAACGCCCGAGGGCGTTTCGCCGCCAGGAGCGTCTCCTTTTGACGAAACGGGATTTTCCACGAATACATTTCTACGACCAGGATTTCGTCGACATCTACGACAAGTCGTGGGCGTGGATCGGGGATTTCTGGACCGCGGGCGATCAAGCGAAGGGCTTCCCCAAGGATAAATTCTTCCATTATACAGAAAGCAAGATCACGACCCAGCTCGAACAGATCGCGGGGTCCTTCTTCCTCGTATACTCCAACCGCATCTACAACGCCTCCAACGGGCTCGACGTCTTTTACGCCATGCAGGAACCGAACGGAGCCATCAGGGCCGCCTATTCCGTGGAAACGGGCAAGCAGTACCGGCACCACGACAATCCCGAAAACGTGGTTCTTCCCCTGTTCCCTTGGGCCGAATACAACCTGTATCACAAGACGGCCAACAAGAAGCGGGTCAAGGAAGTGATGCCGGTCCTGCAGAAGTATTACACCTGGCTCGAAACGACCTTCAAGAAGGAAAACGGCCTCTACGGCGTGCCCGTGGCCGCGTCGGGCATGGACGACCAGCCGCGCGACGGCGCCTTCTACCTCGTCGATTTCAACGCGGCGATGGCGGTGGCCGCGCTGTACATGTCGGCCCTCGGGGACATCCTCAACGACAAGGAAATCAGCTTCCAGTACAAGCGCGCCTATTTCGGGCTCAAGACCCGCATCAATTCCATGATGTGGAACCCCGAAGACGGCTTCTACTATTGCCTCGACAAATCCGAGCGCCAGGTGCGGATCAAGCACATCGGCGGTTTCTGGCCCTTGCTCGCCGAGATCCCCAACGAGGAGCGGGCGGAAAAGATCATCGCCCACCTCACGGATCCGGATTCCTTCGGCACGGAGCACCCGTTCCCGACCCTGTCCGTGGACAACTCCTGCTACGACAAGCGAGGCATGGGTTACTGCGGTTCGGTCGTCCCCCTGTTCACCTACATGGTCATCAAGGGGCTCGAAAAGTACAACCACTGGGAACTGGCGCGCGACTGCGCCATCCGCCACCTCTATTTCGTGCTCGATTCGATGCACGCCAACGGCGAGACGAAGCCGATGGTATGGGAAGCCTACCAGCCCCAGAACGAGGGCAAGGCCATCTGGCCCGACAAGCCGGGTTGGCCGCGCGCCCAGTACCTGCCGTATACGGCGCTGTCCACGATCGCGCTCATGATCGAGAACATCGTGGGCCTCATGGTCAGCCTGCCGCGCAAGACGGTGGACTGGATCATCCCCAACCTCGAGATCATGGGGATCGAGAACATGAGCCTGAAGCGCAACATGGTGACGATACTCTCGAACAAGAGCGGCCGCGGCTGGGAAATCCACATGGAGAGCGAAAAGCTCTACTACTTCACGATGAACATCCTCGGCAAGAAGAAGAAGACGCTTCCCATCCCGTCCGGGAAGTGCTCCATGCTCATCGACAAACTCTAAGTCTCACGACAAAATCGGGCTGATCGCGTTGTCGCTTCCTCGGCTCGGTGCTCACGGGCACTCGAGCCCGCTCCGCTCCTCGCCTTCGTCGCTCCTAGCGCTCAACCCGATTTTGTCGTGAGACACCGACTTTGCCTTGCATACAACGGGGCTGATCGCGCGCGAACAAGGTTCGCGACGCTTCCTCGGCGCGGTGCTCACGGGCACTCGAGCCCGCTCCGGGCTATGCGGAGCGGACGAGGATGGATCCCATGACGGCGAGGCCGCTCACGTCGATCCAGGAAGGCGCGCCTTCGGTCCTGCCGCTCACCTCGCCCCTGACCTTCGAATCGGCCATGATGGCGGTGGCGTTCATGCGGACGGGGAGTCCGCGGGGCACGACGATCTTCACGTCTCCCATGAGCAGGAAAATCTCGAGACGCACCGGGCCGGCCGGCAGCCGGACGTTCGTGAAGTCGATGGTGGTGCTGCCCATGCAGGTGAAGGTGGTGACGCGCGGCGCCTCGAGCCAGTCGCCCGCGAGGTGCTTGTCGCCCATGACGCACACGAGTGATTGTTCCGGCCCCGAATAGGCGGCGGGGACGTTCGGGCGCCGGGCTTCGGCGGGAGCGCCCCCGAGATCGGCGGTCAGGGCGCGGAGTTCGGCGGACGTGGCGGCGAGCTGGGCGCCCTGCGCGCGGCGTTCGTATTCTTCCATGGAGATGAGGTCGGAAGAGAACGCGTCGGTCAGCCGGTCGATGGCGAGTTGCCGATCGGCTTCGAGATTCGCGGGGGCGGGAGCCGCGCGCAAATTCGTCGTCAGGTTCATGGTGTCTCCTACCGTCCGGCGCCGCCGTCACCGCGCTCGCGTCGAACGTCACGTGGATTGTCCGGATTCCGCGCGGCCCGTCGGCGCCATGCGGAAAGCGACTCCCAACAATATATCGAGACGGCGCCGTTCTCGTCCACAGGAGCGTTTCGGGCGAGTTGCTTTTCCGGGAAATGTCGAAATACTGGAAGGAGCGGCCGTAACGGCCGCGCTTACCCCGATCGACGCGAGGCGCGGAATGGAACGATCCGACGTTCAGGAGTTGAAGGCCTTTTTCTCGGGCTTGGTCCCGTTCCGGTTCCTGCATTCGTCGTCGATCGAACGATTGGCGCGAGAGTCGACGGTCAGGCGCTACGCCCCGGGAGGGCTCATAGTGGAGCAGGGCGCCGCGGAGCCGGATTCGGTATTCGTCGTCCTGTCGGGCTCCGCGGAATCGCTCGATGCCGCGCGGATGCCCGTGTTCCGCATCAACGTCCTCGAGTCGGGCGCCGTGTTCGGCGAGCGGTCATGCGTGCTCGGCCTGCCGCACGGCTACCGGGTGGCGGCGCTCGACGCCGCCGCGCTGGTCGAGATTCCGGGTGACCGTTTCCGCGCCCTGCTCCTCGAATCGCCCGCGTTCGCCCAGGCTTTCGCCCAGAAGCTGCGGGAAGGCCGCGGTATTTTTGACGCCTTCGACGCGTTCCGTAACGACGTGGAGCGCGCCGTGGCCACCGGCCACTTGGAGATCCGCAAGCTGTCCGAATCGTACAAGCGACTCGCGCCGGCCCTCCATCCCCGCGTGGCCGACGAGGGAGCCATCGACTTCGGCGCCCTCGACTACGCGACGCGCCGCCTGCCGGCCAACGTGGAGCGCACCTTCGTGTTCCTGCTCACGGACGACCTGCCGGTCGTCTACACGAGCCCGGAACTCCTGTTCGAGGCGGTGGCGTCCGACGGGCGCCGTCGCTACATCTACGACATGCTCGCCGGCAAGGACATGGTGCTGGTCCGTTCGGGACTTTCGGATCTCGTCGATTTCGTGAGCTGCCTGTGCGCCTTCGCCGTGGAAGCGCGGAAGATCCGCTATCGGCTGAACCATCCGGATCTCGTGCTCGCCGTGAACGGGCGCGCGAAGCTCGACCGGACCGAACGCGGCTCCGACGACGGCTTCTTCGCGACCCTGCCGTTTTCGGCCGACGAGATCGCGGGCCTCAAGCGCGTGTGGCCCGGCGAGACGCTCGAAAAGCTCCGGAGCGTCGTGTTCCATCGCCAGGTGTATTCGGTGGACATCCGCAAGCAGGTGAACAACTACAACCGCCGCCTGTCCGAACGCTGGATCGCGCAGGTGGCGGAAGCGGCGCGCGATCTGATCGGCGCGTCCCCGGCCGACTTGCCGGAGGATTTCGACGTCCACATCGTCTCGTCCAACACGCATTCGGTGTCGAACTGCCTGAATCCGTTCTTCGTCGAGCGGGGCGCCGAAATCGTCGCGTGGGCGGAGCGCGGGGGCAAGCGGCTGTCCGGGTGGACGAACGCGGCGGACGAGGTCTATCACCACGCCCGCGAGTACCTGAAAGCCTTCCCGGAGCGGAAGTCGGAATGTCTCGAGGCGGAAAAGGCGAACGGGATCATCCGTTTGCCCGACGCCGTGACGACGGCCATTTCCGTGCAGCTCATGGACGGCAGGCGGATCGCGTCGTCGGCCGTCGATCCCGGCATCGCCGTGGCCAAGCGCGACGCCACGTCGCTCATCGTCAACATCGATTACGCCTTCGGCGAGCAGGCGGAGGAGATCCTCCGGAACCTCCTCGTGCTCTTCGGGCGCAACGTCGCGTCGATCAACGTGCTCGGAAAGGCCGGCGCCCTCACCGGATCGCGCGGCGACGTCCTCGTCCCGACCGCGTTCGTGGAGCAGACGAACGATACCTTCCTGCCGGTGTCGGCGGACCACGACGACGGCGCGCCCGCGCGGCTCGAGGCGATGCTGCCCGGACGCCGCGCGCACCGGGGACCGCTCCTCACCGTGCAAGGGACGCTGCTCCAGAACCGCCCCATGCTGAACTTCTACCGTCGGCTGTGGGGGTGCGTCGGCCTCGAGATGGAGGGGATCTGGTACTTGCGGGCGCTCGTCGAATCGGAACAACTCGGCGTCCTCAAACCGGGCGCGGCGCGGCGCTTCCTGTATTACGTTTCGGATCTGCCGCTCGAGCACACGTCCAACCTGAGCGAGCCGATGACGCCGGTCGAGGGCGTGCCCCCGCTGTACGCGGTGACGCGCGACATCCTCTCGGGCATTTTCGGACGGCGGGAGTGAGCGCGGATTCCGCGCGGGCCGGATCTTCGTTCCTGCTCCTGGCGATGCCGGCCGGACGGGCGGACCTGACGCTCGCGACGTCGAAGCGGCCTCCGGATCTTCCCGGCGGATGCCCGACCTGGCGGCTTGCGTCGGAACTCTGGGAGCCGTACCTGATCGGCGATTTCGCCTACGATCCGCTCGAATCCGTGGAAGCGGCGATCGGGCGCGGTCGGGCCGCGGCGGAGCGGGAGCGGGACAATCCCGATCCGGTTCCGCGGGAAGCCGCCTGGGCGCTCTGGTCCGCGATCGAACTCGATCTCACGCGGTTCGCGCGCGATTCCTTCGTGCGTCGGAACCTCTCCGAGGCGCGTTCCGCCGCTCCGGAGTCAGACGACGCCCGCGACGAACGGCGTTTCGCCCGGCTGAACGACCTGTACCGCGCCGTCTACCTCGCGATCCTGCCGCGCGGCGTCGCGCCGCGGCGGTGGCGGCTTCGTCTCGAAGACCGATCGCTACCACGGACGAATCCGGCGGCTGAACGGCTCGGCGCCCGGTTCCTCGGCATGGCGACCGATCCGGAAGCGCTCGCCGTGCGCGTCGCGCTCGCCTGCGGGGCGAACGGGTGCGCGGTCTCGCGGGAAAGCGCGGCGGGAGACGGTTCGGCCGCCGACGGCGATTGAATTTCGGGTCGCTTGTGTCGATAGTAAGAGGGCCATGGCGGATTTCCTCGGAAAAATCGGACGCGCGGCGATAGACCGCGTCCGCAACCTTTTTTACGGTCTCGGCTTCTTCTTCAACGTCCTCAAGGAAACCGCGCGATTCTTCCGCCGCAGCCAGGTCGGCTACAAGGTGCTGACCTTCCAGATCCTCTTCACCGGCTTCGAGGCGCTCAAGATCTCGGCGGTGATGGCCCTGGCGATCGGCGCGGCCATCAACGTGATCGGCTCGTCCATCCTGCCGCAGTTCGGCCAGAACAAGATGATGTACACGATCCTCATCATCGTCATCACGCGCGAGCTGGGACCGCTCCTGACGGCCTTCATCGTCATCGCCCGTTCGGGGACAGCCATCGCCACGGAACTCGGCGGCATGGTCGTCGCGCACGAGATCGAGGCCTACCTGTCCGTCGGCGTCAATCCGATCAACTACCTCGTGGTGCCGCGCTTCATCGGCGTCGTCGCGTCCATGGGCATCCTGGCCGTCTATTTCAACATCTTCGGGCTGCTCGGCTCGTACCTCATCGTCCAGCTGGTCAAGCCGCTCAACTTCCAGGAGTATTTCGGGAACCTCCTCACGATCCTCACCGTGGGCGACGTGGTGTCCGGCCTCGTGAAGGCGCTCGTCTTCGGCGTCATCATCTCCGTCGTCTCCACGTACCAGGGCTTCGCCGTGTCCCGCGCCAGCACGGAAGTTCCCGTCGCCGGCATCAAGGCCGTCGGCCAGAGCTTCATCCTCTGCATCTTCGCCGACGTGCTCATCACGCTCGTGCAGTACGCGGGGAACCATGGCTGAGGCGGGCGGACCGATCATCGAGCTCCGCGGCGTCCGCGCGTCGAGCGGCGGCTTCGAGATCCTCAAGGAGGCGAACGCCGTCTTTCCCGCCGGCGCGATCACCGTGCTCATGGGCAGCTCGGGCGCGGGCAAAAGCACGTTGCTCAAGACCGCGGCCGGGCTCATCGTGCCGGACTCGGGAACCGTCCTGTTCCACGGAAAGTCGATCATGGATTTCAACCGCGAGGAAGAGCTCGAATTCCGCAAACGCACGAGCTTCGTGTTCCAGGACGCGGCGCTCTGGGCGAACACGAACATCCTCCAGAACCTGACGCTGCCGCTCCGGGTCCATTGCCCGTGGATGAACGCGTCCGAGATGGAAGTGGCCGCCAGGAAGGTCGCCGAGAAGGTGGGCTATACCGAAAGCCTTTCGATGCGGCCGGCGGAGCTTTCGATCGGCGAGCAGAAGATGATCTCGATCGCGCGGGCGCTCGTGGCGGACCCGGAGCTCGTCTTCATGGACGATCCCACGTCGCACTTGGACGAGGACGCGCTGGACCGGGTGTTCGCCATCCTCGACGAGCTCAACAAACGGGACCGGACGGTCATTCTCTCGACGAACAATTCGGACATCGCGTTCCGTCACGCCGATCGCCTCGGCATCGTCCGGGACGGACTCGTGCCGGTGTACGGACCGTACGACGAGATCGTCAACAACGAAGCGCACGAATTCGCCGGCGTCGTGAGCCGCCTCCGCTCGCGCGGAGAACGGAAGCGTGGACGCCAGGCGGACAAGGAGACCGAGGCATGAAGTTCAGGATACGGTACGCCGACCAGGTGGTGGGCGCCTTCATCATCGTGGCGATGGCGTTCCTCTGCGTCATCATCATCCTGCTCGGCATGAACCAGCGCTGGTTTTCGAAGAACTACAATTTCACGACGCGCTTCGAATCGAGCGCCGGCGTGACGCGCGGCATGTCCATCGTGATGAGGGGCTTCCCGGTGGGAAAGATCGTGGATTTCTCTCCGGACGAACGGAACCGGCTCGACGTCAAGTTCGTCATCTTCGACACGTATTATCCGAAAGTGAAGGAAAACTCGCTCGTCGAGATGTCGGTTTCGCCGATCGGGCTCGGAACGCAGATCCTCTTCCATCCGGGAAAGGGCGAGACGTTGATCCCGGACGGTTCGTACATTCCCGAAGCCTCGTCGGAGCAGGGACAGGCGATCGTCTTGCAGGAACTCGCGGAGATTCCGCCGAAGGACGATACGGTGACGCGGCTGCTCGCCAACGTGAACCCGTTGCTCGAGAACGTCAACCGCACGCTGGTCGAAGTGAACAAGGCGTTCGCCGGCACGAGCACCGGTCCGCTCGGGAAGACCATCCTGCAGCTGCCGGACACCGTGGCCGGGGTCAACAGCGTGCTCGGGAACGTGAACGGCATCGCGGCCACCGCCAACGCCGAAATCGAAGGACTGCTCGACCAGGTGGAGCTCGTCGTGGCGTCGGTGCAAGGCATCGCCATGAACCTCGAGGAGACGTCGGCGGCGCTGCGCGATCCGACCGGTCTCGTGCCCAAACTGCTCGATCCGAAGGGATCGATCGCGACGCTCCTCGACGACAAGAACGTGCTCTTCAACAAGATCACGTCGATGCTCACCGAGATCGAAAAGAGCGTGAAGAGCCTTTCGGCCATCTCTTCGTCGCTCAACGCGGAAATGCCGAAGATCGCCGCCATCCTGAACGAAAGCCGCACGGCGCTCCAGAAGGCGCAGGACGTGCTCGAGGGGCTCAAGAACAATCCGCTCATCAAGGGCGGCATTCCCGAGCGCACCGAACAGCAGTCGCTCTATCAGAGCATGCGGGGAGGCGCGGAATGAGGCGAATCGCGAAGGCGGCGTGCTGCGCGGCGCTGATCCTGCTGGCGTACGGCTGTTCGTCCGCGCCGAAGAAGAAGATCGTCATCGTGGAGAAGGCCAACCAGGCCGCCGAGTACTCGAAACTGGGCGACGGCTTTTTCGTGAACGGCGCGTACGACAACGCGATCAAGTTCTACGATCAGGCGCTCCAGACGAACATGTCGATCGACAACCTCGAGGGCATCGCCATCGCGTACAACTCGCTCGGTCGGGTGTACTTGCAGGCGAAGAGCCTCGAGCAGGCGGAGAAGTCCTTCAAGGAAGCGCTCCGCTACGCGATCATGTCGGGGATTCCGCGCGTCAGGGCGGCGGCGCTCATCAACCTGGGCGAGCTGTCGTACACGCTCAAGGACCGCGACGGGGCGGAATCGTTCTTCAAGGAAGCGGAACCGCTCGCGCAGGGGGCTCCGCAGGTGCTGGCCGTGTTCTACCACAACTACGGCGTGATCCTGCGCGACGACGGGACGTACCCGGAAGCCGAGACCTACATCAAGCGCGCCGCCGGCATCAACAACGGGCTCAAGTCGTGGACGGAGCTGTCGTCGAACTATTTCGTGCTCGCCTCGATCGAAGCCCGCAAGGAAAATTGGGCGGGCGCCGTCGATTACGCGAAGAAAGCGCTCGCGGCCGACAAGACCGCGGAGTATTCGCGCGGCATCGCGGGCGACCTCGAGGCCGTGGCGAACTACAGCCTCAAGGCCGGCTCCGCGGAGGACGCGTACGGCTACTACTTGCGCGGCTTCAACGCATGGCTCGTCGTCGGTGACGTGGACGGCGTGCGGCGTTGCCTGGAAAACCTCGTCACGCTGGCCGAAACGCTCGATCGCAAAGAAGACTATGCCGAGTATTCCGCCAAGCTCGCGAAGCTGAACGCGTCGCTCTGATCACGCGGGCCCGATCGTCGTGCCGACGAAGGGGGTGCCGCGCAGGATGGCGTCCAGGTTGTCGAGGTCGCGGCCCGCGGCGCAGACCACGCGGAGCCCGAGCTCTGCGGAGCGTTTCGTCGCCACGGGATCGAAGGGCAGGTTGGCGCCCGGCGTCCACGTGTCGCCGACGAGCGCGCGGAAATCCGCCCAGGAGATGGCGTCGATCGGACGAGCGGAAGGATCGAGCTTCGGGTCCGCCGTGTAGACCTTGGCGATGTTCGACAGGTTCACCACCGTGTCCGCCTGGAAGCGCTCCGCGAGGACGACCGCGTCGAAATCGGTGGAAAACCCGGGCTTCCAGCCCGCCGCGACGAGGATACGACCCGTGAAGACCGTCACCGCCGTCGGGTCGGTCACGACGTCGTGCGGGCATTCGGGCTCGAAGACGGCGCGGACGAGTTCCGCGTTGAGGCGCGTCGCGCGGATGCCGATCCAGTCGAGCGCGTCGTGGCCCGTATCGGGGCGCGCGGTCTTGCAGGCGTCCTGCCAGGCGCGGGCCGGCCCGCCGCCGCCCACGACGAAGATGAGGCGCCGCGCGGAATCCTCGGCCAAGTAGGCGCGAACGCGCTTCGCGAAGTCCGCGAGGAAGCCCGCGTCCGGGCGTTCGGGCGCGACGATGGATCCTCCGAGCGAAATGACGGTGGTCATGGCTGTCTCCTATTTTTTCGTTGGGGCTGTCGCCGCATCCTATCCGAAACGCCCCTTCGCGTCAGCCGTCGCGCGAAAAAAAACCGGAGCCTGGAGCTCCGGTTTCGCGAATGGCCGTTTCCGTCAAAAGTCGGAGGAGCCGAAGAAGTCGTCGTCGGAGAGTCCTTCCATGCCCGGCACGCCGGCGCCGCCCTGGTTGCGGAGCTCGTACAGCTTTTCGGCGTAGCGGAAGAGCGCCACCTTGCGGCCCAAGCCTTCGCGGTCGGCGCGGAAGCGCTTCAGGAAATCGGCGACGCGGACGCCGGGGCGCAATTCGCCGTTCTCGACGGGCGTGCCGCGCACGATGTCGTCGATCTGCTCGAGCCGGTAGTAGATGCGCTCGAAGATGAAAAGGTTCTTCCGGAACGCCATCACGAACTTGATCATTTCCTTCTTCTCTCGAAGGGTGGTGGCGTCGTTGGGATTGATCTTCTTGTTTTCGCGGTCCTCGTCGAGCCACTTCTTGAGGACGGGGCTCTTCTCGAACTCCGCGAACTGCTTGGTGAATTCGGCGTAGAGCTCGATATAGCGCTTTTCGTAGTCGGCCACGACGCGGGGACCGGCCGAGCGGAAGGCTTCGATTTCCTCCGCGATCCACTTCTTCTCGAAGTCCTCGGGATTCGAGACGGCCACCGGCATGAGCCTGAGCCGTTCCGACGGACGCTTTTCGACGGCCGTGCCCGGTTCGAGCGGCGTCTTGCCGCTTTCGTCGGCGCATTCGACGAGGCCTTCCGTGCACCACGCCATGATGGCGCCGTTGACCGACGTGCCGACGCCGTACTCGGTGCCGCGCACGCCCATGACCGCCGAGTTGGTCTGCACCTGCATGGCCGGGTTCCCCGAGAGCTTCGAGACCTTGCTGGCCACCTGGCCCGCGATCAGGTCGATCGTGGTCTTGGGGGCGGTCTTGTCTTCGGTAAGGCGGATGTAGGCGACGGTCTTGGCCTTCACCGCGAGCGTGCCGCGCATGCCGGTCCGCTTGTCCAGGGCGATGATGAGCGCGCCGTCCGCGCCCGTCTTGATCATGTCGTTGACGGCGATGACGTCGCCGATGTTGAGGTCGCCGACGAGCTTGCCCGAGCGGGTGACCGTCACGTCGCCGTCGACGTAATCGACGACGCCGAAGGCGGGGTCCGCCGCGAACAGGACCCCGGCCGAAAGGAAGAGGACCGCGCAGGCGGCCAGACATTTCTTCATGTGGAACTCCTCTCCATGGAAATTCGGGAAGAGCCGACGAGGTTACGCGAACCGGACGGCCACCGCACCCAGTATAGCGCGTCCGGTTCGGAATTTCCGTTACAGTTTGAGGCCGACGAAGAGTTTGGGCCACGCCCGCCACGGCAGGTCGAACAGCTTGCCCGAGGCGCCGTCCGCGCCGCACAGCCCGTCCCGCAGGAAGGCCGGAACCGAATCCGCGTTCGCCAGGTCGACGTCGACCTTGACGCCGCCGAACACCTGCAGCGAACCCGCGATCGGGGCGCCGACGCTCGCGCGGAGCGACAGGTAGCCGGGCGAAAGGTCCACGGTTTCGGGCGATGCGGAGACTTCCTTCAAGAACGAATCGAAGGAGGGGCCGAAGTAGCGCTCGTAGGACGCGTCGACGTCGAAGTAGCCCGAGTTCATCTCGACACGGTGGCCGAAGCCGAAGCCGAGGACGAGCGTGTCCTTGTCGCGGAAAAGGTCTTCCTTGAGCGAACCCGCGTAGTAAATGCCGTAGAACGACTTCGTGCCGCTCTGCATGCCGGCGTAGCACATGCCGCCGTCCGGCTGGTACCACGCCATCGCGTCCAGGATGCCGTTCCCCACGATGTTGACGAGGCCGATCACGAGGCCGTCCGCCTCGTCGACCACGTTGACGAGGCCGATCATGACGCCGTCGTTCGAATCGGCGATGTTGAAGACGCCCGCGAACTGGCAGCCGTCCACGTGACCGGCCATGTTGAAGACGCCGGCTCCCTGGAAGCCCTCCACGTCTCCGGCCATGTTGAAGACGCCGGCTCCTTGGAAGCCCTCGACGTCTCCGGCCATGTTGAAGACGCCCGAACCCTGGAAGCCCTCGACGTCTCCGGCCATGTTGAAGACGCCCGAACCTTGGAAGCCTTCGACGCGTTCCGCGAGGTTGAAGACGCCCGCGGCCTGGAAGCCCCGCACGTCGCCGTCCGCGAGGTTGAAGACGCCGGCCGCCGCGATGCCGCTCACGCGGCCCGAGGCCGTGCCGACGAGACCGAGCGCCACGTCGGCATCGTAGAATCCCTGAGGCGTGGAGACGCCCGGCACCAGGAAGAGCTGGAACAGGGTGTGTTCGCGCTCCGGGGCTTGGGTTTCGATCGATTGTTCGGCATCCGATGCTGATTGATCGGATTCGGTTTGGGCGGGAGCGGATTCGTCGGGTTGAGGCGGGGTTTGGTCGGATTGGTTCGACGAGTCGTACTTGTCCCTGGCATGTTCGAGAACCGACTGGGCGTCCGGTTCGTCCGCGCTCTGGGCCGTGGCCGACATGGCGCAGAGCGCCAGCGCCGCCGTTATGGCCGCGATACAGCGTTTCATGGTGACTCCCTCGAGAAGGCGAGCTATGTACGTGCCCCAACGGGCGCACGGAAGTCACTATATCGCGCCGAAAACCGGAAAACAAGGAAGCGAACCTGGATTCGTGGAACAGCGGCCAACAATGAGCCATGCGGTACGGTGCGGCGAATTTTTTAAGACCGTATAGGTCGGGTCCTGTCGCCAAAAAACATGATGCCATTCGGGGTACCTCACGGCATCATGTTTTTTGCGTCACCCGACCCGGCGTATTCGATCCAAAAAACTTGTACTACCTTACTCCCGTAAGGCCGCGCAATTGCGTGCGGGTCGACGAATCGTGGCGGGCTTTCATTCCCTGCGATTCGCTCCAAAGGGGCTTCTTTTTAGAACTCTTACCTTCTTCTCCGTGCGCTCCGATTTTCTTGGTGTCTCTATGGTCCTTCCCCTTTGTATACAGAACGCCTGTAAATACGGGATAAACGAGTTTTTCGCGGATGGTGCGTTCGATTGACCCCGACGCGCGGTTCAGTGTAGCATCGGGCTATCCCGTCCCCCCCGAGAGCGACACGATGAATTACTCCGACCCCACGAAACTCGGCGTCATCGCCTGTCCCGGCGCAGAAAAGTTCGCCGATCAGGTCGTCCGCAGGCTGGCTTCCATCTACCGCCGGCGTTTCGAGCGCAAGGCCGGCGTGCTCGCCGAGCGCTACGGCATGTCGCCGGACGTCGTCACGCGCCAGATCAACTTCGACAACGACATCCAGACGTCGCTGCTCTACAATCCGGGCGACGTGGACAAGTTCCGCGCGCCGCTCTTGAAGGTGGGCACGCGCTTCACGTGGTTCCCGAACGGCGAGGTGAAGAGCGAGATACTCGACTCGGTGCGCGGGCGCGACCTGTACATCTTCCAGGACGTGGAAAACCACCTGCCGGTGAAGTTCAACGACGGCCGCGACGAGCGCGTGCTCTCGGTGAACGACCACCTCTTCAACGTGTACGTCACCGTGGACGCCGCGATCCAGGCCGGCGCCGAGCGCATCACGCTCGTCATGCCCACCTACCCGTACTCGCGCCAGCACAAGAAGAAGGGACGCGAGGGCCTCACCGCCGCGCGGGTCGGGCAGATGCTCGAGTTCCTCGGCGCGCACCGCATCATCACCCTCGACGTGCACTCGCGCGAGATCGAGAACTGCTTCAAGAAGCTCCGCCTCGAGAACCTCCACGCGTCGTACCAGATCATCCAGAAGCTCGCGTCCATCACCGACGTCCATTCGGACGACCTCGTCGTGCTCTCGCCGGACACCGGCGCGGTGGACCGCAACAAGTTCTACGCGAGCACGCTGTCGCGGCCGCTCGCCCTCCTCTACAAGGAGCGGGATTACTCGAAGGTCACGAAGAACGCCAACGATTCCAACATCACCGAGATGAAGCTCCTCGGCGACGTGCGGGGCAAGATGGTCTTCATGGCGGACGACATGCTCGGCACGGGCGGCACGCTGCTCAAGGCCATGCGGTTCCTCCGCGAGCAGGGCGCCAAGGGCGTCATCTGCGCCATCTCGCTGCCGCTCTTTTCCGCCACGGCCATCGACGACTTCGACGCCGCGTACAAGGAAAACCTCTTCTACCGCATCATCGGCACCAACGCCATCGCCCACGACGGGCTCCTCAAGAAGGAGTGGTACATCCAGGCGGACGTGACGACGCTCTTCGCGCAGATCATCTCGCTCCTGCACCACGACCGCTCGCTCTCGCCCATGCTGGACAACCGCGATCTCATCATGAAGCGCATCCGCAAGACCGGCCACACCGGCCCCGGGACCGAATCCGTCTAGGTTCGGGCGCCCCCGCCGCGCACCGCGCGGCGGGTTTTCGCGCGAAGCGCCCGACAAAGGGGTTCGCGCAGGGACGCGCGAACAGCGCTAGCCGAACGCCTTGCGTTCGGCAATGTCAATAATCTACAGGGATGTAGATTATGGACCAAGCCCGCTGGCGCGGTTTGCGCGCGGTCTCCGTTTGGGCGAAACTGAAGGCATGCGCGTCTATCATCTGCCCAAACACATCGCCGCGTTTCTCTTCGACATCGATTCGACGCTCTACACGAATCCGGATTACGCCGCCTTCCAGAACGACGTCCTCATCCGCGAGCTCGCCGCCGAGCGCGACTGGAGCTGGGAAGCCGCCGTCTTCGAAGTGGAGCGCGCGCGGACGGCGTGGTGCGAACGGAACGGCGTCGAGCGGACGAGTCTCGGGAACGCCTTCCTCGAACTCGGCATCCCCATCGAAACCAGCGTGGAGTGGCGGAAGCGCGCCATCAAGCCGGGCTCCTGGCTCGAGCCCGACGCGGAGCTCGAACGCGCGCTCGCCCGGCTGACGAAGCGCGCCGCGCTCGCGGCCGTCACGAACAACCCGCGCTCGGTGGGCGTCGCGTCGCTCGAGGCGCTCGGCGTATCGGGGCTGTTCAAGGCCGTCGTGGGGCTCGACGACACGATGGTCTCGAAGCCGGCCCGCGAACCGTTCGAACTGGCCATCCGGAAGCTCGGCGTCCCGGCGTCGACGTGCGTTGCCGTCGGCGACCGCTACGACGTGGACTTGGCGGTCCCGATCGAGCTGGGGTGCGGCGCGGTGCTCGTCGACGGCGTCGGGGATGTGTACCGACTATCGGATCTCCTGGAAACATGAGGCGTCGCGCGTGCCTTCGCGGAGGCGATACGGGGGTGCGGCGGACGGATGTCGGACCGGATGGACCGGGGCCTGGGTAGTATCACTATCCGCGACAAAGACGCGCAAGTAAGCGCAAGCTTTGTCGCGGATAGTGATACTACCCACCCGGCGGTCTCATTCGGTTCGTCATCGGTCGCCGCCTGGCTCCAGTAACGCCGCACGACAGCCCGCGAGGCGGATGAATCGCGGGAGCTGCGGTTGGCATAAACCTGGCGCGGTTGAACGCATCGCGACGCGCTGTGCCGTTCTATAGACCGGCTTTGAAGATCGACGGAAATCTGGTGCCTGGCCCCGTAGCCTGGGTATGCATGAGAATTGGAGAAGCCGCGCGTTGCCGCGGATAGGCCAGACGGCCATCTTTATCGTCACGAAAGGGAAGGAGCTGATATGAAAAAGTACATCGCCGAATGTGTCGGCACGTTTTGGCTCGTTCTGGGAGGCTGCGGAAGCGCCGTTCTCGCGGCCGGGTTTCTCGGGCAGGGCATCGGGCTCCTCGGCGTTTCGCTGGCGTTCGGCCTTACGGTGCTGACCATGGCGTACGCCATCGGGCACGTTTCGGGTTGTCATTTGAATCCGGCCGTGTCCATCGGCTTGTGGGCGGGCGGGCGCTTCCCGGCCAAGGAACTCATGCCGTACATCGTCGCCCAGGTGGCGGGCGGCATCGCGGCCGGCGGCGTGCTGTTCATCGTGGCGAGCGGCGTTCCCCAGTTCGACGCGGCCGCTTCCGGCTTCGCCGCGAACGGCTACGGCGCGCATTCGCCCGGCGGCTATTCGCTCGTGGCCGCGGCGATCACCGAAGTCGTCATGACCGCGGTGTTCCTGTTCGTCATCATGGGCGCGACGAGTAAAGGCGCCCCCGCCGGATTCGCCCCCATCGCCATCGGATTGTGCCTGACCCTCATCCATCTCATCAGCATTCCCGTCACGAACACCTCCGTGAATCCCGCGCGCAGTACCGCCGTGGCGCTGTTCCAGGGAGGCTGGGCGATCGCGCAACTCTGGCTGTTCTGGGTGGCTCCCATCGTCGGCGGAGTGCTCGGCGCCATCGGGTACAAGGCAGTTTCCAAGGACTGACCGGATCCGATCGGAAAGAAAACAGCCGCACGTGCCTTCGTCGAAGCGATGAGGAAAGGTGCGGCATTTTAAATGGACCGTTTGTGTCGGGTCCTGTCGCTAAAAAAAAGCAAGGTATCATTCGGAGTACCTCACGATACCTTGCTTTTTTTACGCCACCCGACCCGGCGCATACGGATCAGATAAGCGTGCGCCGCCTTGCTCCAGTAAGGCCGCACGACGGCACGCGGGGCGGATGAAGCGCGGGAGCCGTATTTGGCATAAACCTGTCGCGGTTGAACGCATCGCGGCGTACTTTGCCTTTCCAAGGACCGGCTTTGAAGATCGACGGAAATCTGCTACCAGGCATCATAATCTGACGATGAAGATCGACAGAAATCGTGTGCCTGGCACAATGGTCTGGAATCCTTCTTCCTCTCATAAACCCTCTTCCCCCTCTTCCTCTTTTCTCCGTGACCTCCGTGGCAAAACTTCGTGACTCCGTGGTTGCCTTTCGACGGTGGGTCGGTTTCCCCGGTGGTCGGCTTCATTCAGCCGGCGTGGCGGAGACTATGAGGGCTTTGAGGTCGCCTTTCTGTTTCGAGAGGGCGACGATGGTCGAGACGAAGGCGCGGAGATCCTTGGCGCAGGCGCGGTCGTAGTAGGCGGCGTAGAGGGCGGGTTCGCCTTCGTAGAGGCGATAGAGGTCGAGGTAGGCGTTGTTGAGCTTCGAGGGGTCGAAGGAGCGGTAGGCGTCGGTGCGGAAGCGCGCGGCGTAGCCGTCGTCATACGCGGGTTTTGCGGCGGTGAAAATACGTGATTTTTCCGTTTTCTTTTCGGCGTCGGTGCGCGCCGAGCGGTAGACGGTCTCGAGCTCGGCGGCGAGGCCGCGGAGGTAGGCGGTGAAGGCGGCGGAGTCCGCGTCGGCGTCGCGGACGGCGCGCAGTTCGGGTCCGTCGGCGCCGTGTTCGCGTTGCATCCAGAGGAGGGCGCCCGCGTCGCCGACGAAAGTGGCGAACTCCTCGTTGAACTGCGGCTGGTTTTTTACGAAGAGCGTGGCGTGCGCGAGCTCGTGGATGAGGAGGTTCGCGATGCGGTATTCGTCGTACTTTCCCATGAAGGAGTAGAGGGGATCGGCCAGGAAGCCGAGCGTCGAAAAGGCGTCCACGCGGCGCGTGATGACGTCGAGACCGGTTTTCTTGAGACGCTCCGCCTCGGCGCGCGCGTCGGGCTCGTCGAAAAAGCCCTTGTACGGGAGCTTCCCCATGAAAGGATAATTCCAATAGTGGCGATCGAAGGACAGCGGCGCGCACGCGGACACCACGTAGGCGAGGGTGTCGCGGCCGATGTCCGCGTACGACGAATAGTTGCGCGTCGGCTTGAGCCCGAGCTCGTCGACGGCGAAGGCCCGGATGCGCGTCGTGAGCTCGAGGAAGGCGCGCGTGTCTTCCGGGACCGCCGGATCGGCGAGGACGGCTTCCACGCGCTTGGCGGAAGCCTGGTAGGAGAGGAGGCGCGTGCCTTGCTTGACGTAATAGCACGACGACGCGAGGATCGACACGAGCGTTCCCCCGATTGCGGCGCGCAGGGCGGCGCGAAAGCGCGTTCCGGTGTTCATGACGTTGGGTACCGTTGTATCCGAAATTCGCCGGCGCCGCCAGACGGCGCGGCAGGGCGGCCGATCGCCGCCGCGTGAGCGATCGGAGGGGCGCCGCAGGCGGTCTCCGCGCCGCGGAGACCGAAGCCCCGAAGAGCGCGACCCCGCGCCGGTCGAAACGACGGCCGCGGATTTTCGATGGCGGTCGCCGCGCGACGCCCGGGCGCGGGGACACGCCCGAATCGCTTGACCGCCGTGAAACTTCCCGGACGCGCGGATTGTTGGTATGGTGGTGCTACGTGAACGGAGGTTCGGGCGATGACGATTGCGCGACGGGTGATGGCGGTGGCGTTGGTTGCGGCGGCGGCCCAGGCATGGGCGCAGGGCGCGGGAGACTATGCGAAGCGCGAGTGGCTCGATCGCCTGGCGACGGGAGAGGACCTGCGCGCGTCGCGCACGGGGAAGACGGGAGCGTTTTCGTTCCAGCCGACCCACGCCGCGGCGACGGCGATCGCGGACGACATTACGGCGGAAAAACCCGACGTGGTCGTGGAAGCGCTGTTCATATGGAAGAAACCCTTCGCGGCGAAGGACGAGACCTTGCTGGCGTACAACGTGCTCCGCGCCGTCGGCACGCTCGAGGGCATCGAGTACTATTCGGCCAGCCGGAAGAAGATGCGGCTTTTTTACGAAAAGTCGTACCGGATCGGCGGATTGCGCGACAAGACGCGGATACCCGACGCCGCCGTGGCGAGCGTGCCGGCTTCCGAGACCCTGTACGTGTTCCAAAAGGACTTGAGCTTCGGCGAAAACGTGAATCGCTACGACTACCGCGCGGGGACGGATTGGATAGCGCTCGAGACGACGAACGAGACGGCGATGGGGTACGGGATCGTGCCGGTGGCCGGCGCGGGCAAGGTGAAGACACGCATCCTGGCGATCCGGTGCGACGAGGGCATCCTGTTCTGGGTGTGTTCGAGCGCGAAGGCGACGGTGGTGCCCGGCGTGCGGGGGAAGCTCCAGGATTCGTTCGGCAACCGCGCCGAGGCGGTGTTCAATTGGTTCGCCGCCCGGGCCCAGGCCGCGTGGGAAAGCGCGGGGCCGCGTTGATGGCGCGCCGTCGCTGCGTTAGACTCATCGAATCATGATGGAAAACACCGGTGCGGTTCCCCGGACCGCGGACGACGGCGTGATCCCGATGACGGTGGCGGAGGCTTCGGCTCTGGCGCGCGGCATCGTGGACGGCATGGAGACGGTCATACGCGGGAAGCGCGCGGCCCTCGAGCGCTTCGTGGCGTGCTTCGTCGCGAAGGGGCATCTGCTGATCGAGGACCTGCCGGGGCTCGGCAAGACGACGATGGTGAAGACCTTCGCCGCGCTCGTGTCCGCGGGCGCCGACCACGCGGCGTCGTTCCGCCGCATCCAGTGCACGCCGGACTTGTTGCCCTACGACATCACCGGCGTCGACGTGTTCAATCCCGAATTGCGGAATTTCGAATTCCGGCCCGGCCCGGTTTTCGCGAACCTCGTGCTCGCCGACGAGCTCAACCGCACGACTCCGAAGGTGCAATCGGCGCTACTCGAGGCGATGGCCGAGTCGCAGGTGACGGTCGGACGCACGACGCGTCGGTTGCCGGATTTCTTTTTCGTCGTGGCGACGCAGAATCCCATCGACGCGGAGGGAACCTACCCCCTGCCGGCTGCCCAGCTGGACCGCTTTCTCATGCGGCTGTCGGTCGGGTATCCGGACGCAGACGCGGAACTGTCGATCGTGCGGGACGATCCGTCCGATGGCGCCCTGCGCGGGGTGAAGCCCGTATGCACGGTGTCCGACATTTTGGCGATGCGCGACGCCGCGATGACCGTCGAGGCGGACGAACGGATTTCCGAGGCCGTCGTCGAGATCGTGCGGGCCCTGCGCTCGCGGCCGGAGCTGTCGCTCGGGCCGTCGCCGCGCGCCGCGCTCGCGCTGCTCCACGCCGCGCGCGCCTGGGCGCTCGTGGGCGGCCGCGACCGGTTGGTCGGGCAGGATCTGGCGGAACTCTGCGTGCCCGTGCTGGCGCACCGTCTCAAGGCGCGGGATTCCCGCGCGGACATCTCCCGCATCGTCCGGGAGGAAACGGTTGCCGCGGTCGAAAAGCGGCGCGCCTGAGCCTGCCCGCGCCACGGCGCGAGAAAAGGCGCGGGACGCGGCGCAAGACGAGGCGACGGCATTCGCGCCGACGCCGATCGGCTGGATCGCGTTCGGATTCGGCCTGGCGCTCTGGATCGCGGGGGGCGTGCGGAACGAGTCGGCATCGCTGTTGGCGGGCGCCGGACTCGTCGCGACGACGGTCATCTGCGCGATCGGCGTCCTCGTCGAGCGGAGGCGACTTTCGCGCGCGCGCGACCGGGTACCCGCGGCCTTCGATCTGTCCATTACGACATCGAGCGATGCGACCGGCGCGTCCGCGACGCCCGCGGTGGCAATCGACAATCCCTCGGCGTATCGAGCCGTGTTTCCCGGCGTGTACGCGCGCGCGCGGCTGATCCTGCGGGCGCGATCGGGTCGCGTCGCGACGGGCTCGGTCGTGCTGCCGGGCAAGGCGGGTCGGGCGCGGGCGACGATCGGGTCCGGCGGGCGTCCGCCCGCACGGGGCGTGTACCGCGCGGAGACGGGGCTCGTCGAAGCGGTCGACGTGTTCGGACTGTGCCGCGCCGCGTTCGCCGTTCCGGGGCCGTTCGAGCTGACGGTGCCGCCGGCCCTCGTCGAGGCGGAAGCCCTGCCCGAGCGCTCCTCCGGCGGCGAGCGGATATCTCCGGCACCCAAGCTGGCGAGGAGCGACGAGTTTTACGATTCCCGCAAGTACGTGCCCGGCGACGACACGCGCCGCCTCAATTGGAAGCAGTTCGGGCATTTCGGCGAACTCTACATGCGCGTCGGCGAACCGGTGCCGCCCCCGCGCGCGCGGGTGATCGTGCTGCTCGATACCGAAGCGCCGAAGCACGGGGACGCGCGGCGGAACGCCGAAATTCTCGACGCCCTCGCCGCCCTCGCGCGGAGCTGCGCGGAGGAATTGGCCGGTTCGGGACGGGAAGCCGTGTGCCTCATGCCGGGGTTCGAGCCGCTTTCGGGCGGGCTCGAGCCGCGGGAGGGGAGCGCGGAACCGGGCGACTACTTCGCGGACGCCGCCTGGGACGACGGGTCGACCCCGGTCGTCCTGCCGCCCGATCCGTCGCCGCGCGTGGTGTGTTTCGCGGCGACCGGCTCCGCGCGGCCCGAACGCGTCCGTCGGGAAGTCGAAGCCCGCGGCGGCTCGATGTTCGTCGTCGAACGCGGAACCTTGGTCGAGCGCCTGACCGTCAGGGATAGTCTGAAGCGTCTGTTCCTGCGGCCCACGGGCGCGGAGGCGCTCTCGTGAGCGGCGCATTGTCGTCCGGGACCGCGCGGCCTGGCGGCGCAGGGAGCACCGTCGCGTCACGGAACGCATCTCTTCGCGGCACGACGGCGACGACGCGTATCCTCCGGACCGTCGCGCTGTTCGCGGTGTCGTCGCAGATCTTCCTGTACGCCCGGGAGCTGTCCGTTTACGCGGTGTTCGCCTTCGCGTTCGCCACGTCGACGGCGATCGGGTTCGCGCTCGGGCGGACGAGGCTCCGCGGCTGGGCCGTCGCGCTCTCGTCCGTCGCCGCGGTGCCCGCGCTCCGAGCGCTCGTCTTCGCGCTGCTGTCGATCGCGCGGGCGGTGAAGCCGGGAGCCGCCGTGGACGCGCTGTTCGCGGTGTTCGACGAGAGCTTCCTGCCCTTCGTGCCGCTCTGGGCGTGGGCGACCGCGTCGGCCGCCTTCGCCGCGCGGAGTCCGCGCTTCGTCGCGGCGGAAGCTTTCGTCGACCTGGCGCTGCTCGCCGCGTCGTCGTGGTCGCAGGGCGGCCGCCGCGTGACGCTGTATCCGCACCCGAGCCTGCTGGCGGGCGCGGGCATCGCGGCGCTCGCGTTCGCGCTCGCGCTCCTCTACCGCGCCGCGGGCGAGCGGGAAAAAAGCGGCGCGGGAAAGCGGCTCGCGCGCGCGCTGCCGCTCGTCATCCCGATCCTGGCCATCCTGATCTGGCTCTTCGGGCGCTATTCGGAAAACGCCGCGGCGTCGGGGGGCGGTCTCCTCAAGCCGACCCTGTTCCGCTTCGACTTTTCGCGTTACCTGAAGCTCGAGAGCAAGATCGAGCTCGGCGACGGGCTCGTGCTCATCGTGCGGAAGGACGAGCGCGACCAAAACATCTACCTGCGCGGCCAGACGCTGTCGCGGTACGACAAGGCGGGCAGCTTTTTCGATTCCGTGGACGCGGGGCCGGCGCGCGACGTGACCCGCGAGCTGTCGTCGAAGCCCGCGTCGCTCCCGTCTTCCGGCTGGAAGAACCGGACGGCGATAGCCCAGGATTACTACGTGCTGACGCTCGAGCCCGGCACCTTGATCGCCATGAACGAGGCGGTGGCGACGAGAGCCCTGCGGCCGTGGGCGGGTTCGTCGTTTTCGAGCGTGTACGCGGTGTCGTCCGAGGTGCGCGACGAGTCGTGGTTCGGCGCTGAGTACGAGGCTCCGGCCGCGGAGCACGAACCGACCGACGCGGGCGACGGGCTCCCGCGCGAATCGCTCAAGACCTATCTCGACTACGGGGACGACGAGCGTATCGCCGCGCTCGCGAAGGAATTATGCGGCCCGTATGACACGCCGTACGACAAGGCGCGCGCGATCGAATCGTACTTGCGCGACAACTACTTCTATTCGCTCAGCCCGGGGGACGCGCCCGACCGCGAAAAGATCGCGCGCTTCCTCTTCGAGACGAAAAAGGGCTACTGCTCGTACTTCGCCTTTTCGATGGCCCTCGTCCTGCGGGCGGCCGGCGTGCCCGCGCGCATCGCCGTCGGGTTCTTCGTCGACCCCGAGACGGCGGCGCTCGGCTTCTTTCCCGTGAAGGAAAACATGGCGCACGCGTGGGTGGAAGCGTGGATGGGGCCGTACGGCTGGATCGAATTCGATCCCACGAGCCAGACGCCCGCGCCCGGCGAGAACATCGAGTTTTCGAACGGCGTCGATCCGGAACTGTTCGAAAACCTGCTCAAGGAAATCCTCAAGAACAAGCCGTTGCCCTTCGGGGAGGAACCCGAGGAACCGGACGCGCGGCCGTCGGCGTGGTCGGCCATCGAGCGCGTCGTCGAGCTGGCGCGGCGTTATTGGCCGCTCACGCTCGCGCTTTCGTTCGCGCTTCTCCTGGGATCCGGCAAGCTCGCGCTCGCCGTTCGGGTGCGACGCGCGGCGGGGAAACGGCTCGTGCTGCTCTCATGGTCGCGCGTCGCCGACGCGGCGGCGGTCCGCGGCTTCGCGCGCCGGCACGACGAGACCGCGCCCGAGTTCGCGCGACGGGTGGATGCGGCGTGCGGGAGCTCGATCGCGCCGCTCGCCGACGAGTTCGACCGCGCGCGATTCTCCCCGGGGGTCGACGCCGTAGCGGCGGCCGAATACGGCGCGCGCGCGTCATCCGCCGCGAAAACGTTGCGCGCGGGCGCCGCGTGGTTCCATCGCGTGCTCGCGTTCGTCGATCCGGTCACGCCGTGGAGGAAGCGCCCGTGACGCGGCGCATCGCGCTCGCGGCGGCGCTCCTCTTCGCCGCCCTCGTCCCGTCCGCGCGCGCGCAGGACGCGCCACCGCCGGCCTCTTCCGAGACGGAGCCGGAACTCATCGCGCGGGCGTACGAGCTCATGGACGCGGGCGACTACGGCGGCGCCATGGCCCTGCTCGAACGGGCGAAGACCGACTATCCGAAATCGGCGGCGGTGCGCGTGGCGCTCGCGAGCCTGTTCTTCGACCGGGAGTTCTACGATCTGGCGGCGGCCGAATACGAAGCCGCGACGGCCCTCGATCCCGGCAACACGTCGACCTGGTATTCCCTCGCGGACTGCTACGGGCGTCTGAACCGCGAGGAGGATTCCATCGCGGCGCTCAAACGGACGCTCGAACTCGATCCGGACAACCTGGACGCCATCGGCGAGCTGGCCTGGATGCGTTACAAGACCCACGAGATCGACGACGGCATCGAGCTGCTCCTCGACGCGGTCGCGAAACACGGGATGAACCGCGGCTTCGCGATGACGCTCGGCACGCTCTACTCCGAACTCTACGATTACGAGAAGGCCGAATCGCACTATCGCACGGCGATCAAGGAGGCGATCGACTACGGCGACCGCCATTTCGCCGCGATCGCGCTCTACAACCTGTCGCTGCTCCATACCGCGTTCTGGCGCTGGGACGAGGCGATGGCGACCACCGACGAATCCCTGGCCCAGGAGCGCCGCACGAGCGGACTCCTCGCGCGCGGGGAGCTGCATCAGCGCCGGCAGGATTTCCGATCGACTTTCGCGGACTACGAAGAAGCCTTCCCGATGGACAAGACGCCCCTGTCGCGGCTCGACATCGCGGACGCCTGCCTCGAGGCCGGCCGCCTCGACGAGGCTCTCTCGCAGCTCGACGACGTGTCGAAGATCAAGAACCATCCGTGGATGGTGAACTTCGGGATCAACCCCGAGAGCTTCGCCCAGTCGCTCCACGACCTGTACGCCGACGTCTACGACGGGCTCGCGACGGTGGAAGCCTTGCGTCCGAAGCGCGACCTGGCCGATTGGCTCGGCGGCGCGGTATCGGTCGTCCGTTGGCGGATCCTCTCGGCGTGGCACGGACTCCTGGCCGGCAAGGCCGCGCGCTCGGAGGGCGACGAATACGCCCGGCTCGGGAACACGCGCTACGCGGACGCGAACCGCTTCGTCGCCTTCAAGCGCTATCCGGCCGCGGCGCGGCGCTACCTCGAGAGCCTGGCGGCGTTCGACACCGCGCTCGTCCCCGCGTCGAAGCCGATGTACGATCTCGAACGCGCGTGGATGGACCGCGACCCGGCCGCGCTGGACCGGGCGCTCGATCTGGTCGACGCGGAATGGGAACGCGACGTGATGGCGGAAAGCCTCGCGAGGCTCGCGAAGCTCCTGCGCGGCCGCGGCGACCGGGCGGGCTTCCGGACGGCGCTCGAGCGGCTCTACCTCGTCAACCGCGGCGCCCTCAGGCGGAACGGCTTCGGCGTTCCGGTCGAGTTCGCGGTCGCGGGAGCCGACGCGGCGAAGGCGTCGCGCGTCGCCGGGGCGCTCTCGAGAGCCGGCATGGAGCTCGCGAGGAAAGCGGACGATCCGGCGTTTTCGTTCAAGCTGACGCTGACCCTGTCGGGTCACGAGGCGTCCTACGTCCTCGCGTCGAAAAAAACGGGCGGCGTCGTCGCGAGCGGCCGCACGACGTTCGCCTCGGCGCGCGAGGCCACGCCCCGGGCGGTCGCCGATTTCCTTCTCCGGTCGATCCACCTCGTCGAGAAGTGACGCGTTCGGCTTCGGGAATTATTTCCCCGCGCGCTCGACGAGCTCGAACAGGACCGGCATGAGCTGCTTCTTGCGGGACAGCACGTCGCGCAGCTCGTAGATGCCCGGCTCGATCCGCGGATAGGCGACGAGCTGGTGGAAGTCCTTGTCGGCCTCCAGGAAGAGGAGGCTCGTGAGAGCGGTGATGTCGGTCACCATGAGCGCCGTCAGGAGGAAGCCCTTGGCTTCGCGGAGCGCGCGCAGTTCGGCGAAGATCTCGTCCTTGCGGAGGAGGATCGCGTCGGGCGAGTCGGCCTCCGCCTGCGAGACGGACAGGCGCCCGGCGTCGGTGACGTACTCCTTCAAGTCGAGGCGCACGATGTCGGCGGCCGGCATCTTCGACACGAGGCTCGCGGAGGAGAGGATGTCGCGGCCGATCTCCGCCACCTCGAGGTCGGCGATGTTCGCCAGGTACTCGGCGATCTCGCGGTCGGCGTCGGTCGTCGTGGCGGACTTGAGCGTGAGCGTGTCCGACAGGACGCCGCAAAGAAGCAGCGCAGCGATCGTCTTGGGGATGGGCGTGCGGCTTTCGCGGTACATGGACGCGACGATGGTGCTCGTCGATCCGACCGGCCGGTTGATGAACGTGATCGGGTTGTTCGTGGTGAACGATCCGAGGCGGTGGTGGTCGATGACCTCGAGCACGCGGAAGTGCTCGGCGCCGTCCACGGACTGGCCCAGCTCGTTGTGGTCGACGAGGATGAGCTCGACGTTCGGCTCGGCGATGAGCTCGCTCTCGGAGAGGAGTCCGACGACTTTTCCCGCGTCGTCGACCGCGGCCACGGAGCGGCTGGCGCTGGCCATCACCGCCTCCCGGGCGCGCCTGAGCGGCGTGTCGAGCTTGAGCGGCGCGATGTCCGGATCGGCCATCGTCTCCGCCGGGGTCGAGTAGATGACGAGGAGCGCCGTCGAGCTCGTGTCGTACGGCGAGACGAGCACCGATACCTTCCGCCCTTCGGCGAGCTCCTTGAGCTCCCGCGACAACAGCGATCCGTTCGTGATGATCAGGCAGCGCACGCCGGCCTCGATCGCGTGGCGCTGGACGTCGATCCGGTTGCCGACGATCACGATGGCGTTGTCGAGCGCCTCCGAGCCGAGGTGGGTCTTGAAGCTGTCGATCTCGAGCGCCGCGACGAGGATCTGGCCCTTGAACGACTCGTCCGCGTCGAACAGGCACACGGGCTGCGCCTTGATGGTGTCCGCCATGCGCGACACGCTCGTCGGCACGACGGCCTTCTTCCGCGGATTGATCTTCGTGAGCATGTTGCGCGCGAAGGCGCCGTAGTGGAGCATGGCGACGTACGCGCCGTCGTCGTCGACGAGCGGCAGCGACTGGTTGCCGTCGCCGCCCATGAGCGCGAGGGCGCGCCACACGGGCGTGCCCCGGTGCGCGACCTCCGGATTCGGGCGCATGTGGTGCGACACGCGCGGGACGAGGTCCGGCACGAAGGCGGGAAGGGGCACGCAGAAGCGCTCGAAGACGTATTCCGTCTGGGGATTCGCCCGGCCCGCCCGCGCGGCCACGCAGGACCGATGGCCCTGGAGCCGCTTGAGCTCGGCGTACGCGGCCGCCGCGACGACGCTGTCCGTGTCCGGATTCTTGTGGCCGATGACGTAGGTGGTTTTTTCCATTTGATCGCCTTGCGCGCTGGGAGGATCCGCGGCCCGGTCCCGGTCACTCGACGAGATATCGGCCGAGTTCCTGCAGCTCCGGGAGCTGGGTGTAGTAGGGAGCCTTGGGCCCCGAGGATTCCTTGTCGATCGCCACCACCTTCATGTAGAGGTCGTGGACCTTGTCGGCGAGCACCTTGAGGTTGGACGCGAAGTTGCTCGCGGCCATGCCCGAAAAGACCCGGTCGTTGGAGGCGTCGCCCCCGGCGGCGAAGATGCGCGGGTTCGGCACGATATCGCGGCGGGCGTGCTGGATGAGCTTGGCGAGCGCGAGTATCTGCATGTAGAGCTCGTCGACGTGGTAGCCCTGGTAGCGGTAATTCTCGCCCTTTTCGGTCAGGTTCTCGATGAGCGTCCAGGTGTTCGCGTCGAGCGCGAGCGAGGAGAGGGCGCGCCTGGTGTAGCGGTTCGCGATGTTGTTGCGGTAGTGGTCGCCGATGCTTTCGACGAGCGAGATGACTTCGGGGTTTTTCGTCAGCATGACCGTTGGAGTATATACGTCGTTCCGGGACGCGTCCACCGGTTCTTCCCCGGAGCGGAAGCTCCTTGCCGCCGCGCCGGTCGTGCGCGAGAATTCGGGAAGACGACCGAAGGAGGCATGCATGGAAGCGACGCTTGCGTGGGGATTGGAATTCGTGCGGGCGGTCCAATCGACGGCCAATCCGTTCCTGACGCGGATCATGCTGGCGGTCACCGCGACCGGCTCGATCTACTGTCTCGGCGCATTGGTCGCCCTCCTGCTCTGGTGCGTCGACTACCGCTTCGGCGTCCAGGTCTCGCTCCTGACGGTGTCGTCCGGTTTCCTCAACTCCTGGTTGAAGCTCGTCTTCGCCCAGCCGCGGCCCTACGACATCGATCCGTCCGTCGGCATGATCCGCGACGTCCCCTACGGCATGCCGTCTGGGCACGCGCAGGGCACCGCGTTGTTCTGGGGCCTGGTGGCCACCCGCGTGGCCAAGCCGGTCGGGATCGCGCTCGCCGTGGTGCCGACGCTCCTCGTCGGATTTTCTCGGGTGTACCTCGGCGTCCACTTTCCGACGGACGTCCTGGCCGGCTGGATCATCGGCATGGCGATCGCCGCGGCGTGGATCGCGTTCGGCGGCCGTGTCGCGTGCTTCATCGAGGAACAGAACGTCCGGGTCAAGGTACTCGGCGCCGCCGCCGTCGGACTCGTCATGAATTTCCTGAACCGGTCGGAAACGGGACTCGCCGGCCTTTTCGTGGGCATGGCGCTCGGCGCCTCGTTCCTGCCCGGGCTCGGAGGTTTCCGGGCTGCCGGCGGCTTCCGGCACAAGGCGGCGCGCTACGGCGTCGGGCTGGCCGGGCTCGCGATCCTGTATTTCGGGCTCAAGGCGATACTGCCCGGCGAAGGCGACGCGAACTACGCCCTGTTCCGGTTCCTGCGTTACGGTCTCGTCGGCGTCTGGGCGACGCTGGGCGCGCCGCTCCTCTTCGTCAAGCTGCGGATCGCCGAAGGATCCGCCTCCGAAGCGCGCGACCCGGACGAAGTCGTCTGCGAGCGCGACGGCGCGGAATGAGGCGACGGGGCGCCGCCGCTCGCGGTCACGCCCATCGACGGCGCGTCGTGAGCGGCGCTACTCCGCCAGCGTGAAGGACGTGTCTGAGAGCTCGAAGATCGAGGCGGTTCCCGGGCTCAGATACACCTTCCGGTCCTTGTCGATGAAGATCGCGCGCGCACCCGGGTGTTTCGACACGAGCGCCATGCCCTTTTCGAGTCCGAGCGCGAAGGCCGAAGTCGAGAGGCCGTCCGCGTCGAACGAGGAGGGCGCGACGATGGTGACCGAGACGAGCCCGTTTTCCACCGGGTAGCCCGACTTCGTGTCGAGGATGTGGTGGTAACGCTTTCCGTCCTGCTCGAAAAACCGTTCGTAGACGCCGCTCGTGACGACCGCGGTCGTGCTCGTCGCGCGGATGAGGCCGATGGACGTGCCGCGCTGGTCGAAGGGATCCTGCACGCCGATGCGCCACGGAGCGCCGTCCGGCTTCGAGCCGAAGGCGACCACGTTGCCCCCGAGATCGATCACCGCCGCCTTCGCGCCGCGCTCCGCGAGCACGCGGGCCGCCTCGTCGCCCGCGTAGCCTTTGGCGATGGCGCCGAGGTCGAGGCGCATGCCGGCGCGCTTCAAGCCGACCGACTTCGCCGTCGGATCGAGGACGACGTCCTTCCGTCCGAGCAGACCCAGTGCGTGTTCGATTTCCGGCTGGGCGGGGACGCGCGCGTCGTCGAAGCCGATTTCCCAGAGCTTGACGACGGGGCCGATCGTCGGATCGAAGGCGCCGTCAGTCTCGTCCGAAAACGCGAGGGCGCGCTCGACGACCGCGTAGAGGTCGGGGGGCACCGGAACCGGCGCGCCGCCGGCCGCGCGGTTGACCCGGTCGAGGTCGGTGCCGTCCTTGTTGGCGCTCATGCGGTTTTCGATTTCGGTCAGTCGCGCGAACACCGCGTCGAGGGCGGCTTGGTCGCCGCCGGACACCGGCGTGACGGTGCACGCGGTCCCGAGGACGAAGCGCGAATCGGGTTGCGCGCCGGGCGTTCCGCGGGGCGCGCAGCCGAGCGCGATGACGGCCAGAAGGGCGACGGGGAGCAGGCGTTTCATGGGTACCTCGTTTCGACGGTCTTTCAGGCGCGGTGGCGGAAATGCCGGGCTTCCGCGCCGATGGTGGTGGATTCGCCGTGTCCCGGATGGACGCGGGTGGCCGGCGGCAGGACGAGCAGTTTGCGTTCGATGCCCGCGACGATGGCGTCTTGGTCCGAGTCGAAGCAATCCGTCCGCCCGATGCCGTCCTTGAAGAGCGTGTCGCCGGAAATCAGGTCGCCGCTTGGAAGGAGGAAGCAGACGGAGCCGGCGGTGTGCCCGGGCGTGTGGATGACCGCGATCCCGGTGCCCGGCAGGATCCCTCCGTCCTCGAGGAGGAAGCTGGGTTCAGGCATCGGCTCGAAATACGCGCGGAAATACCCGCTGGCGCCGATGTCGGCGAACAGACGGCGGTTCGTCGTTTCCGCCGCGGCGCCGAGGTACGCGCGGTCGGCCTCGTGGATCGCCACGGGCAGGTCGGAACCGGGCGTCGAGTAACGGCGCGCGAGGGCGGGCAGGGCCGCCGTGTGGTCGAGGTGGCCGTGCGTGAGCGCGACGAGGACCGGACGGAGGCCGAGCCGCCCGAGTTCCCCGGCGATGGCGTCCGGTTCGGCGCCCGGGTCGAAGACGACGCAGGTTCCGTCGCCGAGCGGCTCGATGTAGACATTCGTTCCGAGAGGTCCTACGCTGATGCGGTGCGGCATGGTGGGCCATCCTATCCGCGCGGGCGGCGGATGGCAACACGCACGGGCCGGACGGTCGCGGTCCGGCGCATCCGGACGGCTCGGGGAGCGCGCATGTACACGCCGGTTTTCGTGGTGGCCGCGGTCGCCTTCGTGTTCTACATTTGCATTCCCGTCCTCGGCGCGTTCCGCGTAAGGGCCCTGTGGCGGGGCGCGCGGCTCGCGTTCGAATACCTCGCGACCCGCCAGCGGCTGTCGTTCGCCGATGTCGCGCAGGCGGAGCTGCGGCGTCACGAGTCCGGCGCCGCGAGCGAGCCGGTCGGCACGCGCGCCGTGTTCGGCACCGTGCAGGCGGTCGAAGGCGGCGACCGACTCTGGGTCGCCGCGGCCGGGCAGTCCGCGCTCGTCGACATGGCCAAGGCGACGCTGTACGTGCTCGAAGGGCGCGGCGTGTCCGGCGACGATCTCCTCGGGGAACTCGCCGCGGCCGACGCGCGGCTCGCGGAGACGTCGTGGCGGAGCCTGCCGTCGATCGACTCCGGCACGCGCGTGTTCGCGGGCGGGCGCGTGTTCGCGGAGGGCGGCGCGGCCGTCATGAAGGCGGGCAAGGCCGACCGGCCCTTCGTCGTGTTCTACGACGGCGACGACCGGGATCTCCTTCCGCGCGTGATCTGGTCGGCGCGGAGCCGGAACGAGTACTGGAACGCGCTCACGTTCACGTCGCTCGCCATCGGCATTTCCGCCGCCGTCGTCGCGCTGTCCGCCACGCTGCTCCGGCCCTCGTTTTCGGTGACCGTCCTCATGGCCGCCTGCCTCGCGTCGCTCCCGCTAATGCCCCTCGTGCCGCCCGGCGTGCCGTTGTTCTTCGCGTACCGGAACCTGTGGCGCCGATCTCGGATCCTGCGGGCGAAACGCGACGTGGTGAAGGTCCTGACGCGGACCGTGACCAAGCGCGGAGCCTCGCGCGGGGACCCCGCCGAGCGACTGGGCGAACGGCTCGAACGGGCCGTCGAGGCTCCGCCCGAGGGCATCCGCCGCCTCGACCCGGGCTTGCCGGGCTTGGACGGCTGGACGCTCATCGAACCGGGATCGGCCGAACCGTGGCGTACGCCGGTGTGCGTGCGCGGGTCGGATCCCGCCCGCCTGGCCCGGGCATGCGACCGCGCCGCGGCCGTCGACATCGCGCTGTCGATCGGCGCCTTCGTCGTCGCGGTGCTTTCGAGTTCGTCGCTCGTCTTTTTCGGGTTCCGGTTCTTCGTGAAGTGAGGGGATGGAGCCCGTTCGCGCCGCGAACGGGCCCTGGGGATTCAGTCCCGGTCGGTCTCCGGATCGTCGTCGAAGCCGTCCGTCTCGGATCCGTCGCCGGATGCCGCGTCGATCGCGTCGTCCTCGGCGGACGGAAGGTCGTCCGACTCGTCGTCGTCCGCGCGCCCGGTTTCGGAACGCTCGGCGTCGGTCTCCTCGGTCGGCCGCTTCCGCGCGCGGTTCACGACGAGGGCGCGGCCGCGGAGGCTCTTGCCGCCGAGGCCGGCGATCACGGCTTCCTCGACGGAGGGATCCACGGTGATGAACGAGTAGTTGTCGAGGACGCGGACCGAGCCGATCGTGTCCTCGTTCGCCTCGGGCACGTCGGACAGGAGCCGGAACACGTGGCGGGCGTAGATGTGCTGGCGTCGGCCGGCGCTCATGAAGAGCGTCACGCCTTCGCCCGCGTAACGGCCTTCGCGGAAGCGGGCTTCGGTCTTCGGAAGGGCGTCGTCGGCTTCGCGCGGGACTTGGGTTTTTTCGCGTTCGTGCTTGCGTTCGTCGCGGTTTTCGTTCCGGCGCTCGTCGCGTTTTTCCTCCCGCTTGCCGTCGGGCTTGCCCTCGCGGCGCTTGTCGCGCTTGTCCTGCCCGTCGCGGCGGTCGCGGCGTCCCTCGGGGCGCGCGCCGCCCGACGCCTGCAGGAGCAGGGCGGCCGCGACGTAGGCGCGGAGCGACAGCGGCGTCTTCTTGCGGAACAGGGCGCGGCATTCGTTCAGGAGTTCGATGTTGTCGGAGGCGCGGATCTCTCCGATGACACGCTCGAGGAGGTCCTCGATCTTGCCGTAGGGCAGGCTCTGGGCGGGTTTGCGACTGGACACGGAAAGCTCCTCGACTAAGGTGGTGCGGCGACCGCGCGGGGGGTCGGCCGTCCGGCGCTCTGAAACGGGTGGCCTCGAGTCGTTCGGGCATCGCGCCGGGGGCCCATTGTGCCGGATACGCCCATTTTGCTCAAGCGCCCGCCCGCTTGCGCGAAGGCGGTGCCGCCGATAGAGTACGAGTCGATGATTCAACGCATTGTACCGTCACCGCGAAACGTCGCCGCCGTCTTCTTCGCCTGCGTCCTCGCCGCGGGCGCCTTCGCCGACCTGCCGGACGATCCCGCGACGGAGCTGGGCCTCACCCTCGCGAAGGTGTTCGAGACGCACGGCGTTCCCGCGAAGGTCTACGCCGCGCGCGGCCTCGAACCCTGGCAGGACGACGTCGTCTTCGAATACGCCCCCGGCTATTCCCTCTTCCTGTTCGGCGACCGCGTGTGGCAGGTCCGCCTGGCCCCGCCTTACGCGGGATCCTGCTTCGGCCTGTTCCTCGGCGACGCCTGGGACAAGACCTACACGATGCTCGGCAAGCCCTACCGCGAGGAGGAAGGCGCCGCCGAATGGCGCGTGCCGTTCGACGGATTCCCGGTGCGGCTCCGCATCCTCGGAAAAGACGGAAAGATCGCGGACATCTACCTGTACCGCGCCGACTTTTGACGCGGCGCGCGTCCGCCGCGAGGAGCTAGCCCGATGGCCAAACGCTGTCTGTGCCTGACCGGATCGACCCTCGCCGAAAACCTGGCCGCGGTCGAACGCTACCGGGACCGCATCGACCTGGCGGAGCTCCGCATCGACTACCTGAACCCGCAGGAAAAATTCCTCATCCGCGCCTTTCCCGAAATGGCCGGCATTCCCTGCATCCTGACGGCGCGGCGCGCCGTGGACGGCGGCCGTTTCGAGGAGGGCGAAGGCGTCCGCCTGGTCCTCCTGGCCAAGGGACTCGCCTTCGCCACCGACGATCCGCGGAAGAATTTCGCCTACATCGACCTCGAGTCCGATTTCCGGGTGCCCGCCCTCGAGGAGGCCGCGCGCACCTTCGGCACGCGCATCATCCGCTCGTTCCACGACCCGAACGGCATGCCGGACGACCTCAACGCCGCCTGGAACGCAGTGACCGAGGAGGACGACGAGATACCGAAGCTCGCGGTGAGGCCGCGGGGCGTCGCGGATCTCGTGCGGCTGTTCGAAAAGGCGAAAGCCGCGGGCCACCGAGAGCGCGTCGTCGTGGGCATGGGCGACTACGGATTCTGCTCGCGTCTCCTCGTCGCGAAGACCGGCAGCGCCATCCAGTACCTGAGCGCCGCCGGCGCCGGATTGCGGCCGGCGGGCGAAGGCCAGATCGACCCCGACACGCTCGAGGACGTCTACCGCACGCGCTCGCTCGGGGACTACTTCGCGCTCTTCGGCCTCCTCGGCGGCTCGTCCGTCATCGGCGCCCTGTCCCCGCGCATCCACAACGCCGGCTTCGACAAGCTCGGCATCGAGGCGCTCTACCTGCCCTTCCCGGCGGACGACCTGCCCGAGTTCTTCCGCCTGGCCGACATCCTCGACATCCGCGGCTTTTCCGTGACGGCGCCCTTCAAGGAACGCATCCTGCCCTTCCTCACGGAAGTTTCGCCGGAAGTCGAAAGCGTCGGCGCGTGCAACACGGTCGTGCGGACGGAAGACGGCTTCAAGGGCTACAACACGGACATCGAGGGCTTCGGCATCGACGTGCGCCGCTTTCTCGGCCGGCCGACGCTCGACGGGCTCAAGGTCTGCGTCGTCGGCGCCGGCGGCGGCGCGCGGGCGGTCGCCAAGGCCCTCGTCGACCTGGGCGCGCGCGCGTGCGTCGTCAACCGGACCATGGCCAAGGCGAAAGCCCTCGCCGAGCGCTTCCACCTCGAGTGGGCCGGCTACAACGAGCGCGCCGTCAACATGCTCGGCCGCTACAACGAACTCATCGTCCAGACCACCTCGATGGGCATGGCCGGCGCCCAACTGGGCGACCCGCTCGGCATCTACGAGTTCACGGGCGAGG
Organism: uncultured Treponemataceae bacterium; assembly: GCA_964482955.1. Lineage (GTDB taxonomy): Bacteria > Spirochaetota > Spirochaetia > Treponematales > UBA12059 > JAPLSN01. The sequence goes on along the minus strand of CAYZZW010000015.1, from coordinate 1,966 downwards.
AGTCGGTGTACGACCTCATCTACAATCCGCCGGAAACCGCGTTCCTCGAGCGCGCGCGCGAGGCGGGCTGCCGCTGCGCGAACGGCATCGGCATGCTCCGCGAGCAGGCCAAGCTCCAGTTCGAACTTTTCACGGGCAAGCCGTATCCGGCCGGCCTGGACCCGCTCGCGTGACGGAGGAACATCAGATGTCCGAAGAGAAGAAATCCGCGTTCGTCGCCGTGGTGGGCCGCCCGTCGGCCGGCAAGTCCACGCTCATGAACGCCATGTGCGGCGGCAAGGTGTCCATCGTGTCGCCCGTGCCTCAGACCACGCGCAACACCGTACGCGGCGTCCTGAACGACGCGCGCGGCCAGCTCGTGTTCCTCGACACGCCCGGCATCCACGACTCCGACAAGCGCATCAACCGCAAGCTGCACGACATCGCCGAGCAGTCCCTCAAGGACGCGGAGATCGTGCTGTACGTCGTCGACTCGACGCGTAAGGCCGGCAAGGAGGAGGAGGCCATCGCCGCGCTCCTCTCGTCCTTCGCGGACAAGACGGTAGCGGTCGTCAACAAGACTGACGCGAAGGACGCCGACCCCGCGGCCGCGCGCGCCTTCGTCGCGGAAAAGCTGCCGGCCGCCGCCGCGCTCGAGACGAGCGCGCTCAGGGAGACCGGCGTGCGCGAACTCGTAGACGCCCTGTTCGAGCGCGCGCCCCTCGGACCCGCCTACTACCCGGAAGACGTCTACACGGACCAGGACCCGGTGTTCCGCATCGCGGAGATCGTGCGCGAAAAGGTCTTCCTCCACACGCGCGACGAAGTGCCCCACGCCGTCTACATCGACTACACCGACTCGCACTTCCTCGACGACGGCTCGCTCGTGTACGAAGCGGACCTCGTTGTCGAGCGCGAGACGCAGAAGGGCATCCTCATCGGCACCAAGGGCATGATGATCAAGCGCATCCGTGAGGAAGCCGAAGCCGAGCTCGGCGACATCTTCGACTATCCCGTCCGCATTTCCCTGAAGGTGCGCGTCGACCCGACCTGGCGCAAGAACGAGACGCTTCTCAAGAAGCTCATCCATTGACCGGGGAAGCAACCTCTTTCGCGCCCGAAAGAGGTTTCCTCCCCGGACCCCTCCTTCCAGAAAGGGCCGCCGTCAGGCGAGCGCGTTGAATTTCTGGTACTTCGCGAAGGCGGCGTCGAAGCCCTCGTCCAGGCAGAGGCGGAAGGCGGTTTCCGCGCGCGCGAAGACCGAGCAGTCGAGCTTTTCGCGCTCGTCGCGGCTGAAATCGGAGAGGACGTAGGTGGCCACGTCGTCGTGGTTCGGCCGGCCGATGCCGAAGCGCAGCCGGAGGAAGTCCGCGGTCCCGAGGCGTTCCTTCATCGACCTGAGCCCGTTGTGCCCGCCCAAGCCCCCGCCCTTCTTGAAGCCGAAGAAGCCGAAGGCCATTTCCAGTTCGTCGTGGACGACGAGGATCTCCTCCGGCGCGATCTTGTGGAAGCGCGCGAGCTCGGCCACCGCGTCGCCCGACAGGTTCATGTAGGTTTCCGGTTTGATGAACCAGGCCTTGCCGCCCGGGGCGTCGAGCGAGGCGTAGTGGCCGGAAAAGCCGCGGGACCACGAGAGGCCGGGCAGGTTCATCGCGTCCAGGAAGAGCCAGGCCACGTTGTGGCGGTTGCCGGAGTACTGGCGGCCGTGGTTGCCGAGGAAGGCGTAGAGGCGGATCATGGCTGGGAGCGTAGCGGGAGCGCCCCAGGTTGACAAGGGACCCCCGATTTCCCTATGATACGCGGCACGCTTTGAGGAGCGGTGTCCGAGCGGTTTAAGGAGACGGTCTTGAAAACCGTTGTACCGTCAGGTACCGCGGGTTCGAATCCCGCCTGCTCCGGAACCGTGGCACGAGCAAGGAGAGGTGCGAGAGCGGCCGAATCGGGCTCCCTGCTAAGGAGTTGTACCCCTCAAGGGTACCGGGGGTTC
>CAYZZW010000014.1:0-57397 GCA_964482955.1 uncultured Treponemataceae bacterium | reverse complement strand
GCCGTAGGAGCCGGACTCAATTAGCGGACTCTCCGGCAAACCCGGGGCGGTTCACCTCGATCGCTTTGGGATCTGCGGGGAGCGCAACTGCCTTATACCTACATCCAAGAGCATTGGCGAAAATCCGAAGCTGTTCACTTTTACCCACAGTCCATATATCAGCGCAAATCAGTTTGTACCCTTCCAATCCCGACTTTCTCAGGGTGGCGAGTATGCTTGCCATTGCGCTTGCCCTGGCAGAACCGGGGTGCCCATAAAAGCAAACCGGCCCGGCAGCGAAGAAACCTCTTCCTTTCACCTCGATACGGTTGTTGGCATGCCTCATCGTTTGCCTCCTCGGTGCCAGTATGCTGTCATTGGTGTATCATTGAGTGATATATCAACGGAAAAATGATATAGTGAACTATGAGAACCCGTAAAAACCTGCCTAAGACAGCAATTCCCAGGATTTATTTTATCGATCGTAAAATCGCATCCGGCTGTTTTCCAAATGCCCGTCAACTCGCGGTTGAGTATGAAACAAGCATGGCGAGCATCAATCGCGACATAGCTTTCATGCGCGACATGCTAAATGCCCCTATCGCATATGATGCAGCTCATCGGGGTTTCTATTACACCGATCGAACTTTCAGACTTGCGGCAGGATTCGCCAGTCCTAAAGATCTGTTAGCATTGGGGATCGCAAAAAACCTCTTGATCCTCTGTGAACACACGCCCATTTATGAGTCCGCTCGCCGAGTGCTCGAGGAAGTGTCCCTTCCCTTGAAGGAGACAATACAGTGGTTGGAAAACCGAGTCATCGTGCCCCAGGTAGCACAAGTCTATATAGTTCCCGGTATATGGGATGCTGTCATTCGATCTCTTCACGAAAACAAGGTACTCAGCATCATCTACAAGTCCGCAGGGACTCAGGAACCAGCCGATCTAGTAGTACACCCGTACCAGCTCATTTTCGATTCTGGAGCATGGTACCTATATGGATATGGGGATTACTGTTCCGCGCCAAGGATGTTTAGCCTTTCACGCATGTTAAAAGCGACCGTAACAGAACTCGGTTTCAACCTTCCTAAAGACTATGAGTATTGCCTGACTACCGGTGGCAGCCGTTTTGGCGTGTTTTCAGGAGATACTATCGAGCGATATTCAGTCGAATTTTTCGGGAAATCCATGACATGGATTGGCGAACGCATGTGGGCGGAAGACCAGAGTATCGTGAAGAATGAAAACAGTATAACTATTACATTTACCAGTACGCAGTACGGTTCTATACTAGGCTGGGTGTTATCACAGGGAGGCGACGCCCGACCTCTAGAACCACAACGCCTTGTCAGGGAGTGGAAGGAAAATATCGCCCTGATGAATCGGCATTGTGATGCCGATACCGCTCAAGGGACAAACCATGAAGATACCTTATAGGGCATGATCAACGAAGCGGCAGTATCGGGCATATATTCGATAATCCTGGCATCACAATGTAAAAGATAGAGTCATATTTCCTATAGGAACAATTACTTCCTATGGGCGATACATCGGAAGGGGTATGGGCAAGTTGCGTGTTGCTGGTTGTTTTAATTGTTTCTATTTGCCGGCATATATTGGCAACTGCCGACATTATGAAACACCCGCCCTCCACACCAGGACTATCCAAGATCCGGTCTCCGACCAAACTAAAGTCTAACCTCAGTTTAGCCGGATATCGCACAAAGCATCACCGTACCGGAAATCCGAACTTCGCGTAGCTGTTGTCGCGGTCTACGGTGTGGTGCTGGACGCCGCCCGTGAGACGCGCTACTTCCTCCAACACGAAGGAGTCCCATTCACCACGCGAACCCGAGCGCCCACAGCGGGATGACGCCAGGCGCGGGATAGTCGGCACCGTCGCGGACGACGAAGCGGGCGCGTTTTCGGTTTTTGCGCAGACCGCCGATCTCGATGTCGAACGAGCCGTCCACGACGAAATCCGCGGCGCTTTCGTCCTTCGAGGCGTGTACGGCACGACCCGAGCTTTGGAGGGCGGCGACGACGAAGGCTTCGCGAAGGTTTCCTTCCTTGCCGGAGAGGGCGGGATAGAGCGAGGGGTCGGCGAGGAGCAGCTTGGCGCCCGTGGACAGAACCGCGTGATCGCTCGGGTAGCGGACGATCCGCAACAAGCCCGTCTGTTCCATGGCGGACAGCAGTGCGTGGAGTTTTTCCTTGCCGACGTTCCATTCCCTGCAGAGCGAGTTGACCTGCAGTACGGGCAAGGGCGATTTTGACAGGTAGCCGAGCACGGCGTTCATGAGCTGGAAGTGCCCGAGCGTGATCGAAGGGACGAGCGCGGGGATGTCGGCGAGCAGGGTTTTCTGGACGACTTGCAGGAGCTTCTGGGGATACGACTCTTTTCCTTCCGTGAAGAAAGGCCGGAAACCCGATAGGAGATAGTCTTCGAACAGGGCGAGCGGCGGGCACTCGTTCAGGACGGCGTTCATCCACGCCGTATCGTCGGAAAAAGGATCGTGAGGTCCGAAATCAGGGTACCCGCGCAGCGCCAGGTATTCCCGAAACGACAGGAGCGGCATGGCCACGCCGACGAAGCGCCGCGAAAGATCCCCGACACCGGAAATGAGCAATAGCGAGTTGGAACCGCTGGCCCAAATCTTGTGTTTCGGCCACGAGTCGTACAGGGCTTTCAGATGCAGGCTCCACGACCGCGCGGCGTGAATTTCGTCGAGATACACCGACGTGACGCCCTTGCGGAAGAGGAATTCGACCGCCTCGTACAGGGACAGGTCCGCCAGCGCGGGATGGTCGACGCTCAAGTACCGTCCGCCGTCCGCGACGGCCCTTCGGAGCAGGAAACTCGTCTTGCCGACGCCGCGCGGTCCGTAAAGCAGGACGCTCCGCGCCGTTGCTCCGGACTCGGGCGTCCACAGACGCGCTGGCTGACGTACAGCCTCCGTCAAACGTGATTGCGTCAAAGCGAGCGAATCGAACAGATCTTGGAGCGTTTCCATACCCGAAGTCTATCGCAGAACCGATACGGTATCAATCGGTTCTAGCTTAGTACCATTATCGAATAATTCGGATTTGCGATAGAACCGATTACTGACGGTATGGGGTCTGTCCCCGTTAGTAGGCGCGAACCCAAGGGGTCTGGCCCCATGGAAGTCGAAAAATAGTATGAATTTATATACGACAAGCCCTTTCTGGAAGGAGAGGCCGGAGAGGGAACCTCTTGCGGGCGCGAAAGAGGTTCCCTTTCCGGGCGGGCTCAGTTTTCGAGGATGGTGATCTCGACGCGACGGTTGCGGGCCATGTTCGGCTCGGTGTCGTTGGGGGCGACGGGGCGCTCGGCGCCGTAGCCGGCGGTGGTGACTTGCTCGGGTTTTCGGACGCCCTGCTTGATGAGGTAGTCGGCGACGGACTGGGCGCGCTGTTTGGACAGGCGGAGGCGGCCTTCGGCGGTGCCGGCCAGCGCGGTGTGGCCGGCCACGAGGATGTCCCGCTCGGGATAGGCTTTGAGGATATCGGCGATCTTCGCGAGCTTCGGGTACTCGCTCTGGAGGAGCACGGCGGAGTCGGGGCCGAACTGGATGTTCTCGATGGTGATGGTAACGCCTTCGTCGGTCTTTTCCACCGTGACGCCGGGGATCGCGCCGATGGCTTTTTCCACGTCCTCGGCCATCTTGTCGCGGTCCATGAGCTCGGACTCGACGACTTCGGCTTTCGCGGTGCCGAGGTATTCGACGGTACGTCCGTCCGCGAGGTCGAACACGAATTTGAAGACTTCCTCGTAGGCGACCGGACGGCCTTCCACCCAGAAGATGGTCTGGCTCGAAAAGCCGACGATCTGCGTGGGGAAGGTGGTCGCGTACGCGCGGGGCTGGCCGGGCTGGTAGAAGATGGTGTACTCGGCCTTGATGATGTGCGCGGTCTTGCCGTCGCGCTGGACGGTGCCTTCATATTCATAGTTGGCCGTGAAGGGGATGACGTAGGGATCGGGGATGCCGAAGTCGCGGCGGAAGTCGTGGCGCTCCTCGCCGGGGGCCGCCCAGGTGTCGCCGGGCTTGAGGTCGCGGTCCGGGAAGGTGGGGACGTGGCGCACGACGGGCATGTAGAAGTTCGGGGCGATGTCGAAGCGGCCGAGGGGCGAGCACCAGTACTCCGACTGGTAGACGTCTTCCGTCGCGTAGGACAGGGTGCCGGTGGCCCGCACCGACGTGGTGAACTCGCCGCGGAGGAAGGCGGAACCGTCGTCCTTGAGGTCGGCCACCTCGAAGGCGATGCGATTCATGATGTCGGCCTTGTGCGTGGTCACGCGGTTCTGGCGGACCGTTTCGTCCACCGTGGACAGGACGCGGAACTTGTCGCCCTTGGCGTAGTCGTAGCGGAAGGTTTCCGCGGTCGCCAGGGAGACGGCCGCCGCGGCCAGGACGAGGATGGCGACCGCCCGCGGCGCCCGGAACGTGGTTACGTGTTTCATGCGCATACCCCCGCTTCAGTATCGGTTGCTTTCCCGTGGCCGCTTAGGCCTATTTTACCACGAAGAACACAAAGTCCAACCACGAAGGGCACGAAGGAAGAGTGGAAAAGAGCATAGGAAATACAAGAGCTCGATCCTCAACCCCTATCCCTCTTCTTCGTGTTCTTCGTGGCAAAACCTTCGTGCCCTAACGCTCGAGTACTCGCTAAGCTTCGCTCGTGGTAATCTTCAGGCGTCAGTCTTCATAGACGGTTGCGGGAACGGGGGATCCGTGGCATGATCGCGGCCATGTCGAACGTGCCCATCAACACGGACAACAGTCCGCAGATCGTCCTCGACCTGATCTACCGCCTCAAGGTGAAGGACGTGATGACCAAGGACATGGTCGTGTCCGTCCCGACCGCCACCATGCGCGAGCTCAGGACCGTCATGCGCGACGCCCGGATATCCGGCGTGCCCATCTCCGACGGCGGCCGGCTCGTCGGCATCGTCAGCATCGAGGACATCATCGCGGCGCTCGACGAGGGCCGGATGGACGACCGCGCCGAGGAGCGGATGACGCGCTCGGTGGTCGTCCTCGAGGACGACATGCCCCTCTCCTTCGCCATCACCTACCTGAACCGCTACAAGTACGGGCGTTTCCCGGTGCTCGACCGATCGGGCCTGCTCGTGGGGATCATCACGCCGACCGACATCATCCGCACCATGCTCGTCGAGATGAACCGCGAGGTCGAAAGCCTCGAGACGATGCTGAAGGCGCGGATCTACGACGAAAAGAAGCCCGATACGGTGCGGCTGTCGTTTCCCACCAGGCGCTACGATCTCGAGACCGCGGGGCACGCCTCCACCGAGTTCAAGAAGGCGCTCAAGCAGCTCGACATCGACTTGGCGGTGATCAGGCGCGTGGCGGTGGCCAGCTACGAGCTCGAGCTCAACCAGGTGATCCACTCGACCGGCGGCGCCATCTCGATGGAGGCGGTCCGCGAGCGGGAAGGCGGCTACGTGAAGATCCTCGCGGAGGACATGGGCCCCGGCATCCCCGACCTGGACAAGGCGATGACCGAAGGCTACTCCACGGCGGACGAGTGGGTGCGCTCGCTCGGCTTCGGCGCGGGCATGGGCCTTCCGAACGCCCGCCGCGTGGCCGACGAATTCAGTTTGGACTCGGGCATCGGACGCGGCACCAAGGTGTGCGTGGTGATCAGGTTTTGATGGATCGATACGCGAGCGTCATCGAACGGAGGAATACGTGAAAACGAGCGAATTGGCGGCGCTGCTGGACGCGAAGGTCGCGCAGGGCGAATACGACGACGGCGACCTGGCCGGCGGCTACACGTCGGACCTCCTGTCGGACGTGATGGGCAAGGCGAAGGCGTCCCAGGCGCTCGTCACCATCCAGGCGCACAAGAACACGGTGGCCGTGGCGACGCTGGTCGGCATGGCGGCCATCGTGGTCTGCGGATCGCGCCCGGTGCCTGACGACATGATCGAGGCGGCGCGCGCCGAGCGCGTGGCCATCTTCGTCACCGAAATGTCCCAATTCGAGGCGTCGGGCCGGATCTGGGACGCGTTGCGTCGGTGACGGTCTTCGCGGCGTGAAGGTCGTCGCCGACCTGCACAACCACTCCTGCCTCTCGCCCTGCGCCAGCCTCGAGCTGTCGCCTTCCGTGCTGGCGCGCCTCGCCCGCGCGCGCGGCGTCGAGCTCCTCGCGCTGACCGACCACAACTCCGCGCGCAACGCCCCGGCCTTCGCGGACGCCTGCCTGCGCGAGGGCGTCGCGCCGCTCTTCGGCATGGAAGCCATGTCCTCGGAAGAGGCGCACCTCGTGTGCCTCTTCGGAGAACCCGACGCGGCGCTCAGCTTTTCCGCGTGGATCCGCGAACGCCTGCCGCCCGTGCCGAACGACCCGGAGCGCTTCGGCGACCAGATCGTCGTGGACGCGGACGAAAACATCGAGGACGAGGAAGGCATATGGCTCGGCTCGGCCTTGCCGCTGTCGTTCTCCGAACTGTGCGACGAGACCAACGCGCGCGGCGGCCTCGCGATCCCGGCCCACATCGACCGCACGGTCTACGGGATCATCGCCCAACTCGGCTTCCTGCCGGACGGCCCGTACGCCGCGGTCGAGGCCGTGCGGCCCCTGCCGCCGGGCGCGGCGCGGAACTACACGGTGATCACGGGCAGCGACGCGCACTATCCCGAGCACGTCGGCCGGCGCCCCTTCGGCGTCGACCTGCCGCCGGACTGGAAACGCGCGGACGGCACGGCGCGGCTCGACCTGCTCCGCTCGGCTCTCGCCGACGGTCGCGTTACCCTGCCGTGGTGAGGCGCGCCGACGCGCGTCGGGAGGTACCATGATCGAAGTCTTCTACGCCATCTTGCGGGATCAAGCGATCGACGGGCTGTTGCATACGGTCGTCGCGACGCTGATCGCGCGGGGCAATGCCGGATTCCGAAACGGGAAACTGAAGGTGCGCGACGGCTTCCTCCCGAAGGACGTCGAGCGAATCCTCGAAACGTTCAGGCTCGGCGACCGCAACACCATAACGCGGGAAGACCTCGCCGGCCTCTGGCAATACTTGTTTTCGGAACTCGTGCGGCGCGGCTTCGTCGCCAGGATCCCGCTTCTCGGACCCGTCAGGAACATGAAATTCCGCGCGTTCGTCCGCGCGCACAAGAAGGAAATGATTCCTGGAATCCGGGACTACGTGCGGAGCGGAAACCTCGAGAGTCTCGAGAGGATCGATCCGGACATCGCCCGGCTGCGCTTCGTTTTCCCGAAATCCGACGGGTTCCGCTCGTTCTACAAGGACAGCCAGGACATCTACCGGAGCGCGCAATCCATCCTGCATGGATCGATCGGCCAAAGCCGGTACGAACGGTACTACACGGAATCCGGAGAAACCCGCGAAATCGAATGATGGAAACCGGCGATAGCGGCTCGATCGCGCGGCGTCACCATCAAGCATCGAGGAGATTTTCCATGAACATCCAAACGATCGTCGTCATCGTGCTCGCGCTGCTTGTCGTCATGTTTATGGGACGCAAGTCGAAAAAAGAAGCGGCCGCCGACACGGACGCCGGAGCGTCGGAACGGGTTCTCGAAGAAGCGCCGGAGATGGACGACGTGTTCTACGACGGGATCGAGGCCGGGAAGCAGGCGTACAAGCTGCTCGCGATCTACACGCGCAACGACGTCATGTTCCTCAAGTCGCTGTTCCAGTCGGAACAGATTCCGTACCACGTCGAGTTCGAGAACAAGCTGCGCGAAGACCCGCTGTTCCGGTCCGACGAAGACAACTGCGCCTTCCTGTACGTGCTCGAAGAGGACTACGACGACGCGCTCGTCGTCGTGGACGGATACCGGACGTCGAAGGAACGTCCGGACGACGCGGCGCGTCCCAAGGACGCGGCGCGTCCAAAAGACGCGAACGCGCTTCGCGTGTTCAGGAAGACTTGACGGGCGACGTTACACGGGAATGCGCGCGACGAGCTCGGACAGGGTCCGGACGATGACGGTGCCGATGATGCGGAAGGCGACGAGGACGGCGAGCGTCGTGAGGAGTCCCGCGGGATACTTCACGATGCGGTCGCGGTAGAAGAAGCGCTTGACCCGGAAGACGAGCGGGTCGATGAGGCCGTCGACCATGCGCCAGCCGGGGTGCAGGCTGTTCCAGCGCGCGTAGAACGCGACGAGGCGGACGAGGACGAGCACCGCGAACAGGTCGAGCGGGAGCGTCGCGATCGACCAGAGCCCCGCGAGCGCGATGCCCAGCACGTTCCCGAGCGACAGGACGCCGGTCACGGCCACCGACTGCAGGACGGTGGAGACGAACCACAGGAGCGTGATGGCGACGACGGGGGAAAAATCCATGCCGCCCCGGACGAGGCCGCGGAAGCGCCGGAAGAACCCGAGGTACGGGTCGACGACGGCGACGAGCGGGCGGAGCGCCGGGTTTTCGCCCGCGCGGGGCCCGAACCAGGTCAAGGCCACGCGCAGCACGCAGAGGATCATGTACGCGCTCGCGACGAGCGAGAGCGCTCCGAAGATCGCCATGGGATTCATTGGTTCGCCTTTCGCGGACGGACGCGCCCGCTATTCCTCTTCCTTGATGGTCTGCATTTCGCGCATGCGGTCCTGGAGCTCTAGCATGCCCTTGGCCGCCAGCATGTTCTCGCGCGCCGGGTCGAAGCTCGGGTCGAGTTTGAGCGCCTCTTCCCAGCGGGCGATGGCGGTTTCCAGGTCGCCCGCCGCGTAGGCGTCGAGGCCCGCGAGATAGAGTTGATCCACCCGCGAGCGGATTTCGCCGCGGCCCATGTCGCCCATGTCGAAGCGCACCTGGACGGACAGGCGGTTGAGCGGCGCCAGCTGCGTGGTGAGGTCCGCGGTCCAGTTGATCACCAGGGTCATGGGCGCGAAGACGAGCGACGAGCCGAGCGACAGGCGCGGGTTGCCGCCCTTGACGAGGATGCCGCCGTGCACCGCCACGGTCTCGGTCACCTGGAGGAGGCCGCCGAGGCCCGCGTACGGCCGCTCGCTCGAGGCGGGATCGACCAGATTGATCGGCACCGAGACGTCGAGCGACACGAGCACCGGCCGGAAGGGCGAATAGGCGAGCCCCGCGCTCGCGACGGTCGGCAGGGGTTCCCCCATGACCGGCGGGCCGGCGTTCTTGACCGCGACGCCGAGCGAAAAGTTGCGGTCGCGCGACGAGTAGAACTTGAGCAGGTTGAAGCGGACGAGGAGCCCGACGTCGGTCATGAGGCCGAAGGCCGATTGCGACGCGCCGCTGCCGGGTATGAGGACGCCGTGCTCGTCGCCGTAATCCGGCACGGAGCGGTATGCGGCCTTGAGGTTGGCGCCGAGGGCAAGGCCGTAGAAGTAGTAGCCGGGCATGAGCTTGACGGAGGCGTTGGCGATCCCGATCGCCTCGGAATAGTAGCCCGAGTTGACCCGTTCGCCGAAATCGTCGCGCTCGGTGAACTGCGTGTAGAGCCATTTCCCGCCGACCGCCAGCCCGAGGTGGCCGACGCGCATCGTATAGACGGCGCCCTCCACGCGGGTGTCCTGGATCCAGTTGTTGTGGCTGAGGGAGAGTTCCGTCTTTTCGAGGACGCTCGAGCCGGCCGGGTTCGCCTCGAGGAAGGAGGTGTCGCGCGCGACGGCCGTCGCGGCCATTCCGAGGCTTTCCTGGAGCCCGCCCATGGGAATGAGGGTGGAGAGGAACACGGTGAGGCCTTCGTTCGGATCGACCCCGAGGAGACCGGCCAAAGCCTGGTAGGGACCCTCGAACTGGGCCCAGGCGCGGACGCCCGCGAGGAGCAATGCTAGGATCGTCGCGTGGAGGCGCTTCATCGGTCTATTTCATACTATACTATAGAAGAAGTCCAAAAACTACACGACCGTCCCGCGCCGGAAGGGCTTTCAGGCGCCGGCATATGTCACGGCATTCGGGGCGGATGACGAGTCATGCGCGGCGATATGCCGAAACGACACCCCTGTTCCCCGAAAACCGGGCGAAGCCCGCGGACGGCGGTCAATCCGCGGCCGTTTTCCGCCGAAAATGAAGCGGGATACCGCGCTTGGGACGCGCTTCCGCGGGATGCGCGTAACCTGGCGGGATATTGTACTGTGTATCGGGTAGGAAGTTCACGAAGGCGATGATTTCACGTCGAGGCCGCCGGGCGGCCGCCGTCATCCTTATCCTCCTCATCGCCGCCGCCGCCGCGTCCGCGCTCGGAACCCGCGAGGATCCCCTCCTCGAAGCGGACCGCCTCATCGAGGAAAAGCGCTACGACGACGCCATCCGCTTCCTGGCCGAGTTCATCAAGCGCTACCCGGACCGGCTCGACGAGGCGCAGGCGCGCCTGCGGAAGATCAACGAGCTCAGGCGCGCGTACAACGAAAAAGCCGGCGAACTGCTCGACCACATGACCGAGAATCCCACCGACCAGGAAGGCAAGCTCGACCGCATCCGCGAGCTCGAGCGCATCGAGCCGAACCCGAACGACCAGGTGCGCGGCTTCGTCGAGGAGACGAAGGCCACCGCCCTCTTCACCTACAACAACGCCAAGCGCGAAGAGATCATGGCCAAGGGCCGCGAGCTGATCGCCCGCGGCTCTTTCGCCGAGGCGGCGGCCCTCTACGCCACCGGCTTCCCGCTCTACCTGCCCGAGTTCGACGCCGAAAACCGGCCCGACGCCGTGAAAGCGGAAGTCCACGCGGCCGTGGCCGAAGTCCGCGCCGTCGTCGCCGATTTTCCGGCATCGCGGACGCGTCTCGCCTCGGCCGCCGCCGCCCTGGCGGAGGCCGCGCGTTCGGGCGATCCGACCGGCGTCGACGTCGCGTGGACCGCCTTCGAGCGCGAAGCCCTCGCGCAGTTCCGCCTCCGCGCGAAGGCGGCGGACGCGGGCTGGCGCCTCCGGAGCGTCTTCGAGGGCTTCAAAGCGGCCGACCCCACGCTCGCCGACGACTCCCACGTTTCCTTCGCATACCGCTTCACGCTCGGCACGGAGATCGAGCGCCAGAGCGAGGGCGTCGTCGGAGCCCTGGACGCCTTCTGGGCCAGCGTCTTCTCCGCGACGGACGCGGGCTTCGCCGCCGGTCTCGCCGCGCTCGCGTCCGCCTCCGACGAGGCGGACGCCGCCGGAAAGCTCACCGAGGCCGAAGCCGGCTACGCCCGGTACGCGGAACTCGCCGACCGCGCCCTCCGCTGTCTCGGGCTGTGGTCGCCCTACGCGGAAACCGATCTCCGCGGCCGCTCGACCGCGTTCGCGCGCACCGCGTTTCCCGACGTCGCCGCCGGGACGCTCGAGCTCCGCGCCCTTCGCGACCAGAGCCTCGAGCTCGCCGCGCTCGTCCGCCTCCGCTCCCGCACGGGAGGCGTGGACGTCGGGCTCCGGGCGTTCGCCCCGAAATCCGCGCCGCCCGAGGATCCCGCCCATTCGGCCGCGCTCACCGGCTTCGCGGGGTTCCGCAGGGAAGCCGCCGCCGTCGTGGACGCCGCGGCCGCGGTCCGCGCGCGGGCGGCCGCCCTCAAGAAGCGCTTCGCGGCGTGGACCGACGCGGGATTCGGTTCGGCCGCCCCGGTCGTCCGGCAAGGATTCCTGGAAACCCGGACCGAAGCCGTGCTCTCGTCGGCCGCCGCGACGGAAATCGCGACCGTGGTCGGCGCCGCCGCCTACGAATACGGCGTCCACGAACGGCAGTACGCGGACCTGGAGGCGGCCCTCGCTTCCGCCGCGCCGCTCATCGACGGTACCCAGGTGGAAGCCTTCCTCGCGAAATATCCGACGAAGGCGAAGGCCGTCCTCGAACCGAACGGCCGCGGGTTCCGCGATCTCGGGCTCCGGCTCTCGGGATTCGCGACGCGCTACGGCGCGGAAAAGACCTACGTCGCGGCGTCGGCGGAGCTCGTCGCGCTCCTCGCCAAGGCGGCAGACCTCGCGGCGAAAGCCGCGGCCGCGGCCGTCCGCAACGGCGAGCTCGCGGTCCAGGCCGACGCGCTCCAGCGCGCCGCGCGGAAGGCGCGCGCCGAAGGCGACGCCCGCGTCGCGGAATCGAGGGCCGCCCTGAAGCGGTACGACTTCGCCGCGGCGCGCGAGCGCTTCGCCCAGGCGCTCGCGTCCTACGACGAGAGCCTCAGGAACGAGTACGATCCGGAACTGCTCGCCGAGGAAGACCGCCTCGTCGCGACCCTGCAGAACGAGCTCAAGAGCGCGGAAAACGACAAGGTCGTCGAGGACACGCGCCGGCTCATGGACCGCGCCAAGCAGTACATGGACGAGGAGAACTACGTCGAGGCGCGCGCCAGGTATCTCGAAGCCCGGGAGCGCTGGGGCACGACGCACACGGAAGACGACCCGAACGTCGACCTCGAGGCTCAGATCGCCTACGTCCAGACGATCATCTCGGCCCGCAAGGACCGCACCGTGCCCGAGAGCGATCCGCTCTACCCGGAGATCTCGCAGCTCCTGAGCCTCGCCAAGCGCTACTACACCGAAGGCGTCGCCTTCGGGAAGGCGGGCAACGCCGCGCGCAAGAAGGAGTCCTTCGACGCGGCGCTCAAGAAGATCCAGGACGTGAAGCGCATCTTCCCGTACAACCAGGAAGCCCGCGTCCTCGAGCTCCGCATCGCCAAGGAGAACGACCCGGACAAGTTCGCGCAGATCTTCCGCAACCTCATGGCGGACGCGAAATCCCAGCTCGACAAGGGACAGCGCGACTCGGCCACGCGCGACACCTACAACGTCCTCCTCGATCTCGCGGCGATCGACCCGCGCTATCCGTCGCTGGCCGCGGAGATCTACCGCGCGGAAATCATCCTCGGCGTCCGCGAGCCGCCGGCCGACCCGCGCAAGATCGCGGAAGCCCGCGCGCAGGTGGCCGACGCCCGCCGCATCGTCGAATCCGGCGACCGGGCGCGGCTGTCGGAGGCCGAAGGCCTCCTCGTGCGGGCGCGCACGACGCTCGGCACGATCCGCAACGACCGCGCGGCCCGCGCGGCCTACGACGAGGCCGGCAACCTCCTCGACGTCATCCTGAAACGGAAGGGCGCCACCGTCGTGTACGAAGTGCCCGCGGCGGCGCGCGCGCGCCTCAACGAGGTGATCGGCTTCTTCCAGGGGCGCGACTACCTGAACGCGCGCAAGGGACTCAACGAGATCTTCCGCCAGTATCCCGAGGCGAAGAACAACCAGTCGTTCATCGACATGAACGCCCGACTCACCGCCCTGGGGTATCCATGAGATCGTCCGTAAAAAGCCCGTTCCGCCCATTCCGCCCTGCTCCGGTCCTGGCCGGCATCCTCGCCCTCGCGTTCGTCGCCTCGACCTTCACCCCAGCGGACGCCGCGGACTTCTACTGGGAGTATCCGGAGGCCCTCTCGGACGCCGAAGGCCGGTATCCGTCCGCGTTCGCCTGGGGCAAGGGCGTCACGGCCGTCTGGCAGGAATCGCGCCGGATAGACGCGGAGTCGGGGGAGATCTACCTGAACGCGGTTCAGCTCGAGGGAAGCGCGAAATCGCTCAACGCGCGTTTCGCCGGGCCCTTCCCCTTCCGCGGCGAGGAGCCGCCCGCGTACTCGGCCGCGATGTCGGACGAAGGCGAACTGGCCGTGGTCGCGGCGAAGTCCGAGCGCGAACTCTCCTTCATGACGAGCCTCGACGGCGGACGCCGCTTCCGCTCCGAGTCGGTGCGCGTGGCCGTGACGGGCGTCACGGGGGACATTTCCGGATCGACGGCGATCTCGCCGCGCGTCTTCCCGCGGTCGGGGGGCGGCTGGTACGTCTTCGTGGCGATGAGCGTCGGAGAGGACTTCCTGCGGGTCTACTTCGCCTCGCGGGACGCTTCCGGCCCCTGGTCGTCGTTCGTCCCGCTCACGCAGGCGGCGGACGGCCTGTCGCTCAGCCTCCTGCCCGCGCTCGCGTCGCGCGGCGGGCGCGACTACGTCGTCTTCCAGTCGCGCGTCCCGATGGGCGCGTCGAACGACCTCGTCGACCAGCTCTTCCTCAAGTATACGGACGACCGGGGCCTCACCTGGTCGCCCGCGACCCCGGTCACGAAAAACGTGATCCAGCCCGGCGCCCAGCCGGGCGCGCTCTTCAACAACCAGCGGCCCCACCTCGCCGGTGAGGGCGGGCGCCTGTGGCTCGCGTGGGAACGCTCTGCGCAGGGCGGCTCCTCGCGCGTGTGGGCGGGGGCCCTGACGGCGGACGGAGCCCTCGATCCCGAAACGACGGGAGCGGTCGCGCCGGCTGCAAATCCGAGTTACGAGCCGCGCGTCTTCGGGCTCGGCGGGCAGGCGGCTGTCGTCTGGTTCGACAAGAGCGTCGATCGGGAACGCGCGCACTACGCCGCCCTCGGGCAAGCCCTGCCGTCGCCGATCACGCTTTCGCAAGCCGGATCGGGCAACGCGTCGTTCGCGCGCGCGGTCTTCGCGTCCGGGAAGCTCTGGGCGTTCTGGCAGAGCAGGACCGGCGACTCGTCCCGCGTCGTCGCGCTCAAGCCGGACACGACGGTCAGACCGCCCGCCCTGACCGCGCTCAACTTCGCGTCCGGCGCGAGGACCCGCCGCAACACGGCTTCCTTCGCCTGGACGGAGCCGCGCGATTCGTCCGGCGTGCGCGGTTATTCGTGGATCGCCACGCGCGACCCGCGGGCCGTGCCGCCGGAGACGGTGAATCCGGCCGCCGCGTCGCTCGCGGGGGAGGCGACGGCGGATTCGGACGGCACGTGGTACATCGCCGTGCGGGCCGCGGACTACGCGGGCAACTGGTCGGACGCGTCGCGCCTCGAATTCCGCCGCGACACGACCCCGCCGTCGCCGCCCGTTCCCGACGCTCCCGCCGCCTCCGCCGACGGCTTCCTCGCCTCCAACACCTTCGAGTTGTCGTGGAAGCCCGCCGACGATCCGGAAGAGACGGTGTCGGGCTACGCGTGGGAACTCCGCTTCCTCGGGCCGCTCGACCGCCTGCCCGCGCGGAAACGCGCCGCGGCCGCCGCCCCGGAAGCGCCCCCGGGCGAATACCGCTTCGACGCGGCCACCGACTACGAGCGGAAGCTCCTTTCGCAGGCGGGCGACCTGCGCCCGGCGCCGATCCAGAAGGCGGGCACGCGCGCGCGCTTCGCCAACGTCGACGACGGCTACTACGCGTTCGTCGTGTCCGCCGTCGATTCCGTCGGCAACGTGGGCGCGCCCGCCCGCGTATTCCTCCGCGCCGACAAGTTCCGGCCCTACACTGCCGTGACCGACGTGCGCTCGTCGCGCGACGACTTCGGCAAGGTGACGCTGACCATCTCGGGCCGCGGCTTCCGCGAGGACGGCGACGTCACGCGGATCGTCGCGGACCGCGACGGAGCCGAGCCCTGGGACGCCGAGGTCAGCCTCGAGCGCGGGGAATACGACATCCGGTCGGACCGCCTCATCGAGCGGGCCGCGTTGCCCGACCTCGAAAAGGGCGAGTACCGCGTCGGCGTCTACCACGAGCGGCGCGGCTGGACGTTCACGCCCCCGCTCCTGTCCGTGGACGAGTCCGGCACCGTCAAGTTCGGCGACTACGCCCGGGCGACCAAGACGCCGTGGATGGCGCCGAGGCGCGCGCGGTTCGTCATATCGACCTTCGAAGCCTTCGCCTGGCTGGCCTTCGCGCTGGCCGGCGTCGGCTTCCTCCTCTCGCTGCGCGTCGCCGTGGGCACGCTCCGCGAGGCGAATTACGTGCGGCTCGAAGCCCGAGCCCTCCTGGAGGGACGCCCCATGCCTACCGAGGAAAGAAGACTGGCCGCCCGCGCGCTCAAGCGGAGGCGCGGAGGACTCGTCATCAAGTTCACGCTCACGATCTCGTTCCTCGTGATCTTCGTGGTCGCGCTCCTGTCCGTCCCGCTCGCGCTCAACTTCCTGGCAGCCCAGCGCGACACCCTGGCCACCGGCCTCGAGGAGCGCTCGCGGGTACTCCTCGAGGGAGTGGCGGCGGGCGCGCGCGCAACGACCTTCTCCGCCGACCTCAAGACCACGTTGGGCGACCTCGCGAGCCAGTCGCGCGCCATGGGTTCGGAGGCGAACTACATCACCGTGACCGGCATGGAATCCGGCACCACGGACCCGGACGTCGTGTGGTCGTCGAACGACCCGGCCATCGACTCCAAGATCGACCGCGCGCCCTTCGGGAGCGAGACCCAGGGCGTCGCGGCGCTCAAGGACGCCCTGAGCGAGACGGTCCCGGAAATCCGGAAGGCGATCGACGAACGCGTCCTCTCGGAACTGGGCGCGCTCTGGTCCGAGATCAAGACGCACCAGACGAACGCCGCAGCCCTCGTCGACCGGACCGATCCCGAGTCGCGCGCCGCCTTCGAACGCGAGAACGCGAGCGCCATCGCCAAGGAGCGCGAATTCCGCTCCGCGCTCGACCGCATCGCCGACGGGACCGTCGCGTCGCTTCCCGCGTTCGACTCGAAGGACATACCGTCGGTCCCGTCGAACTTCCTCTTCTACAAGCCGATCCTCTACACCGTGCGCGGCCAGGACGTCTTCTTCCGCGGCTTGGTCCGCCTCGAGGTGAACACGAAGGCGATCGCCGACAAGATCGCCGCGTCGCGCGACACGCTCCTCAAGCTCATCCTCTTCATCGCCCTCGGCTCGCTGGCCGTCGGCATCGCGGGCGCCGTGGTCCTCGCTTCCGTCATCGTGCGACCCATCAACCTCATCGTGAAGAAGGTCGAGGAAATCCGCGACACGTTCAACAAGGAACGCCTCGAGGGCTTCGCCATCCCCGCGCGCACGGGCGACGAGCTCGAGGGCCTCGCGGAGACGATCGTCGACATGACGCGCGGACTCGTCCACGGCGCGAAGGACAACGCCGACCTGCTCGCCGGCGAGCAGGACCAGCGCGAACTCCTCCCGCTCGAGTCCGGGCGCGGCGGACGCAACAAGAAACTCGCGATCGCACGCCTGTCGAAGAAAGACGTCGAGTTCTTCGGCTATTACAAGGGCGCCAAGCTCGTATCCGGCGACTACCTCGACTACCTGGATCTGGACGGGCGCCACTACGCCTTCATCAAGTGCGACGTCTCCGGCAAGGGCGTGTCCGCGGCCATGATCATGGCCGTCGTCGCGAGCGTCTTCAAGCGCCACTTCGAGGGCTGGAACGCGAAAGCCAAGGACGCCTTCGACCTCACGAAATTCTGCTACGAGGTCAACGACACGCTCAACGTGTGCGATTTCCGCGGCAAGTTCGCGGCCTTCACCGTCGGCATCCTGGACGCGCAGACCGGAATCACCCGCCTCTGCAACGCGGGCGACGTCTTCTACCGCGTGTACGAGGGCGCCACGCGCCGCATGGCCACCGCCCGCATGCCCGGAGAGGCGCCGGCGGCGGGACCGCTCGCCAACTTCATGATCGAGATGAAGAGTCCCTTCACGCAGACGGAACGGAACCTGGCTCCGGGCGACATCCTCGTCCTTTTCACGGACGGCATCGACGAAGCGCGGCGCTACTGGCGCGATCCGTCGTTCGCGAAGGTCCGCAGGCAGGCCGCCGAATCGGCCGACGGTCCGGCGCGCCGCAGCGACCAGCAACCCGAAAAAGAGTACATGTTCGAGGACTTCGGGAACGACCGCGCGGCCGCGGTGATCGAGGCGGTGATGAACAAGGGGCGCTTCGAGCTCGTGAAGGAGCGGAACCCGATTCCGGACGAGCGGCTGTCGTTCGACTTCTCCTCGAGTTCCGGCACGCTCGAGGAAGTGGGGCTCGCGCTCGTCGCCGTCGAAAAGGTCTTCCGCATGTACCGCCATCCGGACGCCGGTCCCTCGGACACCGTGAAGGTCGACACGATCATCGACGCCTTCCTGCGCGACCACTTCGAACAGTACCGGCTCTATTGCGGCTCGCAGGCGCCGAATCCCGAGGAACGCGAGGAAAGCCCCCTGCCGGCCATACCCGGGATACCCGCCGAATCCGCGCCGGAAGGATCGCCCCGCGGCGAAAAGTCCAATCCGATGTACTTGCTCTACACGGGCGTCATGGAGGACGAGCAGTACGACGACATCACGGTGCTGCTCATGCGCCGGAAATGACGCCGCGGCGTTCCCGCCCGGCTACCGCGGCCCCGTCGGGAACGAAAGGCCTGCCAGGGCGTTGTCCCGGTCGATCGTCGGCGACTGGAGTCCCCCGCTCGTTCCGGTCACCTCGGCCGTGACGAAGGCGCGCAGCTCCTCGATGCCGACCGTCCCGTCTCCGTCGGCGTCCGCCGCGCCTCCGCGGAGGGCCCGAAGCACCGCCGACGTGAAGAAACCGTTGCCGCCTTCGAAATACGCCGAGGGCTCGTAGGAGAGCTCCCCTCCCCCGCAGCTCGAGAACACGACCGCGCCCGTCCGGCGCCGGAGATCGTTCCACACGAATCGGTCGCGGTCGCGGACCCACGGCCGGGCCTTGGACGCCTTCGCGGCGCCGAGCGTCGTCCCGCCCGCCGTCCTGGCGGAAATGCCGGCTTTCCGCGATCGCTTGAGGTAATCCTCGAGGAGCGCCTCGTCGAGTTCTCCCGACTCGCAGGTATCGATGAGGAGCAATTTCTTCCTCGGGGCGATGCCGTCGAGCACCCCCTCGACCGCGTCGAAATCCACGGCGGTGCCCGCGAGGTCCGCCGGGTCGGCGTCCCTGGTGAGGAAATAGTACGACGCGTCCGGGCCGGCGACGTGGGCGCCGTGGCCCGACACGAACATAACGACCGTATCGCCGGCCTTCGCGTCGCCGAGCGCGCGCTTGGCGGCGGCGAAGCTCTCCGGCACGCACGCGCCGTCGACGTACTCGAGGACGTGGACGGCGCCGTATCCGCCCTTCAGCGCGGAAAAGGCGGACGCCATGTCGCGGACGTCCTTCCCGGGATAGAGGAGCGTCAGGTCGGGATTCCGATAGGCGGACACGCCGAAGCCGACGAACCACAGGTCTCCCTTTTCGGCTCCCGCGTACGGGACGCTCACCCGGTCGCGGGTCGACTCGAGCCCGGCGGCGTCCCGGCACGACAGCTCGATCAGGTTCGATCCCGGACAGAGCTCGACCCGCTCGCGGAACGAGACTCCCGTGCCCGAAACGGGCTTGCCGCCCGAACCGTGGAGCGGCGTCCCGTTGACGAATATCTCGTAACTCGCGAGCGGGCGTCCCGGCGCGGACACGCGGCACTCGAGCTCGACGCGCTTCCCGTCGCGCTTCCCGTCGCGCTTCGCCGAGACGATCTCGGCGACCGGTACGGCCCGGTCCGATCGCAGGAGCCTCTCGACGTACTCCTCGAACGGCGGGATCTCCATGAGCGCCAGGGCGACGACCGGCGAGGGGTCCGCGAGTCCATACTCGGCCCCGCGCTTCGCGTACGCGGCCGCGAGCGCTTTCCCGCCGGGCTGGGACGCCGCCGCCGCGATCCGCTCGAAATCGGCCGCCGGCACGGAGCGAGGGACGAGGCCGAGCTTGACCGCGCGCTTGCGGAATTGCGCGCGCCAGGTTTCGAGACGATCGGGCGCGGCGACGCCCAGCTTGCCGTAGACGATATCCGGACGGTTGAAGGCCGCGGCGAACTGGTCCGGCGCGGCGGCTTTCGTCCCCGCGACCATCGCGACGAGCCGGCCGCCCGATCGGGACGCCTCGAAGTATCCGTCGTCGTCGTAGACGATCCAGTCCGCCCCGTCCGTCACGAGCGTCGCGCGGTAACCGGTCGACACCTTCGTCATGCCGACGTCGCAAGCGCCGGCGACCGAATAGAGGATCGAGCCGTCGGCGGAAAACCCCAGGCCGGTCACCGCGACGTCGTGCGCCCGAGCCTGCAGGACGAGCCTGCCGTCCGCGGCGTTCCGGACGGATACCGTCCCGTCGCGCCCGCCCGAGGCCAACAGCGTTCCGTCGGGGGAAAACGCGAGCCGACGGCCTTTCGCGTAAAAAGAGGAATCGAAGCCGAACGCCGCGCGATCCCAGTACTCGAGCGCTTCGAGCGCGGGCACGGAAACCGTGACGCCGTCCGGCGCGACGCGTCGCCTGATCGCGGGATCCAGGACGAGACCCCCGAGGTCGTAGGACTGGTACGCGGCGAGCTCGCGGCCGGCCTCGTCCCACACGCGCACGATCCCTTCCGAATCCATGACGGCGAGCTTCGTCCCGTCGGGGCTGAAGCACAGAGAATTGACGCCGAAGGAAAACTTCTCGATAGTGCCTTTTCGTTCCGTCCACGGACCGCCGCGCGGCCCGAACAGAACGGCGCCGTCGGGGAAGGCGTACGCGACCCGTCCGGTCCGCGAGACGGCGGCGAGGGACGGATGCCGGCCGCCGCGTTCGGGCGGCTCCTCCATCTTCCACGACCCCGAGCGGAGATCGCGCTCGTGGACGTTGCCGAAACCGTCCGGCACGGTCAGGACGTATCCGTCGGCGCTCCAGAAGCCGCCCGGGTCGGCGTAGTTCTCGAACGCCCGCAACACGGAACCGTCGATCCCCATGACGTAGGGCTTTTCCGCGACGAGCGCGAACGCCGCGCCGCTCGGGTGGAAGACCGTGTCGGCGACGATCGACGCTCCCGGCCCGTTGGTCGCGCGGTCGACGGGCGCTTCGATCGCCTTGAGGAATTTGCCCTCGGCGGAACGCAACTGCGCCCGCCCGTCGAAGCTTCCCAGCGAGACGAACGGATAGCGGGGATTGGAGGAGACCGAGTGGAACGAGTCGGGCGAGCCGCGGAACTCCGCGATGACGCCGGCGTCGTCGAAGGAAGCGACGGTCGAGAACATGCCGATGACCCATCCGCCGGGCGCGGGAGCCGCGGCGCGGATCGACGCGCCCGAGGCGATCCGCGACGTCTCGAAGCTTCCAGTCGCGAGTTCGGCCACGGCGAACGCGCCGTCTTCGGTCGAAGCCAGGAAGCGTCCTCCGCTTCCGTCGAGGGCGAGCGAGGCGATGCCGGGGCCCGCCTGCCCGAACTCAGGCGTCTTTCCCGACGCGAGGCCGTCGTAGTCGCGCTCGAGCGTTCCGTCGGCGCGATACCGCTTCACTCGGCCGAAGGCGTCGCCGGTCAGGAGCGAGCGTCCGTCCCGCGTCCACGCGATGCGATTGACGGCGCCCGTCGACGCGCCCCACGAACGCATAGGCTCGAGAGCCTTCGTCCACAGGGCGATCGTTCCGTCCTCCGATGCCGTCGCCAGAATCGCGCCGCCCGGCGCCCACGCGAGATCGGCGACCGATCCGTCGCCGACCCGACGTCCGCGTTCGCCGCCCGAGACGGTCTTCCCCTCGAGGTCGAGCACGAACAGGGCGTTGGAGCACGCCACCGCGATCAGCGTCCCGTCGGGCGAAAAGCGGGCGCGTCGGCACGGCGTGAACGAGCCGGGCCCGACCGCGTTTTCGCCGCGGCCCGGATGGACGCCCCAGACGGTCGAGCCGTCCATCGTCCGCCACAGCCGCGTCGAGCCGTCCAGCGACGCGGTGAGCGCATGGCGACCCGAAGGATCGAGGTCGACCGACACGACCTCCGCGCCGTGGCCGCGCAACGTGCGGAGCAGCGAACCGCGCGTCGTCCACAGCTTCGCGGTCCGGTCGGCGGAGGCCGACGCGACGAGCTCCCCGTTCTCCGAGGCAGCCGTGTCGATGACGAACGAACCGTGTCCCCGCTGGATGACCGGGCGCCACGTGCCCGGATCCGCCGGATCCGCCGAAACGGACGCGAGACACAGGGCGCCCGAAAAAACCGCCGCGAAAACGCGTAGCGCGCGCATCGTCCTTCAGCCCTCGAGCGCCGAGAGCTCTTCCCAGCGAGCGACGCGCGACTCGATGAGCGGGACGAGTTCGTCGTGGCGTTTCGCGCCGGCGGCGATCGCCTGGGGATCCGGAGCGGCGCTCGCGAAGAGTTTTTCGAGCGCGTCCTTCTCCGCTTCCAGGGCCGAGATTTCGTCGAGGATGCCTCCGAGCTCCTTGCGCTCCGCCCACGTCAGCCTGCGTTTGCCGTTCTCCGTACGCCCGCGTTCCGCGGCCGTTTCGGAGCGCCCGGGCTTGCCCCGCTCGGACGACGCGGCTTCGAGGGCGGCGGCTTCGAGCGAGGCGCGCCAGTCGGAGTAGCGCCCCGGAAAGCGCGACACGCCGCCCTTCCCGTCGAGCACGAGGAGCGAATCGGCCACGCGGTCGAGGAAGGCGCGGTCGTGCGACACGACGAGGACGCAGCCGGGAAAGCCGTCTACGAATTCCTCGAGCAGCTCGATGGTGCCGATGTCGAGGTCGTTCGTCGGCTCGTCGAGGAGGAGCACGTTGGGCGCTTCCGCGAGGAGGCGCACGAGGACGAGGCGCCGGAGTTCCCCGCCGGAAAGCTTCCCGAGCTTCGAGCCCTGTACGTCGCGCGGGAACAGGAAGCGCTCGAGGAGCTGTTCGGCGTTCAGGGTCGTGCCGTCCGCGAGGCGCACGAGCTCCGCCTTTTCCCGCACGTAGTCGAGGACCGAGCGCTCGGGGTCGATGTCGTCGTTCGTCTGGTCGAAGAGCGCGACGCGCACCGTCGAGCCCCGCTCGACGCGCCCCGAATCCGGCTCGATCCGTCCCGCCACGAGGCCGAGCAGGGTCGATTTCCCGGCGCCGTTCGGCCCGACGACGCCGAAGCGCGCGCCGGCGGTCAGCTCGAAGTCGAAGGGCGCGAGCACCGGCGCGCCGTCGTAGGCTTTCGCGGCCTTCGCGAATTCGACGATCTTGCCGCCGAGCCGCGTCGCGGCCGACGAGAACGAGTCCATCGCCCGATCGCGGACCGGCGCCGCGGCTTGCATCGCCCTGATGTCGTCCTTGCGCCGCTCGCTCTTCGTGGCCCGCGCCCGCGCCCCGCGCCCGAGCCACGCGAGCTCGATCTTGAGGTTGGCCAGCCGCCGGTTTTCCGCCTTGTCGAGCGCGGCGTAGCGCTCGGCCTTGCGCTCGAGGTAGTCCGAATAATTGCCCGGGTGTACGAAGACGCGTCGCGCGTCCAGCTCGAGGATCGAGTCGCAGACCGAGTCGAGGAACCAGCGGTCGTGCGTGACGAGCACGAAGGCGGAACGCCAGGCGGTCAGCTTCGCCTCGAGCCATTCGATCGTCGAAAGGTCGAGATGGTTCGTCGGCTCGTCGAGGAGGACGAGGTCCGAACGCGGCGCGAGACAGCGCGCGATGGCCGCCTTCTTCGCCATGCCTCCCGAGAACGTCGACATGGGGCGATCCAAATCCGGAAGTCCGAGCTCGGTGCAGAGCGACGCGTAACGGCGCGGCAAGTCGAAGGATCCGGACGCCTCGAGTTCGCGGTGGAGCCGGTCGAGCGCGGCGTGCGAGCCGTGGCCGGCGAGGAGACGTTCGTACTCGACGACGCGCCGGATCTCCGGCGCCTCCCCCGCGTAGAGGAACCCGCCCAACGTCTCTTCGGGCTCGAAGGCGACGCGCTGTCGGAGCACGCTCGCGGCGAGTCCGCGCTTCCGCGACACGACGCCGCGGTCCGGCTGGAGTTCGCCGGACAGGAGCCGGAGCAGGGTGGTCTTGCCGGCGCCGTTGCGCCCGACGACGCCGACGCGGGCGTCGTCTTCGACGCCGAGCGAGAGTTCCTCGAACAAAAAGCCGTCCTTGAGCGCGACGGCGGCGCGATCCGCGGTAACGATGGTCATCGGGCGGGATGTTAGCACGGGAAGGGCGGCCGAGTCGCGCGGCTCGACCGACCGGCGAAGGGCGCGGACCGCGTACGAACCGGCCGAGCGTGGATACGCGCGATGACGGATTTCCCTTGCGCGCCTTCCGAAGCCCGGTATACTTCTTTGGATGGCGCGCATCGCGGCACTTCACAATCTCACCTACGCTTCCCTCATCGACGAGCCGGCCCGCGTCGTTCGACCGGCCGACGGAGGGAACCGGGGAGCGGCCCCTTGAAAAAGGCCGTGCTCATCGTCGACGACGAGGCGATCATCGTGCTGTCGCTCATGCGCGAGCTCCGGAAAGCCCTCGGTCCGGACGTGCGCATCGAGACCGCCCTCTCGGGCGAGGACGCCTTCCTCGTCATGCGCGAGCTGTCCGAAGAAGGCTGTCCGCCCTCGGTCGTCATCTCCGACTGGTACATGCCGGGCTTGAACGGCGACGAGTTCCTCGTCCGGACGCGGTCGCTGTATCCCGACGCGTCACTCATCATGATCACGGGCCAGAGCGACGACGCCGCCATCGAGCGCGCCGTCCGCGCCGCCGACGTCATGGCCTGCGTCCGCAAGCCATGGAGAAAGTCCGAACTCATCGGCCTGATCCGGCGTGCCGTAAACGGCACGTGCGCCGTAAACGGCGCGGAGGCCGTAAACGGCACGTGCGCCGGCCGCATCGAGGCCGCGGGGTCGAGCCGGGACGAGCGCTTCCGGACCGACCGCGACTGAAACCCTCCTACTTCGAGGCTCCCAGGTTGAGCGCCACCGAAAAGGCGTAGTCCGCCACCTTTTCCACGTTCCTGACGATGTCGATGAACAGGAGTTCGGTCCGCACGTTCCCGCCCGATTCGAGTCGCTTCCGCGCGATCTTCTTGAGCTCCGACTTGAAATCGTCGATGCGACCCTCGAGCTCGGCCGCCTTGTCGACTTCTTCCGGCGTGGCCGCGCCGCCGACGTGCGTTTCCACGAAGGAGAGCGACTCGTCCACGAGCCCGGTATAGGGCGCAAGCCGTTCGAGCTCCTTCGCGTCGAACGCGTATTTGCGTTCCTCCGCCTTTTCAAGGAGCAGGACGAGGTGGTGGCAGACGTCCGTGATGTTCTCGAGGTCGTCCACCGTCTTGAGCATGGCCGCCACGCTCGCCCGGGTGCGGTCGTTCAGGTTCTGGGTCGAGCACTCGACGAGGAAGCGCGACAGCTCCTCCTTCATCTCGTCCGCGTAGTTCTCCATCGCGCGCGACTCTTCGATGACGGCCGCGAGGCCGGCCGGCTTTTCGACGAGCGACGAGCGGAAGCGCTCGAACATCTCGCGGGCCAGCTTCGACATCTTCGCGATCTCCGCGCGCGCCTGCACCAGGTTGAGTTCCGGCGTGCTCTGGAGGCCGATGGAGACGTACGCCAGGCGATACGGCTTCGCCTCCTCGCCCTTCGCCGGCTTGATGATCCACGACACGACGGCGGCGAACTGCCTGACGAGCGGCAGGAGGATCAGCGCGTTCAGCGCGTTGAACACCGTGTGGAGCATGGCGATGTTGAGCGCGATGTTGTCCATCGGCGCGCCGGGCACGAGGTGATCGACGAGCCCGAGGAAGAAATCGAAGAAGACGATCGCCCAGACCGTCCCGAAGACGTTGAACAGGATGTGCGCCCACGCGGCGCGGCGGGCGGCCACGTTCGTCCCGAACGAGGCGATGAAGGCGTTGACGCAGGTGCCGATGTTCGCGCCGAGGATGAGCGCCGCCGCCATCCGGAAATCGAGCACGCCGTTGATCGCCAGGGTGATGATGATGGCGAGCGCCGCGCTCGACGCGTTGACGATCGCCGTGAAGACGAGCCCGACGAAGACGCAGATGAGGATGGTGGCCGGCCCGAGGCCGGAAAAGCGGGCGAGGAACTCGAGCGCGTCGGCGCCGGGCTTGGGCACCGCCTGGGCCAGGAACTCGAGCCCGAGGAAGATGAAGCCGAAGCCCATGAGCGCCTCGCCCCACCCCTGCACGCCCCTCCGCTTCTTCATGAGGCTCATGAAGAAGCCGATGCCGACGACGGGAACGGCCACGGCCGTCAGGGAAAACTTGAAGCCGACGAGCGAGATGATCCAGCCGGTGACCGTGGTGCCGACGTTCGCGCCCATGATGCAGCCGATCGCCTGCACGAGATCGAGGAGCCCCGCGTTCACGAAGGTGACGATCATGACCGTGGAGGCGGACGACGACTGCACGAGCACCGTGATGACGAAGCCGGTGACCATGGCGACGACGCGGTTCCCGGTCATCACGTTCATGATCTTCTGGAGCCGTTCGCCGGCCGATTTCTGGATGCCGTCGCTCGACAGCTGCATGCCGAACAGGAACATGGCCAGACCGCCGGCCATGTCGAGGAGGATCTTGAGCGCGTTCACCGTTACGCCGCCTTCGTCGATCGGGATGGGCGGACCCGGTCCGCCCGCCCATCATACCCGGCGCGGAGCCGGAAGTGAACCGCCCCCGCACGTTTTTTGAAGGGTCAGCTCGTGGCGCCGAGGTTCCGCGCCACGAAGTAGGCGTAGTCGGCGACCTTCTCGATGTTCCGCACGATGTCGATGTACAGGAGCTCCGTCCGCACGTTGCCGCCGGACTCGAGCCGCTTCCGCGCGATCTTCTTGAGATCGGACTTGAACTCGTCGATGCGGGACTCGAGCTCGCTCGCGTTGGCGATCTCCTCCTGCGTGACGGGTTTCCCGAGGTGCGTCTCGATGAACTGGAGCGAGTTGTCCACGAGCAGGGTGTAGGGCGCCAGGCGCTCGATCTCCTTCGGGTCGAACTCGTACTTGCGCGTCTCCGCCTTTTCGAGCAGCAGGATGAGGTGATAGCAGATGTCCGTGACGTTCTCGAGGTCGTCCACCGTCTTGAGCATGGCCGCGACGTTGGCGCGCGTGCGCTCCGTGAGGTTCAGGGTCGAGCACTCGACGAGGAAGCGCGACAGCTCCTCCTTCATCTCGTCCGCGTAGCCCTCCATGCGCTTGAGGTCCTCCACCTCCTCGGCGAGGCCCGACGGCTTCTGCCGGAGCGCGGCGCGGAAGCGGTCGAACATCTCGCGGGCCAGCTTCGTGAGCTTGGCGATCTCGCCGCGCGCGGCCAGCAGGTTGAGTTCCGGCGTCTCGTGCAGCGCGATGGAGACGTAGGCCAGGCGGTACGGCTTTTCGGCCTCGCCCTTCGGCGCCTTGATGATCCACGACACCGCGCCGGCGTACTGCTTGATGAAGGGCAGGAGGAGCAGCGTGTTCAGCGTGTTGAACACCGTGTGGAGCATGGCGATGTGGAGCGCGATGTTGTCCATCGGCGCGCCGGGCACGAGGAAATCCACGATGCCGAGAAAGAACGTGAAGAAGACCGCCGCCCACAGCGTTCCGAACACGTTGAACAGCACGTGCGCCCAGGCGGCGCGCTTGGCGGCCAGGTTCGTGCCGAACGAGACGAGCAGCGCGTCGGTGCAGGTGCCGATGTTCGCGCCGAGGATGAGCGCCGCGGCCATCTCGTAGGTGAGCGCGCCCGACATCGCCATGGTGATGATGACGGCCAGCGCCGCGCTCGACGCGTTGATGAGCGCCGTGAAGACCGCGCCGACTGCGATGCAGGTCAGGGTCGTGACGATGCCGAGGTTCGAGAATCGCGCGAGGAATTCGAGCATCCCCTTGTCCGGCTTGGGCATGGAGCCCGACAGGAGCTCGAGGCCGAGGAAGATAAAGCCGAAGCCCATGAGCGCCTCGCCCCAGCCCTGCACGCCCTTCCGTTTCTTCATGAGGCTCATGAAGAAGCCGATGCCGATGATCGGCACCGCGAAGGCCTTCACCGAGAACTTGATCCCGATGAGCGAGATGATCCAGCCGGTCACCGTGGTGCCGATGTTCGCGCCCATGATGCAGCCGATGGCCTGCACGAGGTCGAGGAGACCCGCGTTCACGAAGGTGACGATCATGACCGTCGACGCGGACGAGGACTGCACGAGCACCGTGATGATGAAGCCGGTGATCACCGCCAGGAAGCGGTTTCCCGTCATGATGTTCATGATTTTCTGGAGACGTTCGCCGGCCGATTTCTGGATGCCGTCGCTCGTCATCTGCATGCCGAACATGAACATGGCCAGCCCGCCGGCCATCTCGAGGAGGATTTTCGCGATTTCCATGGTCACCGCCTTCGCAGGGTGGGATTGGGTCCGGGTCGACTTCCGTACTGTAGCAGAATCGACGATTCTATAGAAGGGAAAAGCGACGTTTGCGCGTCGTCTCGTCGATGGATTACGGTTTTTACTTGCCAAAAACACACGCAGGGTTTAACATTACGTGCATTTGCTTGAAATTGGTACCGTATTCCGCACGCCGGTAGTCGGCGTTGGAAGACGGGGGACAGACCCCCTTCCTCGCCCCGGAAAAGGACGCCCCATGCCCACAGAACCCGTCCTTCAGCTGTTCCAGGGTATCGGAACCCTGTTCCAGCAGGAACCGTCGATGGCCGCCGCTCGCCGGCCTCCGGCCTCCAACTCCACATCTACAAGGACGCGGGCGAGACGGTGTACCAGGGCGAATCGATGTTCGTGCTCGAAGCCCTCAAGATGGAAACCCCGGTGAACTGCGCCGTCGAAGGCGTCATCGAGGAGTTCTACGTGGAGCAGGGCGAGATGGTCCGCGAAGGCCAGCCGCTCGCCCGCGTGCGCGAAGGCGGCCGCGAATGAACGCCGCGTTGAAACTCGCGCTCCAAAGCTGGGCCATCGCCGCCGCCATCTCGTTCTTCGTCGCCGTCCTCATCGTCGTCATGACGCGCCTTTTGACGCTCTTCTCGAAGAAGAAGTGAGTGCGCCGAGAATGATACGTCCAAAAGAGAAAAGTCGCGCGAAGCGCGCGCAATAAAAAAAGCCCCGGGTGACCGGGGCTTTTCGCGCTCTTAGGTGCTAGCGGCGGCGGCCGAGCAGGCGGAGCAGGTGCAGGAACAGGTTGATGAAGTCGAGGTAGAGCTGGAGGGCGCCGTAGATGGACAGGCGCAGGTACTGGGGCTCGGAGACGTCCGAGCCGTGCGCGGCGGAGATGTTCTTGATCTTCTGGACGTCGAAGGCGGTCAAGCCCGCGAACACGACGACGCCGACGATCGAGATGATCCACGACACGAAGTCGCTGCGGAGGAAGATGTTGACGACCGACGCGATGAGGATGCCGATCACGCCCATGACGAGGTAGGTCCCCATCTTCGTGAGGTCGACCTTGGTCGTGTATCCGAGCACGGCGAGGCAGGCGAACATGCCCGCCGCGATGAAGAACACCGAGACGATCGAGCTGTGCGTGTAGACGAGGAAGATCACCGACAGCGTGACGCCGTTCAGGCCGGCGTAGCCGATGAAGGAGCCGACCGCCATCCCCGGCGACATCTTGAGCACCTGCGAGCTCAGGAACCACACGAGGGCCAGCTCGCCGATGACGAGGCCGTAGAACAGGAAGGGCTTGAGCAGCACGCGAAGGAGCGGAATGTTCCCCGACACCGCGAACGCGATGATCCCGGTGAAGGTCAGGCCGAGCGTCATCCAAAGGAAGGAATTGCGCAGGATGTTGCGCTCCATGGTCATGGGCTTGGCGATGGTCTGGGCGAAATTATCGGACATCTGATACCTCCGTCTGATTCGTACGCCAATAAAATAACGCTTTCCCCGCCCGAAACTCAACCCCGCCCACCCTCAGGATTTTTTACCACGAGCGAAGCTTAGCGAGTACTCGAGCGTTAGGACACGAAGGGGTAAGAAGGACACGAAGGAAGAAAAATGGCGAAATAAAAGAAGAAATAACGCGTCGAGTCCTCGTGGTCTTCTGCAGGCGCTACTATTGAACTCTCGCCTAAAAAGCCCTTCCAATCACTTCTTCTTTCCCTTCGTTATCTTCGCTTCCTTCGTGCCCTTCGTGGTAACACCTTCGTGCCCTTCGTGATGAATTTTCACTTCATCGCGCGGTACAGCGAGAGGATGCGGTCGACGGTAAGGGTTTCGGCGCGGGCTTCGGGGTCGATGCCGACGGACGAGCACGCCGAGCGGATGACGTCGTCGGCGAAGGCGCCTTTCAGATTGTTGCGGATCGTCTTCCGGCGCGTCGCGAAGAGCGAGCGCGTGAAGCGGGAGAACTCCTTCGTGCCGGCCTCGGGCGCGCGGTCGTTCCTGCGGCGCATGGCGACGACGGAAGACGTGACGCGGGGCTGGGGCCAGAAGTTCCCGGCCCCGAGGTCGAACAGCACGCGCACCTCGCATACCGACGAGCACAGCACTGAAAAACTCGAGTAGTCCTTGGTGCCCGGCCCGGCGGCCATGCGGCGCGCCGCTTCCTTTTGCACGGTGAAGACCATGAGCTCCGGCGTCGCTCCGCCTTCGATGACGGCGGCCACGATGGCCGCCGCGACGTTGTACGGAAGATTCCCGAAAATGCGGTCGGGAACGCCGGATTCGTCGCGGACCACGCGCCAGGTCTTGAGGAAGTCGCCCGGGCAGAGCGCGAAGGCCGGATGGGCGCCGAAGAGACGTTCCAGGATGGCGACGAAGCCCTCGTCGATCTCGAAGGCGGTGAGCCGCACGCCCGCGTCGAGGATCGCCTTGGTCATGGCGCCCATGCCGGGCCCGATCTCCCACGCGGTCATGCCCGCGCGGAACTCGGCGGCCGCGAGCACCTTGGCGCGCGAGCCTGCGTTCACGAGGAAATTCTGGCCGTAGCGCTTCCGCATCGCGAAGCCCTCCGCGTCGAGGAGGGTCGAAATCGAGGTGGGCGAGTCGTAATCGACGAGGGGGCGCTCGGTGGCTGGCGTGTCGGGCATGGGGATGAGCATACACGAGGCCGACCGCGTGCGCAACGACGCGGCCGCGCCGCGCGCGCGGACCAGCCAGGATCATCGGTGGAGCTTCGCCAAATCGAGGCGTACGGTTCGGCCGCGGATCCGGGGCCACGCGCACACGAATGCCGTCCCGAGCGCGCAGGCGGCGATGACGGCCGCCTGCGCGCCCGCGTCAGCGCACCCGACCGGCGGCATGGCCGCTCCGCCCTCGAGGACCAGCATGAGGGCTCGCCAGGAGAGGTCCGCGATCCACGTGACGGGCGTCCGAAGGAAGGGCGCGACGCAGACGACCGCGGTGCCGACGGCGCCGATCCACAGGAACAGCGCCGACACGGGGCCGGCCACCGTGGAGGTCAAAATCCCGCCGGGATACGCCCCGCCGAACGCGATCGCGCAGAAGGGCGCCGTGGCGGCCTGCGCGGCGAACGAGGCCGCGAACGCCGTCGAGAGCGCCGGGCCGACGCGGGCTTTCAGCGCGTAGTCGAACGCGGGCGACAGGAAGACGAGCCCGACCATCGCCAGGTACGAGAGGATGAAGGACCAGCCGTACGCGGATTCGGGGAAGATCGCAGCCTGAAGGATGAAGGACGCCGCGAGCGCGTTGCGCGCCCCGCACGGCCGCCCGCGCAACTTGCCGATGGCCATGAGCGCGAACATGAGCGCGCCGCGCAGGATCGACGCGTCCGCGCCGACGAGCGCCGTGTACCCGCACACCACGAAAGTCGCGACGGCGAGCGTCGGGAAGCTCCCGAGGATCGGCGACAGGGCCGCTACGACGAGGATGGCGAGCGCGGACAGGTGCTGTCCGGACAGCGCGAGGACGTGCGCGCAGCCGGCGCGCTTGAACACCTCGCGCGTCCCTTCGTCGAGATCGTCGCGGACGCCGAGGAGCAATGCCTTGAGGAGCGGCGTGGACACGGTGCCGATCCGTCCCACGGCCCGCTCCGCCGCCCGGAAGGCGCGCGCCCGGAATCCGGCGATCCCCGCGGGCGGCGCGATGGGCTCGATCGTCGCTCCGAAGGCGATCCACCCGTCGCCCGCCTGGTCGGGAACGATGCGTCCGCGCACCACGACGCGCGTTCCCGCCTCCATCGGCAGGCCCTCCGGCTTCAGGATCACCGCGAGCCGGCCCCGGGCGCCCGCGCTCGCTCCCGCGCGATCGGCGCACGCGTCCAGCTCGATCGCGTAACGCGTGCCGCCCGCTATCGGCGCCGAGTCGCGGACGAGGACGCCTTCCGCCCGGGCGACCGTCGCGTCCGGCAACCCGAAGCCGGCTCCGACCTTGCGTCCGGTTTCCGCGCGGCGCGCGGACAGCCCGAAAGCCAGCCCGAACGCGCAGGCGACGAGCAGCACCCCCCGCAAGCGCGAAGGCGTGCCGGGCCTTCCGAGCGCGACGATCCCCGCCGCGGCGCAGGCGCACGCCGCGAGCGCGAAGACGGCTTCCGGCGCGGGAACGTACAGCGCTCCCGCGAAAGCGCCCGCCGCCCAGGCGAGCGGTTCGAACGGCGCGTTTCTTCCATGATTCAGCGGGCTCGTGTCACTCATGCATCGGGGAACGACGCGCGCCCCCCGTGCCGCCTTCCTAGGAGCCTGTCGGGCTTGTGGATTTCCGCGCTTTCAGCGCGGAAATCTCTGATTTAGCAGGCTCCTTTCGGAGTTTGCAGGGAAGAAAAATCGCGTTTCCGCGATTTTTCCTTCATATCGCGGACAAGTCCGACAAACTCCTGGAGCGGGACTATCGACGGAATCCCGGAACGCGCGCGGCTCAGGTTCGCGAAGCGGCGGCCGCCTCGCCCGACGGGGCGTCGGCGAGGGCGAGCCGTTCGGCGCGCGGAGGCGGGAGGGCTTCCGTCTCCGCGGCGTCCGTCTTCAGCGGCGCCGGGTATTTCCGCTCGGGCAGCTTGAAGAACGCGAGCGTCTCGTCCAGCCTGAGCGCCTGCGCGTTCATCTCCTCGGACATCGAGGCGAGTTCCTCGGACGCCGCGGCGTTGTGCTGGATGACGGTGTCGAGCTGCATGATCGCCTTCTGGATCTGCGTGGCGCCCGCGCTCTGCTCGCCGCTGGCGGACGAGATCTCCTGCACCTTCTCGGCGGTGTTGCGGATGTCCTTCACGACCGTATCGATGGTCTGTCCCGCCGCGACGGCCACTTTCACGCTGTTCGCCGACAGCGAGACGATCTCGCGCGCGGCGCCCTGCGACCGTTCCGCGAGCTTCCTGACTTCGCTCGCGACGACGGCGAAGCCGCGACCCGCCTCGCCCGCGCGCGCGGCCTCGATCGCCGCGTTCAGGGCCAGGAGATTCGTGTTCCGGGCGATGTCGTCGATGATCCCGATGCGTTCGGCGATCTGGTTCATCGCGGCGACCGCGTTGCCGACGGCGACCCCGCCCTCGTTCGCGGCCGCGGCGCTGCGGCGCGACACTTCCTCGACGGACAGCGAGTTGTCGGCGTTCTGCTTGATGATGGCCGTCATCTCCTCCACCGACGAGCTCACTTCCTCGGCGACGGACGCCTGTTCGGTGGCGCCCTGCGACAGCGTCTGGGCCGTCATGCTGACCTGCTGGCTCGCGCCGGTCAGGCTGCCGGAGATGGACTTCACGTATTCCATGACGTCGGACAGCTTGGCGACCATGTCCATCACGGAGGCGAACGCTCCCACCGGTGCCTTTCCCCCCGCGCTCTCGACGCACAGATCTCCCTTGGCGATGCGTTCGGCTATCTCGGCGATGCGCGCGGGCTCGCCGCCGAGCTGCCTGAGGACTCCCGACACGATGATCGACGAGAAGACGATGAGCGCGGCCAGCGTCGCGACCCCGATGGCGGCCAGCGTCAGGGATTGGGACAGGAATTCCGCGTTCACGTCGTCGACGTAGATGCCCGACCCGAGCACCCAGCCCCAGGGCGCGAAGCCTTTCACGTAGGAGATCTTCGGGACCGGCTTGTCCACGCCCGGCTTGGGCCACAGGTAGTCGACGAAACCCGCGCCGTCCCTTTTCGCGACGTCAACGAATTCGACGAAAATGCGTTTTCCGTTCGGATCCTAATAGTCGCCCTGGTCCTTTCCCTCCATTTCCGGCTTGAAGGGATGCATGACCATGACCGCGTTCATGTCGTTGACCCAGAAGTATTCCTGCCCCTCGTAGCGCATGGTCCTGAGGGCCGCCAGGGCTTGCGACTGCGCCTTCCCCGACGCCTCCTCCGCGTCCCTGATGGAAGCGTAGGCGGCTTCGAGGACGCCGTACGCTGTTTCGACGACATGGCGCGTCTTGAGCCGCTTTTCCTCCATGAGGCGCCCCCGCATGCCGACGAGCGACACGGCGATCACCAGGGCGATGCCGAGGAACGCGGCGACGACGAGCAACGCGAGCCTGTTCCGGAGTTTCATCGAGTCGAGACCGATACCCATGGTTCCCCCTCGGGCGGAGGGTCCCGAGGACGGGACCCCGGATATCCGCCCTGTCCGCGGAAACCGGAGCGAGATCCGTACGAAGCCCGTGCGCCCGGCAAGTTGCGGGGAACTATTCGCCTTGCGCGGTCATGCCGGGCGATCGGCGGTTCCGTGACGTACTTTTTCTTGCGGTCAATTCTCGTCTTTCCGGACCTTACAGGCAAGCGCCCGGAACCGGCGCCGGCCGCACCATCAGCCGTGCCGTCGGACGACGGCGCCCGTCACCGCCGGCGCGGCCAGCTTCGAGCGCCGGTTCGGAAGGCGTTTCGGACGACGGTCGACGAGGAGGACGGCCCCGAACAGCGCGGCGAAGAGGCAGACGCCCAGGATGATCGCGAAGGCGTACGGGTGCGACTCGAAGGGTATGGTCACGTTCATCCCGAACATGCTCGCGATGAGCGTGGGGATCATGAGCACGATGGAGAGGATGGTGAGCCGCTTCATCTGCATGTTCAGGTTGTTGGAGATCACGGACGCGAAGGCGTCCATCATCCCCGAGAGGATGTCCGAGTAGATGTTGGCCATCTCGATGGCCTGCTTGTTGTCGGTGAGCACGTCCTCGTGGAGCTCGACGTCGTCCTCGTCCTTGAGGCGGATGGATTTTGCCGTCGGCATCTTCTCGAGGACGATCTCGTTCGTCTTGAGGCTCGTCGTGAAGTACACGAGCGACTTCTCGAGGGCGAGGAGCTGGGTGAGCTCGTGGTTCTTCACCGAGCGCTGGAGCTCGCGCTCGATGACGGCGGTGCGGCGGTTGATGTCCTTGAGGTAACGCAGGTAGACGATGGCCGACCTGCCGAAGAACTGCAGGATGAAGCGCATCTTGTCCTTCGGGTCGACGTTGCGGACCCGGCCGGAGCGGAGCTCCTCGAGGACTTCCGAGTCCGCCTGGCAGACCGTGACGATTCGGTCGGGCAGGAGCAGGATGCCGCAGGGCACCGTGTAGTACGACACTTCGAGCCGCGGGTCGTACACGGGCAGGCGGACGATGAGGAGCGTGTACTCGTCCTCCTTCTCGATGCGCGCCTGCTCGTCGATGTCGAGAATGTCCTGCATGTGCTCGGCGTTGAGGCGGTATTCGCGCTCGAGCAGGGACTGCTCGTCCTTCGTGGGGTTGATGACGTCGACCCAGACGTTCTTTTCGGCGGCGTCGACGGCCGCGAGCCGCCCGGTTTCGAGTTTGCGGATGGTGATCATATGCGTCCTCCTGGGTGCGCCCCGGACGGGCGGAGGCCGCGGTCGATCGCGCGCGTTCGGAGGACGCGATCAGTCGTGGGAAGGCCGTCCGCGACGGGGCAGGCGTTGATGCGGGGGGATCGGGTCCTGACGACTGGCGTCTGAATCCGGCATGATGCCCTCCTTCGCGGATGGATAGTCTTCCGTGCGGAAGACGGCGCGGAACCGCAAGGACCGCGCGACTCTTCCAGTATAGGCTCGGCCCGCGAGACGAGGCAAGGGGGACGACGCGCGAAACGCGGTCTCGTGCGCTAGAATTCGCCGTATGAAAGCGGAAAAATCGTCGTGGAAGATCGCGATCGCCTTGCTCGCCGCTTCGGTTTTCGCCGTGCCTTCCTTCTCCCAGGAAGCGGCTTGGCGCGATCCCTACGCCGACGCGGCCGAGATCTACGGAACCGCCACGAAGCTCATGACCGAGCGGGGGTTCCCGGCGGCCATCGCGTGGCTCGAGGAACTCCTGGCCGAAGATCCCGACAAGCTGCCGGCGATCGAAGTCCTCGCGCTCATCCGTTTCCAGCTGCCGGACGACCGCCCCGGTTTCGTGAATTCCTACCCGTTGCTCAAGCGCGCGGAAGCGCTGTTTTCGATCAGCGGGCACATCCATTACCTCCTCCTCCGCGTCTCATCGGTCCGCGGCAGGATGGCCGATGCCGAACGGTATTTCCTCCGCTGCGTCTACGGGCGCTTCGACGGGTTCGAGGGAATGACGACCGAGCCGGACCTCGCCTTCTTCCGGACCGGCCAGCTGTGGCGCGGCTTCAAGGACCGCGTGGCGGAATTCCGCGCGACGCGGGGGTCTTTCGACAGTCTCGTATCGGGCGGCCTCTCGGACGAACGGAAGGAGAGCCTGGCGAAACGGCTCCGGGGGAAATTCCGCGCCCTGTTCGGCGTCGACGATCTGTACGAGGCGAACATCGCGGAAATCCTCGCGCGCCTCGTCGCCTTGCGCGGCGCCGGCAACGAATCCCTCGCGTACGCGAACCTGGTTTTGCGGACGAGGGAGCGGCTGCTCGGTCCGGGCGATCCGGAAACCGCCGCGGCCCACGACCTCGTCGGTACGTTCCTGGAACGCTCGGGCGATCTGGACGGCGCCGAATCACACTATCGCTCGGCGCTGGCCATCCGCGAAGCCGCCTACGTCTCCGTCGGCCCCGCCGCCTTCGCCGAAAGCCTCGAACGGCAGGCGTCGCTGTCCACCCGCCGGGGAAAACTCGAAGACGCGATCGACCTGTACGAACGCGCCCTCGGCATGCTGGAAGAAGCCGGCTCGGGCGAAACGCTCGCTGCCGTTTCCGTCCTGTCCGGACTCGCGGACGCGTACTCGCGCGCGGACGACCACGAGGCGGCGCTCGATGCCTACGAATACGAACTGGACATCCTGCGCGGGCTCGACGGTGTCGGCCAGCCCGTCGCGACGTGCCTGTTTTCGATCGGCGTGGAACTGATGTACCTGGAGCGCTACGAAGACGCGATCGAACGCCTGCGCGACGCCATCGCCGCGTGCGGTCGCCTCGGCTCCGAGGGCGTTCCGATCGAGGACGCCTGCCATTTTTCGCTGGGTTCGTGCTTCGAGCGGATGGGTGATTACGGGCGCGCGATCGAGCACTTTTCGACGTCCCGCACGCTCAGGGCGAAACTGTACGGTCCGGAGAGCGCCGAATGCGCGTACATGTCGATGCGCGTGGCGTCCGCGTATCGAAAGACCGGCGACAGGGCCAAGGCTGTTGAATGGTACGACCTCGCCCTCGCCGCCTATGAAAAACTGTCTTCTCCCGACACGGAGGAGATCGCGCGGGCGCTCGACGACGTCGCGTCGATGCACCTCGACGCTTTCGACTACGGCAAGGCGATCGAGGCGTACGGTCGCGCCGTCGGCTACCGCGAACGCGTCCTGCCCGACGACGTACTGGAATTGGCGCAGGCCTATGTCTCCTATGCCTTCGCGCTCGGCTGGGGCGGCGACGAAGCCGGCTCCGCGAACGCGGCCAATCGGGCCATCGCGTTGTACCGCGCCGCGCTCGGGAAGGGCGGCGACGACCAGGCCGGATTCTTCGTCCAAGCGGCGATGCTCTTTTCACAGCTCCAAAAACACGAGTTCGCCCTCGAGCTGGCAACGGCCGCCTTGGGCCTATACGAATCGGCCCCGGGCTCCATGTCGCAGGAAAAAGCGCTGGCCCGGATGGCCATGGGAATGGCCCGGATCCTCATGGGGAATCCCGGTCCGGCTCGACGGGAATTCGACGAAACCTTCGCCCAGTTCCGCTCTGCGGGACAACTCCAGCTCCTCGCCGAGGCGGCGCGCCAGATCGGTCTCGGCTATCTCGAGATCGGCGACACCGCAGGCGCCGCTTCCATGTTCGCGGAATCGGTGGCCGCGTCGGAGCGCGCCCGCGTCGCGTTCGGCTCCGGCAAGGCGGACTTCACCGCGCGCAACCTGGGCGCCTACCGCCTTGCTTTCGAAGCGGCGCGGCGACTCGGAAACGCCGCGGACGCCTTCGACCTCTCCGAACGCATGCGCGCGCGCGGCTTCCTGGACCAGGTAACCCTGCAGGGCGCCTTGCAAGCCGACGGCGTGAGCCCCGAACGCCGCGCCGAACTCGAGCGCCTGGCCGCCCGCGTGGCCGAACTCGACGCGCGCGTCCGGGCGGAAGCGGCGAAACCTTCGGGCAAAACCGGGAACGCGTCGCTCGCCCGGCTGGTGGCGGACCGCGACGCGGCCGAAGCGGCGTTCAAGGCGGCGGACGCCGCGCTCGCGAAGGCGGCGCCGCGTTACGCCGCGCTCCGCACGCCGCGCATCGCCACCCTGGACGACGCGCGCGCCCTCGCGGGGCCGGACCGCGTCGTCGTCGAATACGTGCTCTGGGAACGCGAAGGGAACGATCCCTTCGTCGAAAAAAACCGGATGCCGGCGTGCGTGGTCGTCTGGGATCACGGCGAGGCGCTCGTGCCCCTGCCGAAGGACTTCGACTACGAGGGCTCGATCGACGCGTTCCGCGCCGCGATCACGGAGGGACTGCCGAACTGGAAAAAGCTCGGCGTCGGGCTGTACGGGGCGCTCGTGAAGCCGATCGAGCCGTACCTGAAGGGCAAAAGCGGGATCGTGATCGTGCCGGACGGGAAGCTCGCCTTCCTGCCCTTCGACGCGTTGGCCGACACCGCGACCGGCGCGCCGCTCGGCTCGCGCTACCGGATCACGCTGTCGCCGTCGGTCTCCGTCAGCATGGCCGCGCGCGACGCGAAGGGCGCGACCGGCCTGCTCCTCTTCGGCGGCGCGAAATATTCGGCCGCGGGGGAAGCGGCGTCGCGCTCGCCCGCCCTCGCCCCGAAGGCCTCGGGGGCCGCCGCCGGCGACGAGTACCTGTCCGCGGTCGCCGCGCGCGGCGACGCCGCGTACTTCGCCCGCGCCGGCCTGTCCTGGAGCGACCTGCCCGGCACGGAGACGGAAGTCCGGCGCATCGCCGCCGAGGCGGGCGGCGGCGCGAAGACGGTGCTCGGCGCCGACGCGAGCGAACGGACGGTCAAGGCGCTGTCGGCCTCCGGCGAGCTCCTCGGGCGCCGGATACTCCACCTGGCGCTGCACGGCTACTACGACGGGAAGCTCCCCGAGATGTCGGCGGTCGTGCTGTCCGAAGTCTCGGGTTCCGTACCGAACTCGAAAGAAGACGGCTACCTGACGGTGGCCGAGGCGGCCCTCCTCCGCTGCGGGGCGGACCTGGTCATGCTGAGCGCCTGCGAGACGGGACTCGGCGCCGAACGCCGCGGCGACGGGCTCGTCGGCCTTACCCGCGCGTTCATGACCGCGGGCGCGCGCTCCGTCGGCGTGACGCTGTGGACGGTCTACGACGACGGCACCTCGGAGTTCATGGCGCGCGCCTATCGCCTCGCGCTCGCGGAAGGCGTGCCGTTCCCCGAAGCCTTTAGGCGCGTCCGCGCCGCCTTCATGGAGGACGGGCGCTGGAAGGCGCCCGTGTATTGGGCGGGATTCGTCGTGTACGAGTAGTCTCGAATCGGGGTGGGGGTGGCGGAGAAACGTCGCGGACGCGGCGACCGCCGCGGACGCGATCTTTCGGAGCCAGGGGGAGCCGCGTCGACGACGGCGCCCGACACGCGGCGCGACGACCGCTTCCGTCTCGGCGCTTCCCCTTTTTCATGAAGCGTCCCCGTATCGCCTTCCGCCGTAATATGGTATATACTAATACCCTCGTTGGTAAGTCGACACGCAAGGCGTGTCTTGGTTTTAGGAAGGTATTCGTGCCAAGGCTTGTATCAACGCCAAATGGCCCATGCCGTTTGGCGTTGATACCGTATTTTGGATATTGACGCGTCCGCAAGCCTTGGTACTGGCCGCGGACGCGGATCGCGCCGCATTCAAGAACCGGGAGATCTCCATGCCGCTGGAATTGGGCCATGTCATAACCATCGGGCTCGTCGTCGTCGTACTCGCCGTCTACCGCTTCCTCGACCGCGACAACCGCTCGCTCGAAAAGGTGAAGAAGCTCGCGGACAAGCTGCGCGACGAGTTGGCGGACTACGTCGACAAGCGCGGCGAGGAACTGACCGCCTTCGGCGTCGAGCTGGACGTGCGGCAGAAGGCGGCCAAGGTGTCGCTCGAGAAGGTGCGGGAGGCGGAGGAAGCCCTCAACGCGCGCGCGGACGCGATCGCCTCGATCGGCTCGCGCATCGCGGAGTACGACGCCGCCCTGGCCCAGCTCATGACGATGACGCAGGCGGTGGACACGAACCTCCGCCGCATGCACGACGAGAGCGTCTTCGTGGACGGCGTGTCGCAGAAGCTCGACAAGGCCCGCGAAAAGATGGACGCGATCGAGGCCGAGCTGCCCGGCCTCAGGCAGGGTTTCGTCGCCGAGGCGCGCGACGAGCTCGATTCGATCAAGACCGAGGTGACGGCGGAGGCCGACCGGCGTCTCGCGGAGGTGTCCGCCGACATCGACGCGCTCGCCGAGCGCGCGGACTCGAACCTCCAGACCGTGCAGGTGGCCTACCGCGACGCGCAGGCGGCCGCGAAGGACAGGATCGCGGAGATCGACGCCCTGCTCCAGGGCGCGTTCAAGCGCGCCAAGGCGGAAGCCGAGTCGCTCGAGGACGCGACCTACGAAAAGCTCCGCGCGCAGATCGACACGCGAAGCGACAAGCT
This sequence comes from uncultured Treponemataceae bacterium, assembly GCA_964482955.1. Lineage (GTDB taxonomy): Bacteria > Spirochaetota > Spirochaetia > Treponematales > UBA12059 > JAPLSN01. The sequence goes on along the minus strand of CAYZZW010000014.1, from coordinate 17,129 downwards.
CCGCGAGGCGCTCGAGGCGAAGTTCCAGACCGTCCAGGCGCTCGCGCGCGAAAAGCTCGCGGAGGCGCAGGCGATGGCGAAGTCGGCGAAAGCCGAGTGGCAGGCCGAAGCCGCCGAGTTCGCCGAAACGACCCGCGCCGAGCTCGAGGCCGCGGCCGGCCGCCTCGAAGCGCGCGTGTCCGCCGCCGAGTCGAAGCTCGATCAAGCCGAGACGGACGCCGCGGAGCGCTACGCCCGCGTGGAAAAAAAGGTCGTCGAGACGGCTGAGGCGCTGGCCGGGAAGCTCAAGGACAATCTCAAGGCTTTGCAGGACGAGCTCGCGAAAAAGCAGGCAGAACTCAAGACGCAGACGCGCGACTCCCTCGTCGCCACCAGGAACGAGCTCGGCGACATTTCGACGAAGCTCGAGGAGCGCGCGGTCGCCCTCGAAGTGCAGACGGCGGAGATCGACCGGCGCGGCCAGGAGCTCGTGCTGGCCCTGAACGAGAAATTCGGCCGCGAAAGCGCGGAGACCGAAAAGCGCCTGGCGGAGGGTTTCGACGAGCGGCTGGACGCCTACCGCTCCGACATCGAGCGCCGCATCGGGAAGCTGGAGGACGCGGGCGCCGACCTCGGCCGCCTCGACAAGGCGCTCCGCGAGGCGATGGCCGGCGTGCAGCGCGCCGTCGCGGCGGACTTCGACCGCTTCGGGAAGGAATCGGCCGAGCGCCGCGCGGCGTTCGAGGCCGAGATGACCGCCGAATACGAGCGCATGCGCTCGTCCATGGAAGCGATCGAAAAGGACCTCAACGTCCTCAAGACCCAGGCGTATTCCAACGTCTCGGAAAAGCTCAGGCTTTTCGAGGACGATTTCTTCGCCGACCTCCGCGCGCGGAGCGAGGAAGCCGACCGGAAGCTGTCCGGGTGGAAGTCCGAGATGGACGCGACGCTCGAAAAGCTTTCGGAGGCGGTGAAGAAGGACTGGACGGCCGCGGAAAAGACGGCGCGCGCCGAATCCGAAAAGGAGACGAAGGCCCACCGCGACGCGACGCACAAGGCGATCAAGGACGCGGAAGCCGAGCACGCCGCGCTGGCCCAGAAGATCGCCGTGTACGCCGCGGAGATCGGCCGCTTCCGCGCGGAGCTGTCCGACCAGGGCGCGGAAGCCCTCCGCGAGTTCTCCCGCAACTACGACGCGCTCTCCGCCGACGCCTCGCGCAGGGCCAAGGAACTTTTGAACGAGGTCGAGACCGCCCAAGCCGAACACCGCAAGAACGCCCTCGAGATCCGCGAACGCCTCGAAACCGGCGAAAAGCAGGTGATCGCCCGCTTCGACCAGGAAAACCGGGAGCGCCAGAACGCCCTCGCCGACATCGACCGCCGCGTGAAGGATTTCGCCGCGCAGACGAAACTCTTCGACCGCGCCGACGAGCTCCGCGCCGCGCTCGAGTCGCGCGTCGAGGAGCTCAAGGCGGAAGCCGCCCGCGTCGAGTCGCGCCGCGCGGAGATCGCCGCCATCGACGACAAGGTGACCGCGATCCGCAAGCAGGAAGAGGACGTGAGCCAGAAGCTCGGCCGCTTCGTCGCGGAAAAGCGCCGCATCGACGCCCTCGAGGAGGACTTCAAGAAGCTCCTCGCGCTGTCGACGGAAGTCGAGCGGAAGCTCCAGCAGGTGACCTCCGCCGACGACGCGCTCACGGACATCCAGGCGCGCATGCGGAAGCTCTCGGAACTGTCGAACGAGGCGGAATCGAAATTCCAGCGGCTCGAAAAGAAGTCGAACGTCCTCGACACCACGGTCGAGGCGGTGGACAAGAACTTCGCCGCCGTGCAGGGCATGGAAAAGACCGTGCGCGAGCTGGACGCCGCCGTCAGGGGCTTCCCCGAACGGGTTTCGGAACTGCGCGCCTCGGTCGACGCCGCGCTCGAGGGCAAGGACAAGGTCGACGCGGTCGCGGAAAAGCTGGACGGCATCGACGACGCGATGACCGATCTCGAAAAGCGTTCGGAAAAACTCGAAAAGGCGAGGGAATGGCTCGCGCGCACCGAGACGCGCCTCGAGGAGATCAACCGCAAGGCGACCGACCAGCTCAAGCTGCTCAACACGCTGTTGAAGGAAGAAGTCGGCACGGGCAAGAAGGAGCGCGGCGCCCCGCCCGTGAGCGTGCAGGAGACGGTGCGGAAGCTCGCCCACCAGGGCTGGACCGTCGAGGAGATCGCCCGCACCGTGAAGCTCTCCCGCGGCGAAGTCGAGCTGATTTTGGAACTGGGCTCGAAGGGCTGAGACGCTGCCAAGGACGACAGGCCGCGTCGCAAGCGGACGCGCGGCGGGTCGAAAGGAATCGATTCGGGCGGAGCCTGTCATAAAAAAAAGGAGCTATCGCTCGAGGACACCTCGCGACAGCTCCTTTTTTCATGCCACCCGCCCGGTCGCGTTCGGTTCGCGTTCGGCGGACGGTTCATCCCCGTTTCACGCCGCGCAGACCTCGCGCATGCATGCGCCGGCAGCGATTCTCGTGTTCCTAAGTACAGTCGTTGTTGGTCATCTTCCCGATGGCACTTCCCAGTGGCCACCTTTGGCCGGGCCGATGCGGCGGAGGGAGCCTTCGGACTGAAGCCGTTTGAGCGATTTTTCGATGCTTCTGGTTGAAAGCGACAAGGCGTCCGCAAGCGCGGCGATCGTCAGTTCCGGGCGTTCCCTCAACAATCTGAGTATTTTCTCCGAACTTTTCTCCGAACTATTCTCCGAACTTTTCTCCGAACCTATAACTGCGTCACGAACCGCATCATGAATCGCGCGCAACATGAATTCAAGAAATGCCGTCGCGTCACCCGACGCGTTCGAGCGATTGATAGCATCGTAATACCCAGCCTGACCGCGATATATCACGTTTTCGATGGGAATATATTCAAAGACCGGATTCCATCGTGACAGGACGAGCGTCTGCCACAACCTTCCCATACGCCCGTTGCCGTCCGTGAACGGATGGATGAACTCGAATTCGTAGTGAAATACCGAACTTGCGATCAGCGGATGGTCATCGGTCCCTTTCAGCCAGCGAAGAAGGTCGGTGACAAGGGAAGGTACCAAATCCGATGGCGGCGCCGTGTGGATCACGGCATGCCCTTTCATGACTCCGGCCGCCTTGGTCCTGAACGAACCCGCGTCGTCGATGAGCCCGTCCATCATGATACCGTGCGCTGCCAGAAGGTCGGATCGCTCGGTCGGATCATAATCGCCCAAAGCGTCGTAGGCGCGCATCGCGTTCTTGACTTCGATGATCGCGCGGGGATCGGCCAGGACTCGCTTGCCCTCGAGTATGGCGGTAATCTGCTCTTCGCCGAGACTGTTACCTTCGATCGCGAGGGTTCCCTGAATCGTTCGGACGCGATCCACCCGCCTCAGTCTCAAGCGCCCGGCATCGGTTCCCGCCGCGCTCAACGTACCAAGCGCCTCGGCTATCCCCGCCACCAGCGATACGACCTTCGGTGTCGCGTTGAACGGCGGCCTATACCCGCTCACCCTTCCCTCACCTCATTCTTCATCCCTTCTTCCCCTTCCACCTTCTTCTCTTCCTTCGTGCCCTTCGTGATCACAGCTTCATGCCCTTCGTGATCCTTCTTCTCATAGTCGGTTGCATCACGGACTTCGCGTTCGAGGTCGGCCAATTCGCGCTTGACGCCGGACAGCGCCTCGCCGAGCTGGGCCAGCTTGCGCATAGCTTTGGGCAGGTCCTTGGGCGACACGAGGAACACCACGAGCAGGATGACGGCGATCTCTCCGATACCGACGCCGAACATCAGCGCTTCCTCGGAACGAGCAGGCGGGCGATGAGGAGGGACACGAAGTACAGCGCCACCATGGGCAGCGCGACGCAGAGCTGCGAGAAGATATCGGGCGGCGTGATGATCGCGGCGACGACGAAGATGCCCACCACCACGCCTTTCGTCGCCTTCGCGACGGCGCCCACCGTGAGGAGCCCGCTCCGCACGATGAAGAGCACCGCGATCGGCAGCTGGAAGGCGATGCCGAACGCGACCAGGAATTGCAGGAAGAAGCCGAGGTAGTCCGAATAATAGAGCACGCGCCCGATGCCGTCCGGCGAGAACGCGCGCGACATGAGGAACTTCACCGAGACGGGCAGGATGAGCTCGTAGCCGTACGCCACGCCCGCGCCCATGAGCAGCGTGGACGCGACCGTGAGCCCGACGAGCCAGCGCCGCTCGACGGGTTTCAAGCCCGGGAAGAGGAAGGCGAACGCCTGGAAAACCGCGAAGGGCAGGACGAGCACGAAGCCGACGAGCAGGCTCATCGAAAATCGCACGGAAAAGCCCTCGGCCACCGTGGTGAGATACAGCTTCTCGCCGACGGTCGCCACGATCGCGGCGTTGACGTACGGATACGCGAACCAGCCCGCGGCCGAAAGCGGCAGGAGCAGGACGAGTACCCAGAGGACGCGGTTCCTGAGCTCGACGAGGTGCCCGACGAAGTCGAGCGTGCGCTCCGGATCCCGCGCGGGATTTCCCGTCATGGGTCGATCAGTCCGGTTTCTGTTCGTCGGGCTTTTCGCCCTCGGATTTCTCTTCGCGGACCGCCTTCTTGAACTCGCGGAGGCCCTCGCCGAGGGAGCGGGCCAGCTTCGGGATCTGCGTCGACCCGAAAATCAACACGACGATGAAGGCGATGACGAGCACTTCTCCGAATCCGATCATGGAACACTCCTTATTTGACCAGCACCCCGAGCGCCAGCTCCGCCATCGCGCCGAAGCCCTGCTCGCGCTCCGCGGACGGCGTCGCCTCGCCGGTCACCAGGCTGTCGCTCACCGTGAGGATGGACAGCGCCTCGGCCCGGAACTTGGCGGCCAGCGTGTAGAGCTCGGCGGTCTCCATCTCGATGGCCAGCACCCCGTAGCGCGCCCAGAGCCGCCACGCGTCCGGGTCGTCGCCGTAGAAACTGTCGCTCGAGAGGATGGGCCCGACATGAACGTGCCGTTTCGCCTCGCGTGCCGCCGCCACCGCCTTTTCCGCGAGCGCCCACGACGCCGTCGGCGCGTAGTCGAGCCCCTTGAAGCGGATGCGGTTCACGTTCGAGTCGGTGGACGCGCTCAGGGCCACCACCAGGTCGCGGATGCCCACGCCCTCGGCGATCGAGCCGCAGGTGCCCACGCGAATGGCCCGCCGCACGCCATACTCGCGCAGTAGTTCGTTGACGTAAATCGAGTGCGACGGCATCCCCATGCCCGTGCCCATCACCGACACGCGGACGCCGCGGTACGTGCCCGTGTACCCGAACATGTTCCGCACCGCGTTGAACCGGACCGGCTCCTCGAGGAAGTTCTCCGCGATGAATTTCGCCCGCAGGGGATCGCCCGGCAGGAGTATGCCCTCGGCGATTTCGCCGGGCTTGGCTTCGATGTGCACGCTCATGATCGCTCCAATCATCAGGATTTAATTGCCACGGAGGCACGGAGACACGGAGAAAGAAGGTAGAAAGATAAAACGGAAGGAATAAAAAGGAGAGTTCAACGAAGGGGCGCCTCCCGATTCGGGCACGCCGTCATGGATATCGACGAGCGAAGCCCGTTCTCTCGGGTACGCCGAAAGCGCGCCCGAATCGGGTCGGGTCCTCCGCTTCAAATCCTCGCGCGCGCGGCCAGACCGCGCGCGCTCCGGGTTTTTCGCTGCGGCCCCTGGCGCGAAGATCGGCGGCTTACGCATACAGGTCCACGCGGGCGCCCGCTTCGTCGACAGGCGCCAATCTGAACGCGGCCGCCAGTCCGTCGTCACGGCGGTAACCGGCTTCGTCGGCTGCTGCCGGCCGGAGGGACGCCGTCATGCTACCGTCACGAGGCGAATCCGTTTCTTCCACGGGCTCGGACCGCGCGACGTCCGCGGGTTCGTCGCCGCGGCGGGGACCTGCCGCCTCTTCCGAGCGCTTCGCGGCGAGCTCGGCCAACGCGCGGGCTTCTTCCTGGGAAGCGGCCGCCGCCACGGAGTGGTCCGCGCCCGACGGTTCCGCGGGGGCCAGGGCCGCCGCGCGCACCGTGCGCATCTTGGCCGCGGTCGCCGCGGGGTTCCCCGGAATCGGCGACGTGTCGATGCCGACTTCGCCGCCGACGGCGTACATCCGCCCGTCGGGGCCGCGCTGGAGCGAAAAGCTCGCGCCGCCCCGGACGAAGCGGCCGCCCGCGGCCACGTGCGCCGCTTCGTGCGCGCGGACTTCCGAATCGCGCCCGCGCAGTTCGCGCACGACGGCCGCGAACTCCAGGTCGCCCGCCCGCTCGCGCTCGGCGTCCCCGCGCTGGATCCGGCCCTTTTCCGTGAGGGCTTCGCCGAGTTTCCGCTCGGCGCCGCGCTTCTTCGTCGCCCGCTCGAGCAGACGCTCGGCGTCGTCGGCCGTTCCGGCTTCGCGCTCGGCATCGCGTCGCTCGGTAATTCCCCGCAACGTCTCGTCGAGACTCCCGGCGCCCGTCTTGTCTCCGGCCGCGCGTTTCACCGCCCCGGACCGCGCGTCTTTCGCGCCTGTTGCGATCGAGCCGACGGCGTCGTAACCGTCCGGCAGCTCGATGGCTCCGAACGCGCGACCGTCATCCGCGCGACTCATCGTACCGAACGCGGCGCGGGCTTCGTCCGATATGGTCGCCAGGACGCCGGAGCGCCCGTCGTCCTCGTCGCGGCCCGGGCGCGCGCGGACCTTCCCCGCTGCGGGAACGGCGGCGCCCGGCTCCACCGGACTGAGTGGGGAAATACGCTGATTCCGGAGCAGGCCGAACGCGGCCGCGGCTCCGTCGATCGCCTGAACGCGCATTATGGAAAGAATATAACGGCACCGGGCCACCCGCGTCGACCTGCTGCTTCCGCCGGTTCCCGCCGGTTCGCGCCGCCCTCGACCGCGCCGCCCCGCCCCGGTATACTGGTCGTCCGGAATCGCTTGAAGCGGGCGGGCACGCCGCGGCACGGAGACGCATGGAAATCCTCGAGGCCACCGACGAGAACATCACGAAAGCCGCGGAAGCGCTCAAGGCGGGCAAGCTCGTCGCCCTGCCCACGGAGACCGTGTACGGGCTCGGCGCGAACGCCTACGATCCCGCGGCGCTCGCGCGGGTGTTCGAAGCCAAGGGCAGGCCGCGCTTCGACCCCCTCATCGTCCACGTCGCGGACCTCGCCACGATCCGGATCCTCGCGGAGTCGCCGTCCGCGACCGCGCGCCTCCTCATGGCCGCCTTCTGGCCCGGGCCGCTCACCCTCATTTTGCGGAAAAAACCGATAGTACCGGACCTGGCGACGAGCGGGCTGCCCACGGTGGCGGTGCGCTTCCCGTCCCATCCCGTCGCCCGCGCGCTCATCGAACGCTCGACCGGCGCGGTCGCCGCCCCGAGCGCCAACCCCTTCGGCTACCTCTCGCCGACCCGCGCGGAGCACGTCGCCCGCCAGCTCGGCGACCGCGTCGACTTCATCCTCGACGGCGGCCCCTGCGACGTCGGCGTCGAGAGCACGGTGGTCGACGTCACGGGCGATACGCCCGTCGTGCTCCGTCAGGGCGGGCTTCCCATGGAACGGCTCCGCGAAGTCGCGGGCCGCGTGGAAACGAAGGAATGGCTGTCGGGCGCGCCGATCTCGCCGGGTCAGCTCGCCAGCCACTACGCCCCGCGCTCCCGACTCCGTCTCGTGCCCTTCGGCGCCCTCGCGACGGCCGAGCCCGCGCCCGGCTCGGCGGCCCTGTTCTTTTCCGAGGCGACCCTGCGGACATCCGGCGCGGCATCGCGCTTCACGGCGGTCCGCGCCCTCTCGAAGTCGGGCTCCACCGTGGAAGCCGCGGCGGCGCTCTTCGACGTCCTCCACGAGCTCGACGGGGGCGGCTACCCGGAAATCTGGGCCGAGCGCGTCCCCGACGAGGGGATAGGCCGCGCCGTCAACGACCGCCTGTCCAAGGCCGCGCGCGCGCCGCGTTGAGCGCCCGGAATCCTCGGGTGCAGTTCGGACCGGAATCGGCCGATATTCGGATGAAGGGGTTCCCCATGCGAAACGCGTTCCTCGCGTCGGCGCTCGCGCTGGCGTTCATCACGGTCCTCCCCATGCCCGCCGAGGTCGAGTTCTCCGACCCGGATGTCAACGCGGCCGACCTCCTCCTGTTCACGGTACGGGCGGACCTTCCCGGCGGCGGGGCCTTCCGCACGCTGTTCCGCGCGAAGCTCGGCACGTCCGACATCGAGCCGCTCAGCTTCTACCCGGAGGCGATGGAGCTCCTCGACGGCGGCCGCGTCCTGCAGGTCCGCAACCGCTTCGGCGTCTTCCGCAGCTCGGGGAATTTCGCGTCGTTCAAGCCCGTGTCCGGCTTCCCCTCGTTCGCGCGCGGCAACCCCGTCCACACGGGCAAGCTTCCCGACGTCGCGGCGTCGCCCGACGGCAAATACCTGCTCTATTTCAGCCCGAGTTCCTTCGGCTACGGCCGCATCATCCTCTTCGACATCGAAAAGGGAACGGAAACCGTCGTGTCGAGCGGCGTCGGCACCTCGATCGACGTGTTCCCCGCCCGCTGGTCCCCGGACTCGCGCTTTTTCGTCTACGAACGGCGCGGCTACGTCCACTACTACTCGATCGACCAGTACAAGGGCGCGCGCGTCCTCGACGAAAGCTACCGCGTCGCCTTCAAGGGACGCATCGAGGCGACCGCCTGGGGCGTCGACAACAGCCTCTTCTTCGTGAAGGACCGCTCGCTCTACCGCGTCCGCTCCTCGGAGTTCTTCACGCAGGCGCTCTACGCCGGCATCGTCTCCATCGGCACGATGGTCGGCACCGTCCCCTTCTCGTTCGACCCGAACTTCGACTCCTTCCGCATCTCGCCGGACGGCGCCAAGCTGCTCTTCTGCAAGGACGGGCGCAATCTCTTCCTTTATTACCTCGATCCGGACGACTACGGGCGCTCGTCGCGCGTGGCCAGCCTGCCCTATCTTTTCCTCCAGGGCGACACGATCGTCGTGGACGTGCTGTGGCCGGACGACGGCCTCATCACCATCTTCACGCGCTCCCTCCGGAACGGCACGCGCGTCGCGGGCGCCTACCGCATCCAGGCCCCGCGCTCGGTCGACGACGCGAGCCTTACGCAGACCTTCAAGGAACTCGAGGTGCCCGGCGCGTTGGCCCTCGTCCCCACGGCCGACCTCTCGCGGGTAGCGGTCGTCTCGAAGGAAGGCGTGACGATCCGGAAGTACGCCGACTGGTCGAGCCTGGCCGTCATCCCCGCGCCCGGCTCGCTCCGCGCGGTCTGGCTCGACGACGCAAAGCTCGTCGTCGCCGGCACCGACACCCTCGAGCTCGTCTCCGCCGACGGAAGCTCGCGCTCGCTCCTCGGCATTTCGAACGTCGAGGCGGGCTCCTGGTCGTCCCTCGCGGACTCGGTCGCCGCCGCCAAGGCGGGCGGACGCCCCTACGAACTCCGCGACGGCGCCTGGACGGCGTCGGACTCCTGGCGCGGCCGCCCCGCGGTCGCCAACAACGAGAGCTACCGCGTCTACCTCGACGCGCTCCGCACGGGCTCGTACCGCAACATGGTGATGGTCCGCTCGGTGAAGGGCCTCGGGACGAACCCGCTCTTCGAGCCGCCGCTCAAGGTCTACGCGCCCTTCCCGGACCGCGACGAAGCCCGCTCGCCCGACATCTTCGACCACGGCTCGCGCATCCGCCGCCGCGAGGTCACGCTCGTCTTCAACTGCTACGACACGGCCGAGGGCCTCACGAAGGTCCTCAACACGCTGGCCGACTACGGGATCAAGGCCACCTTCTTCGTGAACGGCGAATTCATCCGCCGCGCGCCGGGAGCCGCCAAGCTCATCGCCGCCAGCGGCCACGAGATCGGGAACATGTTCTTCACGACCTTCGACCCGACCGACGCCCGCTTCAAGGTGGACGCCGAGTTCATCAAGCGCGGGCTCGCGCGCACGGAAGACGAGTATTTCGCCGCCACCGGCCGGGAACTCTCCCTCGTCTGGCACACGCCGTTCTATTCGACGAGCACCCCGATACTGGACGCCGCCAGGTCGATGAACTATGCCTATGTGGGCAGGGACGTTGACCCGCTCGACTGGGTCGGCGCGCTCGAGGGCAGGACCATCCCCGGCACCTACCTCCCGACCGCCGAGATCGTGGAACGGGTCATGGCGAAGAAGAAACCCGGTTCCATCGTCCCGGTCCGGATCGGCGTGCCGGAAGGCGGGCGCGAGGACTACCTCTTCGCCGAGCTCGACCTGCTCATCGACTCCCTCCTCGGCGAAGGCTACGAGATCGTGCCAGCGTCGGCGCTCATCGAGCACGCGAAATAACACCGCAGTCCGCCCGCGCGGCCGCGGGGCGAAAGGATCGACCCATGTCCGACAAACTGGAACGCTTCAAGCTCAAGGCCGCCGACGTGGCTTTCGGATTCACGGAGGCCGACGCCGCGCGCCTCGACGGCGGCGACTGGGGCAAGTCCGTCATCGGCCAGCCGCGCGCCCTCGAAGCCCTGCTCCTCGGCGTGGGCATCAAGGCCAAGGGCTACAACGTCTTCGTGACCGGCGCCCCCGGCACGGGCCGCCGCACCGCGGTCAAGAAGATCCTCTCCGAGTTCAAGCCCGAAACCGTGGAGCTGTGCGACATCGCGTACGTCTTCAACTTCCACAACCAGCTCGAGCCCCGCGTGCTGTCCTTCAAGGCCGGCCAGGCGCGCGCCTTCAAGAAAGACCTGCACGCCTTCGTGGAGAACGTGAAGAAGGTGGTGAAGCTCCAGCTCGCGAGCGCGGAGTACAAGGCCAGGCAGGATGCCCTCGTCGCCGAGTTCGAAAAGGGCGAGAACGCGAACATCGCGGCGTTCGAGAGCGAGCTCCTCCAGAACGGCTTCCACATCGTCCAGGTGGAGGGCGAGGAAGGCTCCGCCGCCACGGACATCGCGCCCGTCGTCGACGGCGAGGCCACCGACTTCGACGCGCTCCAGAAACTGGTCGCCGAAGGCAAGATGACCGAGGCCGACTGGAACGCCGCCCGCGAGCGCTATTACGAGTACATGGACCGCATGAAGACCCTCTTCGCGGGCTTGCGCCGCGGCCGGCTCGAGCTCGAAGGCCGCCTCGAAACCCTCCGCAACGACGCCCTGAAGCCGCTCGTGCAGGCGGAAGTCGCCGTCCTCAAGGCGAAGCACCCCGACGACAAGCTCCAGCGCTGGCTCCACGACCTCGAAAAGGACGTCCTCCAGCACCTCTACCTCTTCCAGCCGCCCGCGGAGGACTCCGCGCCCAAGTCGGGGCATCACCCGCCCCTCGCGCGCTACGGCGTGAACGTGTTCGTCGACTCGGGCGATTCGGACCGCGTCCCCATCGTCTTCGAATCGCACCCGAGCTTCGTGAATCTCTTCGGCTCCATCGAGTTCCACCCGGAAATCCCCGGCGAATCGAAGGCCGCCTACCTCAAAGTGCGCCCCGGAAGCATCCACCGCGCCTCGGGCGGCTTCCTCGTCATGCGCGCGGAAGACCTCATCCAGGAGGAAGAGAGCTGGGCCTGCCTGAAGCGCGTCCTCCAGACCGGCCGCGCCGAGATTTTCCCGCCCGCGGGCCCGTACGGATCGCCCTCGGCGCCCGTGAAGCCCGAGGCGGCGGAAGTCGACGTCAAGGTCGTGCTCATGGGCGGCGAATCCACCTACGACGCCCTCTACAACGCCGACCCCGACTTCCAGAAGCTCTTCAAGGTGTCCGCCGAATTCGATTCGTCCATGCGGCGCGACGACGAGACGACGCGCGAATACGTCGCCTTCATCCGGAAGATCGTGAAGGAAGAAGGACTCCTCGACATCTCGCTCGACGGCGTCGCGGCGGTGGTCGAGCACGGCGTGCGCCTGTCGGAATACCGCGACCGCCTGTCCACGCGCTTCAGCCAGATCGCCGACCTCCTCCGCGAAGCCGACTACCACGCCCGGCGCGAAGGCAAGGACGCCATGGACGCGTCGTCGGTCACCGGCGCGGAGCGGCGCCGCGCGTACCTGGCGTCCCTGCCGGAAGAAAAGCTCGGCGACATGATCCTCTCCGGCGAAATCATCCTCAAGGTGTCCGGCCAGGCAGTCGGCCGGGTGAACGGCCTCGCCGTCCACGACCGCGGCTACTACGCCTTCGGCCTGCCCGCCGTCATCTCGGCGCAGGTCTCGCCCGGCGAGAACGGCGTCATCAACATCGAAGGCGAATCGGGGCTCTCCGGCGAGATCTACGACAAGGCCGTCCTCATCGTCGAGGGCTTCCTCCGGAGCCGCTACGCCGCCGATTTCCCGCTCATGGTGAGCGCGAGCGTCTGCTTCGAGCAGTCCTACACGGCCGTCGAGGGCGATTCGGCCTCGTCGACCGCCGTCTACGCCCTCCTCTCGGCCATCGCCGGCGTTCCGCTCAGGCAGGACATCGCGGTCACGGGTTCCATGAACCAGATGGGCCAGATCCAGCCGGTGGGCGGCGTCACCGAGAAGATCGAGGGATTCTTCAAGATCTGCGAGCGCGCCGGCTTTTCCGGCACCCAGGGCGTCATGCTCCCGAAGCAGAACGTCGTCAACCTCACCCTGTCCCGGGAGGTCCAGAAGGCCGTCGCGGAAGGCCGCTTCAACCTGTACGCGGTGTCCAGCATCGACGAGGGGATCGAAGTCCTCACGGGCATGCCGGCCGGGGTCGCGGGTCCCAAGGGCGAGTTCCCCGCGGACAGCTTCAACGGCCGCGTGCGGGCCACCCTCCTTTCCATGGCGGACACGATGAAGAATTTCATGGGATAATGCCCGGACGGGGTCCGGACCGCCCGACCATTTGCGGCATCCCTGAAAATGGTATATTATGTAAGCCGGCAGGTACGACGATGGCAGAAAGTCAGCTCGTGGTCGATGTTTCCAAGATAAAAAAGGCGGCGCACAGCGCGCTGCCCCTCACGATCACGACCCACACCCTCCCCCACGAGATCGAAGTCTACGTCGAGGAGGTGCTCGACGTCTTCCTGAGCGAACTCGGCCAGAAAAAGCTCAAGGACTACCTCGTCTACGTCATCCGCGAGCTCGCGGTCAACGCGAAGAAAGCCAACACGAAGCGCGTGTACTTCGAGGTGAAGGGACTCGACATCGACGTCCCCGAGCAGTACGAGGAGGGGATGTCGTCCTTCAAGAACGACACCCTGGACAACATCAACTTCTACCTGCAGAAACAGAAGGAAAAAGGACTCTACGTCAAGATCATCATGCAGGCGAAGGGCTCCAACATCATCCTCGAAGTCAGGAACAACGTCGCCATCAACAAGCTCGAGTACATCCGCATCCAGGACAAGCTCGCCCGTTCCCGCAAGTACACCACGCTCGAGGAAGCGCTGGCGCAGGTCATCGATCCCTCGGAGGGCGCCGGCCTCGGACTCGTCATCCTCGTGCTGATGCTCAAGAAGATCGGGCTCGACGAGGACTGCTTCGACATCCGCGCGGACTCGGGCGACACGGTCGCGCGCATCACCGTCCCGGTGGCGGCCGCCAAGATCGAGAGCCTGTCGCTCCTCACGGACGAGGTAGTCCGCCAGATCTCGAGCCTGCCGCACTTCCCCGAGAGCATCATGCGCGTGCAGCAGCTCATCAACGATCCCAAGAGCGAGATCCTCGACATCGCGCGCCACATCTCCACCGACCCGGCGATGACGGCCGATCTCCTCAAGCTCGTCAACTCGGCCGCGTTCATGCTGCCGCGCCGCGTCGACAACATCGCGGACGCCGTGAAGCTCGTGGGGCTCCGCGGCATACGCAACACGCTCTACTCGTACGGCACGCAGAAGATCCTCGGGGACGCGTCCCACGCCGACAAGAAGCGCCTGTGGGACCACTCCTTCCAGTGCGCCTACTACGCGTACAACCTGGCCAAGAACTTCAAGCCCCAGCAGAAGACCCTGCTCGACGACTCCTACGTCGGCGGCATGCTCCACGACATGGGCAAGATCGTCTTTTCCAACGTCCACCCCGACCTGCTCGAGAAGATCCGCGAATTCTGCCGCTCCAAGCGCATCGAGGCGCAGAATTTCGAGGACATGGCCGGCGGCATGAACCACGCCGAGATCGGCGCGCGCATCGCGGAGAAATGGAACTTCCCGGAATCGCTCGTCGCGGCCATCCGCTACCACCACGAGCCCGGGCTCATGACCACCGACTGGAAGGACGTCGCCTTCACGACCTACCTGGCCAACGTTTTCTGCGAATACGAGAAGGGCGAGATGCTCTACGAGCAGATCGAGCCAATCGTCCTCCAGGACTTCGGCTTCCTGAGCGAAAAGCAGTTCCAGAAGGTCGTCGAACAGTTCTCCGACGGATTCAAGCGCGAACTCGAGCGGGCGCGCGACTACATCTCGAAATAGGCGCCGACGTGCCGGACACGCCCGCGACGGTCCTCGTGGGGACGAGCGGTTACTCGTACGACGACTGGCGCGGAGTCCTCTATCCCGAAGGACTCTCCAAGGACGAGTACCTCAAGTACTACTCGCTCCGCTTCCCGTTCGTCGAACTCAACTTCTCCTACTACGCCATGCCGACCGCGCGCTCGCTGTCGAGCATGGTCGCCCGGACGCACTCGGGCTTCCTCTTTTCGATCAAGGCCCACAAGAGCCTCACGCATGAACCCACGGCAGACTGGCGCAAGGACGCGGCGTCCTTCGCGAACGCCGTGGAGGCGTTGGCCCGTTCCGACCGGCTTGCGGGCGTGCTCCTCCAGTTGCCGTACCGGTTCCACCGCACGCCCGACAACCGCACGCACCTCGCGAACCTCCTCGGCGAGCTCCACGATTTTCCGCTCTTCGTCGAGTTCCGCAACGACGAATGGTTCGGAGACAAGACCCTCGAGGGACTCGACGAGCGCGGCGTCGGTCTCGTGCTCGTCGACACCCCCGACCTGAAAGGCCTACCTCCGGAAATCGAAACGGTCGCTGGGCGCAAGTCCTACATCCGCTTCCACGGCCGCAACGCCGAGGCGTGGTGGTCCGGCGACAACGTGAGCCGATACGACTACCTGTATTCCGACGACGAACTGGCCGCCTGGGCGCCGAAAATCAAACGCATCGCGAAAAAGGCCGACCTCGTCCTCGTCGCCTTTAACAACCACGCCAAAGGCCGCGCCGTCCGGAACGCCGACATGATGACGAAGCTGCTGTTCTGATCATTCGATGAGAATACCTCGGCGCGATGAAAGCGCCCTCCCGATACCTGGATCCGGTTTCCCCGAACGCTATATCCTAGTCAAACGGCCTCAGACGACCTTGAGGGGATCGAATTTGCGGAAGAACGGTTCGGGATCCTGGACGTCCGCCGGCATGACCTTCACGTAGCCCTCGTCGCCCATCGTGAGGAACAGCGCGCTCTCCCACTTGCCGAGCGATTTTTCGAGAAAAATCCGAGCCCGTTCGAGTACCTCCCGGTCGCCGCCGCCCGGCACGAGCAGTTCTACGTATCCCTTCGAATACACGCCGAGCGATACCCAACGCTTGCTTAAAACGACGTCGCAGACGTTCTTGCATCCCGGAACGAGCGCGGCATTGCGTTCGATCCACGCTTCGTGGAAACCGGCTACGGGAAGCACCTCGCCGCCCTCGGTAAGCCAGCTGGCTCCGTGGATCCATGCCCACGCCCCCGCGGAATCGGCTTTCTCGGACGTCGCGATCCTACCGTCCGAAGTCACGGTTCCGCTCCCGGCACGCCACCCGTGACGCCGCGATCGCGCAAAAGATCCATGAAGACGGCGAAATGCGGGGGCGGTGGCGCTTCTGCCCTGACGCCCGACCCGAACGACAGCTCGCAGGAATACAGCATGAGTTTTTTCGCGCCATAGGTCTTGGCCGCTGCCTTGTTGCGCCTGAAATCGCCGTGCCTGTCGTCCGCGACGATCGGGAACCCGGCTGCGGCCAGATGGATTCGAATCTGATGATTCCGGCCGGTACCGAGCTTGAGCTCAAGGAGGCTGAATCCATCATATCGCTCGATGACGCGAGCGGACGTCTTGGCTCCCTTGCGCTCACCGCGAACCAGTATGTCTTCTTCGATATCGAAACGATCTTCGAGCGGGTTCCCGAACACGATCGCGCGGTACCGCTTGTCGCAGTCCCGGGCCGACAAGAGATCGCCGTAGCGGGCGGCGGTCCTCGGCGATCGCGCGATAGCCAGGCAACCCGCCGTTTCTCGGTCAAGGCGATGAACCAAGTATGGCTTAAAACGAAAATCACGTTCAACGACTTCGAGAATGCTTGTCGAAACACCGGCACCGCCCTGAACCGGCAGCCCGCACGGCTTGTCAATGATGAGGATCTCATCGTTTTCAAAAAGAACGACCAACATCGAGCCGAAACAATAGCGCAGCACCCGATCCGATGCAAGCTTACTTCCGGACAGAGCAATCAACTTAATCGCCAGTTCAATCATGCAGGTACTCTACTGAACCGTCCCGGGTTTGCCGGAGACCGTACGTGACAAACCGCTGAGTCAGCTTGAAGTACTTGTTAGTTTGCTCAGGGTGCTCTACGGGGACATTGTTTATACAATTCTAAGGACATTGTTGATACTTTTCAAAGTATTTTTTCCCTTAGCCAAGGGGGAAAATATACCGTGGAAGTAGACGTCAACAATGGACGAGAAAGTCAGCTTTATCAACGAATGGCGATCCAACAGTTGGTCCATGACAGAGCTGTGCGATGCCTTCGGGATCTCAAGAACACTTGGATACCGGTATATCGACCGATACGAAACAGAAGGCATGGCCGGACTCCTGGAACGTTCACGAACCCCGTTCGAGAGTCCAAACAAAACCTCAATACCAGTCGAACGAGCGATCACCAAACTTCGGAAACAACATCAGCACTGGGTGCCTGATAAACTCAGGACGATCCTGAATGAACGCTTCCCGAACATTATGTGGCCGGCGCTCTCAACGTTTGCCTTAATTCTCAAGCGTAACAACCTGGTGAAGCCGTGGAAACGAAGGCGCAGAATCGAATGCGTTCACCCCATCTTCGATCCACAACAACCAAACGAGGTGTGGAGTACGGACTTTAAAGGCAAGTTCCGCTTGGGTAATCACAAGTACTGCAATCCCCTCGAAATATGTCAAGATAGTTTTCGCCACGAATTGCACGATTTTTCTAAGCAGCG
>CAYZZW010000013.1:0-58426 GCA_964482955.1 uncultured Treponemataceae bacterium | reverse complement strand
TCCTTGGCTTCCTCGGGGATGGCGTCGGTCATCGCGGTGTCGATGAAGCCGGGCGCGACCGCGTTGACGCGCACGCCGCGGCTGGCGACTTCGCGCGCGAGGCTCTTCGTGAAACCGATGAGGCCGGCCTTGGACGACGAGTAGTTCGTCTGGCCGCCGTTGCCGATGATGCCGACCACGCTCGTCACGTTTACGATGGAGCCGGAGCGCTGCTTGATCATGTGGCGGGCGGCGACGCGGCACACGAGGAAGACGCTCGTGAGGTTCGTGTCGATGACGGTGTTCCAGTCCTCGAGGCTCATGCGGAACACGAGACCGTCGCGCGTGACGCCCGCGTTGTTCACGACGACGTCGATGCGGCCCATGTTCTTGAGCGAAGTTTCGATGGCGTTCTCGACTGACTTTTCGTCCGCGACGTCGCAGGCGATCCAGGTCACCGATCCGCCGTTTTCCGCGGCGGTGGTCTGGAGGTAGTCGTGGTCCTCCGCGAGGGAGCGCGACAGGTACGTGACGGTGGCGCCCTCGCGGGCGAAGGTCTCGACGATGGAGCGGCCGATTCCCTTGGAACCGCCGGTCACGATGGTCTTCTTGCCGGTCAACAGCTTGTCCATGGTTTCACCTCACAACGAAATGGCGGCGATCGCTTCGAGCGTCCCCGCGGGCAGGCAGGGCACCGTCTCGGAGACGCCCTTCAAAAGGCCGCCGAGCACCGTGCCCGGGCCGGCTTCGAGACAGCGTTCGTAGCCGGCGCCGATGATGGCGTGTTCTTCGTCGAGCCAGCGCACCGGCGAGACGATCTGGTCGGCCGCGAGCTTCTTGGCTTCCGCGCCGGTCTTCACGATACCGCCCGTGACGTTCGAGAAGAGCGGCAGCTTCGGGTCCGCGAAGGTCACGTCAGCGAGCAGCTCCTTGAAGCCGTCGTAGGCGTACTGCATAACCGGCGAGTGGAAGGCGCCCGACACCTTGAGGCGGATGACGCGCTTCGCGCCGGCTTCCTTGAGGACGGGCTCCGCCTTGGCCAAGCCCGCGTCGGTGCCGGACACGACGGACTGCGTGGGCGAGTTCAGGTTGGCCACCCAAGCGTCGTCGATGCCGGCGGCCTTGAGGGCGTTCGCGATCGCGTCCGGCGAGAGGTTGATGACGGCGGCCATGCCGGAACCGCCGGAGCGCTTGCCGGCTTCGTCCATGAGGCGGCCGCGTTCGGCGACCAGGCGGAACATGGTCGGCGCGTCGATGAAGCCGGTCTCGACGAGGGCGACCCACTCGCCGAGGCTGAAGCCCGCCGCGCCGTCCGGTTTGATGCCGCGTTCGCGGAGGCAGGTGGCCGCCGCGGAACCGACGACGGCGAGCGCGACCTGCGTGACGTTCGTCTGCTTGAGCTCGTCCTCGGTGCCGGAAAAGATGATCTTGGGCAGATCGAGCTTCGAGATTTCGGACGCGGCGTCGAAGAGTTCGCGGACCGCGGCGCTCGACGCGTGGAAATCCTTGCCCATGCCGACGTACTGGGCGCCCTGCCCGGGGAACAGGAAACACGTTTTCATGGCTGCCTCCAACGGTATGCCTTCAAAATGACAAAAGTACACTTGTGTGTCAATTTAACAGATCGTCGGTAGTGTGTCAAATCGCTTTATGTGGCGATATCAGAGCGATGCGCGCGGTTTTCATCGCCGCGTTTCCGAATCTTCCATATAATACGCGTCATGACTGAAACCACGGGACGCATTATCGACGTGATTAGAGCGATTCCCCGGGGCAAGGTTGCGGGGTACGGACAGATCGCCCGGGCGGCCGGCATGCCGAACGGCGCGCGGCAGGTGGTCCGCGTCCTGCACGCGTGCGCCGAGCGCGACGGCTTGCCGTGGCACCGCGTCCTCAAGGCCGACGGGTCGATCGCCCTGGGCCCGGGAGCCGGGCGCGAATTGCAGACGAGCCTCCTCGAAGCCGAGGGCGTGGAAGTCGATGCGGCGGGGCGGGTGGATCTGGCGCGATACGGCTGGGATGCGGGTACGGTCGGCGCCCCGCCTCAAGCGATCGGGCCGAGAAGACGCGGACCGAAGCCGGAAAAGCCGGAGCGTCCGAGCCGGTCCGCGAAGCCTTCCGGCAAGAACGGGGCATCGACGAGAAAATAAGGCACGTCCGCTTCCTTGCACCATCGCCGCAGCTCTTCAAGCATTTCCATTCCGAGGCCGAGCCGCCTGCGCTCCGGTTCGACGTACAGGAACGCGACGCGGCAAAAGGCGCGCGGGCCCGAGCGCACGATGCGAGCCGCCGCGACCGCTTCGGTCTCCAAGACGGCGTTGTCCGCAGTGACGATCCAAACTTCGAAAGCGTCGCGGAATTCGGCGTCCAGCCGCTCGAACTCGAAGTCCACGATCGCCTGGAGATGCGATCCGGCGGCTTCCGTTCGCGCTGCCGCCACGAAGCGCGCAAGCTCGGACCAGGCCTCGGACTGATGCCGCTTGAACGAATAATCGCTCAAGACGAGATCCTCGGTCTCTTCCGGTTCGAGGCCGAGGCGTTCGAGCCCCTTGCTTTCGCGGAGTTCCTCGTACCATTCCACGACGACCTTCGTCATCGCGGCGTCCTTGAAGGCGAACCAGCGCTCGGCCACGGCGCGGTCGCGCTCGACGGCGTCCTTGAACGCGCGGAACACGCCCCGGCCGCGCTTGAGCGCCGCCGCGAGGTCTTTCCTGATTTCGGGATTCGACACCGTTTCGGCGAAGCCCTCCATGAGGTCGAAGCCGTCGCGGCTCGTCCATTCGGGAAGGTCGTCGTACGGCTCCGCGAGTTCGACGCCGGTCACGTCGGGATCGTACTCGCCATTCTCGTCCAGCATCATCACCTTGCCGTCTTTCAGGTCGATCGTATAGGAATTCCCCTGGTCTTCCATCGCGAACAGGATATCTCCGATGATGTCGTCGTTCAGGTCGAACATGGCCGCCTCCGGGAAAAGCGCGAAAAATACGCACGCCCGACGGGCTCCCGGGCGCTTGCGGGCTTTGGTTTCGGATTATACTATGGACACGACGATGAAGGCGAACCTGCATCTCCACTCGAAACACTCCGACGGCAGTCTCTGGCCGATCGAGATCGCGAAGCTGCTCGCGGAGACGGGCGTCGAGGCGGCGTCGCTCACGGACCACGACACGCTCGGCGGCTCCGAGGAGTTCCTGGCGGCTTGCGGGCGTTTCGGCATACGCGCCTACCTCGGCTGCGAAATCGACTGCGTCGCCCCCGAGATCGGCTACAAGAGCGAGATCCTCGCGTACTTTCCCGACGGCGACGCTCACCACACCCGCCACTTCCTCAAGGGCGTCTCGGTGGCCCGCTACGCGCGGATCCGCGAATTCGTGGAACGCAGCCGCGCGATCTTTTCGCGCTCCGACCTCGATTTCGCCGAACTCTGCTCGAACAAGATCGGCGACCGTTACGACAGCTTCGATCCCGAGGACTTTTCCTTCAACAAGGTGGACGTGTTCACCTACTTGCATTGGAAAGGCGCCCTGCCCGGAACCGTGCAATACCGCGAGTTCAAGAAAGCCTACTTCGACACGGACATCATATCGGACTCCAAGTTCCCGAAGCCCCACGTCCGCGACATCGCGAAGGTGGTGCGCTCCGACGGCGGGGTCCTCGTCGTGCCGCACATCGGGCACGAATTTTCCGACTCGTTCGACCGGATGACGCGCGAGCTGGACCGGCTCAAGAGAGTCATCGCGTTCTTCCGCGAAGCGGGCGTCGGCGGCATCGAGCGCTACTACTACCGCAACGCCGACACCGCCGCCATCAACGACCTCGTCGCCTCGCTTGCGGACGGCTTTTTCCTGACCAGCGGGTCCGACTGCCATGGTCCCGGTTCGGGGAAATACACGATCAAGGATTTTTCGGGGGCTTTCTCCGGCTTCCCCGAAGACGGCGCCGCGCCGCTCGAATAAGCCCCCGCCTCCGAACGGATCGTTGAAAAAGCCGGCGTTTTCCGACATCCTGCCTGGGTAAATGCCGATCCCGGAGGACACCATGGCCCATTGCATCGTTCCCGCCGCCGAAGACTTGCTCGACAAGGAGATTCCCGTCCTCGACAAGGGCTTCATCCGCCTCGTGGACTACCTGGGCGGCGACGCGCGCATCGTGCAGGCGGCGCGCGTGTCGTACGGCGCCGGCACGAAAACCGTGCGCGAGGACGCCGCGCTCATCGACCACCTCCTCCGGAACGAGCACACCTCGCCGTTCGAACAGGTGGTCCTCACCTTCCACGTGAAGCTCCCGATCTTCGTCGCGCGCCAGTGGATACGCCACCGCACCGCGCGCCTCAACGAGATCTCCGGCCGCTATTCGGTGATGAAGGACGAGTACTACGTCCCCGCGCCCGAAGACATCGCCCTGCAGAGCGTCGACAACAAGCAGGGCCGGCAGGCCGAGGCGATGGATCCGGACAAGGCCGCCGCGGTCATCGACAAGCTCCAAACCGGGCAGAAAGCGGCGCACGCCGCGTACCTCGAGCTCGTCGAAGCCGGCGTGGCGCGGGAACTCGCGCGCGTCGACCTGCCCCTGAGCCTCTACACCGAGTGGTACTGGCAGATCGACCTGCACAATCTCTTCCGCTTCCTCAAGCTCCGCATGGATCCGCACGCCCAGCTGGAGATCCGCGCCTACGCGAACGCGATGTTCGAGATCGCCAAGGCGGTCGCCCCGATGGCCACCGCCAGCTTCGAGCGCCACCTCCTGCGCGGCGTTCGCTTTTCGGCCGACGAATTCGACGCGATCCGGCGGGTCCTGCGCGGCGAAGCCGTCGGACTCGAAGGCCGTGACCTGGAGCGTTTCGAGGAAAAGTTGGCGACCGGGCTGCAGAAGTAGGCGCCGGATCTCCGGCCTTCCCCGGCATCGTCAGCGTTCGTAGATCGCGGACATGGCAAGCAATCTGCGTTTCACCTCCGCGCGGACATGCGGCGGCTCCACGCACTCGCATTTTTCACCGAAACCGAAAAGGATGCCGTAATAGTAATCATTCTCCAAGAACGGAAAATCGACCAGAACATGTTCCTCTTCGACCGGCGAAAACCGGTCGGGGGCGCAGTAATCGAGCACCCGGTCCATGACGGACGCGTGAACGCGGAGTTTTACGCTCGTCCGCATGGTCTCCGCGATATCGGGAAAATCCAACTGCGGTTTTGGACAATCCCGCGGCGAAAATGTTCGCGCCAGCATTTCCAGGTTCGACGTGCGGGACAGCTTGAACAGGCGAAAATCATTCCTTTTGTGGCAATACCCTTGCCAGTACCACTGACCGCCTTTCAAGACGAGCCGATACGGTTCGGCCGTCCGTACGGTCTTGTTTCCGTACCGGTCCGCATACTCAAACGCGACCAGCTTGCGTTCCTGCATGGCGGTTTTGATGATCTCCGAATGTGGCTGTATGTTCCCGTTGCCCATCCACGGACTCAAATCGACGAAAATTTGATTCGCTTTCAGTTCGATGTCCTTCGCACGGTCAGCGGGGATGAAGCTCCTGACTTTCGCGAGGGCGTTCGCCAGTTCATCGCCGCGCATCACGTCGGGAAGGTTTGAAAGTCCCATCAAGATGGCCGAAAGGTCGGCAGTCGAAAAAACCCGCTTGTCGATCTTGAAATCCTGCAGGATCTCGAAGCCGCCGCCCGCTCCCGGGGTCGATCGAACGGGAATGCCCGCCAGGTTGATGGCGTCCATGTCGCGATAGATCGTGCGGGGCGACACTTCGAACAGGTTCGCCAACTCATGCGCGCCGATGCGCCCTTTATCGAGGAGTATCAGAATGATGCTGATCAGCCTGTCGACTTTCATCCATTGGCCGCCTGCCAAGATTTCTTTTTCCCATTCTGGATTGTTGCCATACAGTTGTCAACAATTGCCGCGCATACTGACACCGTCAGCAAATCTACCTATCGGGAGGAAGCGGTATGCGTGAAAAAGCGAAGCGCTCAAACGGCCTTTCAGGAGGGACGGCCATGCGGAAAGAAGCCTTGGTAATCATCGACATCCAAAATGACATAACGAAGAATTACAAAAAAATCATCGACGGCATCAATGAAGCCGTCGACTGGGCGGTCGACAACGCTATCCCTGTCGTGTACATACGGCATGAAAACCTGTCGGCCGGCACTCGGACGTTCAAACCCGATACGTTCGGCTCCGAACTGGCATCCGACCTGCGCGTGGTGTCGGGAAACGTCTTTACGAAATCAAAAGGCAACGCGCTAAGCTGCGAGGAATTCGCGATCTTCATCGAAACGAACGGAATTCGCGATTTCTACATAGCGGGAGCCGATGCCGTCGCCTGCGTCAAATCGACCTGTTACAACATGCGCAAGGCGGATTTTAGCGTCACCGTCCTGTCGGATTGCATTACGAGTTACGATACGGGCAAAATCGACGAGATGCTGCGCTATTACGAAAGCAAGGGCTGCAAGATCGTCCGTTCGAAAGACCTGTCGCGTTAGGCTCGTTCCGCGTACCGCATGGCCGGGCGGGCATTTTACGCCACCCGCTTCGCCATGCGGGCGAACGCGACCGTCAAATCGTAAGGAGCTGTTTTTCGCCCATGCCGTACAGACGGTCGGCTTCGATGCGCTCGCCGTCGGGCGTCTTCACGTATCCCTTGAACGAACCGAACGGACCGTCGTAATCGAAGCCGAGGAGGAGGAAGTTCGCCTTGACGCTGTGCGGCAATTCGGGCGTGAAGGACAAGTCCACGCGGCCTTCCGTGTCCTGCACATGCCACACCCCGGCGGCTCCCTGCGGCCGGGAGAATTTGACGGGCGGCAACGCGAAGAGCCTGCTGTTGATCCATACGCAATTCTCGTTGTACCGCTCCGGGTCGCGGACCTGGTTGTCGGTCAGGTTGAATCCGACGCGCCTCTCCTTCGCGTCGAGGCCGAAACCGGTGACCCAGTCATACCTCATGTTGAACGGATAGAAACCCTTGTGGTCGTCGAGGATCCCCATCGAGTCGTTGCCCTCGAACAGGGCGCGTTCGGTTCCGAGGTCGAGGGCGCCCCGCATGGGCATGAGCACCTTCGTCGAGTACAGGGCGCGGTTGAGCCCGAGCGGGAGGCACACGCTCTGCTGCGCGGATTGCCGGGCGTTCATCGCGAACTCGAAGTGTCCCAGGATCCTCTTCGATTCCCGGCGCGACCGGCGCTCGACGTCGAGCGTGGCGTTTTCCTTCCCGATGCTCAGCGCCACCGTCACGCCCAAACCGCGGTACTTCACCGTCGAACCGCAAAAGACGGAGGGGAAACGCGCGCACCCGCCCGGCAGGAGCCGTTGGAACCCGAAAGCGGTCCCGTTCCGGCGATCGTATCCCCAGAACAGGCATATGCTGACGCTTTTCGCGTTCAGGATCGCGGCCATCATGACGCGCCGCGCGTCCCCGAACTGGACGGCAACCCATTCCTTCAAGCGGTAATCCTTGAGGAACCGCGGTATCGGATAATGGAAGGGCCGCGCGACGTCGAGCATGTTGATCCGCCCGGGCGCCTTCGCGAAACGTCCGAGCACGAAGGAACCGTTTTCGACGACGGCGGCGGGCGGATCGCCGAAGATCCGCTCCGCCTGCGCGGTCCCCGACATTTACGCTTCGCCCCGTTTGTAGAACAGGTAGAGCGCGTGCGTCCCGAGCTCCGCATAGCCGGTCTCGTTCATCTTCCGGAAGAAGCTCTCGGCTTGCGCGAGAAGCGGCAGCTTGAGCTTCGCCGCGTTCGCGACGTCGAGCGCGATCTTGAGGTCCTTGAGGTAGTGCTTGATGAAGAAGCCGGGATCGAAGTTGCCGTCGAGCATGCGGGGCACCATGTTCTGGAGCTGCCAGCTGCCGGCCGATCCGCCGGTGATGCTCGTGAGCACGCGGCGCGGGTCGAGCCCGTTCCTTTCCGCGTAGATCACCGCCTCCACCGCGCCCATGAGCGAGCCGGCGATGGCGATCTGGTTCGCCATCTTCGTGTGCTGGCCCGCGCCCGCCGCTCCCTGGAGCACGATGGTCTTCCCGAGGCACTCGAAGAACGGCACGAGCTCGTCATAGTCCTTCTGGTCGCCGCCGACCATGATGGTGAGCGTCGCGTTCCGCGCGCCGATATCGCCTCCGGACACCGGGGCGTCGAGCGAGCCGAAGCCCTTCTTCTTGGCCTCAGCGTAAATCTTCGCCGCGACGTCGGGGCTCGACGTGGTCATGTCGACGAAGATCGCGCCCGGCTTGGCGCCGGCGAAGACACCGCTCGCGCCGAAGTAGACTTCCTCGACGTCCTTCGGATAGCCGACCATCGTGAAGACGATCGAAGCGCCTTCCGCGGCGGCTTTCGGCGTGTCGCACCAGGTCGCCCCCGCGGCCACGAGCTCGTCGGTCTTGGACTTCGTCCTGTTGAATACGCGGGCTTTCGCGCCGGCCTTCATGAGGTGCGAACACATGCTCTTCCCCATGACGCCGATGCCGATGAACGCGATCGTCGTGCCCTGTACCTTCATTATGTTTCCCCCGTATGGTGTCGTCCGCGCGGAAACGCGGTCGGAATCGTGCGCGTCGACTGTATCCCGTATCCCTCGCGCGTTCAACCCAGGAATCGCGCGTGACCGTTCAACCCAGAGTACGGCCGCGCGCGTTCAACCCGATATCGCGCGGCGGGCGTGTCAGCCGAACTTGTAGCCGAACTTCCGGAGCATGGAGACGCGATCCTTGATATCCTGCGTCCCCTCGATGCCCTTCGGCGAAAAGCCGTCTATCACGCCGAGGATGCCCGCGCCCTGCTCGGTCCGCGCGATCACGAGTTCGAGCGGATTGGCGGTGGCGCAGTAGATCGCGCAAACTTCCGGGCACGCCTTGATCCGGTCGAGGACGTTGATCGGGAACGCGCCCTGGCCGAGCACCAGGTAGAAGGTGTGGCCGGCCTTGCCCGCGAGGGCGCAGTTCGTCGCGTCGAGCACCAAATCCATGTCGTTGCCGGCCGTACGCACGAGGCACGGCCCGGACGCCTCGTTGAAGGCGAGCCCGTACTTCGCGCCAGGCGCCGACATCGCCATGATCTCCGCGATATCCTCCACGGTCTTGATGAAGTGGGACTGCCCCACGATGATGTTGCAGCCCTCGGTCCACTGCAGTTTCACGTTTTCGATGGTCATGTCGTCTCCTTATTTATACGAGCGCGCGGCGTTCACCGCCTTGCGCCAGCCTTCGAGCAGGCGGTCGCGTTTTTCCCCGGCCATTTCCGGAACGAACTCGCGGCGCTTCCGCCAGTTGATCTCCACGTCCTCGAGACTCGACCAGTAGCCGACCTTGAGGCCGGCGAGGTACGCCGCGCCGAGCGCCGTCACCTCGTTCACCTCGGGCAGGATCACGGGCTTGTCGAGGATGTCCGCCTGGAACTGCATGAGGAAGTTGTTGGACGACGCGCCGCCGTCCGCCTTGATGAACGGCAGCGGCCGCCCGAAATCCCTTTCCATGGCGTCGAGCAGGTCGCAGGATTGGTAGGCGATGGCCTCGATGGCGGCGCGAGCGAACTGCGCCTTGCCGGAGCCGCGCGTGATGCCGACGATCGTGCCGCGGGCTTCGGAGTCCCAGTAGGGAGCGCCCATCCCGACGAAGGCCGGCACGATGTAGACGCCGCCCGAATCCTCCACGGAGCGCGCGAGTCGCTCGCTCTCGGCGGAATCGGCGATCATGCCGAGCTCGTCGCGCAGCCACTGGATCACGGCGCCCGCGATGAAGACGGAACCTTCGAGCGCGTAGGTGTAGCCCTTCCCGAGGTCCCACGCCACCGTCGTGAGGAGGTTGTGCTTCGACTCCACCGCCTCGCGCCCCGTGTTCATGAGCGTGAAGCAGCCGGTGCCGTACGTGTTCTTCGCCGAGCCGGGCGCGAAGCACGCGTGGCCGAACAAGGCCGCCTGCTGGTCGCCCGCGCAGCCCGTCACGGGAATCTCGGCGCCGAAAAGACCCGTCCGCGTGCGGCCGTAGTCCGCCGAGCTCGGGAGCACCTCGGGCAGGATGCCCTTCGGGATCTTGAGCGCGCCGAGGAGATCGTCGTCCCACTCGCCCTTCCGGATGTCGAACAGGAGCGTGCGGCTCGCGTTCGTGGCGTCGGTGACGTGGCGGCCGGTCAGCTTGTAGACGAGCCACGAGTCGATCGTGCCGAACATGAGCTCGCCGCGCTCGGCGCGGGTGCGGAGCCCGGGCAGTTCGTCGAACATCCACACGAGCTTCGTCCCGGAGAAATACGGATCGAGCACGAGCCCGGTCCGTTCGCGCACCAGGTCCGACAGGCCGAGCGCGCGCAGTTCCTGGCAGATGCCCGCCGAGCGGCGGCACTGCCAGACGATGGCGTTGTGCACGGGCTTCCCGGTGGCGCGCTCCCACACGACGGTCGTCTCCCGCTGGTTCGTGATGCCGATGGCCGCGATCTGGCCCGGCGTGATCTGCGCGGCCTCGACGGCGCCGATCGCCGCCTCGTACTGCGTCCGCCAGATTTCCTCCGGGTCGTGCTCGACCCAGCCGGGTTTCGGGTAGATCTGCGCGAACGGGATCTGCTTCTGCCCGATGACGTTCCCGGACGCGTTGAAGACGATGGCGCGCGACGACGTGGTGCCCTGGTCGAGCGCGAGGACGTACTGGTCTTGGCGGGACATGCGAGCCTCCGGCGTTTTGATCGCCTCGAAGTATAAACCGATTCGAACCGGGCGGCGCAAGAAAATCCCCGAAAGCGTTATTCCGCTCCGCGGCGCCGCACGCCTCCCGGCGACCTCCGCGCGATCGGTTTTTGCGGAATCCCTTGATTCGTCGTCGTGATAATCGTTATTATTCGAACCGAAGCGGAACGGCGTCGTCCGGGAAGCTCCACCGCCGATTTGATCCCTATTGCGGGCGGTTTACAAATACACGCTAAAACGGAGGGAATGCGATGGCATTCCGTTCCCCGCCCGGACATCCCCTCCACAGCGTCAATTTCCTCCAAGGAGATCCTCGATGGATTACCGTATCAAGGACCTCGGTCTAGCCGACTGGGGCCGCAAGGAACTCGACCTGGCCGAGAAGGAAATGCCGGGACTCATGTCCTGCCGCGCTAAATACGGAAAGGCCAAGCCGCTGTCGGGCGTCCGCGTCTCGGGCAGCCTCCACATGACCATCCAGACCGCCGTCCTCATCGAGACGCTCGTCGACCTCGGCGCCGACGTCCGCTGGTCGAGCTGCAACATCTTCTCCACGCAGGACCACGCAGCGGCCGCGGTCGTCGCGGGCCGCACCGGCTCGAAGGACAAACCGACCGGCGTCCCCGTGTTCGCCTGGAAGGGAGAAACCCTCGACGAGTATTGGGACCTGCTCGACCAGGCCCTGCGCTTTCCCGGCGGCAAGGGACCCCAGCTCATCGTCGATGACGGCGGCGACGCGACGATGATGATTCATCTCGGCTACCAGGCCGAAAACGATCCGTCCGTGCTCGACACGCCGTCCGGCTCCGACGACGAAGTGTCGCTCAAGATGCGGCTCAAGATCATCCTCAAGGAAAATCCGCGCCGCTGGCACGACACCGTCAAGGAACTCCGCGGCGTGTCCGAGGAAACGACCACCGGCGTCCACCGCCTCGAACGCATGGCGAAGGAAGGCTCCCTGCTCATCCCCGCCATCAACGTCAACGACTCGGTGACGAAGAGCAAGTTCGACAACCTCTACGGCTGCCGCGAATCCCTCATCGACGGCATCAAGCGCGGCACCGACCTCATGCTCGCCGGCAAGGTGGCGGTCGTGTGCGGCTACGGCGACGTCGGGAAGGGCTCGGCGCAGAGCCTCCGCGGACAGGGCGCGCGCGTCATCGTCACCGAGATCGACCCGATCTGCGCGCTGCAGGCGGCCATGGAAGGCTACCAGGTGGCGACGATCGAGGACACGCTCGGCACGGCGGACATCTACGTGACCGCCACCGGCTGCGTCGACGTCATCACCATCGAGCACATGCGGAAAATGCGCGACCAGGCCGTCGTCTGCAACATCGGCCACTTCGACCACGAGATCGACGTCGCGTCTCTCAAGGCGGAAAAGGGTGTCACGCACGTCAACGTGAAGCCGCAGGTGGACAAATACGTCTTCGCCGACGGCCACGCGATCATCCTCCTGGCCGAAGGACGCCTCGTGAACCTCGGCTGCGCGATGGGCCACCCGTCCTTCGTCATGTCGAACAGCTTCACGAACCAGGTGCTCGCCCAGCTCGAGCTCTGGGCCAAGCGCGACGCGAACAAGCCCGGCGTCACCGTGCTGCCGCGCCTCCTCGACGAGGAAGTGGCCCGACTGCACCTGGACCGCATCGGCGTCAAGCTCACGAAGCTGAGCGCCAAGCAATCCGACTACCTGGCCATCCCGGCCGCCGGTCCGTACAAGACCGAGCACTACCGTTACTAAAGGAAGGACGGACTACATGCGCGACAAGAAATACCTGTTCACTTCGGAATCCGTAGGCGAAGGCCACCCCGACAAGATCTGCGACCAGGTCTCCGACGCGGTCCTCGACGCCTGCCTCGCGGACGATCCCGAGAGCCACGTCGCCTGCGAGTGCTTCACCACGACGGGCATGCTCCTCGTCGGCGGCGAGATCACCACGACGACCTACGTCGACATCCAGACCCTCGTGCGCGACCTCGTGAAGGAAATCGGCTACGTCGACCCCGACTACGGCCTCGACTACGAGTCCATGGCGATCCTCAACACGATCCACGCGCAGTCGCCCGACATCAACCAGGGCGTCGCGGGCCACGGCTTGAAGGAATTCGAGGGCAAGCAGGGCGCCGGCGACCAGGGCATGATGTTCGGTTTCGCGTGCAAGGAGACCCCGGAGCTCATGCCGGCGCCGATCATGTACGCCCACCAGCTGCTCCACCGCGCCACGCACCTCCGCAAGAACAAGACCATCCCGTGGCTCCGCCCCGACGCCAAGAGCCAGGTGACGATCGAGTACGACGGCCACAAGCCGGTCCGCATCGACACGGTGGTCATCTCACACCAGCACGATCCCGACGTCGACCACGACACGATCGCGGAGACGGTCATCGAGGACATCGTGAAACCGGTGCTCGAGCCGACCGGTCTCCTCGGCAAGGACGTGAAGTACTTCATCAACCCGACCGGCCGCTTCGTCATCGGCGGCCCCGCCGGCGACACGGGCCTCACCGGCCGCAAGATCATCGTCGACACCTACGGCGGCATGGGCCGCCACGGCGGCGGCTGCTTCTCCGGCAAGGATCCGTCGAAGGTGGACCGCTCGGCCGCCTACATGGCGCGCTACGTCGCGAAGAACATCGTCGCCGCGGACCTGGCCGAGCGCTGCGAAGTGGAGCTGGCCTACGCCATCGGCGTGCCGTTCCCGGTCTCGGTGATGATCGACACGTTCGAAACCGGCAAGCTGGCGGAACACGTCATCGCCGACGCCGTCTCGAAGGTCTTCGACCTCTCGCCCGGCGGCATTGTGAAAACCCTCGGTCTCAAGCGCCCGATCTACCGGAAGACCGCCGCGTACGGCCATTTCGGCCGTCCGGAATTCCCGTGGGAAAAGACCGACAAGGTCGACGCCCTCAAGGCGGCCTTGAAGTAAATCGTCCCGCTCTCCCGAATCGATCACGCGGATTGTCTTGGCGCACGATGGCGCAAATAGACAATCCGCGTTTTTTTGTCTATCATCCCCGCACATCCCGCACTCAGCGCGCCTCCGGAGGCTGTCCATGGACGCGAAATCGACACAGAGGAAACCCGAATGGCTCCGGGTTCCCATCCCTTCCGGCGACAACTGGAAAAAGATGACCGAGCTCGTGAAGAGGCGCGGCCTCCACACCGTCTGCGACTCGGCGCGCTGCCCGAACAAGGCGGAGTGCTGGGGCCAGGCCACCGCGACCTTCATGGTCCTCGGCAACACCTGCACACGGAACTGCCGCTTTTGCGCCGTGGCCACCGGCAAGCATGGTGACGCGCTCCGGCCGGAGGAGCCCGCGGAGCTGGCGGAAGCCGCAGCCGAACTCGGGCTCCGCTACGTCGTCGTCACGAGCGTCGACCGCGACGACCTGGCCGACCGCGGAGCCGGGCATTTCGCCGCATGCGTGAAAGCCGTCCGCGCGCGCTGCCCCGACGCCCGCGTGGAAGTGCTCACCCCCGACTACCTCGAAGGCGAGATCGACGTCGTCCTCGACGCGGGCCCGGACGTGTTCGCCCACAACGTGGAAACCGTCCCGCGCCTCGAACGCGTCCGCGACGCCCGCGCCTCCTTCGCCACGAGCCTCCGCACGCTCGAACTCGCCGCCAAGGACGGCCGCTCCGTCGTCAAGACGAGCATCCTCCTCGGCATCGGCGAGACGGAGGCGGAAGTGCTCGAGACGATGGACACGCTGCGCTCCGTCGGCTGCGCGAGCCTCGTGCTCGGCCAATACCTCCGGCCCACGCCGGCGCAGATCGACGTCGTCGAGTACGTCGAGCCGGAACGCTTCAAGGCGTACGCCGACGCGGCCCGCTCGAAGGGTTTCGTGTCGGTCGTGTCCGCCCCGCTCGCCCGGACGAGCTACCACGCCCGCGACGGCTTCGCGCTCTTCAGGGACCAGGAGGCCGTGAAATGACCTTGCGGAAAACGGAAAAGATCCCGGCGGGCAAGCTCGTCCGGCTCGAGATCGAACTGGACGGAACCACGGTGCGGCATGTGTTCGTGCGGGGCGACTTCTTCGCGCATCCGGAAGAAGCCTTCGAGGAAGCGGAGGCCGAACTCGTCGGCGTGCCCGTCGCGGAACTCCCCGAACGCGCCAAGAGGGCCTTCGCCCGCCCCGGCCTCTCCATCATCGGCGCGAGCCCGGAAGACATCGCCGGTTTGCTCGAAAGGACCATCCATGAAGCTCAGGTTTCTTGATACCGGCGCCAACCCGGGCGCCCTCAACATGGGCATCGACGAAGCGATACTCCGCGCGGTCGCGGACGGCTCGTCGCCGCCGACGGCGCGCGTCTACTCGTGGAGCCCGGCCGCGGTCACCATCGGCTACTTCCAGGGCATGACCGAGGAGATCGACCTCGACGCCTGCAAGCGCATGGGCGTCGACGCCATCCGCCGCATCACGGGCGGCGGCGCCGTCTTCCACGACGTCGAGATCACGTACTCGCTCGTCGTGCCCGAGCGCTCGCCTCTCGCGCCGGACGACATCGTCGAATCCTACCGCCGCATCTGCGCGGGCATCGTCGAGGGCATGAAGGTCCTCGGCGTCGAGGCCAGCTTCGCGCCGATCAACGACATCGTCTCGGACGGCAAGAAGATCTCCGGCAACGCGCAGACGCGCAAGCTCGGCTGCCTCCTCCAGCACGGCACCATCCTCCTCGACGTCGACGTGGAGCGCATGTTCTCGCTGCTCCGCGTGCCGCAGGAAAAGCTGCGCGGCAAGCTCATCGAGGACGTGAAGGCGCGCGTCACCGGGCTCAAGGCGATCCTGGGACGGTCAGTGCGGTACGCCGAATCCGCCGCCGCGCTCAAGGCCGGTTTCGCGCGGGCGTGGAACGTCGAGTTCGAAGACGGGATCCTCTCGCCCGCCGAACTTGAAAACGGCCGGAAAATCGCGGCGGAAAAATTCTCGACTCCCGACTGGAATTTGAAGCGATAAAAACGGCCGGGTTTCCGCGCACCGCGCGAACCCGGCCTCGTCCGTATCATCTTCCAAACCGTCGCACGCCTTCGCGCGACGCGCTCCGGCCGTTCAAGCCTTCGCTCGGCTCCGGCGCGCAGTGCGACGTTCCAACACCCGTTCACGCCTTCGCGTACGTCCTGCCCGACGCCACGGCTTCCGCCCGCGGATGCGCGCCGATAGTCCGGAGCGAGCGTTCGATCACTTCGGGCGGCAGCTCGTAATCGTCGAGCTCTCCCGCGTAGTAGCAGGCGTAGCCGTTCAGGTCCATGAGCCCGTGACCGGACAGACCGAACAGGATCACCTTCTCCTCGCCCGCCTCGTCGGCCTGCCGCGCTTCGCGGATCGCCTGCGCGATCGCGTGGCTCGATTCGGGCGCGGGGATGATCCCCTCGCTCCGCGCGAAGGTCGTCGCCGCCTCGAAGCACTCGAGCTGGGCGATGGCCTTCGGCGTGAAGAGTCCCTCGACGACGCCCTGCGACACGAGCGGGGCCATGCCGTGGTAGCGCAAACCGCCCGCGTGCAGCGACGGCGGCATGAACTCGTGCCCGAGCGAATGCATGGGAAGGAGCGGCGTCATCTTGGCGATATCCCCGAAATCGTACACGAACGGCCCCTTCGTGAGCGTCGGGCACGCCGCGGGCTCCACCGGCACGATGGCGATCTCCTCTCCGGCCACCGCGCGCGCCGCGAACGGGAACGCCAAGCCGGCGAAGTTCGAACCGCCGCCCACGCACGCCACCACGACGTCCGGCATCCGCTCGCCGAATTTCCCGAGCTGGACGATCGCTTCCTGCCCGATGACCGTCTGGTGCAGCATCACGTGGTTGAGGACGCTGCCGAGCGCGTACTTGGTCGCGCCCGACGGATCCGACACCGCTTCCTCCACCGCCTCGCTGATCGCCACGCCGAGACTGCCCGGGCAATCCGGATCGCGCGCGAGCACGGCGCGCCCGGCGGCCGTCGTCCGGGAGGGCGAGGCGACGCACTCGGCGCCCCACACGCGCATCATGTGCTTGCGGAACGGCTTCTGCTCGAAGCTCGACTTGACCATGTACACCTTGACCGACAGCCCGAGCTTGGCGCCGGAAAACGCCAATGCCGATCCCCACTGCCCCGCCCCGGTTTCCGTGACGAGATGCTTCACGCCCGAAATCTTGTTGTAATACGCCTGCGCGATGGCCGTGTTCGGCTTGTGGCTGCCCGCCGGGGACACCGACTCGTTCTTGTAGTAGATGCGGCTCCGGGTACCGAGCGCGCGCTCGAGGGCGTGGGCTCGATGGAGGGGCGTCGGCCGCCATGCGTATAACAGCTCGCGCACTTCGTCGGGGATGGGGATCCAGCGTTCCCTCGACACTTCCTGTTCGATGATGGGCGCCGGGAAAATCGCCGACAGCTGCTCAGGCTTCACCGGAGATCCGTCGGGACCGAGCGGCGGCAACATCGCCGACGGCAGATCGGCCGCGAAGTTGTACCACTCCTTCGGCAGCTCACGTTCGTCCAGATATACTTTTGTAGGCATGACTCCTCCTTGCGGTGTTACTACACGTAGAAGCTATATCAGACTCAAACTGTTTCTGTCAATAGAATCTTTTTAGGTGCCTGGCACCTTTCCACCGTACCTGGTGCCAGGCACCTTCTATGTCCGGTGTCTGACACCGCCTCTTTACTTTCTGTGTGTTATTTGCAATATTTGTACTATGCAATCTAACTCGATCGAATGCTTCCGGAAAACGCTCCGCGCACTGGAGCGGAAACTCGAACGCGGACAACTCCATTCCACGAGTTGCTGCGGCATCACCATCGCGCAATGCCACGCGCTCCTCGAAATCGATCGGAGCTCGGGCAGCACGATGGGCGAACTCGCCAAATCCCTCGATATCGACCGCAGCACCGCGACGCGCGTCGTCGACGAACTCGTCAAGGCGAAGCTCGTCGTGCGCGTGACCGACGACGCCGATCGCCGCTCTGTCCGCATCGTCCTGACCGAAGCGGGCATGCGCAAAGCCGAAGGCATCGACCGCGATTGGAACGGGTTTTACGAAAAAGCGCTCGCCAAACTGGACGAGCCGCGCCGGAACGCGCTCCTCGAATCCGTTCCCGCCTTCGTCGACGCCATCTCGGAATGCATTCCGCCGAAAGGAGGCTGCGCGTGAGTAACGGCACCTCGAGCATCCCCGAACTCGCTCGGTCAATGACGCTCGCCGATCGCCTCGGTTCGCTTCGAGTCCGGCTCGGCATCATGCGCTCGTCCTATGCGATGAAGCCGGGCTTGTACCGGGTCGGAACACCGGAGCCCGACGCCCCGGTGTTCGTCTCCGCGAATTACAAACTGTCCGTCGACGCCCTCCGTAGCTCGCTCGATGGCATCGACGCGTGGATACTCGTCGTCGACACGAAAGGCATCAATGTATGGTGCGCCGCAGGGAAAGGAACCTTTTCCGCGGAAGCCGTCATTACGCAGATGAAACGATGCGATCTCGGACGATACGCGACCTCGAGGGAGCTGATCCTGCCGCAGCTATCCGCCCCGGGCGTCGATGCGAACGCCCTGGCGACAGCTAGTGGCTGGAAGGTACGCTTCGGTCCGGTACGCGCCGAAGACATCCCCGCGTACCTCCGCGACGGACGGCAAGCGTCGCCCGAGATGCGGCGTGTCCGCTTCGGCCTGATAGACCGCCTCGTATTGATCCCGAACGATCTCTCGATCGGCCTTCCCTTCGCGGCGGCCGCCTTCGCGCTGGCGCGCTTCGTCTCCTGGATCCTGACCAGTCTCGGCCTGTCTATCTTTCCGCTTCGCGCCGCGCTGGCGGTCGGCTCAATAGTGACGGCCTCGTGGTTGAGCGGGGGCGTCCTCGTGCCGGCCTTGTTGCCCCTCGTACCCTTCCGACGCTTCGCCGCGAAGGGCGCGGTGATCGGCGGGCCGGTATCCTCGGTCGTCGCGTTCCTGTTCGGCGCGAATCCGTGGTTTGTCGCGGCGGCCGGCCTCGGAGGCGCGGTCCTGGCCGGCAAGGTCGCGCTCGACTTTACGGGTTCGACCGTCTTCACGGGGATTTCGGGCGTCGAACGCGAATTGCGAGAAGGCGTCCGGATCGGCGCCGTCCTCCTTTTGCTGGCGCTCGCGTTCATCGTCATCGGAGGCATCGCATGAACAGCTTCGGAACGGCTCGATCGGGAAAGGTGACCTGGTTCGAATACAGTTATCCCGAAAACGGCACCACGCTCGCGTTCGATTCCGAGCGATGCATCGCCTGCGGCCGCTGCCGCGAAGTCTGTCCCCACGGCGTGTTCGGCGCCGAAACCGCGCCCTTGCCCGTCGCGCCCGTCGCCCGTGAGCGCTGCATGGAGTGCGGCGCCTGCATGTTGAACTGCCCCGCGAAAGCCATCGAAGTCCGACGCGGCGTCGGCTGCGCGGCGGCCATCATCATCGGGGCGCTCACCGGCCGCGAACCCACCTGCGACTGCGGCGCGGGATCCGCCTGTTGCGGCGGCGCGCCCTGCGCGACCTCGGAGCACGAGACGGAAGCGCCGCTGGCGCCCCGAACGGCGCTCGCGCCTGAAAATGCGGAACACTTGAAGAAACAGGTATTGGCGAACTCCAAATTGACATTATCAATTAATTCGTCAAAAACAAAGACAAAGCCAATCACAGGCGGCGCGCGTGATCGGTGACGAATCCCGGGCGGAGGATGCCGCTGCGACAGGTCACCCGCCCGTCCTCAAGCGCGCCCGCCTCCCGGATCCCTTTATGCACGCGCTGTATGCCGTCTCGCCATATCGAGCATGCGGCCACGGCTGCGCCTACTGCGACGGTCGCGCGGAAAAGTACTACGTCGACGGCGATTTCGAACGCGATATCGTCGCGCGCGACCATGTCCCCGAAGCGCTGACCGCCGAGCTTGCCAAGATCCGAGAGCGCGGCATCGTCGCCATCGGATCGGGCGTTACGGACGCATACCAGCCGCTCGAAACCGAACGGTGTCTGACACCACGCTGTCTGGAGCCGATCGAGCGAGCCGGACTCCCCGCCCTCGTCATGACGAAATCGGCACTCATCCGCCGAGACCTCGACCTCTGGACACGCCTCACCCGCGGACCCGGCGCCGTTGTCATCATGTCGATCACTTCCGTTGATGAATCGGTACGCGAGCTCATGGAACCGGGTGCGTCACCGTTCAAGGAGCGGATAGAGACACTCGCCGCTTTCAAGGAAGCGGGATGCACCATCGGCGTCCTCGCCATGCCGCTCTTGCCGGGCATCACGGACGGCGAAGCCTCCTTCCGCACGCTCATCGAAGCGCTCTCACCTCTCGAACCCGCGTTCATCATGCCCGGGGGACTGACGCTCCGGCCGGGCCGACAAAAGGATCATTATCTGTCCCGAATAGCCGAACATCACCCGAATCTTCTCGGCTTGTATGAAACTCTATACGATGAAAACCGCGCCTCAGGCATGCCCCGCTCGTCGGCCAGTCGCGCCCTGTTCCAACGCTGTTCCGGCATCCTGGCCGAAGCCGGCATCCCGCGTATGTTGCCGTTTAACGCCTATGCCCCGCTCATGCCGCTCCATGACGCCGTGCACATCCTGCTCCGCGACATGATCGAGCTCTTCGGCTCGCGCGGCGTAGACACGAGACGGCTCCGAAGCGCGACTGATCGATACGACACCTGGCTACTCGATCTCCGCTCATGGTTCCGCCGTCACCGCAGCGAACCCGCTGCTTGGCTTTCCGATCGCTTTATGGAAGCCGTCTCCGGCGAGGAAATCGCTACGATTGTTCAAAACGATAGATTGATCGGCTTGATCAAGGAAATCGTCCTTGAAGGCTCGATCTTCGATTATCGCTCACTGAAAACCGTCAACTAGGAGTTTGTCGGACTTGTACGCGAAATGAATGAAAAATCGCGGGAACGCGATTTTTTTACCCCGCAAACTCCGAAAGGAGCCTACGTGAATAGAGATTTTTCACGCTGAAAGCGCGAAAAATCTACAAGCCCGACAGGCTCCTAGGCACCCTTGTCCTTTCCTTTAAATAGCGTAGAATAACACCGGGTTTGCATATCTGGCGTATGATCGCCTATTCCGCTCATCTGGAGGATTCCCATGAAAAACGCCGTTCGGATCGTGCTGGCCATCTTGATCGCCAGTTCCCTGCTCGTCGGCTGCGATTTCCTGAAAAAAAACGGCTATGCCAAGGAAATCGCCGCGCTTGAAAATCAAGTGTCCACGTTGACGCAAAGCCTAAACAAGGCCGTCGACGAACCTACAAAAGCGAAGATTCGGAAAGATCTGCAAGCCGCCCAAAAGAAACTGGGAGAACTCCTCCAAAAGGCTTCGAAGGAAGGAGCCGAAGGCGCCAAAAACCTGCTCCAAGACATTCAGAACGCCGTCGGACAATAAGCGTTATTTGAAAAAAAGAGCGGCCGATGTTTCACGTGAAACATCGGCCGCTCTTTTTATGCCCTTTTCAGGGCACCTTTTTATTCCAAATGTTTCACGTGAAACACTCCGGATTTTTACTCGTCAGCGGATTCATCCTTTTCGTTGTCATCCCCGCCTTCAGACGCGACATCCTCAACGTCAAACAGCGAATCCGGAGCGGTCGATTTAACCGCGGGAGCCGCTGATTCCGGCTGACCTTCGCGCGGAGCGGTTTTCGCGTCGATATCGTCGATCGTATCGCCCTGTACACGATCCAGTCCGATCACGAAATCGGGCCGTTCGATATTCACGATACGAACGCCGCGGGCCGTTCGGCCCATGACGCCGACGTCGCTGGCCTTGAGCTTCAAGGTTTTCCCTTGGCTCGTGATCACCATCACTTCGTCGGTCTCGCCCACGGTGATCGCGCCCACGATCTCCCCGGTCTTTTCCGAATCGGATTCGTAGATCTTCTGACCGCCCGTACCGCGTCCGTGGGCCGAGTACTCGTCGAAGTCCACGCGCTTGCCGTAGCCGTACTCGCTCAGGACGAGCATCGTCTCGGTCGAGTCGACGCGAAGCATGGTGGTCAGTTCGTCGGCGTCGGAGAGGCGGATTCCGGCCACGCCGCGCGATTGGCGTCCCGACACGCGCACTTCGCTTTCGGCGACGCGCAAGGCCTTGCCCCGCCGGGTGATGAGCACGACTTCGTTCGAGCCGTTCGTCTTGCAGGACGACACGAGCCGATCGCCTTCGTCCAGGTTGATGGCGATGATGCCGCGTGTCTTGGCGTTCACGAAGTCGCTCGTGGCCACCTTCTTTACGACACCGCGCAGGGTGCCCATGAACAAGTACTCGTCGTCCCGGAAATCGTGGAAATCCACGACCGTCGAGATGTCCTCGTTCGGTGAAATGGCGATCAGGCTCTTGATGTGGGCGCCGCGCGCCTGCCGCGTCGCCTCGGGGATTTCGTGCACCTTGAGCCAGTACGCCTTGCCCGCCGTCGTCGCGAAAAGGAGATAGTCGTGCGTCGTGGCCACGAAGAGTTGCTCGAGGAAATCGTCCTCGAGCAGGGCCGCCGAATTGGATCCCTTGCCGCCGCGTCCCTGGCTCCGGTAGGCGCTCACCGGCACGCGCTTGATGAAACCCTTGTTCGAAAGGAGGATGACCATCTCCTCGCGCTTGATGAGATCCTCGATGTTGATCGCCTCGATTTCGTCGAGGACGATCTCCGTACGCCGCTTGTCCCCGTACTTTTCGGAGATCTTGAGCGTCTCGTCCTTCACCACGCCGCGGATCTTCTCCTCGTGCGCGAGCAGGTCTTCGAGGTAGGCGATGAGGGCCTGGACTTCCTTGAGCTCGAGCTCGAGCTTCTCGGTTTCGAGGGACGTGAGGCGCCCGAGCCGCATGTCGACGATGGCCTGCGTCTGGATCTCCGACAGCCCGAAGCGCTCGCCGAGGCGTTGCTTGGCCATGTCGGTATTTTGTGAAGTTTTAATAATCTGAACGACTTCGTCGATGTTCTGGAGCGCGATGACGAGTCCGAGCAGGATGTGCTCTCGCTCCTTCGCCTTTCGGAGATCGAAGCGCGAGCGCCGGGTCACGACGTCCACGCGATGGGCCACGAAGTGGCTCACGAGCTCCTTGAGCGACAGCTGCTTGGGCCGCCCGTCCACGAGGGCCAGGTTGATGATGCCGAAGGTGGACTGGAGCTGGGTGTGCGCGAAGAGCTGGTTCAGGATCAGCTTGGCGATCGCGCCCTTCTTGAGCTCGATGACGATGCGGAGCCCGTCGCGGTCCGACTCGTCGCGGACGTCGCCGATGCCGTCGACGGTCTTTTCGCGGACGAGTTCGGCGATCTTCGCCACGAGCGACGCCTTGTTGACGGCGTACGGGATCTCGTTGAAGACGAGGTGCTCGCGGCCGCCTTTCGTCGTCTCGATGGCGAACTTGCCGCGCACGACGATCTTGCCCTTGCCGGTGACGTAGGCTTCGCGGATGCCCTTCTTGCCGAAGATGATGCCGCCCGTCGGGAAATCCGGTCCCTTCACGTGCTTCATGAGCCCGTCGATCGTGATCTCCGGATCCTCGATGAAGGCCGCGATAGCCTGGCAGGTTTCCACGAGGTTGTGAGGGGCCATGTTCGTCGCCATGCCGACGGCGATGCCCGACGAGCCGTTCACGATCAGGTTCGGGAAGGCGGCCGGCAGGACCAGCGGTTCCTTGAGGGACTCGTCGTAGTTCGGACCGAAGTCGACGGTCTCCTTGTCCAGATCCGCGAGCATCTCGTCGCCGACCTTGGACAGCTTGGCTTCGGTGTAGCGGCTGGCCGCGGGCGGATCGCCGTCGACGGAGCCGAAGTTTCCCTGGCCGTGCACGAGCGGATACCGGAGGCTGAAGTCCTGCGCCATGCGGACGAGCGCGTCGTACAGCGACAGGTCGCCGTGCGGGTGGTACTTTCCCATCGCGTCGCCGGTGATGCGCGCGCTCTTCTTCGTGGCGGAACCCGGTTTGAGGCCGAGCTCGTCCATGGCGTAGAGCAGGCGGCGATGCACCGGCTTGAGGCCGTCGCGGACGTCCGGCAGGGCGCGCGCGACGATGACGCTCATCGCGTAGTTGAGATACGCGGTCTTGACCTCTTCCTCGATGGGAATGGGTATGATCTTTCCGGTCAGCTCGGCCATCGGGGGATGACTCCTTGTCGTAGCGCCCCCCGCGCGCGGGGGGGCGGATATGTTCAGACGTCGAGATTCGTCACGGCGAGGGCGTTCTGCTCGATGAACTGGCGCCGCGGCTCGACCTGCTCGCCCATGAGGGTCGTGAAGATGGTCTCCGCCTCCACCGCGTCCTCGAGCTTGATCTGCACGATGTTGCGGGTGGCCGGGTTCATGGTCGTCTCCCAGAGCTGGTCGGGATTCATCTCGCCCAAGCCCTTGTAGCGCTGGATGGCCACCTTCTCGGGATCCTTGCCGCTCTCAGCGAGCACCTTGTCCTTTTCCGCGTCGTCGTACGCGTAGAACACCTTCTTTTCGTAGGCGATCTTGTAGAGCGGCGGCATGGCCAGGTACACGTGCCCGGCTTCGAGCATCGGCGTCATATAACGGTAGAAGAAGGTGAGGAGCAGCGTGCGGATGTGCGAGCCGTCGACGTCGGCATCGGCCATGATGATGACCTTGTGGTAGCGGATCTTCGAGACGTCGAAATCGGTGCCGATGCCCGCGCCGAGCGAGGCGATGATAGGCTGGAGCTTGTCGTTGCCGATCACCTTGTCGATGCGCGTCTTCTCGACGTTGAGCATCTTGCCCCAGAGCGGGAGGATGGCCTGGATGGTCCGGTCGCGGCCCATCTTGGCCGAGCCGCCGGCCGAATCGCCCTCCACGATGAAAACCTCGCACTTGGACGGATCCTTCTCCGAACAGTCGGCCAGCTTGCCGGGCAGGCCGGCGCTCTCGAGGAAGGTCTTGCGCCGGGTCAGCTCCCGGGCCTGCCGCGCCGCGATGCGCGCCTTGGCCGCGAGCATGGTCTTTTCGAGGATGTTCTGGATGACGTCCGGCCGCGTCTCGAAAAAGAGCGTCAGCTGGTCGGCGCAGTACGAATCGACGATCCCCTTCACTTCCGTGTTGCCGAGCTTGGTCTTCGTCTGTCCCTCGAACTGGGGATTGGGGACCTTCACGGACAGCACGGCGGTGAGCCCTTCGCGGACGTCGTCGCCCGAGAGGGTTTCGTCCAGTTTCTTGGCGAATTTGGATTTCTTGAAGTATTCGTTGATGATGCGCGAGAGCGCCGACTTGAAGCCGAGGAGGTGCGTTCCGCCCTCTTTGGTGTTGATGCCGTTCACGAAGCAGAACATGGCTTCGTTGAAGGTGTCGTTGTACTGGATGCCGACTTCGATCTCGATATCGTCGCGGTTGCCGCAGAAATAGATCGGATCGGCGTGGAGCACGGTCTTGTTCTTGTTGAGGTGCTCGACGAACTCCCGCAAGCCGCCTTCGAACTTGAACTCGTGGGTCTTGGGGGCCGAGAGCCGGTCGTCCGTCAGGACGATCGTGATGCCCTTGTTGAGGAAAGCCAGTTCGCGGAGGCGGTTCGCCAGCACGTCGAAGCTGTACATCGTCGTCTCGAAGATCGTGCCGTCGGCCTGGAAGCGTATCTCCGTGCCGCGCTTGTCCGAATCGCCGATGACTTTCACGGGCTCTTCGGGGATGCCGCATTTGTACTTTTGGTAGTGGAGCTTGCCGCCCTGGTGTACATAGGCCTCGCACACCGTGGACAGGGCGTTGACCACCGAGACGCCGACGCCGTGGAGGCCGCCGGAGATCTTGTAGCTGTCCTTGTCGAACTTGCCGCCCGCGTGGAGCTTGGTCATGACCAGCTCGAGCGCGCTGACTTTTTCCTCGGGATGGATGCCGACCGGGATGCCGCGGCCGTTGTCGATGACCCGGACGAAATCGTTCTTTTCGAGGATCACCTCGACCCGGTCGCAGACGCCGGCCATGGCCTCGTCGACGGAGTTGTCGACGACTTCGTAGACCAGGTGGTGCAGGCCGTCGATGCCGGTCGAGCCGATGTACATGCCCGGCCGCTTGCGGACCGCTTCGAGGCCCTTGAGGACGGTGATGCTTTGCGCGGAGTAGTTCGCTTCCATTAGAGATCCCATATTCGGAGCTGGCGGTCGTTGTTACGCGAGTCGCGTTTCGGAAGGGGAAGTATACATGGATGACCCCCGTTAGTAAAGCAACGGCGCTTCATAAGGAAGATTCCACATCGTCTCGCCGTATTGTGGATAATTTGTTGATAATGCTCTAAAGCATTGTCTCATCATGAATAGCTGTATTTTTACCCATTTGCGCACTGATTGAAATTCTGAAGTTCATATTTGCATTTCCTTTTATAATATATATTTATATCAATCTACCTCGTGAATTTGGCAGGAATTCATATGTGCCCGCCGCATAGCCTTTCAGGACAATACATTTTCATGCCATATCCGTACCTTGATCGATTGTGGATAAGTTGTGTACCATGTCGCCAGCGTATGGAAACCATGGATTTCAGCCCCTTCTGGGACGAGGCGATGAAGCAGCTCCGCGAAGAGCTCGGAGACCAGGTCTTCAACGTCTGGTTCACCATCGGCTACAAGACCGCCACCGACACGACGATCACCGTCTCGGTCCCCTCCACGTTCTTCCGCGATCAGATCATAGACAACTATCAAGCCCGCATCGAACGCAAGATCCAGGAGCTTTCGGGCCAGTCGCGTTCGCTCGCGTACGTCGTCGAAGCGCTCCAGAAGGCCGATGAAGCCGGGCGGGACGACGCGGACTCGGGCCGGACCGGAACTCCGGACGCCTCCGCCGTTCCGGCCGGACACGACGACGCGGCGGGCCGGAAACCGCCCGCGGCCGACGCGCGACCGCAGCCTCCGAGGGAGCGTCACCCGCAGCTGCATCCCGATTACACCTTCGAGCATTTCGTCATCGGAGAAAACAACGATTTCGCGGCCAACGCCGCGCTGGCCATCTCCAAGAATCCAGGACGGTCCTACAATCCCTTCCTGATCTACGGCGGAGTCGGCCTCGGCAAGACCCATCTCATGCAGTCGATCGGCAACCGCATCCACGAGACGGACCACTCGCTCAAGATCATCTGCATCACGGCGGAGGACTTCACGAACGAGTTCATCGAGTCCATCCGCT
Source organism: uncultured Treponemataceae bacterium (assembly GCA_964482955.1). Lineage (GTDB taxonomy): Bacteria > Spirochaetota > Spirochaetia > Treponematales > UBA12059 > JAPLSN01. Next base: position 31,663 of record CAYZZW010000013.1, on the reverse strand, counting down.
CGGGACGTCCCCAGCAGTTCAAGAACCGGTACCGGTTCGTGGACGTGCTCCTGATCGACGACATCCATTTTTTCCAGGACAAGCCGCAGATCCAGGAGGAGCTCTTCTACACGTTCAACGCCCTCTACAACGCGAACAAGCAGATGGTATTCACCTGCGACCGGCCGGTCTCGGAGTTCAAGGGCTTTTCCGACCGCCTCCGCAACCGCTTCGAACGCGGCCTCAACGTGGATCTCCAGCCGCCGAACTACGAAACCCGCTTCGCCATCCTCAAGAAGAAAATAGAGGACAAGAACTTCCACGTGCCGAACGAGGTGCTCGAGATCATCTCGAAGAACGTCGCCACGAACGTCCGGGACCTGGAAGCGGCGGTCATCAAGATTTCCGCGTACGCCAATCTCGTCGGCAAGGATATCAACGTCGACGTGGCGCAGGATCTCCTCAAGGACATCTTCACCCAGTCCAAGCACGTTTCGATCACGATAGACCACATCATCCGGGTGGTGGCCGAGAACTTCAACCTGTCCACGGGCGACCTGAAAGGCAAGAAACGCACCAAGAACATCGCCTTGCCGCGCCAGATCGCCATGTACATCGCGCGGGAACTGACCGAGTATTCGTTGACCGAGTTGGGACTGGAATTCGGCGGCCGAGACCATACGACGGTCATGCACGCCTGTTCCCGCACCGAGGAACGACTCAAGCTGGACCCTGGTTTGGAGAGCCGCATCAAGGCGCTTCAGGCCACGATTCGCGAATTGAGCTTGAAATGACGGTTTTTTTCTTTTCCCGTTTCCTGTAGACGTCCTGTGGATAAACGACGCTTTCCTGTGGACGGATCCCCCAGGCCGTGCGTTTGTGGACAACCCGTCTCCGGGGATACTCGTTTATCAACAGGGACAAATCCTTGAAGCCGCTCGACTTGAGCGCCTTGTCCACTTGTTCTTGTCCCTATTACCAATACCACTAATTATATAAATTCACGTATCAATAAAACCCGAGAAACCCAACCACCAGTCTCGACGCCGCCGACGCTTTCTCATTGTCGATTTTCCCGGACTTTGATACAGTGATTCCGTCCCCTGTCCGGGAACGATCAAGCCGCGAGGAGTACGACATGAAATTCACGTGCGAGAAAAACGCGTTCGCCCGGGAGATTTCCCTGGCCCAGGAAATCATCGCGTCCAGGAACGCCCTGTCGATCATGTCGAACGTGTATCTCGAGGCGGCCGACGGAACCTTGGTCGTGCGGGCCACTGACATCAAGACGGGTTTCGAGACGCGGATCCCCGTGGACGTCGCCGAGGCGGGCAGTATGACCGTGTTCTGCGACAAGCTGACCGGCATCCTGTCGAGCATCCCCGAAGGCACGCTCGAATTCGCGGAGACCGATTCCAAGGTCGTCGTCAAGCCGAGCTTCAAGAAGGTCCGCTTCCAGCTCAAGACCATCTCGAGCGAAAAATTCCCCGAACTGCCCGCCATCGACGAAGGCCGTTACTTTTCCGTGCCGTCCCGCGACTTCAAGGACATGATCCGCCAGACCTGCTTCGCCGTGTCCGACGACGAGACGCGCTATTTCATGAACGGCGTGTACGTGGAGAAGGCCGAAGGCGGCATCGTGATGGTGGCCACGGACGGCAGGCGCCTGGCGTACGTGAAGAAGGACCTCGAAGCCCCGATTCCCGACTTCAAGGGCATCATCGTGCCGCCCAAGGTGCTTTCGCTCGTGCTCAAGCACGCGCCGGACGACGGTCCCGTCGACATCGCCGTGGGCGACAAGAACCTGTTCGTCAAGTTCGGCGCCTACGTGTTCAGCACCGTGCTCATCGAGGGCCAGTTCCCGAACTACCAGAAGGTCATCCCCGAAAACCAGGTCAACACGGTCGTGATCAACAAGAACGACCTCCTCGATTCGCTCAAGCGCGTCGGCATCTTCGTCGAGCAGAAGTCCCGCAGGACCTTCCTCACGCTGACGGAAGGCCTCATGACGGTGTCGTCCGAGGAAAGCGAGCTCGGCACCGCGCGCGAGGAAGTGCCCTGCCGCTATTCCGGTCCCGACGTGACCATCGCGCTCAACTACAAGTACCTGGAAGATCCCCTGCGCGCGTGCGCGGCCCCGGACGTCTCGCTGTCGTTCAACGAGCCGACGCGTTCCATCACCGTGAAGCCGGATCCCGAATCGTTCTACTTCCACATCGTCATGCCGATGCAGCTCGACCAGGAATGATCGAACGGCTCCGGTTCCGTACGTACCGGAACCTCGCCGACGGGGAGGTGGAACTCGGTTCCAGGCGGGTGTTCCTCGTCGGCGAAAACGGCCAGGGCAAATCGAACTTCCTGGACGCGGTGTACCTCCTGTGTTACGGCGCGTCCTTCCGGGCTTCGCGCGACGCGGAAGCCGTCCGGATCGGGGAAGACGCCTTCGGCCTGCGGGGAGATTTCCTGCGCGACGGCCTGCCGGAATCCATCGCGTTGGCCTTCGAGCGCGGCCACAAGACGATCAAGGCCGGCGACAAGCCGGTCCACGACCGCAAGGAACTCGTCGAACGCGGACCGACGGTCGTGTTTTGCCATTCGGATTTCGAGTTCGCCGGCGGCGAGCCGGAGCGGCGCCGGTTCTTTTTCGACCAGACCGCCAGCATGGCCCACCCCGCCTACCTGGACGCCTTCCGCGCCTACCGCAAGGTGCTCAAGACCCGCAACCTGAGCTTGAAGGAACGCCGGTTCGATCTCCTCGACGTGCTCGACGAACAGCTCGTGACGCACGGTATCGCGCTTTCCGAGCGACGCAAGGCGATCACGGACGCGTTCTCCGTCGTATTCTCGGGTAACCATGAAAACGTCGCGCGAAGCGGGTCGGCGGTGTCCGTCGAATACCGACCGTCCTGGAAACATGTGGGCGATCGGGACGCGGCCCTCGAAACGCTCTCGAACCGCCGGGAAGACGAGCTGGCCGCGGGCACGACCCTGTCCGGGCCGCACCGCGATCGCTTCGTCTTCGTCGAAAACGGCCGGGATTACGCGGCGACGGCGTCCACGGGACAGCTCCGCCTCCTGTCCCTCCTGCTCCGCGTGTCCCAGGCGGCGTATTGCGCCGAAGTCACGGGCAAGGCGCCCATGCTGCTCCTCGACGACGTGCTCCTCGAGCTCGATCCCGACAAGCGGACGCGCTTCATGGAAGCGCTGCCCGATTGCGAACAGGCCATTTTCACCTTTTTGCCCGGAGAGCCGTATCAGGCTTACCGCGCTGACGACACCTTGGTATACTCCGTCGCCGATGGACGATTCACGCGTTAAGAGCGCCGGCCAGCTCGTGGCCGCCCTCGTATCCCCGAAAACCTCCGCGGACGCCGAACGCTGGTTCGAATTCGGCGACGAGTGGAAAAGGGCGGCGGGCGAGCGGGAAGGGGCCCATTCCCGGGTGTCGGACGTCAAGAACGGCGTCTTGTTCGTGGAAGTCGAGCATACGGGCTGGATTCAGCTCCTCAAGTTCAAGGAAGACTCCATCTTGAAGCACCTGGCGCGGCGCTTTCCCGAACTTCAGCTGCGCGGGATCGCCTACCGCTTGGCGGGAGACGCGAAACGGGACGACGGACCGGCCGGTGCCCGCGTGTCCCGCGCGGAAATAGTGGATGACGGCGTTCGACCCGAGATTCCCGAGAAAAAGCCCGATTTTACCGTAGACGGCGTGGGGGACGACGCCCTTCGGAGCGCTCTCAGGAGCCTTTCTGACGCCTTCAAAGAGCCTTCGTAAGGCGTTTCGGGCCTCTCGATCCATTGACCAAGCTCCCCTCTAAATTGTATACTGCCCCTCCGATTCGTCGATACTGTCGGCGGCGGGGAGGACGCTTCCCGTCGACCGGTATGGAATAGAAGGAGCACCGAGTCATGAAACGCACCTACCAGCCGAGCAGGACGCGCCGCGTCCGCAAATTCGGTTTCCGCGCCCGGATGGCCACCCGCGGCGGTCGTCTGGTCCTCAAGCGCCGGCGCGCCAAGGGCCGCCTCAAGCTTTCCATTTCCGACGAGAAGAAGAAGTACTGACCCGGTGTCCGACGCCGCGCGCGCGCGGCCGGACGAGCGCTTCCGCAAGGGGGAGCGCATCCGGGCGCGCGACGACATCGACGCGGTCTTTTCCGGGGGAACCCGCCATTCCGTCAAGGGCTTGCGCCTGCACGCCCTGCGGAACGCGTCGGGACAGAACAGGGCGGTTTTCGTTCCCGTAAAGGCGTTCGGGGGTTCCGTTCCGCGCAAGCGGGCCAGGCGGATCGTATCCGAAGCCTATCGCCTGGCGAAAGCGCGGCTTTCGCGGGGATGGGATTTCGTATTCGTCATCTATCCCGGATTCGATTCCTTCGAAACGCGTCGGAACCAGGTCGAGTCGGTCCTGGCCATGGCCGGGGCTTTGCCACGCACGCGATGAAACACGCGCTTGCCGCCGTCATCCTCTCCCTCATCAAGGCGTATCAAGCCTTCATATCGCCGCATCTGCCGGCGACCTGCCGCTATTATCCGACCTGCTCAGCCTATGCCGCGGAAGCGGTGCGCCGCTACGGCCCCTTCAAGGGCACGAAGCTGGCATTCTCCCGCATCATGCGTTGTCATCCATTCCATCCGGGAGGCTATGATCCGCTATCATGAGTGACCCCTACAAGAAACCGAGCGCGTTCGACGGGAAGACCCTGCTCGCCGTCGTGCTGTCCGTGGCCGTGTTGGCCGCGAACTTTTTCATCCAGGGCTTGATCAATCCCAAGAAGCAGGAACCGCTTCCCGCCACGACTCCGGCCCCGACCGCCGAAACGCAGCCGCAAGCCGCAGGAACCCCGTCGGGCGGAGCCATCCTGAGCGCCCCGCAGCCGACGCCCGAAGCCGGCGCCCCGGGCGCCGCGTCCGCGTCCGCGCCCACGGCGAGCGAACTGGAAGCTTCCATAGAAAAGCCGAGCGCGAAGGCGACGCATACGCTCGAGACCGACGTCTTCGTCGCGACCTTCACGAACGAAGGCGGCGAACTCGTTTCGCTCAAGCTGAAAAAGCACGCCGACAAGCAGGGCAACGTCGACCTCGTCGTGCCCGGCGAGGACGGCGTCCGCGGCCTTTCGCTCGCGTTCGGCGGGCCGGACGCCGCGCCCTACCGCGACCTCATGAACTTCAGCCGCATCGACGAGCGCACGGTGGAATTCCACCGGACCCTCCTGGTCGCCGTCGCCGGCAAGACCGAGCCGTCGAAGGTGACCCTGCGCCGCCGCTACACCTTCATGCCGGACGAGTACATGTTCCGCCTCGAGATCGTCCTCGAAAACGCGGCGAACGAGGTGATTCCCTTCAATGCCGAAGGCACGGCCTACACGCTCTCGTTCGGCCCGAAGATCGGCCCGGATTACAGCCACATGGCCGCCAGCTCCGACTTCCGCAAGTTCGTCAACCTGGAAGACGGCAAGACCAAGGATTTCGTCCCGAAGAAGGGCCGGGAGACGATCGACCGCCGCGTGACCTGGTCGGGCGTCGTCGGCAAGTACTTCGAAGTGATCCTCATTCCCGACGCGACCGCGTACAAGATCGATTACGAGTCGAAGGTGGCCAACCAGCGACCGGAGAAGACCCAGTTGTCGTTCATCCGCCCGGTGGTCAAGGCGAGCAAGTCCATCGACACCTTCCTCGTGTACGCCGGACCGAAGACCGCGAAGGAACTGTCCCGCTACGACGACGCGAAGCGGAACGGTTTCGGCCGTTCGGCCGACAAACTGGAAGAGACCGCCGCCGGCGGCGGACCCTTGGGCTGGCTCGAGCAGCTGCTCAAGATGGCGCTCAACCTGTTCGTGAAGATCATCCCGAACTACGGCGTGGCGATCATCCTCGTCACCCTGCTCGTGAAGGCGCTCACGTATCCGCTCACCCACAAGGGCGCGGAAGCCTCCGCCCGCATGCAGGAACTCCAGCCGAAGATGCAGGAGCTCCAGGAAAAGTACAAGAACAATCCCCAGAAGCTGAACCAGGAGATGGCGGTCTTCTACCAGAAGGAAGGCTACAACCCGCTCGCGGGCTGTCTGCCGATGCTGATCCAGATTCCGCTCTTCCTGGCGATGTACAACCTCTTCAACACGCACTTCGACCTGCGCGGCGCGTCGTTCATCCCCGGCTGGATCGCGGACCTGTCCCAGCCCGAAGCCGTCTACACCTTCCCGACGATCAACCTCGTCATCTGGAAGCTGAGCGCGATCCGCATCCTGCCGATCGTCTACCTCGGCAGCCAGCTGCTCTACGGCAAGTTCACGAACGTCCAGCAGTCCGGCCAGAACGCGTCGCAGATGAAGTTCATGATGTACGGCATGCCGATCATGTTCTTCTTCATCCTCTACGACGTGCCGTCGGGCCTGCTCGTGTACTGGATCGCGTCCAACGTGCTCACCATCGTCCAGCAGGCGATCACGAACGAGTACATGAAGAAGCGGAAGGCCGAACGGCTCGCCGCCGCGGCCGCGAATCCGGGCGACAACGCGCGCTTCGTCGGCGGAAAGAAAGCGAAGAAACGGTAAGATCCGCGCCTCCGCTACGGGGGCGCGTTCCACAGGAGACTGTCCATGGAATATGAGTTCGAAGGTAAAACCGAGATGGAGGCGATCGACCAGGCCGCCGAGGAGCTGGGCCTCGCCCGGGACGAGTTCGACGTGGAGATCGTCGAGTCGGTGTCCGGGGGGCTCTTCAAGAAAGGCAAGGTGAAGATCCGCGTCCACCTGCACGGCAACGCGGCCGCGGCGCCCGAGCGCTCCGAACGCGCGCCCCGCCGCGATTACGAGCCGACCGCGGCCGAAGCGGTGCGCGCGCCCGTGTCGCCGGAGGCGGCCGACGAGATCGAGCGCCAGGTGATCTCGTTCACGGGAGACATGATCGAAAAGATGGGCTACACGGGCAAGGTGTCCGTGCTGTTCCGCGAAGACCGCAAGCTCGGCCTCAAGATCGAGAGCGACAACGCGTCGATCCTCATCGGCAAGAAGGGCAAGAACCTCGACGCCATCCAGCTGCTCGCGAACGTGTACGTCGGGAAGCTCGGCCGCGAAGACCTACGCATCGTGCTCGATTCCGAAAACTACCGCATCCGCCGCGAGGAGTCGCTCGTGCGGCTCGCGTACGAAACCGCCGAAAAGGTCCGTCGCACGCGCTCGTCGTCGCTCCTCGAGCCGATGAACCCCTTCGAGCGCCGCATCATCCACACGACCCTCAACGACATCGTCGACGTGGAGACGAAGAGCGAGGGCGAAGGCCTCTACAAGCAGGTCCGTGTCCTCTTCAAGGGAGCCGCCCGATAAGCGACCCGGAATGGACATGCCATAGGGTATATCGAAGCATCGAGAGGCGGGGACGTTCGGTCCCCGCCTTTTTTTTATCGAGCGTACCTAACCGCGCGCGTACGATCTATTTCGGTTCGGAACACGCCCCGCTCTTTACGCAATCGCGGGCGTACGCGGCGAGAATCGAGAAGAATAACATCGCGAACGCGAAAAAAATGACCGCGTATACGATGGCATCATGGCCCGCGGCGCCGAAAAATTGGCCGAACAGCGGCAAACCCGGCATGACCAGGAGCCAGGCGAGAATGCCGACCCGGAGGACTCGTTCCCAGGACGAGGAAAGCGCGCGGAAGGCCGGGGCGCCCGAAAAGCGGCGCACGAACCCGAAACGGGAATGGTTTTTCAAATCGGCTAATCCGACGATGATACCCACCAAGGGCGGTCCGAATCCCCCTCCGACCAGGAGCAACGCGATCGACAGCGCGAGCAACGCGATCCCGCCGCGCCGTACTCCGGCGAGACCGATCGCCCACGCCAGCACGAGGAGCGATACGAGCAGCGAGGCGAGACCGCTTGCCAGATAGGTGGGCAGCAGGCTCAAGGCCGGTTCCCCGCTGACTATCGCGAAAGCCGGCGAGTCGGGCCAGGACGCGAATACCGGCCCGGGAAGCGAGGCATCGCCCTGCGACAGCTCCCCGATCGCGTGTTCGAATCCCGCCAAGCCCACGATGATTCCGAACACGGTGGCCGTGATTGTCGTGGCGTTACGAGGTTTCATCGGAGTTTTCCCGCGAGCGCGTTCGCCCACGCCTCGATCCGCGCCCAATCGCGCGCGTCGCTCGCCCGGGCTCCGTGCAGGGGACTCGCGGGAAGACTCGCGATCAGTCTGTCACGCAGGCCGATTTTCGCCGGATCGTATTTCCCGCCGAAAACGGCGATATCGATGGGGGGAAGGCCCAGCGTGGCGTCCAGCGTCGTCCTCACGGACGAGCGGGCTTCCTCGAGCGCACGTTCGTCGCCCTGAGTGGGACCGAGGGCGAAAATGGCCAGAGGCGGGCGCTTGGGCGACGCGCCGTGTCGTTCCAGGAATTTCAGCGCGTCCCGATGGATCGATCCGAAATACAGCGGGGCCCCCAACACGATCGCCTGGTTGATATCCAGGTTTTTGACGTCGCGGGCTGGCTTGAACGTCGTTTCGAACCCCTGGGCGCGCAGGATCCTGGCGATGGCCGCGGCGACCTCCTCAGTCGAACCGTAGCGCGTGGCGTAAGCGATCAGGATATTTTTCGGCATGGCAACTCCTTGCGTGTGGCCTGGTTCCATCGAAGAAAATGGACCATGTGTATACTCTAGACGAACAAACGTTTGTTCGTCTAGAGTATATAAGTTGGCTAGCCGGCTTGTGCCCAGATCGGTACTATTCCGGCATATCATGTCGCGGACGGAGATTGACCATGATCACAGCGGACGGCGCACCGGGAACCCCGAGTCAAGGCACGAGAGCGCGGATACTCGAGGTCGCCAGGCGTATCGTCATCGAGCGGGGCGTCGGCGGGTTGCGGATGCGCGAATTGGCCCGCGAAGTCGGAATCCGCGAAGGTTCCATCTATAACCATTTCCCGGGGCGAGAGGCGATCATCAAGGCGATATTCGCGGGCATCGACGAGGGGCTGTCGCCGCTCGGCGCCATTCTGGACGTGGACGCAACGCCGCCGGAGGAGCTGGCCCGGCTCGGCGGCACGATCCGTTCGGAGGGCCTGGCGTGGTTCCTGCGTGAATCGGGCGAGCATATGATCGCCGGGTTCGCGCGGTCCCCCGAATCGTTCCAGCTCGTGCGGGCGCTGTTTTGCGAGCGCTTTCACGACGATGGCGCCCGACGCGCCTACGACGAGGTGTTCCTCCGGGACATGGCGGCGGTCTTCAACGCCATCTACGCGACGGCTTCCGAGCATGACGCCGTCGATGAGATCGTTTCAGCGAAAAGCCTCGTCGAGCTTTCGATCGCCGCCTGCGAGCGCGCGATCGGAGCGTCGTTCGCGGACGATGGCTTCGCCCGCTTCGCGGCGTCCTTGCGGGATTCCCTCGGCGCGATCGGCGCATTGGCCGCAAGGCAAAAATTGCCGCGGAACGATGCTTAGCGATCGAACGGGCATCGATACAGGGTTAAAGTGCGAAAAAAGGGGCGGGCAACAATCCCCACCCATTTGCGTCTTTGATCTATAAATTCCATTTCCCAATAATCTCTCTGTATCTCTGTGGCAAAACTCACGTACGCAACGCCTCGAGGACGGCGTCGCCGTAGCGGTCGGCCTTGGTCGTGCCGAAGCCGAAGACCATGAGCAGGGATTTCCGGTCCTGCGGTTTCCGGACGGCCAGTTCGAGCAGACTGCGATCCGAAAAGATGACGTAGGGCGGCACGCCCGCCGTCGTGGCCAGATCCTTGCGCAGCTTCCTGAGCTTCGCGACGAGTTCTTCGTCGACGCCGCCTTCCCCGGCCACTGAACGGAGCAATTCCGGGTCGAGCCCGCGCTTGGCTTTGTCGCGCGAGGCCGCGGCGCCGGCGGGCGGCAGGGGCCCGCGCACCGGCGCGCGCGAGCGGAGCGTCTCCGCCCCGCGTTCGGACAGACGGAGGGAGCCGTAGGGCTCGACGACGTCGAGGAGCCCGATGCGCGTGAGGAACTTCGACAGCGTGAACCACTGTCCTTTCGTCCAATCCGCGCCGATGCCCCACGTGGACAGCGTATCGTGCCCCAGGCCGACGACGCGCTCGTTTTTCGAGCCGGTGAGCACGTCGGCGACGTGGGCGGCGCCGAAGCGCTGTCCGGTGCGCACGACGCACGACATGAACTTCTGCGCGGGGACGGTGAGGTCGACGTGCTCCGTCTCGTCGGCGTCGCAGACGTCGCAGGACTCGCAGTTCGCCTTCGGGTAGCGTTCGCCGAAGTGGGAAAGGATCGCGGCGCGGCGGCATTCGCCCGAATCCGCCACGCGGACCATCTCCTTGAGTTTCGCCAGCGACGCGTCGCGCTCCTCGTCGTCGAGTTCCGCGAACATGCGCTCGTACTTGCGCACGTCGGCGTAGGAATAGAAAAGCACCGCCAGGGCGGGGAGGCCGTCGCGGCCCGCGCGCCCGAGTTCCTGGTAGTACTGCTCGACCGAGCGCGGCAGGTCCGCGTGGACGACGTAGCGGACGTCGGGCTTGTCGATGCCCATGCCGAAGGCCGTCGTGGCGGTGACGACGGGGATGTCGTCGTCGATGAAGGCGTCCTGGACGCGCGAACGCTCCTTGTCGGCGAGCCCCGCGTGGTAAGCGGCCGCCTTGACGCCGCGGGCCTTGAGCGCTTCCGCGAGTTCTTCCGTCCGCGCCCGCGACAGGCAGTACACGATGCCCGATTCGTCCGGCCGCGCCTTCACGAAGGAGGCGATCTGCTCCGAAGTCCGGTTTTTCGGCCGCACTTCGATGGCGATGTTCGGGCGGTCGAAGGAACCGACGAAGTCCGCCGGCTGCCGGAGGCCGAGCGATTCGCGGATGTCGGCGCGGACGCGCTCCGTGGCGGTGGCCGTGAGCGCGAGGCAGGCGGGATTCCCGAGCCTCCTCCGCACTTCGCCGAGCAGTCGGTACTCGGGCCGGAAGTCGTGGCCCCAGTGGGAGATGCAGTGCGCCTCGTCGACGGCCAGGAGGGAGACCGAGGCGCCCGCCAGCGCGGCCATGCCGCGGCCCCCCGCGAGGGTTTCCGGCGCCGCGTAGACGAGCTTGGCCGCGCCGGAACGGACCATCCCGGCGTTCCTCTCGTATTCCTCGGGCGCGAGCGAGCTGTTGAGCACGGCCGTGCCGACGCCGAGCTCGCGGAGGAAGGCCACCTGGTCGCGCATGAGCGCGATGAGCGGCGAGACGACCACCGCCACGCCGGGCCTGGCCAGGGCGGGCACCTGGTAGCAGAGCGACTTGCCGCCGCCCGTGGGCAGGACCGCCATCGTGTCGCGCCCGGCCAGGACCGCGTCGATGATCTCCTTCTGGAGCGGCCGGAACGCCTTGTAGCCGAACACCGTCCGGAGGATCGCGTCGGGATCGGACGACAGCGCCGGATTGGCGAACAGGTCACTCATCGAGTTCCTCCATCAGCTCCCGCGCCTTGTCGCGCGCGTCCGCGAGGGCTTCGACGCCGCGCGGAGTGGCGCGGTAGAGCCGGCGCCGCGTGCCGTCCGCGGTTTCGGTAAGGCTCTCGAGATATCCGGCGCGTTCGAGCCCGTGGAAGATCGGGTAGAGCGTGCCATACGAGAGATCGTAGCCGTGACGCGCCAGTTCCTCGCGGAAGGCCTTGCCGTACACGGCCTCCCGCGCGGCGTGGTGGAGGATGTGGATGCGCACGAACCCGAGATACAGGTCCCGCGAGAGTCCCTGTTCCGTCATCGGCCAGTCGCCTCCGGGGAAGGCTTCACGGCCCGCGCCCTGAGGACGAAGAAGAGCGCCAGCGCGATCGCTTCCGCCGCGAGGGATACGACGATGATGGGAACGACGGACGCGGTTTCGTAGAGGACGCCCATGAGCGCCGCCGAGGCGAGCATCGCCAGGCCGTAGACGGTGTTGAAGATGCCGTAGCCCGTGCCGCGCTTGTGGAGCGGCGTGATGTCCGCGATGGCGCTCTTCATGATCGTCTCGTGCGCGCCCATGACGACGCCCCACGTCACGGCGGAGGCGATGGCCATGCCGCGCGACCGCGCGAAGCCGAAGATCGGGATGAGGGCGCTCGCGAGCGGGATGACGACCAGCGTGACGAGCCCGCCGGAGTGCGTATCGCTCTTCTTCTTGAAGCGATCGTACAGGAGGCCGATGACGATTGCGACGATCGCGTCCACGCCCATCGCGATGGCGTAGAACAGCGGGATTTCCGGGTCCGAAATGACGCCCGTCTTCTTGAAGTGGAAGCCGAGCACCGCCCAGTTTACGAAGCCGAACGCGGCCACGGCGGCGAACGCGATGTACAGCCAGTAGACGCCCGTGAGCGTATCGCCTTCGACCTTCTTGACGACGATCTCTTCCAGCTTTTCCGGATCCGGCACGCGGATGAACGCGTACAGCACGCTCAGGATGACGAGCGCGAAGGGGACGAGGAGCCACAGGTACCCCTGGCGATAGGCGTCGGCGGTCTGAACGCCCTTCAAGCCGGCCAGGGTCAAAATGCCGACGAACACGAGCGGGCCGAGGATGGCGCCGATCTGGTCCATCGCCTCGTGGAGGCCGAAGCCGAAGCCGGTGCCGACGTGCTTGGCGGCCGTGGAGAGGATGGTCGACTTCGCCGGCGCGCGCAGGGCCTTGCCGAGGCGCTCGAAGAGCATGAACACGGCCGCGAGCTGCCAGCCGCCGGCCAGCCCGAGGAGCGGCACCGAGATGAGGAGGGCGTACCCGAGGATCGTGAAGAACCAGTACGACTTGGTGCGGTCGGACCAGACGCCCGACAGGAGTCGCAGGGCGTAGCCGATGAATTCGCCGATGCCGGCGATGAGGCCGACGATGGCCGCGTTCGCGCCAAGGGTGGCCAGGTAGGGGCCTTGGACGCTGCGGGCGCCCTCGTACACCGCGTCACCGGCCAGGCTGACGATGCCGAACACGATGATGATCTCGATGGCGAGCCGTTTCGCGGTGGCAGGATCGATGGGTGTCTTCGTTGACATGTCAGCTCCTTGTATCGTCATGCGATATCGAAAAGCGATAACGCTACCAAACTAGACAGATTTTCGGAAATCGTCAAGAATTATGCAAATCAAAAATATTCGGTGTATGGCCATGCAGGGAGTGCAACGACGAAGCGTGGGTCCAACGCGCGGCTACGATGGATAACGGCAACAGTTTACGAGGAGAGGTTGAATAATCATCGGAGGGGTGATAGGGTTGTTCATTGATTGAACAATAGGTTTACCGGTTGAGCCCGGGGAGCGTGTTTCGGCCGCCTCCGCGACGGACCGGGTCCAGTCTTCCGTTTTTTTCCGTCCGACCGCGACGGAGGGACGTGCCTACCCCGATGACCACTTCCATGGACAACGACGCCGAGCTCGTGATGCTCGAAAACATCTACCGCTCCCAGCGCGACGACGAAGCCGCCGTCACCCAGCGCGAACTCGCCAAGCACGCAGGCGTGTCGCTCGGGATGACGAACGTGCTCCTGAAGCGCTTTTGCGAACGCGGGTGGCTGCTCGTGCGACGCGCCAACGCGCGCACCGTGAGCTACGCGCTGACGCCCGAGGGCGTCAACGAGATCGCGAAGCGGACTTACCGTTATTTCAAGCGCACGACGACGAACGTCTCCGTATACCGCGACCTGATCGAGGGGCTCGTCGTCGCCAAGAAGCGGGAAGGCTACAAGTCCGTGCTTCTCGTCGGATCGAGCGATCTGGACTTCATCCTCGAGTTCGCCTGCGAACGGCACGGCGTGATGTTCCTGAAATGCGCCGACATCGACAAGGCGCTCTCGCTCGACCTGACGGTCCAGCCGCTCCTCGTGCTGGCCGAAGGCGTCGAACGCGCGAACGGGACGGCGGATGCTGTATCGCTTCGCGAGATCGTCACCGGAGCGCGCGACGGGAAAACGCGGGAATCGAAAACCCGCTGACGCCTTGGGCGAAACGGTTTCTTCTATATATAAGCATTCGGCACGAGCACGGATTCCGGGAGGATGACGATGGGAAAACTGCCAGCCTCGTTCAAGGCGAACGATATCCGGGGTTTGGTTCCCGCCGAGTTCGACGAAGACCAGGCGTTCCGCATCGCGCGGGCTTTCGCCGAGGAACTGCCGGAAGGCGGGTTCGTCGTCGTCGGACGTGACGCGCGGCTCGAAAGCCCGGTCCTGGCTTCCGCGACCGTGAAGGGCTTCGTCGAAAGCGGGATGAACGTGGTGGACATCGGCGCCTGCGGCACCGAGGAAGTGTACTTCCACACCGCCCATCGAAAGGCCGCGGGCGGCGTCATGATCACCGCGAGCCACAACCCGAAGGGCTACAACGGCATGAAACTCGTGCGCGAAGGCTCGCGTCCGGTCGGCTCCGAAAGCGGACTCAACGCGATCGGCGAACGCGCCGTGCACGGCCATTTCAGGACGCCGAAGTCCAAAGGATCGATCAGCGAAGACTTCGACAAGACGTCGTACATCGACAAGCTCATGGAGTTCGTCGACGCGCCCAGCCTGAAGCCCTTCAAGATCCTGGCCGATCCCGGGCACGGCATGGCGGGTCCCGCGCTGCGGCTCCTCGAAAAGCGCCTGCCGTTCGCGTTCGAGTTCGTGGGCGAGGTGCCCGACGGCAATTTCCCCCTCGGCGTGCCCGATCCGCTCAAGGCCGCCAACCAGGCGCGCACGTCGGAAGCCGTGAGGAAAAGCGGCGCGGATTTCGGCGTGGCCTGGGACGGCGACTTCGACCGCTGCTTCCTCTTCGACGCTTCCGGCCGCTTCGTCGACGGTTACTACCTCGTCGGCCTGCTCGGCGAGGCCATGGCCGCCAAGAAACCCGGCACGAAGATCGTCCACGACCACCGTCTGCTCTGGAACACGGTCGAGCGCGTGAGGGCGGTCGGCGGCGTGCCGCTGAAAGAACGCACCGGACACGTCTTCATGAAAGAGCGCATGCGGAAGGAAGACGCGGCCTACGGCGGCGAACTCAGTTCGCACCATTTCTTCCGCGACTTCTTCTTCTGCGACAGCGGCATGATCCCCTGGCTCCTCGTGGCGGAGCTCATGTCGAAGTCCGGTAAAACCTTGGCCCAACTCGTGGACGCCGCGATGGCGGCGTATCCCTGCTCGGGCGACAAGACCTACAAAGTGGCTGATCCACGCGGGGCCGTCGAGCGCCTGTATGACGCGTACGTCGACGTTGAAGGCGCGACCCTGGACACGGGCGACGGCCTCTCCGTCGAGTTCGCGGACTGGCGTTTCAACGCGCGCGCGTCCAACACCGAACCCGTGCTCCGGCTGACGCTCGAGACGCGCGGGAACGCCGCTTCGATTCCCGGCCACCTGGCCGAGCTCGAGCGCGTGATCGAACAACTGGGGATGTGAGGACTCATGGAAGAACGCGTATTCGTCGACCGCAACCGCCTGCCCGAAGCCGCGACGCTCAAGGAAGCGCTCGGGAAAGCCTATCCCCTGTTCGAGGACATCGTCTCCTTCGCGAGCGGGTGTTCCAGCGAATGGAAGTACTACAACCGGCGCTACGGTTGGACCCTGCGCTTCCAGTGGCGCAAGAAGCCGTTTTTCTGGATCACGCCGCTCAAGGGCAATTTCCATCTCGGCTTTTCCCTCAAGAAGGAAGAGAAGGACTTGTTCCTGACCTTGGATGTGTCGGAAAAGACGCGCAGGCTCATTTCGGACGCGAAACAGTTCCCCGAAGGCTACGCGGTGCAGTTCGTCATCGCCGACGCGAAGATCCTGGCCGAAGTGCGTTCGCTCGTCGAACGGCTTTTAGAACTGCGCGGGTAGAAGGGCGAAAGCGGCGTGAAGAACCTGATCCTGTGCGGCGGCATCGGCAGCCGCCTGTGGCCGCTCAGCCGCGCGACGACGCCGAAACAGTTCGCGCGCATTTTGGACGGCGGTACGCTGTTCGAGCGAACCGTGCGGAGAAACCGCGCCCTCGGCTGCGACTTGTTCGTGGCGGCCAATGCGGACCAATACGCGCTGGCCGTGAGCCAGCTCGAGGGCTTGGGCGTCCGCGGATTCGGCGCGCTCGTCGAGCCGGTGGGACGCAATACGGCGCCCGCGATCGCGCTGGCGTGCCTCGGATTCGACCCGGACGAAGTCGTGCTCGTGACGCCGAGCGACCACCTGATCGGGGACGAAGCCGCCTACGCCGCGGCCGTTCGCAATGCCGTCGGCCTGGCCGAGGCGGGGAACATCGTCGTGTTCGGCATCGAGCCGAGCTACCCGGAAACCGGGTTCGGCTATATCGAGCTGGACGGCGATCGCGTGAAGAGCTTCCGCGAAAAACCGGACGCCGAGACCGCGCGGCGCTACGTCGAAGCCGGCAGTTACTTCTGGAACGCGGGCATGTTCTGCTTCAAGGCCGGAACATTTTTGAAAGAACTCGAATCCTTGGCTCCAGAGATATTCATCGCGTCGAAAACCGCGTACGAACGAGCCGCCGGCGCTACGAAGCCGCTCCGCGTCGCGCGCGCGGACATGGAAGCGATACCGTCGATCAGCGTCGACTACGCCGTGATGGAAAAGAGCGGCAAGATCGCCTGCGTACCGTGCGACATCGGTTGGTCCGACGTGGGCAGTTTCGACGCGCTTTACGACGCGATGCCCGGAACCGGGGACGCGCTCCGCGGGAACGCCGCGGAGGTCGTCGAGGTGGGCGGACGCGGCAACCTGGTGCTGGGCGACGGGCGCGTCGTGGCGCTCGTTGACGTCGAGGATCTCATCGTCGTCGACACGCCAGACGGGTTGCTGATAACCAAGCGAGGTTCGAGCCAGAAAGTGAAGGACGTCGTCGACGCGCTCAAGAAGAAGCGGCCCGAAGTATTGTGAGGCGGGCTATTGCCCGAGGAAACATACCGGAATACGAACAATCGTTTTCCGTCAAAACCGCCTGATGCTTGGAGGAACGAATGCCCGAGAACAAGAAAGTATACGTGGGGATGAGCGCTGATCTCATCCATCCCGGACACCTGAACATCTTGAAGGAAGCGGCGAAGCTCGGCGACGTGTATGTCGGCCTGCTGACCGACAAGGCCATCGCCAGCTACAAGCGTTTGCCGTACATGTCCTACGAACAGCGCAAGGTGGTGGTCGAGGCGCTCAAGGGCGTCAAGGGCGTCCTTCCGCAGGACACGCTCGATTACCGGCCCAACCTGGAAAGCCTCAAGCCGGATTTCGTCGTCCACGGCGACGACTGGAAGGAAGGCGTGCAGCGCCAAACCCGCCAGCAGGTGATCGACACCCTGGCCGAATGGGGCGGCCAGCTGGTGGAGGTGGGTTATACCGCCGGCATTTCGTCCACGCAGCTCAATCGCGCCTTGAAGGAAATCGGAACCACTCCGGATATTCGACGCGCCCGGCTTCGGCGTCTCATCAACGCGAAAGACACCGTCCGGATCATCGAGGCCCACAACGGCCTGACCGGGCTCATCGCGGAGAGCGTGAAAGTCGAGGTGAACGGCAAGACGCGCGAGTTCGACGGCATGTGGGCGTCGAGCCTCACGGATTCGACGGTGCGCGGCAAGCCGGATATCGAAGCTGTCGACATCTCTAGCCGCATCCAGAACATCAACGATCTCATGGAAGTGACCACCAAGCCGATCATCTTCGACGGCGATACGGGCGGGCGACCCGAGCACTTCATCTACACTGTCCGCACGCTCGAGCGCCTCGGCGTTTCGGCGATCATCATCGAGGACAAGATCGGCCTCAAGAAGAACTCGCTCTTCGGCACCGAAGTGGCGCAGGAGCAGGACACGATCGAGGAATTCTCGCACAAGATCCGCGAGGGCAAGAAAGCCCAAGTGACCGAGGATTTCATGATCATCGCGCGCATCGAGAGCCTCATTCTCGGGCAGGGTCTGGAAGACGCGCTGGCGCGGGCCAAGGGCTACATCGCCGCCGGGGCCGACGGCATCATGATCCACTCGAAGGAAAAGACGCCGGACGAGATCCTGGCGTTCTGCGCCGGCTACAAGAAGTTTCCGAAGACCGTGCCGCTCGTGGTCGTGCCGACGACGTACGACACGATATACGAGAGCGAGCTGGCCGCCGCCGGCGCGAACGTGGTGATCTACGCCAACCAGCTTTTGCGCAGCGCGTACCCCGCGATGGTCGACACGGCGAAATCGATCCTGACCAACCAGCGGGCCTTCGAGTGCCGCGGCAACCTCATGTCGGTCAAGGAAATCCTGACCCTTATCCCCGGAGGGCAATGAGCATGGTCGAACCCAAGGCGTTCGTCGAAAAACTGCGGTCGCTCGGCGTCGATTTCTTCACCGGCGTGCCCGATTCGCTCCTCAAGGACCTGTGCGCCTACGTCACCGAAAACGCCCCTGCGGGCAACCACGTCATCGCCGCCAACGAGGGCGGCGCCGTCGGCTTGGCGGCGGGCCGCCATTTGGCCACGGGCGCGGTGCCGCTCGTGTACATGCAGAACTCCGGCACCGGCAACGCGATCAATCCGCTCCTGTCGCTCGCGGATCCGGACGTCTACGGCATCCCGATGCTCGTGGTGATCGGCTGGCGCGGCGAACCAGGAGTCCACGACGAACCCCAGCACGTCAAGCAGGGCCGCGTGCAGGAAGCCCTCGTTTCCTCGCTCGGCTACCGGTACGAGATCATGGCCGAGGCGCAGGAAGAAGCCCTGCGCCAGGTCGAATCGCTCGTGGCGGAGGCGAAACGGACGTCCGGGCCGGTCGTCCTGCTCGTGCGGAAGGGTGGCTTCGCGCCGTACGCGATGAAAGCTTCGGGCGCGCCGGCCTACGCCATGACGCGCGAAGAAGCCATCAAGCTCATCCTCGACGCCGCCAAGACCGACCGCATCGTGTCCACGACGGGCATGGCGTCGCGCGAGATCTACGAACTGCGCGACGCGGCGGGGCAGGGGCACGGCCGCGACTTCCTCACGGTCGGTTCGATGGGGCACGCCGTCATGATCGCGGCCGGGCTGGCGTCGGCTTCGGCCGACCGCGTCTGGTGCCTCGACGGCGACGGCGCGGCGATCATGCACCTGGGCAGCCTGGGGATCGCGACCCGCATGGTGCCGCCCTCGTTCCGACACGTCGTGTTCAACAACGGCGCCCACGATTCGGTGGGCGGCCAACCCACGATCGGCTACTCGCTGAGTTTCACCGACCTCGCCCTGGCCTTGGGATACAAGACGGCCATCCGCGCGGAGACCCGCGAGGACTTGTTCGAGGCTCTCGAAGCCCTGGGGCGCACCGACGGACCCGCCTTCCTGGAAGTGCGCGTGAAGGGCGGCGCCCGCAAGGACCTGGGCCGGCCGAAGACGAGCCCGGCCGAAAACAAGGCCGCGTTCATGGAAAGGCGGTAGGCATGGCCCAGACGTTCCGAACGGGAGCGGGGATCATCCGGAGCCTCCCCGCGTCGCTGGCCGCGCGGGGAGCGCGGAAGCCGTTCGTGATCCACGGACCTTCGCCGGTGGAGACCGAACGCGCGCGCGCAGTGTTCGTTGGCACGGGGATCGAGCCCGCATTTTTCGGCGACGTGGCCCCGAACCCGGACGAGCGGACCGTGGGCGCCTGCCTGGCCGAATACGAACAGGCAGGCGCCGACTCGATCGTGGCGATCGGCGGCGGCAGCGTGATGGACACGGCCAAGCTGGTCATCGCCTTCACGTCGGGCGCGACCGAAGCGGACGTGCTTTCGAACCGATTCGAACCCGGCGCGGGAAAACCGCCGTATTTCGCGGCTCCGACTTCCGCCGGTTCAGGCAGCGAGTCCACGCACTTCGCGGTGTATTACAAGAATGGAAAGAAGCATTCACTGGCGAACCAGCGACTCAAGCCGGACGAAGTGTTCCTCGATCCGGAGCTGACGCTTACCTGCCCCCGATCGCTTACCCTGGCCAGCGGCTGCGACGCCGTATGCCAGGCCGTGGAATCCTTCTGGAGCAAGGGCGCGACCGAGGAATCCCGCGCGTATTCGAAAGAGGCATTACCCGCGCTACTGGGCAACCTGTTCACCGCGGTGGACGAACCGTCCAACTTGGCCGCGCGCGAGGCGATGCTGAACGCCGCCAACCTGTCCGGCCGCGCCATCGACATCTCCAAGACGACCGCGGCCCACGCGATGAGCTACGGGATCACGTCGCGCTACCGGATCCAGCACGGTTTGGCCGTCATGCTATCCATCGGACCGCTCATCGAGCTGATGGAAGGGAAATATCGGTACTTCGACACTCCTGGCTACCTGGACGAAGCCTTCGCCGCCTACGGTCCGCGCTTTCCCGTCGCCTTCAGGGCGTTCCGGACCGAGGCCCTCTCCCGCATGGACGAGGCGAGCCGGACGGCCGCCGACGGCGAGGGCGAGGCGGCCGTGGAAGAGCTCGCCGAGGGCGTGAACGCGGAACGCCTGTCGAACCATCCGGTAAAGCTGACCAACACCGACATCCAAGACCTCTACCGACGCATCCTGGCGGAACTGGGCATGGCCACGGCCGAAAAAGGAAACATGCGATGAGGATAAAAGTCTACAGCCGCCGGCTGAACATGCGGAAGACCGAGGGAAACCTGCTCTCCGGCGTCAAGAAGCTCTGGCTCATCCTGCAGCCGGTCGAGAAACGGCGGATGCTTATCTTGCTCGGGCTGATCCTCATGATGGGCTTCATCGAGATCGTCGGCGTCGGGTCCATGCTTCCCTTCCTCGGGGTGGCCACGAATCCGGGACTTATCGAGTCCACGGAAATTCTCAGGAACCTGAGGGATTTCTTCGGCATTCAGGACACCAAGACCTTCCTCGCCGTGCTCGGTTTCGGCGTCGCGGGCATCCTGGTTGTCCAGAACGTCTTCCACATCTTCGTCATGATGTGGAAGAGCAGGTTCGGAAACTGGGTCGGGAATAGCCTTTCCTGCCGGCTTCTCGGGAACTACCTCTCCAAGCCGTATGTCTTCTTCCTCGACGAAAACAGCTCGGCTCTCTCGCGCAACGTGCTCGGGGAAGCGCAACAAGTGGTTACCGGTTACATCACGCCCCTGCTCGAACTGGTGACGGACAGCATCGTGGGCGTGAGCCTGATCGCGTTCTTGATTGCCGTGGATCCGCGCGCGGCCCTCGTCTGCGCGGCCGCAATCGGCCTCACCTACGGCGGAATCTATTTCCTGATCAAGCGCCGCCTCGTGCGCCTCGGGATGATCCGCCTCGATTCCAATAAACTCCGTTTCAAGGCGGTGCAGGAATCGCTCCAAGGCATCAAGGACGTGAAGCTCCTCGGCAAGGAGCGATATTTCCTCGAGCGCTACGTCAAGCCTTCGAACAAGACCACGAAGTCGACGATCAAGATCGAGATCTTCGGGAAGATACCGAATTACATCCTCAACGCCATCGTCAACGCGGGCGTGATCGCCATCGTCACCATCTTGCTCATGAGCCCGCGCGACTTTTCCTCCTACATTCCCGTCATCGGCGTCTACGGAATGGCCGCGACGAAGCTCCTTCCCCGGTTCAAGGACCTGTTCGCTCACTTCAGCAAGCTCCGAGCCTACCAATCGACGGTGGAGCTGATGATCGAAAGCCTCCAGGGCGAGGAACACGTCAAGCTGCTCGACAAGTCCTATCTCGACGTGCGCCCTCTCCCGTTCCAGCAGGAACTCGAGCTGCGCGACATCGCTTTTTCCTATCCCAAAAGCGAGCGGGACGTCATACGTGACCAGACGATCAAGATCAGGCACAACACCACCGTCGGCCTCGTCGGGGCCACCGGCTGCGGGAAGACTACCCTGGTGGACATCATCCTCGGACTCCTCCGCCCCCAGCGGGGGGAGATCCTCGTGGACGGCGTGCCGGTCACCGACGCCAATCTCCGCGAGTGGCAGGCGAACCTCGGGTACGTACCGCAGTCGATCTACCTTTCCGACGACAGCGTGACCGCGAACATCGCCTTCGGCGTGCCCGAGAAGATGATAGACCAGGAAGCCGTCAAGAAGGCGGCCGAGACCGCCAACCTGGCCTACTTCATCGAGACGGAGCTGCCCGAGGGCTACGCCACCTCCGTCAAGGAACGCGGCCTCCGGCTTTCGGGCGGCCAGAAGCAGCGGCTCGGCATCGCCCGCGCCCTGTACAGCGACCCCGCGGTACTCGTCCTGGACGAGGCGACGAGCGCTCTTGACGGCGTTACCGAGGGCGTCATCATGGAAGCGATCGACCGGCTGGGCGGCAAGAAGACCATCATCATCATCGCCCACCGGTTGACGACCCTCATACGCGCGGACGTGATCTACATGATGGACAAGGGCCGCGTGGTAGACCAAGGGACCTACCAGGAACTCATGGAACGCAATGACCAGTTCAGGAAGATGAGCAGGATCGAGGAGTGAGCTAATTTGTATAGATTAATCTAATTTTTATGTTGAGTATTCAAGGTTACTTTTAAATATAAAGATTGTATCCTGCATCAATATTCATTAGAATGTGGCGGTAATATCTCGTTGATAAAGAGAAAATATAGGTAGGGGGGCTTATGCTTAATACTGAAAAAGGAGATTGTACTGGTTGCGCTGCATGCGTAAATATTTGTCCCGCCAATGCGATTTCCATGAATGATGATGAAGAAGGATTCGCATACCCATCTGTATGTAGTAAAAAGTGTACAAAGTGCGACTTATGTAATAAAGCTTGTCCAGCGCAAGGAGGAAGTTTTAGAGTGGGCAAGCGACCTCGAGTTTATGCTGCGTGGGCTATGGAAAAAGAAATAGTCGCTAAAAGTTCATCTGGTGGTATTTTTTCAATTTTAGCAGAGACAATTTTAGAAAAAGGAGGCGTGGTATGTGGTGCTGGTTTTGAGAACAGTAAACTAGTTCATCAAATAGTCGAAAGAAAAGAAGATTTAAACTTGCTTCTTGGTTCAAAGTATGTTCAAAGCGAAATGGGACAAATCCCGAAGAAAATACTTCTATTGGTAAAGAGTGGGAAAACAGTCCTATTCACAGGAACTCCTTGTCAAGTTGCAGGGATGCACAAATTATTGGGCGGGGAATATCGCAATCTAATAACAGTAGATTTACTATGCCATAGTGTGCCATCAAAAAAGGTATTTGAACGATACATCAAAGAGGAGTCTATGGGAGATAGTTTTTCAAGTATTGAATTTAGGAATAAGAAATATGGTTGGAAAAACTATTCCATCAGATTAATCAATAAAATTGGCGAAATTATCGAACCGCATAAACGAAATATTTATATGCGCGGATTTTTAAAAGATCTTTTTTCTCGACCGTGTTGCAGTAAATGCTTTTACAATAAACTACCTAGAGTCGCTGATATTTCCCTTGGGGATTTTTGGCGAGTTGAAAAAATAAATAGAAAGCTCGAAAATCCTAATGGGACGTCACTTGTATTGTTAAATTCATTTAAAGGTAAAAAGATGTTTAAAAGTATTAGAAATCGGATATTCTACAAAAAAATTTGTATTAGCCAAGCACTGAAATCAAATCCGATAATAAAAAAATGTATGACAGCGCATCCTCTAAGATCGCTATTCTTTTCTCAATTTCTAAATACAAATAGAAAATTTCGTCAAATAGTAACTGATTGTCTTTCTGGAACTATTTCAAGTGTAGATAAGAAAGTAGCAATAATGAACTTTCATTACTCTACTTTTAATTATGGAGCGTTAATGGTTCCATATTCAATGTCAAAAATACTAGATTCTCTAGGGTATGAACCTTACATAGTCAACTACTTACCAATCCGATCAAAAAAAAGACAGCAAAATGGGACTGTTTTTGGAGATTTTTTAAACAAGTATCTCTCGCTTACTAATAAATGTGAGGATATAAGCGATCTTGAAAAGTTAAACAGTCAATATACAAATTTTATTACTGGAAGTGATCAAGTTTGGCGCTGGCATGATGATTATAATTATTTTCTGAAATGGGTTAGTGGAAAAAAACGAATTATTTCATATGCCGCGAGTTTCGGAATAGAAGCCCTGGAAAGTAGGAATATTAATATAGCCAGACTCAGATTTCTTCTTTCTAGATTTGATTCTATTTCCGTGAGAGAAAGAAGTGCTGTTTCAATTTGTGCAGAGGCTGGTGCGCATGCTATAAAGGTACTTGACCCAACTATGCTACTAAAAGCAACGGATTATGATAATATTATTCATGATTATAAGCCTTATCTTCCTGAAAGTGATTATGTTGGTTTTATGATTTTAAACAAAGACCTGCATAAACGAATATATCAGACAGAGATAATTAAAAAAATCCAATGTGAAATTCCGGTAATTGATATTATGTTTAATGAAAAAGGAGAAAACAGGAACTTCGGAGAGTGGCTTGGCTTAATTAGTAAATCTAGAACGATTATTACGGATTCATTTCATGGTTCCGTATTTTCAATTATTTATAGAAAAAATTTTATTTGCATTGCAAATGAAATGGGCGGAGTTGCGAGAATAGAGGATCTATTTTTAGAGTTAGAATTACCCCGCAATCATTTTGTAAATACTATTGAAGATATAAAACATAAGCAGATATATGAAACAATTGATTATTCTGAAATTGAAAAGGCATTATTGATAAAAGTAAATGAATCAAAAATGTTTATCCAAGAAGCACTAAATATGTCAATTGTAAAAAAAATATCAGAATATGATTATTTTAATGAATATTTTAGACAAAAGAAAAAGAAGAGTTCTGGTATTTTTAATTTTGCAAAAAAAGTAGTTAAAAAAATAATTAATATTTTTTTTAATAGGGGAGGTAATAAGTAGTTATGAAAGAAATGGATAGAAACCAACTTGATTTTTACAATTGCAGATCAGATATTGAAAACAAGGATTCAATAAATCCATTAGTAAGTATAATAACACCATGTTATAATGGTGGAAAATTTCTTGATCGCTTTTTCCTCGCAATTCTTGGTCAAACATATCCAAAATTAGAATTAATATTTGTTGATGATGGATCAACGGATCAGACGGCCGTTATTGTTGAAAAATATAAGAAAAAGTTCTTAGAAAGAAAATGCAAGTTGATTTATTTCTACCAAAAAAATCAGGGTCAAGCAGTCGCATTAAATCAGGGACTTAAGTTGTTCACTGGGGAGTACTTCATGTGGATGGACTCCGATGATGTAATTCACCCCGACAATGTTAGTACAAAAATGCAATTTTTAATTGATCATAAAGAATTTGGTTTTGTCAGCAGTTCTTCTAGAATCGTAGAAGAAGATACTTTTAGAGAGCTTGGAGTACTAAGTAGAAAAGTTCAAAGAAATAAGAAAGATACTCTATTTGAGGATTTGATATTAGAGAGGAATGCCCATTGTGCCAATTGTGGATTTTTAGTGAGGAAATCGGCGTTTTTACGTTCTATCCCTACAAGAAAAATTTTTGAAAGCCGAGGTGGGCAAAATTGGCAAATGCTAGTTCCTTTGGCGTACTATGAGAAATGTGGCTATATTGAAAAAATACTTAGTGATATAGTTGAAAGAAAAAATAGTCATTCTCACTCGCCAAACGGATTAGAGCAAAAAATAAATAGAATGAAATTGCATGAAGAGATATTAATAGAAACTATCAAAAGTATATGTGAACTTAAAGAAAAAGAAATGTACATCAGAAAAGTAAATATAAAATACGCAAAAAAGGGTTTACGTTTAGCATGGCGCTTTAAAAACAAAGAAAAAGTATTAGAGTATTATTCTTTATGCAAAGGATACACTTGCATTGGAATAAGAGAGTTATTGATATATGCGCAGGTTCAATGTATAGTTTTCAATGTTTTAGGGAAGGGATTCCGTTTTATTTCTCATCCAATAAGAACAATCCGACGGTTACAGATGCGACAACTGTAAAGCTATTGTATAAACATACGAAAATTGGAAATAATAATAATATAATCATTCCGCAATAGACATTAGAAGATGTTTAAAACAAGTAACGGGAGCGTTTGGTGATCGGAGACAAAGAAGTCATCGCCCTCATCCCCGCGAGGAGCGGGTCGAAGTCGATTAAAGACAAGAACATCATGAGCATGGGCGGTAAACCGCTCATCGCGCACTCCATCGGGCATGCCAAGGAGTCCGCCCTCGTCGATCGGGTGATCGTGAGTACGGACAGCGAGTACTACGCGGAGATAGCGAGGTCGTACGGGGCCGAAACCCCGTTCCTCCGCCCCGCGGAGATTTCCGGCGACGCCGCGACCGACCTCGAGGTCTTTCGCCATGCCCTGGAGTACCTCCGACGGACGGAAGGCCGGCTGCCGGAGATATGCGTCCACCTGCGGCCGACCTGCCCGATCCGTGAACCGGGAATCATAGACCGCATGATACGCATCCTTGCCGATGATCCGGGTATCGATTCAGTACGCTCGGTCAGCAAGTCCCAGGAAACCCCCTTCAAAATGTGGTTCATGGGCGACGGAGGCCGGATGCGGCCGGCCGTCGAGTGCGGACTCAAGGAAGCGTACAACCTGCCAAGGCAGGGTTTGCCTATGGTATACATCCAGAACGCCTCCGTGGACGTCGTGCGGTCTTCGACCATCATGGAGAAGAATTCCATGACCGGGGATTCGATATACGGCTATGTCATGGAAACCTTCTACGACATCGACACAGCGGAGCAGTTCGAGAACGCCGCGAGGGCGATGAACCGGGAGGGGGGCTTGCCCCAGGACAAGACATTCTGCTTCGACATAGACGGGGTGATAGCGACCCTGACGCCGGACAACGACTACGCGAAGGCCAAACCGATCGTCGAAACCATCGCGATCGTGAACCGGCTGTTCGAGCTCGGCAACCGGATTTACCTCCACACGGCGAGGGGATTCGTGACCGGCCAGGATTGGAGCGACGTCACGAGGAAGCAGCTTCGCGATTGGGGCGTCAAGTACGGCGAGCTGCGCTTCGGGAAGCCGGCGGCGGATTTTTATATAGACGATCGCATGATATCGATGGCCGACCTGACGGCCATGTCGAAGGGAGAGTAGCGAACCATGAAGAGCGCATTCGACGACTTGTTTATTTTCGAGATGGCCAACAACCATCAGGGCAACCTCGAGCACGGCTTCCGCATCATCGACGAGATGGCCAAGATCCGGGACAAGTACGGCATCAACGCCGCGGTCAAGTTCCAATACAGGCAGCTCGACAGCTTCATCCACCCCGATTACCAGAAGCGGACGGACGTCAAGCACATTCCCCGCTTCCTGAGCGCCAGGCTCTCCGACGAGGATTTCGACGCGATGCTGGAGCGCGTGAAGGCACGCGGCCTCAAGAGCATGTCTACGCCGTTCGACGAGCCGTCAGTGGATCGCTGCGTGTCCCAGGGGCTCGACATCATCAAGATCGCGAGCTGCAGCGCGGATGATTGGCCGCTCATCGACAGGGTCGCCCAGGCGAAAAAGCCGGTGATCGTCTCCACCGGCGGCTTGGACATCAGGGCGATAGATTCGCTCGTGAGTTTCTTCAGCCACAAGAAGACCGAGTTCGCCCTTCTCCACTGCGTCGCCCTCTATCCCTCGCCCAACGAATCCCTGAACCTCGCCTTCATCGACCGGCTGCGCAGCCGTTACCCGGAGGTGCCGATCGGCTTCTCGGGTCACGAGGCGCCCGACAACAACGACGTGGTATCGGTGGCCGTCGCCAAGCGGGCGAGGATCCTCGAGCGCCATGTCGGCGTCGAGACCGACACGATCAAGCTGAACGCCTACTCCATGAATCCCGCCCAGGTCGCGATCTGGGTAGAGGCCGCCCTGCGGGCCAAGGCGATCTGTGGCAGCGAATCCAAGGCCGTCAGCGCCGAGGAGAGCGAGTCGCTGCTCTCGTTGAAGCGGGGCGTCTTCGCCCGGAAGGCCATCGAGAAAGGCGCGGCGATCGCGCGGGATGACGTCTTCTTCGCGATGCCGTGCCTCGAGAACCAGACGACGAGCGGAGAGTTCGGCCGGTACCGCGTGAAGCTCGCGGCTTCGCGGAACTACGCCCCGGGCGAGCCCGTCCGCGAGCATTCCGACGCGACTGACACGGTGGGCTTCATCCGGGACCTGATCCACGACGCGAAGGGCATGCTCTACGAGGCGGGCATCAGGCTGACGCCCGAGAATACCATCGAACTGTCCCATCACTACGGGCTTGAGCGGTTCCGGGAATACGGCGCCCTCATCGTGAACGTCATCAACCGCGAGTATTGCAAGAAGCTGATCGTGGTCTTCCCGGGACAGAAGCACCCGATGCATTACCACAAGAAGAAGGAAGAGACCTTCCAGCTCCTCTGGGGCGATCTTCGTGTGAAACTCGAGGAGACCGACCGGAAAATCGGCCTGGGCGAGACTGTCCTCGTTGAGCGGAACGCGCCGCACGCTTTCTCGAGCGAGAATGGCGCCATCTTCGAGGAGATCTCCACGACCCACATCAAGGACGATTCCTTCTACGAGGACGAGACTATCGCGAAGCAGGACTATATCGACCGCAAGACGATCATCGAGGACTGGTAGGAGCCGGGATGAAGGACAAGGGAAAGACCGATCGGGCAATCCTGCTCAGCATCGAGACGAAGGTGAGGGAGTTCCCCGGGAAGGTCCTGCTCGCCTGCCAGCTCGCCGAGCGGGGCTTCCGGGTCGTGTTCACCAACGACCGGAGCGCCAAGGAAGCGCTCCGGCACGGTGCGTGGCTCTTCGTGGACAGGAACACGTTCGCGAACCGGATTCCGTTCTTCAGGAAGCTCAAGCGGCTCCGCGTGAAGATCGCGTGCCTCGACGAGGAAGGCATCGTGTGGGCGCATCCCGGGATCTACCTCAAGCGCCTCAATGCGGAGTCCCTGGGGATGATGGATCTCTTCCTGACGTGGGGTCGCAAGCAGACCGAGCTCGTGCGCCAGGTCGGGGGAGGCTCGAGGATACGGGAGACGGGGAATCCGCGCATGGATTTGCTTCGTCCCGAGCTCCGGAGCATCTACCGGGAGCGAGCCGAGGCCATCAAGGCGTCCTACGGCGACTTCATCCTCATCGCCTCCAACTTCGCCTGGAACAACCACTTCTACGTGCGCGGGTCGGAATCCTCCCCCGTAGAGGGGTATGTCCGGCTGCTTCGCCGCCAGGGTTTCATCACCTGTCCCGAAGACGAGGAGTACCACCGGGCGAACCTGGCGTACAAGGCCAAGGTTTTCGAGAGGCTCAAGGAGCTGGTTCTCCGGCTTGGCCGGGAGTCTCCCGAGCTCAAGATCGTCGTGCGCCCGCACCCGAGCGAGAACCACGAGAGCTGGAAAGCCGCCATGGCGGGCTTGCCCAATATCCAGGTGGTCTTCGAAGGCGAACTCGAAGCCTGGATCATGGCCGCCCGGGCGGTGATCCACAACTCCTGCACGTCGGGGCTCATCGCCGCCCTGTTGAACCTGAAGTCCATCGCCTACATGCCGTACGAGGATCTTCGCTTCGAACACGAGCTTCCCAACGACGCGAGCGCCAAGGCGTACTCCGAAGAAGAGGTCATCGAGCTCGTCCGGAAGAGTCCGATCCACCAGGAGGTTCCCGGGCTGCTCGATGAGTACATCTCGGCCTTGAAGGGGCCGCTCGCTACGGAGCGTATAGCGGACGAGATTGCCGCCCTTTACGCCCCTGCGCCGATGGACGGCCTCATGGCGCGCGCGGGTCGGTTTCTTTCGTTGTTCATGAAGCAGGATAAAACGAAGGGTACGAACGCCGAGCCGCGGTCGGCCGACGGCTCGGTAGTTCCGGCGCGCAAGAAGTCCAGGTCCTATAGGGGTCAGAAGTTCGGTTTCATCGCCGTCGACGAGGTCAAGGAGCTGATGGACATATATCGTAAAATGCTCGGAAAGTTCGGCGACGTGAACGTTCGGGAAAACGACGGGAGCATCGAAGTACGTCAGGAGTGTCCATAATGAAAGGAATCATCCTCGCGGGCGGGACCGCCACCCGCCTGTTCCCCGCGACCAAGGCGATCTCCAAGCAAATCCTGCCGGTCTTCGACAAACCGATG
This sequence comes from uncultured Treponemataceae bacterium, assembly GCA_964482955.1. Taxonomy (GTDB): domain Bacteria; phylum Spirochaetota; class Spirochaetia; order Treponematales; family UBA12059; genus JAPLSN01. The sequence continues at coordinate 1,737 of CAYZZW010000013.1, read as the reverse complement.
ATCTACTATCCCCTGTCGACGCTCATGCTCGCGGGCATTCGGGACGTGCTGATCATCTCCACGCCGCGAGACCTGCCGGATTTCAGGGAGCTGTTCGGAGACGGTTCGAGCGTCGGCATGCGGTTCTCCTACGCGATCAATGATATACTATTATGACTGTTAGTATTTTTCAATATTATATAGTACTAGTTAGATCCAAATATACTAGAATGTAAAAAAAAAGCATATTGTTATTGGATGTCCTCGGTAAGGGTAGCATCTAAATTGAAAGGAGTGCATTTTCCAATGAAGATTATTGGTTATACAACAGGTGTTTTCGACTTATTTCATGTTGGACACTTGAATATTTTGCGCAACGCGCGGCTCGATTGTGATTACCTTATAGTCGGTGTTACTACCGATGAGTTGTCCGAACAGGAAAAAGGAAAACGGCCGATTATTCCGCTAGTAGAACGTATGGAGATCGTGGAAAGTCTCAAGTATGTTGATTTGGTGGTGCCTCAAGGAAACTACGATAAGATGGAAGCATGGAATAACCTCCATTTTAACCGAATGTTCGTAGGCGATGATTGGCGCGGTAGTCCAAAATGGGTTCAATTAGAAAAAGATTTTTCTGCCATAGGTGTGGAAATCCGCTATTTTCCGTACACCAAACAGACATCAAGTACGAAAATTAGGAAGATTCTTGAGCTGTATGAGGAATATAATCAAGGAGTCGATCATGGATGAAACGGGTTCGAGGATTAGGGATAAAGCACACGTGTTCCTCGATGCTTACGAGCGGATGAATGCGCTGTTCGAAAAGCGTTTCGGATACTCGTTGTACTTCATCGGGGGAACCTTACTCGGTTACGTGCGAGAAAATGATTTCCTCGCTAACGACAAGGATATGGACGTATCCTATTTCTCTAAATATAATAATGTGAAGGACGTGAGGGCGGAGCTGATAGATATCGTCGACACGCTCATGGATTCCGGCGAAGATCTATATTTCATAAGGTATGATTACTCGTTAGTCAAGAACTATTTCAGGTGGAAGGTAGATGAACGTGATCGTATCGATGTTATGCCTTCTTGGCATCAAGATGGAATGCTATATAGACCAACTTTTGTTGGTTATATGGGATCCAAAGATATAATTTTACCGCTACAGAAACGAAAATTCTACGGTCATGATATTATCATTCCAAATGATCCTTCTACAAAGCTAGCAAATGTATATGGTGAGGATTGGATGGTTCCGAATCCCGATTTTCAGAAAAGTGATAGAAAGAACAATTTTACAAATAGGGTGGTTTCAAATCAATTGTGTTATAAAGAAAAACAGTGGATTCTTGTTAAAAAAACAAAGCAATGGCGAGATCTCAAGTTTTTTGACAAACTATTTGTATGGTTGATTTATTTACGAAAATTTCCTTTTTTTAGACGTATTATGCCACACCAGAAAAACTTCAAAACAAATTTTTGGAGAAGCATTCGAAAAATTTTAACAGGAAAATATCGCTCAGTTCCGAAACAGTAAAAATGTTTAAAATCAATGAGATAATTTATAATGTATTGTTCATAACTAAAAAAATCAATAAATGAATGAAGAAGATTTCCCTTGTGATAATATTAAGAAATGTATTTAAAACCGCATATAAGCAGTTGTATTTATATGTATTTAGAGAAAAAGTAATGCTTAATAAAATTCATACGAACAAATGTACAACTATACTATGTGTACCATAATGAGAT